>NZ_UPHT01000119.1 GCF_900566085.1 Mycobacterium attenuatum
CGTGTGCTGCGGTGTCCGCAGCCGGCGCGCCAAGCTTTCCAGGCGCTCCAGGGCGCGCATTCGCTCGGGGGTGGTGAGCACGTCAAAAGACAACTCACACAAACGATCCAGATCCGCGTCGAGCGCGTTGAAGACCCCGACGATGTCTTCACGACTGCTCGAACCCATGCCTGAAACTCTACGAACAACCACCGACAACAATCGCCGTCATGTGACCACTGAAACCACAGTGACACAAGGGATTACAGGGATCCGCAGATGGAGAAAGTCCCGTATGGGAGCAAGACAAGACACAGGTCGTAGTTGTATCCGACCCGGTTGACCCTGGATTCGGTGTCAGCGCTATGCAGTCTGCGCCGAAACGCCCAGCTTGTCTATTACGTCGATCTGACGCTTGTCGCGGGCGAACAATCGGCTGCAGCCGTCCGCCGGGCCTTGAGGCCTGAAAAGTCACGCCGTGCAGGCATTCTGGAGCCATCCCGCCGGCTACCAGACTTTCCTGCCACAGACCTCACGCAACGGCTCACCCCATTACCGAATGAGTCGTGTTCAGTCTTGTGGCACTTCCTGCTCGATCTGATCGAGCCACGTCCGAGCCGACATATCCGACGGCGCGCGCCAATCCCCGCGTGGAGACAACGCTCCCCCGTGCGACACCTTGGGGCCGTTGGGCAATGCCGAGCGTTTGAACTGGCTGAACGAATAAAACCGATCGACGAAAACCTGCAGCCAATGCCGGATCTCGGACAGGGAGTAGGACGGGCGTTTGTCGTGCGGGAAGCCGGGCGGCCACGTGCCGAGTTCGGAATCATGCCACGCATGCCAGGCCAGAAACGCGATCTTCGACGGCCGGAACCCGAAGCGCAACACGTGGAACAGCGAGAAGTCCTGCAGAGCAAAGGGTCCGACCTTCGCTTCGCTGCTCTGCAGCTCCTCCTCTTCGCCGCTGGGAACCAGCTCCGGGGTGATCTCGGTGTCGAGCACCGACTGCAGCACCTCGCCCACGTGCTCGTCGAATTCACCCGAGGTGATGACCCAGCGGATCAGATGCTGGATCAGCGTCTTGGGCACCCCGGCATTGACGTTGTAGTGCGACATCTGGTCGCCGACACCGTATGTCGACCAGCCCAGCCCCAGCTCGGACAGATCGCCGGTGCCCAGGACGATTCCGCCGCGCTGGTTGGCAATGCGGAACAGGTAATCGGTGCGCAGACCGGCCTGCACGTTCTCGAATGTGACGTCGTAGACCTTTTCACCGCGCGCGAACGGATGACCCATCTCGTTGAGCATCAGCGCCGCAGTGTCGCGAATATCGATTTCCTCGAACGTGGCCCCCAGCGCCCGCGCCAGCTTGACCGCGTTGGTCTTGGTGCGCTCGCCGGTGGCGAAGCCGGGCAGGGTGAACGCCAGAATGTCGCTGCGCGGGCGTTCTTCGCGGTCCATCGCGCGGGCCGCGACAATCAGCGCGTGTGTGGAGTCCAGGCCCCCGGAGACGCCGATGACCACCTTCGGGTAGTGCAGTGCCCGCAGCCGCTGTTCCAGACCGGATACCTGGATGTTGTAGGCCTCGTAGCAATCCTGTTGCAGCCGTCGCGCATCGGCCGGCACGAACGGGAACCGCTCGACGTTCCGCCGCAACCCGATGTCACCGGTGGGCGGATCGACGCGGAACTCAATGCGCCGGAACGACTCCACTGCTGCCCGGTGATGGCGCCGGTTGTCGTCGAAGGTGCCCATCCGCAGCCGCTCCGAGCGGAGCAACTCGGTGTCCACGTCGGCGACCGAACGGCGCTCGCCCTTGGGGAAACGCTCGGATTGCGCCAGCAGCACCCCGTTCTCCCAGATCATCGTCTGGCCGTCCCACGCCAAGTCCGTCGTCGACTCGCCCTCTCCCGCCGCGGCATAGACATAGGCCGCCAGGCAACGCGACGACGCGGACCGGGCCAGCAAGCAGCGGTCCTCGGCGCGCCCGATCGTGATCGGGCTTCCGGACAGGTTGGCCAATACGGTCGCACCCGCCAGAGCCGCCTCGGCGCTGGGCGGGACCGGGACAAACATGTCCTCGCAGATCTCCACGTGCAGGACGAAGCCGGGCAGGTCCGACGCGATGAAGAGCAGATCCGGCCCGAACGGCACATCCGATCCGCAGATCCGCATGCTGCCGCGCTCGTCGTCGCCGGCCGCGACCTGGCGGTGCTCGTAGAACTCCCGGTAGGTGGGCAGGTAGGACTTCGGAACCACACCCAGCACGCGGCCGCGATGGACAACGACCGCGGTGTTGTAGATGCGGTGCCGATAGCGCAGCGGCGCACCGACCACCAGGACGGGCAGCAGGTCGGCGGAGTGCGCCACCACGTCGCGCAGTGCATCCTCGACGGCCTCGAGCAAGACATCCTGCAGCAGGATGTCCTCGATCGAATAGCCGGACAACGTCAGTTCCGGAAACACCGCCAGGGCAACGCCGTCGTCGTGGCACTGGCGGGCCAGGCCCAACACCGAGGCGGCGTTGGCCTCGGGATCGCCGATGGTGGTGTGGTGCGTGCACGCGGCGACGCGCACGAACCCGTGCCGGTATGCGGAATAGAAGCTCATTGCCCTCCATTGTCGCGGTATCGCCATCTGGATCGGGTGACGGGGTGTTAGCGGAGCCCTACCCTCGGTTGGGTGGAATCCCCCGAACTCGTCGCGCTACTGGCCGGTCGCCGGGTCGCGGTGCTCACGGGCGCGGGGATTTCCACCGACTCGGGCATACCCGATTACCGAGGACCCGACTCACCGCCGAGCAATCCCATGACCATCGGCCAGTTCACCTCGGATCCGGCGTTTCGCCGGCGATACTGGGCACGCAATCACTGCGGCTGGCGGCACATGGACGACACCGTGCCCAATGCCGGACATCGGGCATTGGCCGCCTTGGAGCGGGCCGGGGTGGTGTCGGGCGTGATCACCCAGAACGTCGATCTGCTGCACACCAAGGCCGGCAGCCGCGACGTGGTCAATCTGCACGGCACCTATGCGCAGGTGGTCTGCCTGAGTTGCGGTTACACCATGAGCCGGGCCGCGCTGGCCCAGCAGCTGGAAGCGCTCAACCCCGGGTTCATCGAGCGCGCCGCGGCGGTCGGCGGATTGGCGGTGGCTCCCGACGCGGACGCCGTCATCGCCTCGGCCGCAGACACCGCATCGTTTCGCTACCTCGATTGCCCGTGCTGCACCGGAATACTCAAACCCGACATCGTCTACTTCGGCGAAAACGTGCCCAAAAAACTTGTGGCTCAAGCCTACTCACTGGTTGATCGGGCCGAGGCCCTGCTGGTCGCCGGCTCGTCGCTGACGGTGTACTCCGGCTACCGATTCGTGCGCCGCGCCGCGGCCCTCGCGATCCCGATCGCCGTCGTCAACCGTGGACCTACCCGCGGCGACGACGCGGCCAGGCTGAAGATCGACGGCGGCTGCTCGGAGACGCTGACCGGGTTGGCCGCTGAGCTGGCGACCGGCCGCCCAGCAGAAGATGCCGAGCATGGTGCGGATAAGCGTGCACGAAGCTGCCCGGCCTAGGCCGGCACCGCTTCTGGATGTCGGGCATTTGACGCAACAGCTCACCGAAAATGGCGTGTAGCTGCGTCCTGGCCACATGAGCCCCCAGGCAAAAGTGCACGCGCCACCCTCCGAAACCCGCGTGCGGCTTGGGACTACGGCCTAGCTCGAAGCGCTCTGGACGCACGAACACATCGTGGCTGTCTCTCAGAGGTGCTTAGGCCACCTCAGGTCAAACGGGCACCAAGTCGTCGGCATGCACCGCGGGCCGGCGCAGTTCACCGGGCAACTCCGAGGTGGACCGGCCCATCATCGAGGCAAGCTCGGCCGCGTCGTAGGCAACCACACCGCGGGCCACGGTGGCCGCATCGGGTCCACGGAGTTCGACAACGTCACCGGCGAAAAACTTGCCCGATACCGCGGTGATGCCAGCCGGCAGCAGCGACCGGCGCTGCCGCACGACGGCCCGCACCGCACCCGAGTCCAGGGTCAGCCAGCCCGCGGCCTCGGCGGCATACCGTACCCAGAACCGCCGCGCCGACATGCGCCCCGGACGCGGCGCGAAGACAGTGCCCACCGACGCGTCGCTGAGCGCCGTCGCCGCGTCCGTTGCGAGGGCCAGCAGCACCGGCATCCCCGCATCGGCTGCCAGTAGCGCCGACGAGACCTTGGACGCCATCCCGCCGGTACCGAGGTGACTGCTGCGCCCGGCGACAACCCCGTCCAGATCGGCGACACCGGACACCTCGGGAATGAACCGCGCCCCCTGGTGTTTTCGCGGGTCCGCCTCGTAGAGGCCGTCGATGTCGGACAGCAGCACCAGCGCCTCGGCACCCACCAGGTGGGCTACCAGGGCCGAGAGCCGATCGTTGTCACCGAAACGGATTTCGTTGGTGGCCACCGTGTCGTTCTCGTTGACGATCGCCACCGCATGCAGTGCCCGCAACCGGTCCAGGGTGCGCTGGGCGTTGGTATGCTGCACCCGCATGGAAATATCGTGGGCGGTCAGCAGCACCTGCCCGACTGTGCGCCCGTAGCGGGCGAACGCCGCGCTCCACGAGTTCACCAGCGCCACCTGCCCCACACTGGCCGCAGCTTGCTTGGTCGCCAAATCCCTTGGGCGGCGGGGTAATCCGAGTGGCTCGAGGCCGGCGGCGATCGCGCCCGAAGATACGATGACGACGTCGGTGCCCGCCTTCATCCGCGCCTCGATAGCGTCGGCCAAGTCGGCCAGCCGGCCGGCGTCGAACATGCCGGACGGGGTGGTCAGCGCCGTCGTGCCGACCTTGACGACGAGGCTGCGTGCGGCCCGGATGGCTTCCCGGTGGGCACTGGTCATCAGCTCTCACCGCGTTCACGTCGCTGCCGGCGGGCCGCCTTGCGTTCGGCGGCGCCGACCCGCTCGTTGCGCTCCAGACGCGCGTCGGTGCCCCGGCCTGACATCGTGACGTGACCGCCCGCGGGAGTTTGCGGCTCCCAGTCGAAGGTCATCTCACCGATCGTCACCGCACACCCTGGCTGAGCACCTAGCCGCAACAACTCGTCCTCGACACCCAGGCGCGCCAGGCGGTCCGCGAGATAGCCGACGGCCTCGTCGTTGTCGAAGTCGGTCTGGCCGATCCAGCGCTCGGGCCGGGCACCGGTCACCACGAAACCGCCGTGTCCGTCGGGCCGCACCTCGAAACCACTGTCGTCGATGGGCACGGGGCGAATCACCGGCCGTCGCGGCACCACCTGAGGCCGTGCGGCGTTGTACCGCGCCATCATGTGCCACAGCCCGAAGATCAACGGCTGCAGGTTTTCCCGGGTGACGGTGGACACCAGGAAGACCGGCCAACCGCGCTGGGCGATCTCGTCGCGAACGAACTCGGCCAGTTCGCGGGCCTCGGGGACGTCGATCTTGTTGAGCACCACCGCCCGGGGCCGTTCGGTGAGATCGTCCAACACCGAATCACCCCTCAACGTGGGTGTGTAAGCCGCAAGTTCGGCTTCCAGCGCGTCGATGTCGGAGATCGGGTCGCGGCCGGGGTCGTTGGTCGCGCAGTCCACAACATGTACCAGCACCGCGCAGCGCTCGATGTGCCGCAGGAAATCCAGGCCCAGCCCGCGGCCCTGGGCCGCGCCCGGGATCAAGCCGGGCACGTCGGCCACCGTGAATGCGTGTTCGCCCGCCGAAACCACCCCGAGGTTGGGCACGAGGGTGGTGAACGGGTAGTCGGCGATTTTGGGTTTGGCCGCCGAAACGACCGACACCAGCGACGACTTCCCGGCCGACGGGAACCCGATGAGTCCGACGTCGGCAACGGTCTTGAGTTCGAGGGTGAGATCCCGCGATTGTCCGGGTTCGCCGAGCAAGGCGAACCCCGGTGCTTTGCGGGCACGCGACGCCAGCGCGGCGTTGCCCAACCCTCCGCGGCCACCAGCGGCGGCCGCAAAGCGGGTGCCGGCACCGACCAGATCGGCCAGCAACCGCCCGGTTTCGTCCAGCACAACGGTGCCGTCGGGCACCTTGACCTCCAGGTCGGTGCCCGCGGCGCCGTCGCGGTTGCTGCCCATGCCGGGTTTGCCCGATGGCGCGTTGATGTGGGGATGGAAATGGAAGTCGAGCAGGGTGTGCACCTGCGAGTCCACCACGAAGACGATGCTGCCGCCGCGCCCGCCGTTGCCGCCGTCGGGACCGCCCAGCGGCTTGAATTTTTCCCGATGAACCGAGGCGCAGCCGTTACCGCCCGAACCCGCCCGCACGTGCACGACGACTCGATCGACGAACCGAGGCATCGGCTACCAATCCTTCGGATGTAACACCAAGGCGGACAAAAGCCCGTGTGACCGCCCCTGCGTTACGCGCGGGAAGCGCTTAGGACTGCGGCACGATGTTGACGGTCTTGCGCCCACGCTTGATGCCGAACTCGACCGCACCGCCCGCCTTGGCGAACAGCGTGTCATCCCCGCCGCGGCCGACATTGATGCCGGGATGAAATTTGGTGCCACGCTGGCGAACGAGGATCTCACCGGCCTGGACGACCTGGCCGCCGAACCGCTTGACACCCAGCCGCTGCGCGGCCGAGTCACGACCGTTGCGCGAGCTGGAAGCGCCCTTCTTGTGTGCCATTTGTCGCCTCCGCTATTTGATGCCGGTGACTTTCAGGACCGTCAGCTGCTGACGGTGGCCCTGCCGCTTGTGGTAACCGGTCTTGTTCTTGAACTTGTGGATACGGATCTTGGGACCCTTGACGTGCTCGAGCACCTCGCCGGTCACCGCGACCTTGGCCAGTGCCTTGGCATCGGTGGTGACGGTGGCCCCGTCGACGACCAGGGCGACCGGCAGCGACACGTTCGCCCCGGGGTCGGATTCGAGCTTCTCGACCTTGACCACGTCTCCGACGGCAACCTTGTATTGCTTTCCGCCGGTCTTGACGATTGCGTAGGTCGCCATCGTGGGTGCACCTCTGCTCGTTGTCGCGCTTACATTTGCGGGCACGCGCCACCGGTTGCTTACGCGTGCGGGTCTGGTTCGCGATTCGGCACACAGCGCCACCGGAGGCGCGATTGGACCGTATCGCCGTCGTAGGCTGGCAGCCTGCCGACAACTGACCCAGGTTACGTGACCAGCAGCTACAGGGTCAAACCGGCGCGCAGTTGTAGCGTTCAGTCCACATGGATCGGCGGGCCGGCCGGCCTGCCCGCCGCCCGTCGCCGACGCGGACGTTCCGGCAACGAGGCCATCCCGACGGGACCAGGCGGGCCGTCGGCGCTGTCCCCGGGCTCGGAATCGATGTCCTCATCGTCGGTGTCGGAATCGTCGACGTCGAGATCGTCATCGAGGTCGTCGTCGCCCAGGTCGTCGTCATCGAGCTCGTCGTCGTCATCGAGCTCCTCGTCATCGAGCTCTTCATCCTCGTCGCTGTCTTCGTCGCCGTCCTCGTCGGTATCTTCGTCACCGTCCTCGTCACCGTCTTCGTCGGTGTCTTCGTCGGTGTCTTCGTCGGTGTCGGTGTCCTCGAAGTCTTCGATCTCGTCGGAGTCGCCGGACTCGCCGTTGTCGTCGAGGTCAGCTATGTCGTCGGAGACCCCTATCGCGGTCTCTTCGACGACCCCAACCGCGAGTTCCGCGCCGGACTCCTCGGGTTCGCCGTCCCCGCGATCCGGCCCCAGGGACGAGCCTGCGGCCATCGCTTTGAACATCGGATGCTCGCCGGGAGCGTGAGCGGGGACCTTGGCCACGATCGCTTTCTCACCGGGCTCTTCGGCGCGACTCTTCTTCGATCGCCTGTTGCGCCGGCCCCCGGAGTCCGACTTTCGCCCGGGCGCCGCTCCCGAATCCACCGGATCGGCCTGCACCAGGATCCCGCGACCGCTGCACTGGGGACACGATGTCGAGAAGGCCTCGATCAGGCCGGTTCCCAGACGTTTGCGGGTCAGCTGCACCAAGCCCAGCGAGGTCACCTCGGACACCTGGTGACGGGTGCGGTCGCGGGCCAGCGCCTCGGTCAGCCGCCGCAGCACCAGGTCGCGGTTGGATTCCAGCACCATGTCGATGAAGTCGATGACGACGATGCCGCCGATGTCACGCAACCGCAGCTGACGCACGATCTCTTCGGCCGCCTCCAGGTTGTTCTTGGTGACGGTCTGCTCGAGATTGCCCCCAGAGCCGGTGAACTTACCCGTGTTGACGTCGATCACCGTCATGGCCTCGGTCCGGTCGATCACCAGCGTCCCGCCCGACGGCAGCCACACCTTGCGGTCCATCGCCTTGGCCAGCTGCTCGTCGATACGATGCACCGCGAACACATCGGGCGGCGGCTGGCCCCCGGAAAGCTCCGCCGGCTCGTATTTGGTCAACTTCGAAACCAGATCGGGCGCAACGGAATTCACGTAGTCGTTAATCGTGGTCCAGGCTTCGTCACCGGAAACGATGAGCCCGGCGAAATCCTCATTGAACAAGTCGCGAATAACCTTGACCAGCACATCCGGCTCTTCGTAGAGCGCCACCGCAGCGCCGGCCGCCTTTTGCTTGACCTCGGCAGCTTTGGCTTCGATCTGCTGCCAGCGCTCTTGCAACCGGGTGACGTCGGCGCGGATGTCGCCCTCTTTGACCCCCTCGGACGCGGTGCGGATGATCACCCCCGCGTCGGACGGCACCACCTCACGCAAGATCTCCTTGAGTCGCTGACGCTCGGTGTCGGGCAGCTTGCGACTGATCCCAGTCGACGACGCGCCCGGCACATAGACCAGATAGCGGCCGGCCAACGACACCTGCGTGGTCAGCCGTGCACCCTTGTGGCCTACCGGGTCCTTACTGACCTGAACGACGACGTAGTCACCAGGTTTGAGGGCTTGTTCGATCTTGCGGTCCGCCCCGCCCAGACCCGCGGCATCCCAGTTGACTTCACCGGCATAGAGCACCCCGTTGCGGCCACGACCGATGTCGATGAAGGCGGCCTCCATCGATGGCAGCACGTTCTGCACAATGCCCAGGTAGATGTTGCCCACCAGAGAAGCTGAAGCCGCCGACGTCACGAAGTGTTCGACGACGATCCCGTCTTCCAGCACGGCGATCTGGGTGTAGCGGGCACCCGGCTGCGGCGGCTCGGTGCGGACCCGGTCACGCACCACCATCACGCGCTCGACGGCTTCACGCCTGGCCAGGAATTCGGCCTCGGTCAGTACCGGTGGGCGACGCCGGCCGGCATCGCGGCCATCCCGGCGGCGTTGCCGTTTGGCTTCCAGCCGGGTGGAGCCGTCGATGCCCTTGATCTCGTTACCGCTGGATTCGCCGTCTCCGGAACCGCCCCCGTTGCGCGGCGCGCGCTCGTGCACGACGGTGTTGGGCGGATCATCGGGCGACGGGCCCTCGTCACCGTCATCTCCGGAACCCGACTTGCGCCGTCTGCGCCGCCGGCGACGACGGCTGCCGCCCTCTGCCGAACCGTTGTCTTCGTCGCCGGCGTCGGTGTCGGTGTCATCGGAGTCTTGATCGCCGTCGTCATCGCTTCGCCCGGAATCCGCATCCGTCTTCTGCTCGACCTCATCACCGTCGTCACCGGCGTGGCCGAGCCCGTCGGATCCGCCCTGTTCGCCACGTCCGCGGCCACGACCACGACGGCCGCGTCGGCGGCGCCGGCCGCTCGGCCGGTCGATTTGCTCTTGCTCGTCGTCTGAGTCTTCGGCGGTGTCGTCGATATCGTCGATATCGTCGGTGTCGTCGGTGTCGTCGGTGTCGTCGTCATCGCTCGGCTCGGGAATCGGCTGCGGCGCGACAAACAGGGGCAGGTAGTGGGGCCGCTCCACCCACGTCTCGACGACCTGCACCGTCTCATGCGTTTCCAGCAGCAGCCGGGATTCGGGTTCCGGGGGCGCCTCGGATTCCTCGGGCGCAGCAGCCGCCTCGCCGACACCGGGCGCGGCGTGTTCCGTTTCGTCGGAGGGTCCTTCGGAGGGCCGTTCGGCTAGTAGGTCGCGCACCCGGACGGCATCGACCCGGTCCACGCTCGAATGTGCGCTGCGGATTCGCCCGTCCAGCGCGTTCAGGGCGTCAAGCACCCGCCTGCTGCTGGTTCCCAGCGTTCGTGCCAGTGAATGGACTCTCAGGCGGTCCGGCAGTTCCTCACGCTGTGTCGGGTCTCTTGGGTCTGAAGATGGGGCACCGTCTACCACGTATTCTCCTCAAGCCCCCGGGCGCGTCGTTTCGACGCGGCCACGCGAGGGCTCCGCTATGTGCCCGGGTCACTTCTCCCGGGCTTGTGATGGTCTTGCTCCGAGCCGCTCGGGCGAGCGAACTCGGCGCCGTGCTGAATGACGGCTTGACACGCCGCGCCCCATCGGATGGCGATGGTCGCGCTTGCCGAAGTCTTCATTCGGGTGTTCGACGCCGGTCCGACGACGTTCACCCGCAGTCAGTATCCCATATCACTCGGCCGGATCACCCCGGTCTGAGCTGCATACCGGCGAAACCGGCTCATCACCGGCTCATCACCGGCTAAGCGCTGGGAAACCAGAGCGCGATTTCGCGCTGCGCCGACTCGATCGAGTCGGAGCCGTGCACCAGGTTGAACTGGGTTTCCAAACCAAAATCACCCCGGATGGTGCCCGGCGTGGCCTTGTCGACCGGGTCAGTGCCACCGGCGAGTTGACGAAACGCCGTGACTGCTCGCGGCCCCTCCACAACGGCGGCCACGACCGGCCCCGACGTGATGAACTCGAGCAAGGAACCGAAGAATGGCTTACCTTCGTGCTCGGCGTAGTGGCGGCCGGCGAGCTCGTCGTTGACGTTTCTGAGCTCCAGCGCCGCGATGGTCAGGCCCTTGCGCTCGATGCGGCTGATGATCTCGCCGATCAGTTGGCGTTGCACACCGTCGGGCTTGATCAGTACGAGAGTCCGTTCAGTCACGGTGGCTAACAGTAGGTCACCGGCGGGCCGAATGCCCACCTGGCACCCGTGACCCCGTTTAGCCCGACGGCGGCGCTTCCCGTCGCTCGCGCCTGCGGACCTCGGATCGGAAGTAAGCGATCAACACCCAAACCCCGGTGAACAGCACACCGATGAAGCCGACGCCCGGATACACGGCGAACCCGGCGAGCAGCACCAGCTGCACGCCGAGGTTCACCCAGATCGCCCACGGTTTGCGTTGCAGCCCGGCAAGCAGGATCAATGCTGCCGCCAGCCCGATCAGATAAGTCAGCGACGCCGAACTCAGCCCGCCGCCCACTGCCCCCACCACGGGGATGGCCAGCAGCACCACGATCGCCTCGAGCAGCAGTGTCACGGCCATGACCGCACCGAAGCTCTGCCACGGGTCCGCTCGCGGTGTGTCTGCCGGCTCGTGCGACTGGCCGCTCATTCCGGGTCACGTCCAAACAGACTGCGGGCGGCTCCGGCGGTGACGACCGATCCGGTGACGACGATCCCGGAACCGGAGAACGAACCCACGTCGGCTCCCGCCGCAACCGCCTCATCGACCAGTGCCGTTGCCGTATCGATGGCATCACGCAGATTCGCGGCGGTGAACACCCGATCGGCGCCGAACGGCTCCCGGGCCGCGGTCGCCAGCGACTCGACATCCAGCGCCCGTGGTGAGCCGTTGTGGGTCACCACGACGGAATCGAACACCGGCTCCAAGGCCTGCAGAATGCCGTGCACGTCCTTGTCGGCCAGCACGCTGACCACTCCGGCCAGATACCGGAAGTCGAACTCGCCGGCCAGCGTCTGCGCCAGCGCCATTGCCCCGGCCGGATTATGCGCGGCGTCGATGAACACCGTCGGCGCGCTGCGCATGCGCTCCAGCCGGCCGGGACTGGTGGCCGCGGCGAAGCCGGCGCGCACCGCCTCGACGTCGAGCTGACGCTGTGCCCCCGCTCCGAAGAAGGCCTCGACCGCGGCCAGTGCCACCGCCGCGTTGTGCGCCTGGTGTTCACCGTGCAGCGGCAGATAGATGTCGGAGTACACCCCGCCGAGGCCCTGCAATTGCAGCACCTGACCACCGACGGCGACCTGGCGGCCCAACACCGCGAACTCCGAATCCTCCCGTGCGACCGCGGCGTCAGCGCGCACTGCCTGACCCAGCAGCACTTCCATGGCTTCCGGGCGCTGGCGCGCGATGACCGCCACCGTGTCGGGCGAGCCCTCGGCGGCCCGACGGATGATGCCCGCCTTTTCACCCGCGATCCCGGCGATGTCGTGACCGAGGTAGTCGACATGGTCCCTGCTGATCGGGGTGATCACGGCCACGGGCGCGTTGATGACGTTGGTGGCGTCCCATCGACCACCCATGCCCACCTCGATCACCGCGACGTCGACGGGTGCGTCGGCGAACGCGGCGAAGGCCATCGCGGTGAGCACCTCGAACTTGCTCATTGCCGGCCCGTTCGCGGCCTGAGACTGCTGATCGATCATCTGCACGAACGGCTCGATTTCTCGGTACGTCGCCACGTACCGCGCCGGGCTGATGGGCTTTCCGTCAATCGAAATCCGTTCGACCACCGACTGCAGATGCGGGCTGGTGGTTCGTCCGGTGCGTTGCTGCAATGCGGTAACCAGGGAGTCGACCATCCGCGCCACCGAAGTCTTGCCATTGGTGCCGGCGATGTGAATCGAGGGATAGCTGAGCTGCGGTGAACCGAGCAGGTCCAGCAACGCGCTGATCCTGGTCAGGCTCGGCTCAATGCGAGTCTCCGGCCAGCGCTGGTCCAACAGGTGCTCGACCTGCAACAGGGACGCGATCTCGTCAGGCGTGGGGGCCTCACCGCCGGAAGGCTGGTCGAGCTGCTCGAAACTCATTGCAGTGCAGCCAGTCTGGCTGTGATGCGATCGGTTTCCTCTTGCGCCAGCCGCTGCCGGTCGCGGATCTTGTCGACGACAGCTTCGGGTGCCTTGGCCAAAAACTCCGCGTTCGCCAGTTTGGCGCCGGTTGACGCGAGCTCCTTTTGCGCGGCGGCCAATTCCTTTTCCAGACGACGGCGCTCAGCGGCCACGTCGATCGTGCCGGAGGTATCGAGTTCGACGACAACCGTCCCGCGGCTCAGCCGAACCTCCAATGACACCGAAGGGCGGAAATCCGGACCCGCAGCGGTGAGCCACGCCAGCGATGTCACAGCAGCCACCTGAGTCGTCAGCTCCGACTCGTCGACACCGGCCAGCCGCGCCGGCACCTTCTGCCGATCGGCCAGACCCTGATCGCTGCGGAATCGTCGGACCTCGGTCACCAGCTTCTGCATATCGCTGATGCGCTGCACGGCAACGGGATCCATCGTGATGCCGGAGGGCTGCGGCCACTCGGCGATTACCAAGGACTCGCTGCCAGTCTCGTCATCGATCAACGCCTGCCACAGCGCTTCGCTGACGAACGGAATCACCGGATGCAGCAGCCGAAGCAGCGTGTCCAACACCGCCGCCAGAACGGCCGTGGTATGTGAGAGCCCCTCGGCAAGCTGGGTTTTCGCCAGCTCGACATACCAGTCGCAGAACTCATCCCAGGCGAAGTGATACAACGCTTCGCAGGCGCGGCTGAATTCGTAGCTGTCGAAGGCCGAATCCACTTCGGTGCGAACCTCTTCCAGCCGTCCCAAGATCCAGCGGTCGGCATCGGTCAGCTGCGCCGGCGGCGGCAAGGGCGCCGGCACCGCACCGTTGAGGAGGGCGTAGCGGGTCGCGTTGAACAGCTTGGTGCTGAAGTTGCGCGACGCGCGAACGGCGTCCTCGCCCACCGCCAAATCGCCCCCGGGGCTGGCGCCGCGGGCCAGCGTGAACCGCAATGCGTCCGCTCCAAACTCGTCGATCCAGTCCAGTGGGTCGACGACGTTACCCTTGGACTTGCTCATCTTGCGGCCGGACTCGTCACGAATCAGCCCGTGCAGGAACACATCGGTGAAGGGCACCTGGGGGCCTCGGCTGCCGTCGAGGGTGATGGCGTCGTCGCCGCCGACGAACGTGCCGAACATCATCATCCGCGCCACCCAGAAGAACAAGATGTCGTAACCGGTGACCAGAACGCTTGTCGGATAAAACTTGTCCAACTCCGCAGTCTTTTCGGGCCAGCCCAGCGTCGAAAATGGCCACAGCGCCGAGGAGAACCAGGTGTCCAGCACGTCGGGGTCCTGCTCCCAACCCTCCGGCGGTGTCTCGTCCGGTCCAACACACACCTTTTCGCCGTTGGGCCCGTACCAGATCGGAATGCGGTGTCCCCACCACAGCTGTCGGGAGATACACCAGTCGTGCATGTCGTCGACCCAGGCGAACCAGCGCGGCTCCAGGCTGGCGGGATGAATCACCGTGTCGCCGTTGCGCACCGCGTCGCCGGCCGCCTTGGCCAGCGACTCCACCCGGACCCACCACTGCAGCGACAGCCTCGGTTCGATCGGTTCCCCGCTACGCTCGGAATGTCCGACGCTGTGCAGGTAAGGGCGCTTCTCCTCGACGACACGGCCTTGGGCGGCAAGTGCCTCGCGCACCGCGACCCGTGCTTCGAATCGATCCATGCCGTCGAATTGTGTTCCGGTGTCGGCAATCCTGCCCTTGACGTCCATGATCGAGGGCATCGCCAGGTTGTGCCGCATTCCGATCTCGAAGTCGTTCGGGTCGTGAGCGGGCGTGACTTTGACTGCGCCAGTGCCGAATCCGGGATCCACGTGCTCGTCGGCGACGACGATCAGCTGCCGGTCGACAAACGGGTGCGGCAGGCCGGTGCCGACCAGGTGGCGGTAGCGCTCGTCGTCGGGATGTACCGCGATGGCAGTGTCGCCGAGCATGGTCTCTACCCGGGTGGTGGCCACCACGATGTGTGGTTGTGAGTCGTCGAGCGAGCCGTATCGGAACGACACCAGCTCGCCCTCGACGTCGAGGTAGTTGACTTCCAGGTCCGAGATCGCCGTCTGGAGCACCGGCGACCAGTTGACTAGGCGCTCGGCCTGATAAATCAGTCCGGCGTCGTAGAGCCTCTTGAAGATGGTGCGCACCGCCCGGGACAGGCCATCGTCCATGGTGAACCGGTCGCGGCTCCAGTCCACTCCGTCACCGAGCCGGCGCATCTGGCCACCGATCGCCCCGCCGGACTCCCGCTTCCAGTCCCAGACCTTCTCGACGAACAGCTCCCGGCCGAAGTCTTCTTTGGTCTTGCCGTCGACCGCCAGCTGCTTTTCCACCACGCTCTGAGTGGCGATACCGGCATGGTCCGTGCCGGGTTGCCACAGCACCTCGTAGCCCTGCATGCGTTTTCGGCGGGTCAGGGCGTCCATCATGGTGTGTTCCAGTGCGTGGCCCATATGCAGACTGCCGGTCACGTTCGGCGGCGGCAGCACGATCGAATAGGCAGGCTTGGCGCTGGTGGGGTCGGCGGTGAAATAACCGGCATCCAACCAGTTCTGGTAGATGGCCCCCTCCATCGCACCCGGGTCCCACGTCTTGGGCAACTGGTCGGCATCAGAGCGGGGGCTGGCGGTCACCGGTCAATTCTAGGAACCGCCATGTGCGGGGATGTAATCGCCCAAATGCGCAGCTACTCCCCGATCACGGAATCGTGATGACTTGCCCGGGGTGGATCAGGTCGGGATTGGGTATCGCGTTGGCGTCGACCAGCACTTGGTATTTGTTGCCGTCACCATAGAAGCGCTGGGCGATGCCCCACAAGGTGTCACCGGACACCACGGTATAAGTCTGCGGGGCGGGCTGAGCTGGCTCCTCGGCAACCACTTGTGCGAGGGGCTCGGGCGCCGCTTCCCCGACCGGCTGGGCTGCCTGTGCCGTGCCGGTCACCTCCGGCGCGCCAACAGACTTCTGCAGATCGGCCGGCGGCGTATCGGTCTGGGTTCCGGCCGACCAGACCGGGCCGTCGGCTGCGTAGAGCACCAGGTTGCGGTCATCCTGGAGCACCAGTCTGACGTTCTTGCTGCCCATGGTGTCGCTGTGCCAGACCGCTCGCTCGGGCGTGTACAGGACGAAATTGCCATCGGTCTGCAGCTCGGCACGCACCACGTTCTGGCCGTCGGTCGCCGTGGCCCATACCGGCGCACCATCAGCGGTCAGTACCAGGTTGCCGTCTTCTTGCAAGGTCAACGTGTAGGCACCGTTGTTGGAGACCAACGAATCCCCTTGCTGCAGCCGCTGTCCTGCACCGAGCGTGTCTGACATGCCTTTGCCTTTCGTTATCCGGTCCGGTCGACTGATTGCGCCGGTTACTTCTTGCCGCCGAGCAGCCCGCCGATGATGTCGGCCAGCGCGCGCCCCTTACCACCCAGCATGCTGCCGAGGGACGTCTCGTCGCTGCCGCCCCCCAGCATCCACCCGAGCAGCTGAGCCAAACCGCCGCCTGAGGATGTTTCCTCGTGCTGAAGCGTGGCACCCTGCAGGGCGCCGCCGGGCCGGAGCTGATTACCCAGGTACGCCAATACGATCGGGAGCACGAGCGGCAACAGCCGCTGCAGCAGTTCTCTGTTTCCGGCCCCACCAGTGGCCAGCGCCGATGCCACCTGGTCGCTGTCATTGCCCGCGAACAGCGTGGCGACCGCCTGTTCTCCGCCACGCTGGTCAACCACATCGAGCGCGCCGCCGGCGTCGAGCAGACCACGCGCGGCATGACTGTTGGCGGCCGACTCGATGCGGCCGGCGTGTTCGGGATCGCGGGAATGCTGGTGCAGTCCGGTGAGCAGCACCGGTACCAGGGTGTGGACCGCGGCGTCGACCTCGGCTTCGTCGGCACCCAGCTTGCGCGCGATGTCAGACATTGGGATCCGGGCGTACAGATCGTCAAGACCGGGCATTGGTGCGGGCTGCCTTCGGGGTCGGATATCAAGCCACGTCTCTTCCGACCCTAGACGTACGCCGGCACCGGGTCAGGCCAGCCGCTCGGTGTCCAACCACACACCGGCGGCCGGGAAGCGGGCCAGCAACGCGTCCCCCATCGCGGCGGCCGGAGTCAGCACCCCGCACAGATCCGAGAGCTTGTCACGATCGAATGCCAACGCCAGGCCGCACTCCCCCAGCAGCACCGACGTTGCCTTGTAGCCGGGATCGCCGTCCTGCCGCAGGCGTGCCACATATCGTGCACCCGAGGTTGTGGTGGTGTAGGTCTCGATCCGGTAGTAGCCGCGCTCGCGGCTGGCCGCGCTTGGACCGGTTCCCGGTTTTGGTGCAACCCGCTCCACCCACCTTTGCGGCAGAAACCGGAAATAGCGGCTGCCCAGTTCGGTCGTCACGTTGCCGACGCCGCTGATGACGGCCGACGCCACCGGCGCCAGCAGTGACGATCCCAGGCTCATGTGTTCGCTGTATCGGAATCGCCTGCCGTAGGCCCAGTCCAACAGGGCGTTACTGCGGCGCACGATCCTGGTATTGGTCGGTGCCATCATGAACCCTGCCGTCCATAGTCCGGTCAGTTCCGGGGCAAGTTGACTCCCGCGCCGCCACGGCAGATCGGGCTGCGATCCGAATTCGGGCTCGGCGGCGCGGTCGGTGCTCAAGGTGTACGGGTCGGCGAACTGGCGGCGCAGCTCAGGGTCGGCGGAGACGGCGCGCAGGACTTCCAACAGCGACGCGATGGTGCCGCCTGATAGCCCGCCGGCTAAGGACCGCACCACGAAATGCGTGTCGCCCAGTTCCCCTGCGCCGTCATCATTCGCGGCGCGATAGAGGGCGTACACGCTGAGGTCTGACGGGATCGAGTCGAAACCGCAGGCATGCACGATCCGGGCACCGGTATCGGCGGCCTGCTTGTGGTAGTGGTCGACGCTCTCGCGGACGAACGGCGGCTCGCCCGTCAGGTCGGCGTAGTCGGTGCCGGCGGCGGCGCACGCGGCCACCAATGGCAGTCCGTAGCGCAGGTACGGCCCGACCGTGGTGACGACGACTCGGGTGCGGGCGGCCAGGTGCTTCAGCGTCTCGGGCGACCCGGCGTCGGCGACGACGACGGACCAGGAGCGCGCCGAGTCTCCCAACGAGTCGCGAACGGCGATCAACCGCTCGGTCGACCTACCGGCCAGCGCAATCCGCGCCTGCCCGCCGGCTCGAGCCAGGTACGCGGCTGTCAGCTTGCCGACAAAGCCTGTCGCCCCGTACAGGATGATGTCGAATTCGCGCGGCGGTGCGGTCACGGGCCCGAGGCTACCCGCGGTGCGGGAGTCAGCCCGTATGCGACCCGAATACTCCGGGTGCCGGGCCCGCAGGCCCGGCACCCGGAGTTCGGCGATATCGCCTAACGATGTGGTCAGCCGCGCCGACCGCAGACCGGCCAGGCGCCAATCCCCTGCGTACGCAACACGTTCTCGGCCACGCGGATCTGCTCCTCACGGCTGGCGGTGGCCGCCGAGCCCGCACCGCCGTTGGCATGCCAGGTGCTGGCGGTGAACTGCAGCCCGCCCGAGTAGCCATTACCGGTGCTGATCGCCCAGTTGCCGCCCGACTCACATTGGGCGATGGCGTCCCAGTTCACGCTGTACGCCTTGGGCGCCGGCGACGGAGGCGGGACATCCGGAGCCGGCGGTGGCGCCATGTTGGGGTCGAAGTCCGCTAGTTCCGGCGCCGGCGGTGCGGCGTCCGGGGCCGGCCCCTCCGGCAGGTCGACGGGAGCGATCATGGCGTCGGGGACCGCCGGTGGAGGCACGTTCGGGTCGAAACCCACCAGCTCGGGTGCCGGTGCGTCGTCCGGGGCGCCCGGAGCAAAGGTGTCCGGACCTTGAGGCACGTTCGGGTCGAAGCCCACCGCATCGGGGCCGGGCGCCGCATTCGGGTCGAGGCCCTCATCCGCGGCGGCGGTACCCGACGGCACAGTCACGAGCGTCCCTGTGATCGCGGCAACGATGAGCGTCTTACGGACGTTCTTCAACATTGTTCCTTTCGCGGTGCGCGCGCCAAAGCAAGCCAGCCCACGGCGGTGGGCTGGATGCGCTGTCCAGGTGGAATTGCTGCTTTGAGGCGTGCCGTCTCGTTTCGGCACGACAGCGGAGGGCTCGAACTGCCCGCCGGGGTTTCTATCCCCGGCCGCCGCGACGGCTGTACTCGTTGGCGCCGCCCGCAGCTCCGCTCACACGCGGGATCCGTGGATTCAATTGTGCTTACTTATTGCTGCCCGTTTCCGGACTAAACGCACCGTACGATAACGATTTGGATTCGTCATCCCGGCCCAACCGATATCTCGGTTCTATAACGAGCGAATCACGACGTGGTCGCACAATGGTCCCCGCAGGTCAGAAGGCTGTTTCTCGCCGGGACCGATCAGCGGCGGCGACGGGGACACGGTGAGCCGAATCACGCCGATTTTGTGAGCTGCGACACGCATTTGCCGCTGTCCGTCGCCCGGCTATTCGGTGGATCCGTCAACGCGTCATCGTGACCCAAGTCATCGATGCGCAACTTCTCGTCGCCGCCGACATATGTCGTGTCGAAGGAGCGGGCGGCGAACCGACCGTGCCAGAAGGATCGGACGGCCATGACGCGGCTCATGACTCAGCCAAAGAGCTGTTGCCCTAACCGCTTTCACGGGAGACGACCCAGTACGTGGGGCCGGAGTGGGCCATCGCACGTCTCCGGCAAGCCGCAGCCGGCACAGCTGGTGATTGCAACAGATCGGGGGCGTACCGCTCGTTGATCACCTTGCATCGACCCAGGGCCGACGGTGGCTCCGGAAACGACTACGCAGCTTGCTGGCCGTCGAATTTCCCTGCGCTGCAACAACATACGTCACGCGGCATAGCTAACTAGACTTCACGGGGTCAGCAAACGGACATAACAACAGGCAATCTCAGCCCCGCACCAATCTCATTTGAATGAGAAAACAGACAGAAATGATATTCGCACGCAAGAATCGAATTTCGATAAATCAAAATTCGACCAACAGCAAATCCGCAATAAATGCGCCGAAAACCACGGCGCCCGTAACGCGGGGAGCCTACGAGCTGACCGTCAGCGCCGTTGCTGCGCCGGTATGCGCAACTCGGCCGCCGTATTGACATTGGACAGCGACCCGGAATCGGGCATGACGATCCGTTGCGCGTCGCATGCATCGACAAACGCGCTCATCTTGCGTTCACCGGCAGCAACCAATGCATCAACCCGATCAGCCAACTCGGTTCGATAAACCGCGGCCAAATAGTGACTGCGACCGTCCCATGGCAGCACCACTTCGGCGTTGGTCTGCACCGCGCGGCGCACCAGGTCATCGATCAATTCGACTGTCAGCAAAGGCATGTCGACGGCGCACACAAACGCAAACCGCGCGCCGGCCGCGGCGGCCGCGCGCAAGCCGCGCCCCGTCGCCGGCAACGGGCCGAGCCCGCGCACTTCGTCGCGCAGGACCGTGGCCTGCAACGGGGGCAACGGTTGCCCGGGTGCAGCCATCACGATTACCGGCTCGCAGCGCTGTCCCACGACACCGACCACGTGCTCGACCAACGTTGTGGTCACTCCCGGCAGCGGCAGTGTGGCTTTGTCACGACCCATCCGCCGCGACTCCCCGCCAGCCAGGACAACCCCGCCCAGTGACATTGCGCCCGGCACTTGTTCGCCCATTTCAGCCGACAGTCCAGGTGTCGCGCCCGCGAAGCAGCGCCTGCAGCGCTGCGGTGTCGGACGGAACCGCACTCCGGGCGGCGCTGACCTGAGAACGCGCCGAGTCATCGTAGGCGGGCCTGCTGATGTGGCGGAAGATCCCCAGCACGGTGTGCTCGAGGTTTTGATCGGACAGCCGGGACAGCGCGAACGCATAAGCCGCGTCGTCGGCGTGGGCGTCGTGCACCACGATCTCCTCGACAGCCACGTCGGCGGTCTTGGCCACTTCGAGGCTGAAACGCGACCTCACGACGCAGTATTCGCCGTTGGCGCCGAACACGATCGGTTCACCGTGACGGACGTTGATCACTCGCTCTTCCGACCCCTCCTTGCGGAGCGCATCAAAAGAGCCGTCGTTGAAGATCGGGCAGTCCTGCAGGATTTCCACCAGTGCGGCACCGCGATGCTCGGCGGCAGCGCGCAGCACCTCAGAAAGCCCGGCACGGTCGGAATCCAGCGCGCGGCCGACGAACGTCGCCTCGGCACCCAGGGCCAGCGAGACCGGGTTGAACGGAGTGTCCAGCGAACCCATCGGGGTCGACTTGGTGATCTTGCCGACTTCCGAGGTGGGTGAGTACTGGCCCTTGGTCAGGCCGTAGATCCGGTTGTTGAACAGCAGAACCGTGATGTTGACGTTGCGCCGCATTGCATGAATCAGGTGGTTGCCACCGATCGACAACGCATCGCCGTCGCCGGTGACCACCCATACCGACAGGTCCTCGCGGGCCAGCGCCAGCCCGGTCGCGATTGCCGGAGCGCGGCCGTGGATCGAGTGGAACCCGTAGGTCTCGAGGTAATACGGGAAGCGGCTGGAGCATCCGATGCCACTGATGAACACGATGTTCTCGCGGCGCAGTCCGAGTTCGGGCAGGAAATTACGAATGGTGTTGAGGATGACGTAGTCACCGCATCCCGGGCACCAGCGGACCTCCTGGTCACTGGTGTAGTCCTTGGCCTTCTGCGGTTGGTCCGTGGTGGGCACCCGCGAGTTCTTGGTCAAACCCGGCGTCAGTCCGAGGTCTGTGCCCGCCAGATCGCCGGTCACGCTAGTCATGAGCGTCGCTCCTCTTCATTGCTTGGTCGCCGCCGGCACGCGGCGCCCCACCGGATCGCGGCTCCCGATCATTCGACGGCTCCCGCTCCGATCGGGGCCGCCCCCAATTTGGCGACCATCGTCTTGTCCTGCTCGATTTCGGCCAGCGTCCCGCCCAACGCGGCGCGGATAACTCGGCCAATTTCGTCGGCCAAGAACGACAACCCCTGAACTTTGGTGACCGATTGAATGTCGACCAGGTACTTGCCACGTAGCACCAGCGCCAGCTGGCCCAGGTTCATCTCTGGCGCTACGACCTGCGGATAACGTCGCAGCACGTCGCCCAGGTTGGCCGGCAACGGGCTGAGGTACCGCAAGTGGGCATGCGCGACCTTGATGCCCTTGCGCCGTGCGCGTCGGCACGCCTCGCCGATCGGCCCGTAAGAACTGCCCCAGCCGATCAACAACAGCTCGGCGTCCCCCGTGGGATCGTCCACTTCGAGATCGGGCACTCGGATGCCGTCAATCTTGGCTTGGCGAATTCGAACCATGAGGTCGTGGTTCAACGGCTCATAGGAGATGGCCCCGGAGCCATTGGCCGCTTCCAGCCCGCCGATGCGGTGCTCCAGACCGGGAGTGCCGGGTACGGCGAACTGACGGGCGAGAGTCTCGGGGTCGCGGTTGTACGGCTGGAAAGGCTCGTCCGGTTTGGCGAACTTGTGCACGATGGGCTCGAAGGTGGTGATGTCGGGAATTCGCCACGGTTCTGAGCCGTTCGCGATGGCCCCATCGGACAAAACGATCACCGGGGTCTGGTAAGCAAGAGCGATCCGCACCGCCTCGACGGCGACCTCGAAGCAGTCAGCGGGTGACCGCGGCGCCAGGACCGCTACCGGCGACTCACCGTTACGGCCATACAACGCCTGCAGCAGATCGGCCTGCTCGGTCTTGGTGGGCAGACCGGTCGACGGCCCGCCGCGCTGCACATCGATGACGATCAACGGCAGTTCGGTCATCACGCCCAGGCCGAGCGCCTCGGACTTCAGCGAAATGCCCGGCCCCGAGGTGCTGGTAACGCCAATCGCGCCGCCATAGGCCGCGCCCAGGGCCGCGCAGATGCCCCCGATTTCGTCCTCGGCCTGGAAGGTGATGACGTTAAAGTTCTTGTGCTTGGACAGCTCGTGCAGGATGTCGGACGCCGGGGTAATCGGATAGCTGCCCAGCACCACGGGAGCATTGGCGAGCTGACCCGCTGCAACGATCCCGTACGCCAACGCGGTGTTTCCCGAGATCTGCCGGTATTCACCGGGCGGCAAGGCCGCCGCCGGAACTTCGTAGGTGGTGCCGAAGGCCTCGGTGGTCTCGCCGTAATTCCACCCCGCCTTGAGGGCCAGCACATTGATCTCGGCGACGTCGGGTTTGCGCGCAAACTTCTCTCTGATGAAGTTTTCGCTGGTCCGTATCGGCCGGCCGTACATCCACGACAACAGGCCCAAAGCGAACATGTTCTTGGCGCGCTGGCCATCTTTCTTCGACGCGCCGACCGCTTCCACCGCCGCGAGGGTCAAGGCGGTCATCGGGACGGAATGTACGACGTACTCGTCCAATTCGTCGGACTCTAGCGGATTGGTGACGTATCCGACTTTCATCAGGTTGCGCTTGGTGAACTCGTCCGAGTTGGCAATCACCATGCCCCCGCGTGGCAGGTCACCGATGTTGGCCTTCAGCGCTGCCGGGTTCATCGCGACCAGCACATCCGGCCGGTCACCAGCAGTCAGGATGTCGTAGTCAGCGATCTGAATCTGAAAGGACGACACCCCGGGCAGGGTGCCCGCCGGTGCTCGGATCTCGGCGGGATAGTTCGGCTGCGTTGCCAGGTCATTGCCGAAGATGGCCGCTTCCGAAGTGAACCTGTCGCCCGTGAGCTGCATCCCGTCGCCGGAGTCTCCGGCGAAGCGGATGACGACATGTTCCAGGCGCCGCCGCTCGTGCCGGGCGTGCGACGCCACGGCATGAGACTCTGACTCGGCTCCGCTGCCGTTCGGATCCACGTCTCCGCCTTCCGTCTTCAATCAGGCCTTCTGTCTTCAATCAGGCTTGGTCAGGCCCAAATGTGGAGCACTCCTGCGCGGTTTCAGGTTACGCCGTCGGAATAGCTCCCCCACCTCCCGTTTTGGTGTCACTGGCGGTATCAAGTATGACACTTGTTGCTGCGTGTCCGGCCGTTACGGAACGCCGGCAACAAGCGATCGATTCGGCAAAAGCCGACGTCAGAGCGGCGAGCGGTACGACAACAGCCCAAACTGTGGTCTTGGTCACTTTCTAACCAATCGCATCCGGGATGGCACGAATCGTGTATGCCCTGCGGCGCTCCGGGTGCAGTTCTAAGGCGCGGCGGGCTCGGTTCTTGGGATGCGGACCGGATCCGTCGCGATCTTGCCGGTGTTAGGCACTCTTGTCGCGGCGCTCGGTGCGGGACGGCTTGCGCGGCACGATCGTCGGCAAGACGTTGTCCTGCACGGTCTCCTTGGTGACCACGACTTTGGCGACATCGTCTCGACTGGGGATGTCATACATCACCGGCAGCAGCACTTCTTCCATGATGGCCCGCAAGCCACGGGCGCCAGTGCCGCGGTGAATCGCTTGGTCGGCGACGGCTTCCAGCGCGTCATCGGTGAACTCCAGCTCCACGCCGTCCATTTCGAAGAGCCGGGTGTACTGCTTGACCAAAGCATTCTTGGGTTCGGACAAGATCTTGACCAACGACTCCTTGTCCAAGTTGGTGACCGAGGCCACCACCGGCAATCGGCCGATGAATTCCGGGATCAAACCGAACTTGATCAGATCCTCTGGCATCACTTCGGCGAAGTGGTCAGTGGTGTCGATCTCGGCCTTGGAGCGGACTTCGGCGCCAAAGCCCAAGCCGCGCTTACCCACCCGCTCGTAGATGATCTTCTCCAGCCCGGCGAAGGCGCCCGCCACGATGAACAAGACGTTGGTGGTGTCGATCTGGATGAATTCTTGGTGGGGGTGCTTGCGGCCGCCCTGCGGAGGAACCGACGCCTGGGTGCCCTCGAGGATTTTCAGCAGGGCCTGCTGAACCCCTTCCCCCGACACGTCACGGGTAATGGACGGGTTCTCGCTCTTGCGGGCGATCTTGTCCACCTCATCGATGTAGATGATGCCGGTCTCGGCGCGCTTGACGTCGTAGTCGGCCGCCTGAATCAGCTTGAGAAGGATGTTCTCGACGTCTTCGCCGACATAACCGGCTTCGGTCAGCGCCGTGGCGTCGGCAATGGCGAATGGGACGTTCAGCATTTTGGCCAGCGTCTGGGCCAGATACGTCTTGCCGCAACCGGTCGGCCCGAGCATCAGAATGTTGGACTTGGTCAGCTCGACCGGCTCATGCCGCGAGTCGCGGTTCTTCTCGCCGGCTTGGATACGCTTGTAGTGGTTGTAGACCGCGACGGCCAGTGTCCGCTTCGCGGTGTCCTGCCCGATCACGTAGCCCTCGAGGAAGTCCCGGATTTCGGCTGGCTTGGGTAGCTCGTCGAGTTTCACATCGTCGGCGTCGGCGAGTTCCTCTTCGATGATCTCGTTGCAAAGATCGATGCACTCATCGCAGATGTACACTCCGGGACCAGCGATCAGCTTTTTGACCTGCTTTTGACTCTTCCCGCAGAACGAGCACTTCAGCAGGTCACCGCCGTCTCCTATGCGCGCCATGATGGTGAGGGCCTACTTCCTGTTCGCCGTTCGTCTTACCGTGCCGCGTGTACTCCCCGACGCTACCCGCTTGCTGCGGCCCACCGCGACTGTTGGCGCCGAATAGCGTCTTTGATATTCCTAGGAATTCGTCGGTATTCGTTTTGTTGGTCTCTGCCGTCTCTGCTGTCTCTGCCTTGTAAATGCAACATATCCCCCTGCGGCGCTCGGCACTCGCCGAGACGCGCGATCGGTGTCTCTGGCGTGTCGCGGTCGTTATGCAACCGAGGCTCGTCGACTGGCAGACGCAGTGGCGGCCCACACCCCAAGCGCCCACCCTACAGTGACCTTGTGGGGTTGGCTGCTGAATCCGTGGTGATCAGCGATGGCGGCCTGGCCACCGAACTAGAGGCCCGCGGTCATGATCTTGCCGACCCCTTGTGGTCGGCAAGGCTGCTGACCGACGCGCCGCTGGAACTCACCGCGGTGCATGCCACGTATTTTCGCGCCGGCGCGATGATCGCCACGACCGCCAGTTACCAGGCGTCGTTCGAGGGGTTCGCGGCGCGCGGGATCGGCCGCGACGACGCGGCAACACTGCTACGCCGCAGCGTTGAACTTGCGATGAACGCGCGAGACGAGGTGGGCGGGGCCGACCTTCGGGTCGCCGCCTCGGTCGGACCATACGGCGCCGCGCTCGCCGACGGGTCCGAATATCGCGGTCGCTACGGGCTCAGCGTCAAGGCCCTGACCAGCTGGCATCGCCCTCGACTGGAGGTGCTGGCCGCTGCCGGCGCGGACGTGCTGGCGCTGGAAACCATCCCCGATGTCGACGAAGCCGAAGCGCTTGTCAACCTGGTGCACCAAATGGGCGTGCCGGCCTGGCTCAGCTACACGATCAGTGGGACGCGAACCCGAGCCGGGCAGCCGCTGCCCGGCGCGTTTGCCGTGGCTGCCGACGTCCCGGAGATCGTCGCCGTGGGTGTCAATTGCTGCGCTCCCGACGACGTGCTGGCGGCCATAGCCTGCGCCGGTGTGGGCAAGCCGATGATCGTCTACCCCAACAGCGGCGAACATTGGGATCGCCGACGCCGTAGCTGGGTGGGCCCTCGGCGATTCTCGAGTGAGCTGGCCACGCGGTGGATTGCCGCCGGAGCGCGCATCGTCGGCGGGTGCTGCCGAGTGCGGCCGGCCGACATTGCCGACGTGCGCCGAGCGTGCAATCCCAGCGAAAACGCTGCCGACAATTCACAGTGACGGCACATTCGGCGAAACGTCAGGCCTTCTGCGCGGACAGCTTCCGGTACTCCAAGACGGTGTCGATGATGCCGTAGTCCTTGGCCTCTTCCGCCGTCAGGATCTTGTCGCGGTCGGTGTCCTTCCGGATCACGGCGGCGTCCTTGCCGGTGTGGCGGGCCAGTGTGTGCTCCATCAGCGTGCGCATCCGCTCGATCTCGGCGGCCTGGATCTCGAGGTCAGAGAACTGACCCTGGATCACCCCCGACAGCGACGGCTGGTGGATCAGCACCCGCGCGTTGGGCAACGCCATCCGCTTGCCCGGTGTCCCCGCGGCCAACAGGACCGCAGCGGCCGAGGCGGCCTGACCCAGGCACACCGTCTGGATGTCGGCCCGTACGTACTGCATGGTGTCGTAGATCGCCATGAGAGATGTGAATCCACCGCCGGGTGAGTTGATGTACATGGTGATGTCGCGGTCGGGATCCAGCGACTCGAGCACCAACAGCTGCGCCATGATGTCGTTGGCCGACGCGTCGTCGACCTGGACACCGAGGAAGATGATGCGTTCCTCGAACAGCTTGTTGTAGGGGTTGGATTCCTTGACGCCGAAGCTGGAGTGCTCGATGAACGACGGCAGGATGTACCGCGCCTGGGGCTGGATTTCTGGGTTCATTGCATTTCTCCATTGGTGACGCTTGCGGCGCGGGTGATGATGTGGTCGACGAAGCCGTATTCCAGGGCTTCCTGAGCGGTGAACCAGCGATCGCGATCCGAGTCCGCCTCGATGCGCTCGATCGGCTGGCCGGTGAATTCGGCGTTGAGCCGGAACATCTCTTTCTTGATGACGGCGAATTGCTCGGCCTGGATGGCAATGTCGGCCGCGCTTCCGGTCACCCCGCCCAGCGGCTGGTGCATGAGGATGCGGGCGTGCGGCAGCGCGTAGCGCTTGCCTTTGGTGCCCGCGGCCAACAAGAACTCGCCCATGGAGGCGGCCATGCCCATCGCGTAGGTGGCGATGTCACACGGCGCCAAGGTCATGGTGTCGTAGATAGCCATCCCGGCGCTGATCGATCCTCCCGGCGAGTTGATGTACAGCGAGATGTCCTTGGTGGGGTCCTCGGCAGCGAGCAACAGGATCTGCGCACACAGCCGGTTGGCCACATCGTCGTTCACCTCGGAACCCAGGAAAATGATGCGCTCGGAGAGCAAGCGCTCATAGACCGAGTCCGTGAGGGAAAGGCCCTGCGAGTTCGAACGCATGCCAGTCACTTGGCTCACAGTGGGACACCTGCTTTCTTGAGATCCGTATGAACCGACCCTAACCAACCGCACTCGCTGTGTGCGCTCACGGACCCCTTGAAATGGCCGCGTTCGCTCACAGCGTCACGCGCTGTGTTCTTGGCCGGGCGGATCGGCCGTATCGGTCGCCGCGGTCTCGGCCGGGCCAGCAACGGCGGCGTGGGTGCCGCGGGCATCGCCGGTGTCTGCGATACCCGCGGCACCCACGGCGTCCACGGCATCCTCGTGGGCCTCCGCGGGCTCGTCGGTTTCTTCCGGAGTTTCGGGGCTCGTGCCGAACAACTTGCCGGTGTCGATCGTGTTGCCGTCGGTATCGGTGATCGTGGCGGCTTGAGCGACGGCCCGGACCGCCAACTCGCGTCGAACGTCGGCGAACATCGACGGTAGCTGGTTGTTCTCCTGCAGATAGGCGAACAATTGTTGCGGCTCCACACCGTACTGCCGCGATGTCGTCAACAGCCTCTCGGTGAGGGCCTCCTGGCCGACTTGGACCTTTAGGTCCTCGGCGAGTGCGTCCAACAGCAGCTGCCGCCTGACATCCTTCTCCGAAGCGCTGCGGGCCTCGGCGTCGAACGCCTCGCGCGACGAGCCCTGCTCGGCGAGCAGCTCGTTGAACCTGGCCTCGTCATGGTTGATGCCGCTCAGTGCGCTATGGATGACGCTGTCGTATTGCGCCTGAACATAGGACTGCGGCACCGGCACGTCGACCTGCTCGAGCAGGGCGTCGATCGTGGCGTTGCGGACCTGCTCCGCCTGCTGGGCACGCTTTGCCTGCAGCACCTGCTCACGGAGGTTGGCCCGCAGTTCCTCGATGGTGTCGAACTCGCTGGCCAACTGGGCGAACTCGTCGTCGGGCTCGGGCAGCTCGCGCACCTTGACGGACTTGACGGTGACCGTGACCTCCGCGTCCCGGCCGGCGTAGTCGCCGGCTGCCAGCGTGGCGGTGAACACCCGGGACTCCTCGACAGCCAGACCGACGACCGCGTCGTCGAGTCCCGCGATGAGACGGCCGGAACCAACCTCGTGGGACAGGCCCTCAGCGGCGGCGTTGGGAACCTCCTCACCATCGACGGTTGCCGAAAGGTCGATAGTGACAACGTCGCCGACGGCCACTGCCCGTTCGACCGGGTTCAGGGTGCCGAAGCGGACGCGCAGCGACTTCAGTTCAGCTTCGACTTCGTCGTCGCTGACCGCGATGGGCTCCACCGAAACCGTCAATTGACTCAAATCCGGCAACGTGATCTTGGGGCGGACGTCGACTTCGGCGGTGAAGGCCAGATCCTGGCCGTACTCCTTTTGTGTGACCTCGATATCGGGCCGCCCCAATGGCTGGATTTCGGATTCCGCCAGCGCCTGTCCGTACCGGCTGGGCAGGGCATCGTTGACGATCTGATCCAGCATCGCCTCTCGACCGAAGCGGGCCTCGAGGAGCCGGATCGGCGCCTTGCCCGGCCGGAAGCCAGGCAGCCGGACCTGTTTGGCCAGCTCCTTGTAGGCCCGCTGGAAATCGGGCTCGAGCTCTTCGAAGGGCACCTCCACATTGATGCGAACCCGGGTGGGGCTCAGATGCTCGACGCTGCTCTTCACGGATGTGCTCCTCGATGGTCGTTCCGGACGGTCGGCTGGTCGGGGTGACAGGATTTGAACCTGCGGCCTTCCGCTCCCAAAGCGGATGCGCTACCAAGCTGCGCTACACCCCGCGCTGACCTCGCGATCCTACGGCCCGGCGACACCCGCCGCGCAGCGACCTCCGGGGACCTGGCAGTGCACGCGAAGCGCGTCACACAACTGTGTCGATTAGATTTGATCTTGGCCACCACGTAGAGTTTCGCTCGACCTCATACATGCGGGCGTAGCTCAATGGTAGAGCCCTAGTCTTCCAAACTAGCTACGCGGGTTCGATTCCCGTCGCCCGCTCAAACTAGTTGCACCCGGGGGGAATGCGCCATGTGCAATGCCGACATCAAAGGCTCATGCGCGCCCGAGTTCGTCAAAGTTCACGACGCCTTCCAGCGCAACTTCGAGTCATGCCGCGAAGTCGGCGCGGCCGTTGCCGTTTGGGTGGACGGCGACCTCGTCGTCAACCTCTGGGGCGGTTCGGCGGACGCCGCCGGTAGCCGACCCTGGCGACAGGACACTCTGACCAACGTGCTCTCCGGGACCAAGGGACTGGCGGCCACCTGCGTCCACCAGCTCGCTGACCGCGGCGAGCTGGACCTGCATGCGCCGGTGGCCCGCTATTGGCCCGAGTTCGGGCAAGCGGGCAAGGAAGCCGTGACGCTGGCCATGGTGCTGAGCCACCGATCCGGTGTGATCGGACCGAACGAGCGACTGAGCTGGGAGCAGGTCACCGACTGGGACTTTGTCTGCGAGCAGCTGGCAGCGGCGACACCGTGGTGGGAGCCGGGCACTGCTCAGGGCTACCACATGACCACGTTCGGTTTCATCCTCGGCGAAGTATTTCGCCGAGTCACCGGCCGCACCATCGGCCAGTACCTGCGCACCGAGATCGCCGAACCGATCGGCGCCGACATCCACATCGGCCTGCCGCGCTACGAGCAGCATCGCTGTGCCGACATGGTGAACGAGCCCAAGGTCCGCGGGATGCTCGCCGATCTGCAGGCCCCCGGTCACCCAGGCAGTCTCGACGACCACCCCAAAGCCGCGCTGTCGGTGTCGATGGGATTTGCCCCCGCCGACGAAGTCGGCAACAACGACATGCAGCTGTGGCGCGAGCTGGAATTCCCCGGCACCAACGGACTGGTCTCAGCACTTGGGCTGGCGACGTTCTACAACGCGCTGGCCCAGGAGAAGCTCCTCAGCCGGGAACACATGGATCTGGTCCGGGTGTCGCAGGGCGGCTTCGATACCGATCTGGTCCTGGGTCCCCGCGTGGCCGATCACGGCTGGGGGTTGGGCTACATGCTCAACCAGCGTGCCGTCAACGGCCCTAATCCGCGCATCTTCGGCCACGGCGGCCTGGGCGGTTCGTTCGGGTTTGTCGACCTGGAACACGGGATCGGCTACGCGTACGTGATGAACCGCTACGACGCCAGCAAGGCCAACGCCGACCCGCGCAGCGTCGCTTTGAGCAACGAGATCTACGCGACGCTGGGCGTCACTCCGCGCTGAGCGGACCTAGCCGGATAACCCGCGCGTCAGTGCCCGCCCCCGGGGCCGCCGTTTCCAGATCCGCCTGGCCCGGCAGGTCCAACCGGGCCGGGCCCCGGCGCGCCACCTCCGCCCGGGCCAGGCCCCCAGCCGGGCCCGCCGTTCGGGTTGGGTCCCAGGCCGCGCCAGTTGTCATGGCAGTTGTTCCAGTCCCAGTTGTTGCCCCAGCCGGGGTCCCAGAAGTCGCCCGGACACCACCACTGTGGGACCGGAGCCGGCGCCGCCTGAATTTCGGGAGCGACGGCTAAACCGCCCAGGCCGCAACCGATGGTCAATGCGAAAGTCGTTGCGGCTACGCGTGACGAGACTCTCATACTGCGACGAGTACCCGCGTGCCCCGAGAGCCGAAACAGCAGCCGCGAACGTCTCTTGTCCCCGACGTGACCCGGCCGCCATGGGCCGTCACGACTGGCAGGTAGGACACCAGAACAGGTTGCGGCCTTCCATCTCGGCGGTGCGCACCGTTGTCCCGCATAGCCGGCACGGGTCGCCCGCACGCCGATAGACGTAAGTGCGGGGCCGGTCGGGCCGGTATGACGGCGCGCCGTGGTCATGCTCGGGGAAGACGGCGATGATCTTGCCGCGCCGCAAGCCCACCTTCATCAACGCCACCAGGTCGGTCCAGGCCGCGGCGAACTCTGCCTCGGTGATCTGCTGCCCGGCCCGGTAGGGATCGATGCGGTGGCGGAACAACAGCTCGCTGCGGTAGACGTTGCCCACCCCCGCCATCACCGTCTGGTCCATCAGGAGCGCACCAATCGGCCTGCGGGACTTCATGATCCGGGCCCACGCCCAGGACGGATCAGCATCCCGGCGCAGCGGATCGGGTCCTAGCCGGGCAACGACCTCGGCAACCTGGCTCTCGTCGATCACCTCACATACCGTCGGGCCGCGCAGGTCGGAACCGAATGCGGCGCCGACCATGCGCATCCGCACCTGTCCGACAGGTGCGGGAAGAGGATCAGCCGCCGGACGCTCCCATTCGGTGAAGGCTCCGTAAAGCCCGAGATGCACGTGGACGATCCCGCCGCCGGAGTAGTGATGAAACAAGTGTTTGCCCCAGGCGCTGGTTCGCCGCAGGACCCGGCCGTCCACCGCGGCCGCCGAATCGGCGAAGCGGCCCTGGGGGCTGGACACCGCGACCGGAGCACCGGCGAAACGTCGCTGATGCAGCCGGGCCAACCGGTGCAACGTATGCCCTTCTGGCACTGCAGTCCTTGCCTGGTCTCAGGGTCTTGTTCAGGGCCTGGTCTCAGGTCCCCCGGCCGGGTACCGGTGGTGCTTGGTGGGTGCGCTCGTATTCGGTGAGAATGTCGATTCGTCGTTGATGGCGTTCGGCGTTCGACCACTGCGCGGTCAGAAATGCGTCGACGATCGCCAACGCCTCGGTGACGCTGTGCATGCGGCCGCCGATGCCGATCAACTGGGCGTTGTTGTGTTCACGAGCCAGCGACGCCGTCTCCACACTCCACGCCAGCGCGCAGCGTGCGCCCGGCACCTTGTTGGCCGCAATCTGCTCACCATTGCCGGATCCACCCAGCACGATGCCCAAGCTGCCCGGATCGGCCACCGTCCGCTGCGCGGCGGCTATACAAAACGCCGGGTAGTCGTCGTCGGCGTCGTACGCGAAGGCACCGCAGTCAATCGGTTCGTGTCCCGACGCCTTGAGGTGCTCGATGACGTGCTGCTTGAGTTCGAATCCGGCGTGGTCAGAGCCCAGGTAGACGCGCATGCCCGACATTGTGCCCGACGCCCGGCGCAAGGCCGTCGCTGCCCGCGGCCAAGGCCCAGGCCCAGGCCCAGGCCCAGGCCCAGGCCCAGGCCCGCACAGCGGGTACCACACACCTGACGAGTGATACCGATACCCGTGACATTCAACGTCAAGGATGAAGAGGTGATTCGCTTGGCCGATGAACTCGCCGCACGTCTTCACCTCCCGAGCCGCATCGACGCTATCCCCGGTATGCACTGCGCGCCCAGATCGAGATCACGCAGTCCCGCACTGCAAACCGTGCCGATGAACTCCTCGACGTCCTCAGAACCGAGATCTGGCCACTGCTGCACGATCGAACCCCGATCACCAAGTCCGAACGCGAACAAGCCCTCGGATACGACGCGGCGACGGACGTGTGAACGGCCGTGATCCTCGACTCGTCGGTCTTCGTCGCGCTCATCCAGGGCAAGGCTGCCGACACCGAACAGATCGCGGCAGCTCTCACTGGGGACCGAAGTCCGGTCATGTCAACGGCGAACGCAGCCGAATGCCTGATCGTGCTCACTAGCCGACACGGCTTCACCGCGCGCACCGTCTTCGACCACCTGCGATTCGAAATCAACCGGCTGCCAGCGCCCTGAGGCTAGTCGAACTCGGGACGCTCGGTGCGAGTCCGCTTGAGCTCGAAGAAATGCGGGTAGGCGGCGAACGTCAGGGACGCGTCCCAGAGCTTTCCGGCCTCCTCGCCGCGCGGGACCTTCGACAGCACCGGGCCGAAGAACGCCACCCCGTTGACGTGAATGGTCGGGGTGCCGACGTCGTCTCCCACGGCGTCCATACCGGCGTGGTGGCTCTTGCGCAGGGCGTCGTCGTAGGCATCGGAGGTGGCGGCCGCAGCCAGTTCGGCAGGCAGACCGACCTCAGCCAGCGACTGGGTGATGACCTCGTCGAGGTCCTTGTTGCCTTCGTTGTGAATCCGGCTGCCCATGGCGGTGTACAGCGGGGCCAACACACCGGCGCCGTGAGCCTGCTCCGCCGCGATAGCCACCCGTACCGGCCCCCACGCCCGCTTCATGTTTTCGCGATACTGCTCCGGCAGCCCTTCGCGATTTTCGTTCAGCACAGCCAGGCTCATGACGTGGAAATTCACCTCGATATCGCGGATCCTTTCCACCTCGAGAATCCAACGCGACGTGATCCATGCCCACGGGCACAGCGGGTCGAACCAGAAATCGGCAACAGACTTGTCGGGCATACTGCGATCCTCTCCGGGAAAGTTCGGTGACTGCGAAAACACCGTCCAGCACAACCACGGCCGCGGCGCGAGTGTTCCCACGGGTTACGGCAATGCCGTGCCAACCGACCGAACCCATCTAGCCGATATGTTGGAGCCCGTGGCCCTTCCGAATCTCACCCGCGAACAAGCAATAGAACGCGCCGCCCTGATTTCCGTCGACAGCTATCAGATCAACCTCGACGTGACGGACGGGCACGGCGCCCCCGGCGAACGGACCTTCCGATCCACCACCACCGTGGTGTTCGACGCGCTCGCCGGCGCCGACACGGTGATTGACATCGCCGCCGACACCGTCCGCAGCGCCAGCCTCAATGGCCGACAACTGGACGTCTCCGACTACGACGAGTCGACCGGGATCCCGCTGCGCGGCCTGGCCAACCGCAACGTCGTCATCATCGACGCCGACTGCCGATACTCCAACACCGGCGAAGGTCTGCACCGCTTCGTCGACCCCGTCGACGGCGAGACTTATCTGTATTCGCAATTCGAGACCGCCGACGCCAAGCGCATGTTCGCCTGCTTCGACCAGCCCGACCTCAAGGCGACGTTCGACCTGCGGGTCACCGCACCACTGCATTGGCAGGTGATCTCCAACGCCGCGGCCACCACGTTGGACAAAGCGGTGGACAACGGGGTGCACACCTTTGCCACCACCCCGCGAATGAGCACGTATCTGGTGGCTCTGATCGCCGGTCCGTATGCCGCCTGGCAGGACACCTACCGCGATGAACACGGCGAGATCCCGTTGGGTCTCTACTGCCGGGCTTCGCTGGCGAAGTACATGGACGCTGAGCGGTTATTCACCCAGACCAAACAGGGATTTGGGTTCTACCACAAGCACTTTGGACTGCCTTATGCGTTCGGCAAGTACGACCAGCTATTCGTGCCTGAATTCAATGCCGGTGCGATGGAAAATGCCGGTGCGGTGACCTTCCTGGAGGACTACGTGTTCCGCAGCAAGGTCACCCGGGCTTCCTACGAGCGGCGCGCCGAGACGGTACTGCACGAGATGGCCCACATGTGGTTCGGCGACCTGGTCACCATGAAGTGGTGGGACGACCTGTGGCTGAACGAGTCTTTCGCCACCTTCGCGTCGGTGCTGTGCCAAAGCGAAGCCACCGAGTTCACCGAGGCCTGGACAACGTTTGCCACTGTCGAAAAATCGTGGGCCTACCGCCAGGACCAACTGCCGTCGACCCACCCGATCGCCGCCGATATTCCCGACCTGGCTGCCGTCGAGGTGAACTTCGACGGCATCACCTACGCGAAGGGCGCGTCGGTGCTCAAACAGCTCGTAGCCTATGTCGGCTTGGAGCATTTTTTGGCCGGGCTGCGTGACTACTTTCGCACCCACGCATTCGGCAATGCCACTTTCGACGATCTGATTGCCGCACTGGAAAAGGCGTCCGGTCGTGACCTGTCGACCTGGGGCCAGCAGTGGCTCAAGACGACGGGGCTCAACACCCTGCGGCCCGATTTCGACGTCAACGAGGACGGTAGCTTCACCCGGTTTGCGGTGCAGCAGAGCGGAGCCGCGCCGGGCGCGGGTGAGACCCGGGTGCACCGGCTGGCGGTGGGCATTTACGACGACGACGTCGCCGGCGGCTCGGGCAAGCTGGTCCGGGTCCACCGCGAGGAACTCGACGTCGCTGGCCCGGTATCGGAAGTGCCTGCGCTGGTGGGTATTCCACGCGGCAAGCTGATTCTGGTCAATGACGACGACCTGACCTACTGCTCGCTGCGGCTGGACCCGGAGTCGCTGCGGACCGCGCTGCAGCGCATCGCCGACATCGCCGAGCCGCTGCCGCGCAGCCTCGTGTGGTCGGCGGCGTGGGAAATGACCCGCGAGGCCGAATTGCGCGCCCGCGACTTCGTGTCACTGGTGTCCGGTGGCGTGCACGCCGAGACCGAGGTCGGCGTGGCGCAGCGGCTGCTGATGCAGGCGCAGACCGCGATGAACGCCTACGCCGAGCCGGGCTGGGCCCGCGAGCATGGATGGCCGCAGTTCGCCGACAAGCTGCTGGAATTGGCCCGCGCGGCCGCGGCCGGTTCCGACCATCAGCTGGCCTTCGTCAACGCGCTGTGCGGTTCCGTGCTATCGCCCCGCCACGTCGAAACCGTGGCCGCACTGCTCGACGGTGACCCCGCCGAACTGGGACTGGCGGGTTTGGACGTAGACACCGACCTGCGCTGGCGCATCGTGATCGCGCTGGCGACCGCGGGCGCCATTGACGCCGAGGGGCCGCAGTCGCTGAGGATCGACGCCGAAGAACAACGCGACCCGACCGCCACCGGCAAGCGGTACGCCGCCCAGGCGCGCGCGGCGCGGCCGCAACGCGAGGTCAAGGAAAGCGCCTTCACCACCGTGGTCGACGACGACACCCTGGCCAACACCACCAGCCGCGCGATCATTGCGGGCATCGCCGCTCCGGGACAAGCTGAGCTGCTCAAGCCGTTCACCGCGCGTTACTTCCAGGCGATCCCAGGAGTGTGGGCCCGGCGGTCCAGCGAGGTCGCGCAATCGGTGGTGATCGGGCTTTATCCCGCTTCCGACATCAGCGAAGAAGGTATCGCCGCTGCGGACAACTTCTTGTCCGCCCCGGACTCCGAGGTGCCCCCGGCGTTGCGCCGGTTGGTGCTCGAGGGCCAGGCCGGCGTCAAACGGTCGCTGCGGGCCCGGCGATTCGACGGGGCCGATTAGCGTCAGCGCACGTATGCGGGTGCGCCGACGTAGCCGCAGTGCGCAGCGTTGCGCGCCCGTTGGTGTTAGGGCGAAATTCCGGCACTGATCACGCGGACGGCACTGACCAGCCCGTCAATCAGGTGACCCTGCTCGAACGCCGACGACGCGGCGGCCACGCCAAGCGGAGCCGCCGATTCGGCACCGCGACCCCGCAGCGCTGAGCCGTAGACCACCTCGATGGCCGACTGGTCGGGTGAGACCGCGATCAACACCGCGTCGTTGGGTGTGGGCACCTTCGCCAGGATCTCGCGAGCCCGTGCGGCGGTGTCACTACTCAGATCACCCAGGTAGACCGCGAAGCGCGCCCTGGACGCCCGCGAGCTGTGGACCAGCGCGTCGTCCAGAGCCACGAGGTCCTTGATCGGGAATGGATAGTGCACCGACAGTTCCCCGGGCTCGGTGACACCCGAGATCCGGCCGCTACTGGTGATCACCCAGCCCTTCGGCAGATCGGTAGGTTCTATCGTCGCAACGTCACCATGTGCCACTGGCGCCACCTCCAACCGAGAACTCGGACGAGCCGTGCCCGCCGTGAGAGCCACCGACATCTTCGTCGGTCGCGGCCCACAGGATCGGCGGATGGGTCCAGCGCTCGGACAGCTCATAGGTTGCGGGGTGCGGGCCCTTGCGGCTGAAGAGCAACAACGCCAACACGATCACCAGCAACAGCGGGATTCCGACGAACAAGAGATGAATCTCCATAGCGTTCACGACGCAAACCGTATCCCACCCAGGGCCAATCAGGGCAGCGAGGACAGCAGAAAATCAGGCGGCGCCTTCACCGAGGTACCGTTCCCACGACGGGTCCAGCTCTTTCACTGTGGACAGGAGCCGCCAATGCTGACCCGTCGGCGGCAGCGGCTTACGGCGCAGTGACCAGCCGAGTTCGGTGAGCAACTTGTCGCCCTTGCGGTGATTGCACGTGGAGCAGCACGCCACACAGTTCTCCCACGAGTGCTCTCCCCCACGACTGCGCGGCACCACGTGGTCGACGGTGTCGGCCTTTGCCCCGCAATAGGCGCAACAGAAGCGATCGCGGTGCATCAGCGCCGCACGGGTCATCGGGACGCGCGCCCGGTAGGGGACCCGGACATAGGTTCGCAGCTGGATGACCGACGGAACGATGATTGAGCTGGTCGCCGAATGGATGACCGGGCCGGCGGGATCATCGTGTACCACATCGGCCTTACCGCAGATCACCATGACGACCGCCCTGCGCATGGGCAACGCAGTGAGCGGTTCGTAGGTGGAGTTCAGCAGCAGCACGCGCCGACGATTCCAGATCGATGCGCTCTCTGCGCGGTTGGGCGGATGGGTGTCGGCACTGTGCAGGCATGACGCGGTCGGCGGTCCTGTGATACCCGCCGCGACACCGGTACTACGGTGGCTGCGGCGCTTCTTGCCTTGCGCCATGAATCCTCCGCGCAACAGTCCACCATGATTCGTTGCCGGCCGCACGCTAATTGTCGCGGCCATGCCGTGTCTATCCGGTGAATACCCAGAGCCGACCGTCGCCGGAGACGCCCTTCTCACCACCGATGCACCACAATGGAGGAGATGGATCAGATGCCAGAGACTTTCTACGACGCCGTCGGCGGAGCCAAGACTTTCGAAACAATCGTGTCGCGGTTCTATGAGCAAGTCGCCGAGGACGAGATACTGCGCCCGCTGTATCCCGAAGAGGACCTCTCGGGTGCCGAACACCGATTGCGGATGTTCCTCGAGCAATATTGGGGCGGCCCCCGGACCTACTCCGAACAGCGCGGGCACCCGCGGCTGCGGATGCGGCACATGCCCTTCCGGATCACGCCGATCGAGCGCGACGCCTGGTTGCGGTGCATGCACACCGCTGTAGCCTCGATCGACGCCGACACTCTCGACGATGATCGCCGCCGAGAGTTGCTGGCATACCTGGAAATGGCCGCCCACTCACTGGTCAACGCCACGTTTTGATGAGCGCCGACATCAACTCGCAGCTCGAGCCGACGGGCCCCGGCTCTCCTCGCGCACGCGCTCGTCGACCGGAGCCGTGGTGGTCGGACGCGGTTTTCTACCAGGTCTATCCGCGGTCTTTCGCCGACAGCGATGGCGACGGCGTCGGCGACCTGGGCGGGCTGGCCACCCGGCTGGACCACCTGGCATACCTCGGGGTCGATGGGATCTGGATCAATCCGGTCACCGTCTCGCCGATGGCCGACCATGGTTACGACGTCGCCGATCCACGAGATATCGACCCCCTATTCGGCGGAATGGCGGCCTTCGAACAGCTGCTCGCCGCAGCTCACCAGCGCGGTATCAAGGTGACCATCGACGTGGTGCCCAACCACACCAGCTCCCAGCACCCGTGGTTTCAGGCAGCGCTGGTCGCCAGACCCGGCTCCGAGGAGAGGGATCGCTATTTCTTTCGCGACGGCCGCGGACCCGATGGGGCGTTGCCGCCGAACAACTGGGAATCGGTGTTCGGCGGACCGGCCTGGACGCGCGTGGTCGAACCCGACGGCAACCCCGGCCAATGGTATCTGCACCTCTTCGATGCCGAGCAACCCGACCTGAACTGGGACAATCCGGACGTTTTCGACGACTTCGAGAAGACGCTGCGGTTCTGGCTGGAACGCGGCGTCGACGGATTCCGCATCGACGTGGCACACGGAATGGCCAAGCCGCCCGGCCTCCCCGATGCGGCGGACGAAGCCAAGATCCTGCGCCACACCGATGACGACCCCCGTTTCAACCGCCCGCAGGTACACGAGATTCACCGCGACATCCGAGCCGTCATCGACGACTACCCCGGCGCGGTAACCGTCGGCGAGGTGTGGGTCAACGACAACGCTCGCTGGGCCGAGTATGTGCGCCCCGACGAGCTGCACCTCGGCTTCAACTTCCGCCTGACCCGGACCGAATTCGACGCCGCCGCAATCCACGACGCCGTGCAAAACTCCCTGGACGCCGCGGCGTTGGAGGACGCCACCCCGACGTGGACTCTGGCCAACCACGACGTAGGCCGGGAGGTAACCCGCTACGGTGGCGGCGCGGTGGGGCTGCGCCGGGCGCGAGCCATGGCCATGGTCATGCTCGCCCTGCCCGGGGCGGTGTTTGTCTACAACGGGCAGGAGCTCGGGTTACCCGACGTGGATCTACCCGACGAGGTGTTGCAGGACCCGACGTGGGAACGCTCGGGTCACACCGAGCGCGGTCGCGACGGCTGCCGCGTCCCGATGCCGTGGTCTGGCGATGCTCCCCCGTTTGGTTTCTCCACCTGCGCCGACACCTGGTTGCCGATGCCGCCCGAGTGGGCGGAGCTGACCGTCGAACAACAGCGCGCCGAACCCAATTCGATGTTGGTGTTTTTCCGCGAGGCGCTCCACTTGCGCAGCAGCCGAAGCGAATTCGACGGCACCCAAATCGAGTGGCTGTCCGCTCCCGGCGACGCCCTGATGTTCCGGCGTGGCGGTGGGCTGGCCTGCGTGCTCAATGCGGGTACGAACCCGATCGCGCTGCCGCCCGGTCAACTTCTCATGGCGAGTGCTGCGTTGGTAGACGGACAATTGCCACCGGCCAGCGCGGCCTGGCTGGTTTAGCTTCGGAACCCGAGTGGCCCCACCCCGCCGAAGCCGGCCAGCCGTACTGGCCGAAAGCGTGGCTGACTACTGGAACCACAACACCGCTTATCACCCGTGGGTGCTCGACATCGCAGCGCGCCACCACGGCGACGTCCTGGATATCGGTTGCGGGGAGGGCCTGCTGGTGCAGCGACTGGCGGCGGTGTCGCACCGAGTCGTCGGCATCGATCCCGACGCTCCCACGGTCGAGCGGGCCCGTCGCCGGCTCCACTCGATAGGCAACGTATCGGTCCAGCACTGCGACTTTCAAAGCTTCACCGCACCAGAGCAAAGCTTCGATGTCATCACCTTTGTGGCCAGCATTCATCACCAGCCGCTGCCGCCAGCGCTAGCCAAAGCACGCCGTTTCCTCAAGCCCGGCGGCGAACTGGCCGTCGTGGGGCTGGCGGCGAACAGGACGATCCGCGACTGGGCGTGGACTGTGCTGGGAACGCCCGTAGCCCGCGTGGGATCGCACCTTCATCGGGAGACGCGCGACATCGGCGTACCGGTCGCCGCGCCCCAGGAAAATCTCGATCAAATTCGCCGGATTGCCGACGACGTTCTCCCCAACGCCAGGATCCACAGAGGCCTTTACTACCGGTACCGGTTGCACTGGCGAAACGAAACGGGCGTCGCGGGCGTCCGACGTGACCGTTAACGCCCGAGCTTGATCGTCAGCGCAGAACCAGAGCGGGATGGCCGCGCCGTCGGTACACCGAGCCGAAACGGGCGTCGAGCCGCAACCAGGTCGGCAGAACCCGGACCCGGATCATCTCGTCGGCGTCGGTCAGCTCGGCCGACTGCGGCAGGAAACCCATTGCGGTCAAAGCGAATACACAGCGCATCGGCAGCCCGACCACCACGTCGCCGGAACTGACCTGAATGACCTCCTGGTCCAGCAGCGAAACCGGCGGACCCTGAGAACTGCCGTATTCCTTGGCCAAGCGTGCGCCTGTCGCCGCCAGATCCAGCATCACCCGGGCTGGCACGTCGTCAAGATGGACGAAACCGGTCTCCGGAGGCAGCGCACCTCGCCACGCCGAATCCATCGCGTAGCCCGGGTCGACGTAACCAGACGTGCCCATCGCCGCCAGGCCCCGCGCCAATCCGGCTGCGCCCACCGAAAAATCGCCGGGGCGCACCCGGCCCGCCACCACCCGACTGGCCAGCACGTCGAAACCCGTTGCTACCCAAGCCGTCAGCACTCCCGTCGATCGTGCCCGGACACGAATAACCGCCGCGTCGTCGAGCCGCATCGCACGCTCGACGAACGTGGCCAGATCCGCGCGGTGAGCCGGGTCAGTCAGCCACAGACCGCGTTCGGCTCCACCTCCGGTTCCCTCCGTTATCGCCCCTCCTATTCGCGAAGCCAGCGTTGCAGATACTCCCGATGATGCGGGGACAATCGGACCAAGCGCTGCTCTTCGATATGGAACGCGGCCAGCTGCGATTCGGCGATGACGGCCGGCTTCGAGTCCGGGTCCGCGTTGACCGACCGTACTTCGTAACCCAGCGTGAAGTCGACCGCGCGTAACCGTTTCACCCAGATCGTCACTTGCAGCGGCGAATCGGACAGCCGCAGTTGACCTTTGTAGCTGACCCGGACATCGGCGATGAGCAGGCCCGTAGTGGTGATGTCGGCGGCGAACGCGTCTTTGAGAAACGGGACGCGCGCCTCTTCCAGGATGGTGACCATGGTGGCGTGATTGACGTGCTGGTACATGTCAATGTCGGACCAGCGCACCGGAACCGGCGCGACGAAACCGACACTCATGCGGACGCCCCGCGCCCACTGGTGCGCGTCATCCGGCGGATCTGACGCGCCGCCACTGACAGCGTCGCAAGGTCTTTCGCGCCGCTTTCCCGGATTTCGTTGAGCGTGCGACGGGCCCGCTCCACCCGCGAGGCGCTGATGTGCTCCCACTCGGCGATCTTCTGCTCCCCACTTTCGTCGGGCTCGCCAACAGCCAGCACGTCGAAACACAATGACCGCAGCGACGCATAGATATCGTCACGAATCGCCAGCCGCGCCAAGGCCTGCCATCGATCGTTTCGGGGCAGCTCGGAAACCGCGGTCAGCAGTCCGTCGGTGCCCAACCGGTCCATCAGGGCAAAGTAGGTGTCGGCGACCTCAGCCGTGTCGATCTCGATGATGTCGGCGATATCGATGATGTCGAGCAAGCTGTAGCGGTACAGGCCCACGGCGACCCGGTAGGCCAAGTCATGGGGTGCGCCCTGTTCGGTGAACTCGGCGGCCTCCCTTTCGACGATGGCCTTGTCGTCGCCGCGCAGCCACTCCGACATGCGCGGCGTCATGGCCTTGACCTTCGCGGCGAAGCGGTTGATCTCAGCACCGACGGCCAGCGGCTGCGGACGATAGTTGAGCAGCCAGCGTCCGGCCCGGTCGATCAGGCGGCGAGTGTCCAGCGTCAGCCGGTCCGACAGCGCAACCGGCAGATTCGCCGCGCGAATGCGCCGCCACAGGTGGTTCACCCCGAAGATGGCGTCGATGGCAACGTAGGTGCGCACCGCGTCAATCGGTGTCACTCCGACATCCTCCGCAAGCCGGAAGGCATAACTGATGCCGGCGTTGTCCACCAGATCGTTGATCAGCATCGTGGTGACGATCTCGCGACGCAGCTGGTGCGAGCGGATTTCCGGGGCGAACCGTTCCCGCAGCGGCCGTGGAAAGTAGTCGGGCAATCGGGACGCGAACACGTCCTGATCGGGCAGCTCGGTGTTCAGCACCTCCTCTTTGAGCGCCAACTTGACGTGCGCCATCAGCGTCGCCAGTTCCGGCGAGGTGAGCCCGATACCCGCCTCGGCGCGCCGCGCAATCTCCTTCTCCGACGGCAGCGCCTCCAACTCCCGATTGAGTCCGCGCTCGGCCACCAAGTGCCGTATCTGATCGGCGTGCACCGGCAACAGGCTGGCCGCATTGGCGCGGCTGGTACCCACCAGGTCGTTCTGGTCCTCGTTGTCGGTGAGCACCAGCCGAGCCACCTCGTCGGTCATCGACTCCAGCAGCTGTTTGCGTTCGACGGCCTGGACCTTGCCTGCGGTCACCAGCGAATCGATCAGGATCTTGATGTTGACCTCATGGTCGGAGCAGTCCACTCCGGCGGAGTTGTCCAGTGCATCGGTGTTGATCCGGCCGCCGGACAGATCAAATTCGACGCGGCCCAGTGCCGTCACTCCGAGGTTGCCGCCTTCGCCGATCACCTTGGCCCGCACTTGGTTGGCGTTGACCCGCACCGGGTCATTGGCCCGGTCGCCGACATCGGAGTCGGATTCTGACTCGGCCTTGATGTAGGTGCCGATGCCGCCGTTGAAGAGAAGGTCGACGGGTGCCTGCAGAATCGCGCGGATCAGGTTGGGCGGCGACATCTCAGTGGCTCCCCCGTCGCCCTGGCTGTCAATGCCGAGCGCAGCACGCACTTGTGGGCTGATCGGAATGGCCTTCTGCTCGCGGCTGTAGACGCCCCCGCCCTCGCTGATCAGCGACTTGTCGTAGTCGTTCCAGCTAGATCGGGGCAACTCGAACATCCGGCGCCGTTCTTCCCAGGAAGTGGCGGTGTCGGGGTCCGGGTCGAGGAAGATGTGCCGGTGATCGAAAGCGGCGACCAGCTTGATGTGCCTGGACAGCAGCATGCCGTTGCCGAACACGTCGCCGCTCATGTCGCCGATGCCGACGACGGTGAAGTCCTCGGTCTGCGTGTTGACCCCGATTTCGCGGAAATGTCGTTTGACGGCCTCCCAGGCGCCCTTGGCGGTGATGCCCATGGCCTTGTGGTCGTAGCCCACTGATCCGCCGGAGGCAAACGCGTCACCCAGCCAAAACCCGTACGACTTGGCGACGTCGTTGGCGATATCGGAGAACGTGGCGGTGCCTTTGTCGGCAGCCACCACCAGGTAGGCGTCATCGCCGTCGCGGCGTACCACCTCGGGCGGCGGGCTGACCTTTCCGGTCGCGTGATCGACGTTGTCGGTGACGTCGAGCAATCCGGAAATGAACAGCTGGTAGCACGCGATGCCTTCGGCGCGGGTGGCGTCGCGGTCGGCGGCCGCGTCGCCGGTGGGCAACGGCGGCCGCTTGACGACGAATCCGCCCTTGGCGCCGACCGGCACGATGACGGCATTCTTCACCGCCTGCGCTTTGACCAGACCCAGGATCTCGGTACGGAAGTCGTCGCGGCGGTCCGACCAACGCAGGCCGCCGCGGGCGACCGGGCCGAATCGCAGGTGCACACCTTCCACCCGCGGCGAGTACACGAAGATCTCGAACTTGGGACGCGGCAGCGGCAGCTCGTCGACCAACTGCGCGTCCAGCTTGACCGCCAGCACATTGCGGCTACGGGCCGAACCTTCGCGTGTCACAAAGTAATTGGTCCGCAATGTGGCCTGAACCAGCGAGGCGAAGGCGCGCAGGATGCGGTCGGTGTCCAGACCCACCACCGCATCGATGTCGGCGGCGACAGCGGCCGCCGCGGCTTGCGCATCGCGCCTTGAGCCGGCCGGCCTGGAATCGAACATCGCCTCGAAAAGGGTGACCAGCGAGCGCGCGGTCGAGGCGTGCTCATTGAGCACCGATTCGATATAGGACTGACTGTAGGGAAAACCCGCCTGCCGCAAGTACTTGGCGTACGCGCGCAGCACGACAACTTGCTGCCAGGTCAGCCCCGCGCGCATCACCAGCTCGTTGAACCGGTCAATCTCGATCCTGCCCTGCCAGATGGCGGTGACGGCATCGGCGAACCGCCGGGCGGCCGCGTCCCGCTCGGCTGTCGTCGTCGATCGCGGAATGGTGCGATGCGGCGAGATCTTGAACTGATAGATCCAAACCGGCAGCCCGTCGGGGCGGGTGACGGTGAACGGCCGCTCTTCGAGCACCTCTACACCCATGCTCTGCAGCATCGGCAGTAGTTCGCTGAGCGAGGCCGTACAGCCACCCAGGAACCAGGTCAGCTGAGCGAGGCCCTGTTCGTCTCGGTCGGAGAAGACCAGCTTGACCGAGTCATCGGCCAACTGGTTGATGATGGCGATGTGGCTTATGGCATCGGTGGGGCTGACCGCCTGCTTGTAGGCCTCGGAGAAGGCAGCGGCGTAATGCTCGGCGTCGTTGTGCCCGACGGAGCCGTCCGCCGCTGCGCCGATCAGCCGGTCGGCCCAGGTTCGCGCGGCCTCGCTCAGCAACCCTTGGATCCGGAGCCGGTTGGCTTCGGAAACATCGATCGAGCCCGGTGGCGACGCAGCGTCCTCCTCTGGCAACCGAACCATGAAATGCATGAGCGCCCAAGGTGATTCACTGACCCGAGCGGTGAATTCCAGTCGCGTCCCGCCGAACTCGCGGACCAGAATGTCCTCGATCTGCAATCGCACTGCGGTGGTGTAGCGGTCGCGCGGCACATAAACCAGACACGAGACGAAGAACTGCAGCCGGTCCACGCGCAGGAACAACAAAGCGCGTCGTTGGGAGCCAAGATCCACTACGGCTTTGGCCATCTCCAACAGCCGCTCGGCGCTCAGGGTGAAAAGCTCGGGGCGCGGAACGGTCTGGATGACATCGAGCAACAGCTGACCCGGGTGGCTGGGGTCGCTGCCGGCCAATTCGAGCGCCTGCCGAACCCGCCGCGAGATCGCCGGGATGTCCAGGACGTCGGCGTTCATGGCGGCGACCGTGAAGAGCCCGACGAAACGATGCTCGGTTAGGCTGCCGTCCTCGAGGTTCTCGCGCACCGCGATGGCGTAGGGGTAAGCACCGTAACGGAGGTAGCTGCCGACCCGCGCCTGAGCCAAAACCAGCAATTTGGATTCGTCGGTCAGCCGGGGCCTGGTGCCTGCCCGCGCCCGCAGTACGCCGAGGCCGCTGGCCCCGTCGCCGATGACCATTCCTTCGTCGACCCGGCAGGGCTGGTAGCCCAGCAGCAGGAAGTTACCGTTACCCAGCCAGCGCAGCAGCGCCGCCACCTCCTGACGATCAGGCGCTGCAAAATGACCTTCGGGATCATTGTCGACCGCTTCGGCCAACTCACTCAGGGTGGCGATCATCGCCGCCGCGTCCGTCGCGACCCGCTGGACATCGGCCAGGACCCTCGGTAGCAGCCGTTCGACTTCAGTCAGCGCATTGCGATCCACTGACGGAGACAGCTGAACGAAAATCCAGGCCTCACCGGTATACGGTGACGCGCCGGCCGCTTTGGGGTCGATGCGCAGCAGTTCACCGGCGGGGCTGCGGCGCACATCGAACACCGGCGTCATGATGGCGGCGTAGCCCACCCCGAGCCGGTGCAGTAACACCGTCACCGAATCCATCAGCATGCTGCCGTGCTCGGCGACTACTTGCAGCGCCGGCCCGAACCCGGCTGGGTCGTCTGCGTGATACACGGCAACACAGCTCTCACCGGCCGCACGATTTCGACCGAGGCGATAGTGCGCACCCAACGTACGTGGCGTGACCAGCGAGTCGGGGGTCTGCGATGCGTCGTCCGATTGACCCCGGTAGCTATCCCGATAGGCCTGCGAGATCCAGTCCGGGATATCAGCGGGTCGGGTGAACGCTGTCCACGCCCCGACATCCTGCTTAACTTCGGGATCGCTCGTCATATCGACTGCTCCCAACTCATGACCGATACCAGCGCGCTACTCGATTGCCCCACTCCTCAACGGCCGCACCGGCCGCATCGTCGCGGGGCTCGGCAGACCTGACACTAGTCCCGCGTCAGCCTCCGGTGGGTAACCCGGTGTGGACGCGCGGCTTCGATACCGAGCCGTTCCACTTTGTTTTCCTCGTAGGCGCCGAAGTTACCCTCGAACCAGAACCACTTAGCTTCGTTGTCGGCATCACCTTCCCACGCGAGGATGTGGGTACAGGTGCGGTCGAGGAACCAGCGATCGTGGGAGATCACCACAGCACAGCCTGGGAAATTCACCAGGGCATTCTCCAATGAGCTCAGGGTCTCGACGTCCAGGTCATTGGTCGGTTCATCCAGGAGGATCAGGTTGCCCCCCTGCTTAAGTGTCAGCGCAAGGTTGAGCCGGTTGCGTTCGCCGCCGGAAAGCACCCCGGCCGGCTTCTGCTGATCCGGTCCCTTGAACCCGAACGCCGACACATAAGCCCGCGACGGTATCTCGTTCTGACCGACCTCGATGTAATCCAGGCCGTCGGACACGACCTCCCAGACAGTCTTCTTCGGATCGATGCCGGCACGGGCCTGGTCGACGTAGCTCAGCTTGACCGTTTCACCGATCTTGACCGTGCCGCTGTCCGGTTGCTCGAGCCCGACGATGGTCTTGAATAGCGTGGTCTTGCCGACGCCGTTGGGACCGATGACGCCAACGATGCCGTTGCGGGGCAAAGTGAACGAAAGATCTTTGATCAGCGTGCGTCCGCCGTAGCCCTTGTCGAGATGATCGACCTCGACTACCACGTTGCCCAGTCGCGGTCCGACGGGAATCTGAATCTCTTCGAAGTCGAGCTTCCGGGTCTTCTCCGCCTCGGCTGCCATCTCCTCGTAGCGCTGCAGGCGTGCCTTGCTCTTGGCCTGGCGCGCCTTGGCGCCGGACCGGACCCAGGCCAACTCGTCTTGCAGACGCTTTTGAAGCTTGGCGTCCTTGCGGCCCTGGACCGCGATCCGCTCGGCCTTCTTCTCGAGGTAGGTCGAGTAGTTGCCCTCGTAGGGATAGGCGCGGCCACGATCGAGTTCGAGGATCCATTGCGCGACGTTGTCCAGGAAGTAGCGGTCGTGGGTGACGGCCAAAATGGCGCCGGGGTAGGCGGCGAGATGCTGTTCGAGCCACTGGACGCTTTCTGCGTCCAGGTGGTTGGTGGGCTCGTCGAGCAGCAGCAAGTCAGGCTTTGACAGCAGCAGTTTGCACAATGCGACGCGACGACGCTCACCTCCGGACAGGTTGGTCACCGGCTCGTCGGGTGGCGGGCAGCGCAGGGCGTCCATGGCCTGCTCCAGCTGCGAGTCCAGGTCCCATGCCTCGGCATGATCCAATTCCTCCTGGAGCCGGCCCATCTCCTCCATCAACTCGTCGGAGTAGTCGGTGGCCATCAATTCGGCGACCTCGTTGAACCGGTCGAGTTTGACCTTGATGTCCCCCAGACCCTCTTCGACGTTGCCGCGGACTGTCTTTTCGTCATTGAGCGGCGGCTCCTGTTGCAGGATGCCGACGGTCGCCCCGGTAGCCGGGAATGCGTCACCGTTGTTCGGCTTGTCCAAACCGGCCATGATCCGCAAGACGCTCGACTTACCGGCCCCGTTCGGGCCAACGACACCGATCTTGGCGCCGGGGTAGAAACTCAACGTGACGTCGTCGAGGATCACCTTGTCGCCGTGCGCCTTGCGGACCTTCTTCATCGTGTAGATGAACTCAGCCATACCGCGGTATTGCCTTTCTGGTCTTGCCGGATTATCCGGAGTATCCCGCCGACCATCCTAGGCACCGCCTATCGGCATCAAGCCGATAGCGGTAGCGCGGTGTGCTCGGCAGCGTTCTGGACGACAGCCACCTCCGGGACGGACTCAGCCCGTGCGGCGCGGCAGCCGTCGTTCACAACGGTCCCGGATTGTCCTGTCATTGCAACTGCCGGTGCGTTCTCGGAGCTCGGGCCAGTGTAGCCGGGCTTCTCGATACGCACGAAGACCCGCGAGAGGTCTGGTCCGACCGACGTCGCCCGCATCTCCAACGAGGACCGACGATTGCCGTCGCGGTCCTCGTACTCACTGGTGTACACATGCCCCACCACAATCACCGGCGCACCCTTGCCCAGCGCCGCCCCCACGCCGCTGACCAGCTTGCCCCAGCAGTTGACGGTGATGAATAGCGAGTTGCCCGGCTCCCACCCGCCGTCGCTGGTCCGACGGCGGGAATTGCTGGCCACCCGGAACTTCACCACCTCCTGGTCGCCGACCTGCCGGCGTTGGAGATCGTTGACGATGTGACCGACGACAGTCAGCTGCGTTTCAAACATGTGGCTCCACATTCCTTTCGTAATCGGGCGAGCTAGTGCTCGTGCTCGTGTCCATTGAGCCCTAGGCCACCGACATATCGGTGACTAACGGCACTGGCAAGCCGAACCTGTGGAAGAAGTCACGACTGGGGATGAGCGCCCGGCGATGTCGCCGTGCCCCGGCTTCCCCGGAACAGTTTTCTGCCTAACCCGAATGCCTGATTGTCTCTTAGAAGACGAGTGGGGTCGGCTGGTAACGCAGATATTCAAGCGCGGGACGGGATTTCGTGTGATGCGGCGTTTGAGACAGCGCGCAGGATTTCGGAGTGCGTCGAATTTCGCATTGCCTTCGGTGATCCATCACATCAGCCACCTGGGTCGCCGATGGGGTGAGGTGTTAGCGCTGCTCAGCTTGGAGCGCCAAATCCTTTGCGCGCCTTCGCATCGATGCAAGGGTCCATGGGGTTTGCGCTCGTGTTCCGGCGACCCCCGCGTTCGCTACCTGTTATCCGGGCGCAGGCGCAACTCGGACATGGTCACGTCGATCCGAGTGCCCGGTTGCGCTGACGGCGTCGAGCGTGCGCTGACGGGCTCGAGCGCGCACCGATGGCGCCGACTGTGCGTCGATGGCGCCGAACGTGCCGTCAGGGCGGGCCGCGACGAATGTTCCCGCCCCACAGGCACGCTCAACACCGTCACTGCGCACTCGATACGGCGGCATGGCTGTCGACCCAATAAGCATGCCTGTCATCCTCGCACTCCCGGAACACCAGCCATAACACGAGGTTCGAGCAAAGGCGCGGGCATCGACATGCCAAACCGGCACCCACGGAGCGCACGCACATCCAAGGCCGCACACTCAGGAATTGAAGACCAGCAGTAGTGCGCCACTGCCGAGGTATCCGATCGCCGAACAGCTGACACATGTGGTGACCGAGATGGCCCAGTGTCGTGGAAGCCGGAAAGTCATTGTCCGCCATCCGAATCAAATCGGCCGCCAACGGTGACCGCACGCCCGCCAGCAGATCACAGTGACCCCGGGCGTGACGACCCAGGCGATCGGGCCACGCCGCTTCGGCCACGTCGGGGCCACCACGGCAGCCCGCAAACGCCAGACCCGCGCCGTTGGAATCGGTGTTCGCCAACTACCGAGGCAGTGACCGGTAGTCGCGGCCAGTGCCGTCCTGCGGACGAGCCCGAGGCGGCGACCCGGCCCCGCGTCCGACCAAGCCACGTCGATTCGACTAGGCGATGTCCGAGGACTTGTGGTCGGTCTGCCCCCGCCGGGCTTGGAACTCGCGGGCGATGAACTGATTGCGCGCGACCTTCTCGACATAGTCGAAGTCGCGCAGAATGTTTCGTAACTCGCACCGGAACGCGCGCCGGCGTTCGGCGAGGTCCGGCGTCGGCGCGATCAGGTTCTGGTCAACGGCCACCTGGCGTGCGGTGGCGAACAGCAGCGTCGACACCGGTTCGCTGCTGCGCACCCGTGACTGGGCCACGTACTGGCGGCCGACCCCGAGAGCCAACTCCGTCAACTCCTTGTGTCCCACATCGGCAGGAGCATCGCGCAGCACGTCGGCGACAATCTCATACGCCTCGAAGAACACCCGCAACATCGCGTCCGACATCAACGGCCGCTTCGCGTAAAGGATCGCGTCGATCCCGTCGGGGCCGGCGGCAACTTGGGTTTCCCAATCTTTGTGCCAGGCCATCTCTTCGGCGATGTTGGCCCGAAACGCGGCCGAATCGGCGAAATAGAAGTCAAATTTCAGCAGATCGCGCAACCGCATCGCCTGGTCCCAGAAAGCGGCCATGCGGTCACCGTCGCTGTGCCAGGCATGCGCGAGCGCGAGTTCGACGATCGAGGTCTCCAAGAAGGCGTGGATCACCGAGTTCCGATAGAACGCCGCCGCGAGTTCATCGTCGGGCGCTATGTACCACACCGGTTCCCGGCCGCTGTCCACCCGGGTGACCGGGTGCCCGTTGGACAATGCGTCGACTGCTGCGCGCACCCCGTCGCGTGAGCGCAGCCGCAACGCGCTCGTCGACATCGGTGTCTGCTTGCGCTCCAGGTAGTCAAGGGAGTCCTGCAATGTGTGGTGCAGCTGATCGAGAGTTAGCGCGGTCCCGCGAGTCGTCAGCAGCAATCCAGACACCAACCCGGTCGCCGTCACCGGCGTCGACTGCAAGATCCGCCACGCCACCTCAAACGTCATCTTCTGCAACGCAAGCCGTTTCGCTGCCGGATCATGAGCCAACGGACCGTTCGGTTCACCGAGATACTGTCTCATCGAAACTGCTTCGGGGAAACGGACATAGATCTTGCCGTAGTTGCGTTCGCCCTGCGCCTTGATAAACCGGTAGAGCCAGCTGAAACCTTCAGGCGTCTTCTCGGCGCCGCGTGCATAGGCGGCGTATTCGGCGATCTCGTGCAACTGGTCGAAACAGATCGAAACCCCTTGGAGCAAAATATCGTCGCTGCGGCCGTCCAAGTAGGCCTCGGCCACATAGCTCATCAGTCCCAGCTTGGGCGGCAACATCTTTCCGGTACGGGACCGCGTCCCCTCAATAGACCAACTCAGGTTGAAGCGCTTCTCGACGACGTAGCCGACGTACTCCTTTAGTACATACTTGTACAGCGGATCGTCGCCGATGTTGCGCCGGATGAAGATCATTCCCGAGCGCCGCATCAGCGGACCCATCACGCCGAACGACAAGTTGATACCGCCGAACATGTGCACCGGCGGTAACCGGTTGTCCTGCATGGCCACTGGCACGACTGTGCCGTCGATATACGAGCGGTGCGAGAACAGCAACACTGCCGGATGCGATTCCAGTGCGGCACGCATGGCAGCAACCTGGTATTCGTCGTAGTCGAATTCGGGGTCGAAACCTCGGCTGATCAGTTTGCCCAGAACGGAAATCAGGTCTACTGACACCTGGCTCCAACCGGTGGCCAGTTCATCGAGAATTCTGCCGGCCTCTTCGACGGTGGCACCGGGTATCTGCTTCAGGCCGGCACGGAACCGCGCTGACGCCAGCATCTCTGGCTTGACCAACCGAGGAGATTTGTACTGGGGCCCGAGAATCCGGTACTCGGCACGTGCCAACGCCAGGACCGCCCTGCGCGTGACGAACTGGGCGAATTCGCGCTTGTTCTCGCCGACGGTGGTGTCGCGCCATTGCTGACGCAGTTCGGCGACCGTTGCCGCCTCGCCGGCCACCACCCTGGCCCGCCGGGGGTCGGCGCGCAGGATGCGCCGCTGCTGACGTGGGTTGGGGTGGTAGGGATCCCGACCGGGGAGCAACCCCGCCACCTTGGCCGCTCTGCTGCGATCCGGTGGCGGGAGCCAGAACACCCGCACCGGCACGATCGACCGGTCCTCGAGTGATTCGGAGCCGGCTTCGGGACCGTACCCGAGTTGCTCGGCCAGAGCGGTCAGCGCGGCTGGCGAAGCATTGCGCGGCGGCAGTCTCAAAACGTCGAATTTCGCCTCGGGATTACGGGCCCGCTGCTCGTCCAGCCAATGCATGATCAGCTGCATCTCGACCGGCGACTCCATCGACGCCAGCACCAGCGTGTCTTCAGCACTCAGGACTGCGCTGGTGTCGGCGACCGGTTTGGTCACGGCCGTCCTTGGTGCCCAGAGCTCGACGATTCGGGGGCGTCTGCCTGTTCAGCGCGCGGCCGTTGCACCTCACCGTCGGTGATGGCCACCTTCGACTCGTGGGGCTCCGCCGTTGCCGATGTGCTCTCCGTGGTGGTGTTCGCGGATCTCTTGGCAGCGCTTTGGCCTGGGGCCCTTTTCGCCGGGGCCTTCTTGGCAGCCCCTTTGGCAGGGACCTTCTTGGAGCCGCTCTTGGCGGGGGTCTTCTTGGCTGGTTGCTTCTTCGCGGGGGCCTTGGCGGCCTGTGCTTTCTGCGCTGCCTTCTGCTCGGCATATAGGTCGACTTCGGGCAGCTCGTCGACCGGCCAGTCCTTCAAAGTGTCCAGATAAAGCTGGCGCACCTCGGCAATACGGTCCGCGAGTGTGTCGAGGGACCAGTCGTCGACCGGGATCGCCGGAAAGACCGCGACATCGACGGTGCCCGGATTGATCGTGGTCGAGTTTCGTGAGGCGACGATCTCCGCATTGCGAATCACGATGGGCACGATGGGGATTCCCGCCGCCATCGCGATGCGAAACGGCCCCTTCTTGAAGGGTCCGACTTCGGTGGTGTCCAGCCGGGTGCCCTCGGGGGCGATCACGATTGACAACCCGTTTCTGGCGCGATCTTCGACGGCGTGCAGCGTCTCCACCGCGGCCGCCGAGTCGTCGCGATCGATGAACACCCCGTCCAAAAGCTTGCCCAGCGTGCCCATGATCGGGTCGTTCTGCAGTTCCTTCTTGCCCACGCCAACCCAGTTGTCGCGCACTAGCGCTCCGGCAATGACCGGGTCAACTTGGTTGCGGTGGTTGAAAATAAAGACGGCCGGACGCTGGGCAGTCAGATTTTCCTTCCCCACCACATTCAGATGCACACCGCTGGTGGCGAGCAGCAACTGGGAGAAGTTGGAGGTGAAGAAGTTCACCCCGCGCCGCCTGCTACCGGTCAGCACACCCAGGCCCACCGCTCCCGCCGCGACGGGGAACATCGTGCTGAACCCGGCGAGTGTCCGCAACTGGCGCCGCAGACCGACGCCCCCGCGGCTGTTGAACTTCAGGATCGGCCAGCCCCGGCGCTTGGCGACGGCAGCCATCTTGCCTTCGGGGTTCGTGGGCCGCGGATTGCCGACCAGGTACATCAGTGCGACGTCTTCGTCGCCGTCGGCGTAGAAATAGCTGTCCTTGAGGTCGATCCCGTGCTCGGCTGCAAAACGTTGTACCGCTGCGGCTTTGCCGGGCCCCCACAAGATGGGCCGCACCACGTCACCGGTGAGCAACCCGTCTTCATTGACTTCGAACTTATTGGTCAGCATGTTGGCGATCCCCAGGAAGCGGGCCACCGGTTCGACCTGGATAGTCAACGCCGACGAGCTGAGGACCACGGTATGCCCACGAGCCATGTGTGCCCGAACCAGCTCACGCATTTCCGGGTAGATCCGGGGCTCTATCCGCTGGTGGAACAACCGCTCGCCGATCTCCTCCAGGTCGCTCAACAGCCGTCCCCGCAGCGCCGAGGACGCCTTGATGATGAGGTCTTCGAACTCGATACGTCCCAGCGTGTGATTCAGACCGGCCTGCACCATGCTGAGCAACTCGCCGACACCCATGTCTCGGCGCCGCAACCGCTCCTGGGTGAGGATGACCGCGGTAAAGCCGGCGACCAACGTTCCGTCGAGATCGAAAAACGCGCCGACCTTAGGTCCGGAAGGGCTGGCCATGATCTCGGCGACCGAGCCGGGTAACCGCAGATCGCTGGCGGGCTTACCCGTTTCGCGCTGTTCGCCTCGCTCTGGTGAGGTGTTCATGAGCCCGACACCGAACGAGACGCCATACCGGCCGTGGCGGTGAAGGAAGCCGGGATCGCCCGTGGTGCGGGCTCACCCGCGAGCGCCAGGATCTCGTCGAAACCGTCGAGCAGGCACTGGGCGAACAGCTCGTCGTTTCGCACCGATGCCCGATCGTAGCGTGCGGTGACGGTGCACCACCCGCCCCGGGATATCAGCACCATCATCATGGCCACACCCGGTAGCGGGCCAATACCGTACTGCCGCAAGACTTTTGCGCCGGCGATGAATGTGTCGCCGGGATAGACCGGGACGTTGCTGGCCTGCACGTCCGAGCCGACCACAGAACCGGTGATCCCTTCGAGCACGGCTGTGGGCAAGATGCTCAACACTGGCGCGATCGAACCGACGATATTCATCGCCGGCTCGTCACGACGCTGGGTCATCTGGGCACGGATCTTCTTCATCCGGGCCACGGGATCGACGGTACCTATCGGCGCCGCCAAGTTGACGCCGGCGAATTGATTGCCGCCGGCCGCCGCGCCTTCGGCACGCAGGTTCACCGGCACCGCCATCGGCAGGGTGCTGATCGGCAAGCCGTGGGCCTCGTGGTACCGCCGCAGCGCACCGCACACACCCGCGAGGTAGGCGTCGTTGATCGATCCGCCGCCCGCTTTGGCCGCCTTGTGCAGTTCGGACAGGCGGATGTCGATCGCCTCGGTGCGGGTGGTCAGGCTACGCCGCCGCAGCAGCGGCGAGGGCTCCGCGGCACGGTTCAACACCCGAACGCCCGACATCGCGTAGCCCACGATCCCCGACACCGTGGCAACGGGATCCAGAACCGCTCGCCCCGCCACCGATACCGCCCCGGACACCGCGCCCACGAGGCCGCCGACGATGGCCATGGGCAAATGATTGATGCCCTCGCGCATCAAGTCGTTGGGCGATAAATCCTGCGGAATGGGTTGTGGCGGTGTCGGCCTGGGTGCCGGATCCCGCTCCAAGTCGTAGATCTCAGCGAACATCTCGACACCGCCGACACCGTCGGTGACGGCGTGGCTGACATGCAGCAGCATCGCCGCCATGCCATCGGCCAGACCCTCAACCAACGTGGCTGTCCACAGCGGCCGCGAGATGTCCAGCGGCGATTGCAGAATCACCTCGGCGAGGTCGAACACCTGGCGCAACGTGCCCGGTTCGGTGACGCGCACCCGTCGCACATGGAAGTCGAGGTTGAAGTCGGGATCCACGACCCAGCGCGGTGACGCGGTCGGCAGCGTCGGAACGACGACCTTTTGCCGCAGCCGCAACACGCGTCGAGAGGCGTTGTCGAAGCGGGTCCGGAAACGGTCCCAGTCCGGTGTGGTGTCGAGGAGTTCCAGCGCCATGATGCCCGACCGGGTACGCGGATTGGCCTCGCCCCGATGCAATAAATAGTCGACCGGTCCGAGCTCGTCGGACAACGCGACGCCCTCGGCGGGCTCAGCCATGATCACTACCCCACGACCGGCTAACTCGATGCGCCAACCCTGTCACCGCCATCAAGCCTCCCGCGTCAGACCGTCAACCAAATTGCAGACACAACGCTAGTCCGGTTGCCGCGGGGGTGAAAGTGATGACCCACTGGTTGACACGGGCGCCGGAGCGCGCCGCGACGGTGGCCTGTTGGTTCAGCTGGCCGGCGTCTCCGTCAGCGCCAATGAACTCAGCACGGAGCTGGACCGCCGGCCGTACACCACCCCGAGGAAGTCGGCCACGGCATTGGCCGCCAGTCGGGACCGGACCGTCGGCGTGATGTCGAAAGCGTGGTGGGCATTGGCCAGCTCGGCATAGGCCACCGTGGCCGCTCCTGCTCCGCGCAATGCCGCGCAAAATGCCCGGGCCTGCGCGCAGGGCGCCAGCGGATCCTTATCGCCGTGCAGCACAAAGAACGGCGGCGCATCGCGATGCACATAGGAAATCGGCGAAGCCGCCATGAAGTGCTCCGGATCGTCGGCGTAGCGCCTCTTCATGACGAAATGCTCCAGGAACGGCAGCATCATCTCATGCATGTTGTCGAAGTCGGTGAAGTCATATACGCCGTAATAAGGCGCGACGGCCTGAACCGTCGTGTCGGCGTGTTCGAACCCTGGCTGAAACATCGAATCGTTGGGCGTGAGGGCCGCCAAAGAAGCCAGGTGCGCACCCGCTGACCCGCCGGTCAGTGCGATGAAGTCGGAGTCACCACCGTAGTCCGCGATGTTCTCACGAACCCAGGCGATCGCGCGCTTGACGTCGATGACGTGTGCGGGGAAACTGCACCGCGGGCTCTTGCTGTAGTTGATCGAAACGCAGATCCAGCCCAGTTCCACCATCCGGCTCATCAACGTGTACGCCTGGGGACGTTTGCCGTTGACCGCCCACGCGCCTCCGGGAACCTGGATCAGCACCGGCGCACGATGGCCCGGTGCCAGATCGGGCCGGCGCCAGATGTCGAGCAGATGCGCCCGACCACCGGGACCGTAGGAAATATCGGAGGTCTGCGCGGCGTAGCGGCGACGTGGCCCCGAGGGCAGCAGGCCGCCTCGCCGGGCGCATGCGGAAGGGTCGCCACTCGGGTGCGATACCAGGTCGCGGAAGTCCGGACCGAGGGACTCCTCGAGAGCCGCAGTGAGCGCCTTATCCGCTCGCTGCGCCGCCCATGCTGCGCCGAATCGGCCGATCGCCGGCGGCGACACCCGAGACAGCGCATGCCCGGTCAATACGTGCAGGGGAAACTCCGTGGAAACCCAACCCGCCACCCAGCCGAGCGCGAACGGCGAACCCCGAAGCAGTACGGCTCCCGAGCGGATGGTGTCTTTGGCGTCAGCCGCGAGCTGCGCTCCCTGCCGCAACGCTTCGGCACCGGCACGGGAGCACCGGGAAGTCACACTGGCCATGCACATAACAAAGCCCACCCCTCGACGTCCAGGCACACGCGTCGTTGCGGTTAACGGCCGTTTGCCGGCCGGTGTTGTACGTGTGTCGAGGCTCACACCATAACCGATTTCTGGCGTAGCGGAAGACTTTTCAGGCCCGTCGTGTCGCCGAAGCCGATCTTGAACCGCGGTTGGATAGACTGACCTGCGCATTGCCTCCGTAGCTCAGGTGGATAGAGCAAGGGCCTTCTAATCCCTAGGTCAGAGGTTCGAGTCCTCTCGGGGGCACTACAAGGGTCACTACAAGGGTCAATACAAAATACAGGCCCCCGGTATCGCGGCGCAGACATGGCCACGCCAGCACCGTCGCGCGTGGCATCGGTGGTGGGGGCTGCCCGGCAGCCGCCGTTCAGCAGGCGTGCGACCTCCCATCGGGGGAATTTGAACCTCCCCGATTCGGGAGATCGTTGCGCTTCGGTCCAGCCGCCCATCATGGACGCAACCTACCATACGTCTGTATTGTCAAATGGTCGATCGTATTGGAGAGTTAGCTCTGGCAATGTACACGCCCACCGTTGTCCGGCAGGCGCACCGCACCCCAACAAGGCGCACTTGGGCCTCCGTAATCCCCGGTGATCCTCGGTGGTCCTCGGTGATCCTCGGTGGTCCTCGGTGGTCCTCGGTGACCAGCCCGACCGAAAGGTTTAGAGCAGATGTTTGTGGACGACCGACGTTGCAAAACCGGACCCCGCAACTTCGGCCCAGCCTGGGGCCGGTCGGAGGTCAATGCGGGTCGGATCCGGGCAACCAATCCTGCCGCCGATAGGTGGGCGGCAGCCAGGTACTGGGTCGATGGCGGTTTGTCATGACGGCCCCGGTTTGGCTGGCGTCTCCACCGGAGGTGCATTCGGCGTTGTTGAGCACCGGTCCCGGTCCCAATTCACTGTTGGCGGCTGCCGCGGAGTGGTCGTCGCTGAGCGCTGAGTATGCGTCGGTGGCCGAGGACCTCTCGGTGGTGCTGGGCATGCTGCAGACAGCAGCATGGCAAGGGCCCAGCGCCGCGATATGCGTGGGTGCCTATGCGCCGTACGTGTTGTGGTTGACGCAGGCCAGCGCCGATTGCGTCACCACAGCGGCTGCACACGAGTCCGCGGCCGGAGCCTACGCCACGGCGTTGGCCACGATGCCGACACTGGCCGAATTGGCGGCCAACCACACGACCCATGCCGTGTTGGCAACGACGAATTTCTTTGGCATCAATACCATCCCGATCGCACTGAACGAGGCCGACTACGTGCGGATGTGGATCCAGGCCGCCACCACGATGAGCGTCTATGCGGGATCCGGTGCCGCAGCGTTGACCTCGACGCCTCACACCCCGCCGGCGCCGGTGATCATCAGGTGCCGCGCCGGCGAAGCCGCCCATGTCGCCGCGGTTAGCCAAGCCTTCGGCTGCGACCCATTTCCACTATGGACTTTATTCTGGGGTCTGGTGGAAACTATGCTGATAGAGATTATCGGCGTGCCATTTTTCACGCTGTTTGTAATTACAGTCATAATCCTATCGCCGTCATGGCTATTTGCCGCCGTCTTAGCCGAATTTCTCGGCTACTCCGCCTTTGCCGGCAACATTATGCAATATCTGAGTCTCACATGGTTTGCTATCGGCATCATGGCCCTCGGCTTCATGATGATGCCTTTCGCGCTGGGCTATGACATCGCAAATGCGGTGCTCTACTGGATCACGCACCTGTGCGGCGCGGTTGTTTCGATGCTGCCGAGTCCGCTGGCAGCAGCGGCGGCGCTGTCGGCTTCGGGTTCGTCTGCCGCCACGACCGCAAGCACTCTTTCGGGTGCGGTTGCGGCACCTGCAGCAAGTGCGACCGTCGGCAGTGTGGCGCCCACGGCAGTTGCGTCGGCGATGTTGCCCGAAGCACCGGCGCCCTCCGGGTTGGGAGGACCGTCTGGGCCGCTGCCCGCAGTGGGTTCGGAGCGGGCTGTCGCCACGTTGGGATTCGCCGGTACCGCCCCCAAGGTCGTTGTTGCGCAGCCCACTGGATTGGCAACAGTATGTGGTGGCGCATCGGGTGAGGCCCCACGAGTACCGGTATTGCCGGGGTCGTGGACCCCGAATGTGGTGCACCCGTGACTTAAATCAGGCGGCTAGCGCCGACAGCTCGGCCGCGACCGCTCGCAACGCATTAAAGACGACGATCAATTCGACGCCGCCCCCGAGCGCCAGCAATCCCGTGGTAGCCGCTAATGGATAGCCGACTGCGTTGACCAATCCCAGCGGGTCACCAGCGGTGAATTGCCCGAACCCGTCCAGAAAGAGGTTGAGGTCGTAGGAGGGCAGCGTGACTACAAGGGCAAGGGTCATGTCTCGTGTGGCCGAAAGAGTCCCGTAACCGGTGGCAGCAATATCGCCGAGGGCCGCAACGAGACGGGCGTTTGCTGCATGCAATTCGCTGATTTCGATGTAGGTGCGAAAACCGGGCCACACCGGGGCGGGCAGCGAGTCGGCGACGGCCATCCAATTCGAGAGGTCCGGCAGCGCCGGCAATCCCGCAGAGGTAATGTCGTATACAGCGGTGTCCATTCCGCGCTGCGTTCCGGCAACGAGCAAGTCAAGAACGGTCACCGGGGCGACTTCGGGAAAGAGTCCAAATGGCGTCGGCAGATTCGCCGGCGCGGTCGAATAGCCGTAGCGGGCGTCGCCGTACCCCAAGTTCACCAGCGTGGTCAGGTTGGGCTCCATCAGATCCGCGAGCGCATTGCCGATAAACGGGACGCCCCGCAATGGGTACAACAGTGGCAGATGCGGCGTGCGGATCATGTGGTAAGTGCTCATGGTGGGACCGTCGGTCGGCAGTATTGTTGCCCCACTCACCTGCTCAGGCGTCAGATAGGGGACAGTGCCGTGCAGATAGTAGATGCCCGCCAGGGCGTTGAGATCCGCCAGCAAATTGACTGGGTACCTTGGGAAGTCGGCGATTCCGTCGTATTCAACGGTGTAAACGCTGGTCGGGTACACATCGGCTGGAGTCGCGCCGCTGAAGGTCAGACCGATACTCGGAACAAACAGACCGGCGAAACGCGCGAAGAGGCCCCCATTGGGGTTGTTGGGATTAGCCACCAGCACAAAGGACAGCTGGTCTGGGCTTGGCGCACTCGAACCCAGAGCGGCCAAATACCTCATCTCCAACGACGAGATCGTGGCGCTTTGCGAGTAACCGAAGACGGTGACATGGCTTCCGACGGCAAGGTGCTCGCTGATCGCGTTGTGCAGGACTGTCAAACCCCGCGACACCGAGATGTCGAACCTTAGGTCCAGGACGCCGGTGTATGGGTACAGCTCTTCGGGCGTGGCCAGACCCTGCGGGACGGCCCACGCGGTGTTTGGCTTGATGAACGCTTCCAAGACGTTGTCGATGTAGCTTTGCCCGGGAATCGGCGTCCCGGTGCCTCCCATCACCATTGCGGTAGCGGGGGCCAAGGCAGCCGCCATGGCCTTAGGTATCGACGACACTGCGCTGCCCGCGGCGGACCCCACCGTAATGCCGCTGCCGATAACCGATTGACCCAGCGCCTGGGTCGACGCGTGCGCTACGCCAAGCAGTTCCTGCATCGACGACCCATTCCCTGCCTCAACCCATGCGTAGGACCTCGCGCCCGCTTGCAGGGCCACCGCGAACTCGTCAAGAAGCGCAGTGGCTCGGGCGGTCAGGGTCTGGAAGCTGCGAGCATGCTCGTTGAACAGGGCCACAATCGCTGTAGATATTTCGTCGGCGGCCGGGGCCGCCAACCTCGTGGTCACGGCCGCCGCAGCCGCATTGGCTGTGTCGATCCGTGACCCGATCGCGGCCAAATCTGTTGCAGCGCAGGTCATCGTCGCAGGTGTTGTGGTCACGAATGACATTTGCGTTTCCTCCGACTGCCCGCTCGCTTTCTCAGTGCAGGGACTCGCTCACACCGCGTGTCGAACCCGCCACCTAGTGGCGCAGGCCCACGAGCTTGTCGCCTGACCGATCCAGAAGTCGAGGTCGACTCGGGCATTCATGTCACAACCAACTGTGCAAGAGGCGCTTTCGGCAAAGATTGGTCAATCGTGAAATGCGCTGATCGTCGCGTGAGCACCTGGGCAGGGTGGCCGATTTATTGCTGGTGCCGTACTTCCGTGCGCCCGCGCAAGGTGGCGGGCTGCACGGCACCTGGGCCGGCCCCACAGGACGGCGCCGAGGCGGCACCGCGACTTTGCGCTAAAGGTCCAGCAGCGCCGCCGCGGGCGACTCGATCAAGTCACGCAGCTCGCACAGGAACCGCGCCACCTGGGCACCGTCGGCGACGCGATGGTCGAAGACGCACGTCAACGTCATCGTCGGCCGGGCCACGATCTCATCGCCGACGGCCACCGGCCGCGCCTTGATCGCGCCCATCCCCAAGATGGCTGCTTCGGGATGGTTGATCACCGGAACACCGTCGTCAACGCCCAACGCCCCAAAGTTTGACACGGTAAACGTCGAACCACCCAGCTCGGATGGGGTAAGCGTGCCTTCACGCGCTCGGCTGATCAATTCGGCTGTGCGGCAGGCGAGTCCGCGGGTTGTCAGTGCTTGCGCATCGGTGAGCACTGGGACCAGCAGTCCGCGGTCGGTGGCCACGGCAAAGCCCACATGCACACGGCGGTGCAGATGCAACTGCGGGCCGCGAGCCGAATCAACCCAAGTCGAATTCAGAATCGTGTGATGCGTCAATGCGATAACAACAAACCGCAATGTGAGTGCAAACGGCGTGACGTTTGCACCGGCATGGGCGCTGAGCATGTCAGACAGCCTCAGCAGGCTACCGCAGTCAACCTGCACGCTGGCCAACGCGTCCGGGATCTCTCTGTGGGACAACGTCATCCGCTCGGCCATCCGAGCCTGTACACCTCGCACGGGTTGCACGTCGGTATCACGCGCGGGCGGCTGAGCTGCCGCAAGCACGTCCGAGCGGGTGATCACCCGACCGGAATCCGCTTCCGGCCGCAAGGCGGCCAGATCAACTCCTAACTCCTTGGCCAGCTTGCGCGCCGACGGCACTGCGCGCGGCCTGGAGTGCCCAGGGATTCGCCTGCTGCTGTCGAGATCCGGGTCGGCCCCATACCCCACCAGCGTCGGCGCAGTGGCCTGACCATCGCCGGCCAACGCCGCCGCCATCGCGCGGTCCGGTGCGGTATCGATGCGCACCAGCAATGCGCCCACCTCGATGACATCGCCTTCGGAGCCACCGATCTCGACGACTCGCCCGGTGTAGGGGCTGGGAATCTCGACCTGTGCCTTGGCGGTTTCTACCGAACACAGGGTCTGATTGAGCTCCACATCGTCGCCCACCACGACGTTCCAGCACGTCACCGTGACCTCGTCGAGTCCCTCCCCCAGGTCCGGAACCAGGAAGTCCTTGATGCGCTGCGGTTGGGAATTCACGGTTGTCCCAACACCCGCTCCACACAATCCAGCAACCGGTCCGGGCCGGGAAGCCACGCCTTCTCGAGACGCGCCGGCGGATACGGGGTGTCAAAACCGCAGGCGCGTAACACCGGGGCCTCGAGGTCGTAGAACAACTCTTCTTGGACACGAGCGACCAGCTCCGCGCCATAGCCCACATTTCGCGGCCCCTCGTGCAGCACCACACACCGCCCGGTCCGGCGGATCGATTCGGCGATCGTGTCGAAGTCCAACGGCACCAAGGACCGCAAGTCGACGATCTCGATACTCCAACCGCGTTGCTGTTCGGCGATATTCGCCGCGGCAAGTGCGGTATCGACCAAGCCGCCATAGGTCAACACGCTGACATCACCACCGGATCGCCGCACGGCGGCCTGCCCGAGCGGGGCTTCCGGGCGGCTGGTATCGACGACCCCGCGAGCCCAGTACCGGCGCTTGGGCTCCAAATACATCACCGGGTCGGGGCACGTGATGGCATGCCGCAACAACCAGTACGCATCCGACGGTTCGGATGGAACCACCACCTTCAAACCCGCCGTGTGGGCCCAATAGGTTTCGGTGGACTCCGAATGATGTTCGGCCGAGCCGATCCCGCCGAACGACGGAACGCGGACCGTGACCGGCATGTCCACCTGACCGCGAGTGCGGAAGCGATACTTGGCCAGGTGGCTGACGATTTGGTCGAACGCCGGATAGGTAAAGCCGTCGAACTGGATTTCGGGCACCGGCACAAAACCACGCAGCGCCAACCCCACGGCGATCCCGATCACCGCGGACTCCGCCAACGGCGTGTCGAAGCAACGGGTTTCGCCGAATGTTTCGGCCAGTCCCTCGGTTACCCGAAACACCCCGCCCTGGATCGCGACGTCTTCACCGAATACCAGCACCCGCTCGTCTGCGGCCATCGCGTCGTGCAGTGCGCGGTTGAGCGCTTGCACCATGGTCATCGGCTGCGGTGCCGGGCCCAACGGTTCGGCCAGCTGCGCCAACGGCAGCGTTTCCTCCGAGGGTGTTGGGCGATCGGCAATCTGGGTCATCGACGCCTCCTAATCGGTGCGGGCCAATTCGGCGCGCAACTGCCGACGCTGCGCTTCCAACTCCGGCGTGATGTCGGCGTACACCGCGGTGAACAGTTCGTCGACGTCGATGTCGGGCGCCCCGAATACGGCATCACGCAGATCGGCCCGCTGCTGCGCCGCCCGGGCTGCGACCCGGTCCTCGAGGCTCTGCGACCACAGCCCTTGGCCCTGTAGATAGCGGCGATACCGCGGAATCGGGTTCTGAGCCAGCCAGTGATCCAGCTCCGGCTGGTTGCGATACCGGGTGGGATCGTCGGCGGTGGTATGCGGACCCAGGCGATAGGTCACCGCCTCGATCAGGGTGGGACCGTTACCGGCTCGGGCCCGCGCGGCGGCTTCAGTCATTACCGCATAGCACGCCAGCACATCGTTGCCGTCCACTCTGATACCGGGCATACCGTACGCGATCGCCTTGTGCGCGAGGGAAACAGCGGCGGTCTGGTTGCGGACCGGCGTTGAAATTGCCCACTGGTTGTTCTGGACGTAGAACAGGCACGGCACCCGGAATACGCCCGCAAGGTTCAGCGCCTCGTGGACGTCGCCCTCACTCGTTGCGCCGTCACCGAGGAAGGCCACCGTCACCGAATCCTCGCCGAGACGCTGGGCGGCCATCGCCGCCCCGACGGCGTGCAGCGTCTGGGTACCCACCGGAACAGACATCGGAGCACAGCATTTCGTCGTGAATTCCAGTCCGCCATGCCAGGTTCCGCGCCATGCGGCACCGACGTCTCCGGGCGGGATGCCGCGCACCAGGTAAACGCCGAGCTCGCGGTATTGCGGAAACAACCAGTCGGTCGCGCGCAGGCAGGCGGCCGCACCTACCTGCGCGGCCTCCTGACCGCGGCAGGGCGTGAACAACGCCAATTCGCCCTGCCGCTGCAGGTTGACAAACTCGTTGTCCAGCTCGCGGGTGACCACCATCATTTCGTAGAGCCAGCACAGCGTCTGGGCCGGCAAGTCACGGCTGTAGCGCTCTTCGGCGGTCGGTATGCCATCTGGACCGACGAGTTGCACCGGCTCGCGGTCGACGGTCACCGGTGTCTGACAATTCCGAGCCATTCCGCCTCCTTAGCCCAGAACCACGGTCACACCGTCAGAAGATGCCGTCCTCCCGTATCATCAACGAACTACGTCGATCCGCTCGGCTGGCCGCAACACTGGGGCTTCTTTTATTATGCCGCCGATATCGACTGCGCGCGGTTGCAACGCTCGTTACCTTCCGCGTCGTGGAAACCTTCGGCGTCTATCCTGCCCGGGTCTCCGGTGTGGAACCCGCCGCCGCGAAGCGCCTCGGCGGTCGCTTCGGGCAGCCCCCAGTATCCGGCAAAGACGTTGGGACCGCCCACAACCAGCTCCGCCGCCTGGCCGGTCGGCACGTCACGGTCGTTGTCGTAGACGATGCGAGTCTGTACATGAAACAGTGCCCGCCCAATCGAACCCGCCTTGTCGTTGACGTGATTAGCGTCGAGAACCGAAACCGTCGGGACCGGTCATGCCGAACCCCTCCTGGAAGGGCACGTCTTTATCCCGGAAGTACTCGAACACCGGCAGCGGGCAGCGTGCACCACCGACGATGGCCAGCTCCAGCGCCGAAAGGTCGTGCGAGTCGAAGTCGGGCACCGCCATCAACGCCGCCCACATCGCCGGCACCAGGAACTAAACAGTGACCCGCTCGCGCGCCATGGCGGCCAGAGTCTCCGCGAGCTCGAACGCCGGCAGGAGGGTAACCGTGCCGTCGAGGTACAGCAGCGGAAGCGTGTGCACTCCCAGACCTCCGATGTGGTTCATCGGAGCGAGCGTCACGGTCCGGGCGCCTTCGTGTAGCCGGTGCCCTACGAGAGTGTTGATCGCATTCCACAGGTGGTTGTCGTGGGTCAGCATGGCCGCTTCGGGCGCCCGGTGGCACCCGCAGCGGCCATGAGGCAGCACAGGTCGTTTCCTGCCACACTGATGCCGGTCGCTTTCGGCTCGCCGCTGGCTAGTACCTCCTCAAATTCTGCTTCTGCGCCGGTGGGCCGGCCGCCGACGATCAGACGGGCGCGTACCCGCACACCCTCGCCGGCAAGGGCGGCGCGGGCGAGCGGGGACAGCTGAGCCGACCACACGAACACGTCGGCGCCGGAATCGGCCAACAGGTAGGTCACCTTGGGCGCGGCCATCCTGATGTTGATGGGCACGAAGGCGGCGCCGAGCTTGGCGGTCGCGAACATCGTCTCCAGGAAGGCAGCGCAGTTGGGCAACAACACCGCCACCCGGTCGCCCTGCCGCACGCCAAAGCCGCGCAGCGCCCCGGGCGAATTGGTCAGTCCTGCGATCGAACTCGACGTACGCGATCCGATGGCCCCCGTCGACCAACGCGATCCGGTCTCCGGACCGAAATGCGCGTCGAGTAGCCCAGCTTCCGACGCCACCGGTGGCCCCGTTTGTCCGGCTATTCATTGGTCGACCCTTCCGGCATCAATTGCACTCGATGCTTTCTCATCTCGCAACGAAACGCCGCTGAACAGGCGGGCTGCGCACGCTACAACTGTGACGGCACCGGCCAGCCGCACCACGGCATTGCCGCTCAAGCCGCCCGAGGCGGTTGCACCGGGCCGTTAGTCCGAGGTTGGACTGCCCGCGCGCCACAGCAACATTTCCGCATGCCGCAGCACCGGAGAGTCGACCATCTGGCCTTCGAACGCGAATACCCCGCGCTCGTCCTTCGCAGCGGCCAGAACTCGCCGTGCCCACGCCAGCTTCTCGTCGCCGGGTCGATATGCCTTGCGCACCACCGGGATCTGGCTCGGGTGGATACATACCGTGGCATCGAAGCCCACCGTCACGGCGTCGATCGCTTCGGACTCCAATCCTTCGACATCGCGGATATCCAGGTGCACGGCGTCCAAGGCCAACCGGTCAAACGCGGATGCCGCCAACAGGATCGTCGAGCGGACATGACGGGCTACATCCCGATATGCACCGTCGGCGCGCCGGCTGGAGCTGCCACCCAGGGTGGCGATCAAATCCTCGGCTCCCCACATCATCCCCACAGTGCCGTCGGCGGCGGCGATCTCAGCGGCGAACACGGCGCCGCGCGCGGTTTCCACCAACGCGATGACATCACGGGGCGCCAGCGCAACCACCTGTGCCGCCGACTCGGCCTTGGACAGCATCACCGTCGTATAGGCGGTGGCGGCCAAGGCATCCAAGTCGCGAGCCTGCTCATCGGTGCCGCCCGCGTTGATGCGCACCACGGTTCGCTCGGGGTCCAGCGGGTTGTCACAAAGCGCCTGACGGGCAGCCGCCTTCTCCGCTTGGGCCACACCGTCTTCGAGATCGAGTATCACTACGTCGGCGGCACCGGCGGCTTTGGTGAAGCGCTCCGGTCGGTCGGCCGGGCAGAACAGCCATCCCGGACCCGCGGCACGCAGGCTCATTGCTCCTCCTCGAGCCGTTCCTGGACCTGGTTGTGGACCCGCTTTTGGACCAGCGTGGTGCGCACGGCGCGCGCGACGACCTCGCCATGCTGGTTACGGGCAGTGTGCTCCAACGTGACGATGCCTTCGCCGGGACGGCTTTTCGACTCGCGCTTACCCGTGCACACCGTCTCCGCGTAGAGGGTGTCGCCGTGAAAGACCGGCTTGGGAAACGACACATCGGAAAAGCCGAGGTTGGCCACGATGGTGCCCAGAGTCAGCTGCGACACGGACAACCCAACCAGCGTCGAGAGGGTGAACATCGAATTCACCAGTCGCTCACCGCGAAAACCAGGCTGCTGCGCGGCCCAGGCCGCGTCGAGGTGCAGCGATTGGGTGTTCATCGTCAACGTGGTGAACAGCACGTTGTCCGCCTCGGTGACGGTGCGGCCCGGCCGATGCAGGTAGGTGGTGCCGATGTCGAACTCTTCGAACCACAAGCCGCGCTGGACGACGGTCTTCCCCGCGACTGTGGATTCCGTGGCGCGACTCGCCGACACGGCGTCGTCAGATTCACGCTCGCCGGCCGGTCCGCTCATGACAACCCCAGCGATCGCGCGATGAGCAGCAACTGCACTTCGGTGGTGCCCTCACCGATCTCGAGGACCTTGCTGTCACGGTAATGACGCGCCACCGGGTACTCGTTCATGAAGCCGTAGCCGCCGTGGATCTGGGTCGCGTCGCGGGCGTTGTCCATCGCCGCTTCCGAAGAGACCATCTTGGCTATCGCCGCTTCCTTTTTGAACGGGTTGCCCGCCAACATCTTTGCAGCGGCCTCGTAATATGCCGTGCGAGCCACATGCGCCCGCGCCTCCATCCGGGCGATCTTGAAGCTGATCGCCTGATACGAACCGATCGGCTGGCCGAAGGACTGCCGTTCCTTGGCATACTTGACGCTCTCGTCGACACAACCCTGCGCCGCCCCGGTCGCCAGTGCGGCAATCGCAATACGGCCCTCGTCGAGAATGGACAAGAAATTGGCATAACCCGTTCCGCGGGCACCCAGCAGGTTCTCGGCCGGCACACGCGCATCGGTGCACGTCAGCGGGTGGGTATCCGACGCATTCCAGCCGACCTTGTTGTAGACCGGCTCGACGATGAATCCCGGTGTGCCGCTGGGCACGATGATCGTCGAGATCTCTTTCTTACCGTCGGCCACGCTTCCGGTGACCGCCGTGACCGTGACCAGCGAGGTGATATCGGTGCCCGAGTTGGTGATGAACTGCTTGCTGCCGTTGATGATCCACTCGTCGCCCTCGAGGCGGGCGGTGGTGCGGGTGCTGCCGGCGTCCGAGCCCGCACCGGGCTCGGTCAAGCCGAAACCGGCCAGCGCACGGCCAGCGGTCAGATCCGGTAACCACTTTCGCTTCTGCTCTTCGGTGCCGAACCGGTAGATCGGCATGGCCCCCAGCCCTACCGCGGCCTCCAAGGTGATGGCCACCGACTGGTCGACCTTGCCGAGCTCTTCCAGCGCCAGCGCCAGCGCGAAGTAGTCGCCGCCCATGCCGCCGTACTCCTCGGGGAACGGCAGGCCGAACAATCCCATCTCACCCATCTTGGCGACAACTTCGTACGGGAAGCTGTGCTCCTCATCGTGTTTGGCCGAAACCGGCGCGACCACCGTACGGGCGAAGTCGGCCACCGTATCGCGAAGGTCCTGATATTCCTTGGGTAGCGTTCCCGCGGTAATCGTTGTCGTCATGATCCTTCATCCTTGATCCGAGCCAATACCTGGTCGACCTTCACCTGCTCACCAACTGACACCAGCACCTCCAGCTGCCCCGAAACCGGTGCGGTAAGCGCGTGTTCCATCTTCATCGCCTCCACCACCACCACCACGTCGCCCTCGACAACCGCGGTGCCGGAGGTAGCTTGCACCGCAATGACGTTGCCGGGCATCGGGCTGACGACTTCCGCTTGCCGCTCGCCGGCCGCGCGATGAATTTTGCGCTCTTCGGCCTCGCGAAGATGCCACGTTCCACGCTCGTCGGCGATCCACAGATGCCGCTCGGCCTCCGCCCAACGGTAGTCGCGGCGCACCCCGTCGAGCGTCACACTCATCAGGTCTCGCTCGACTTGCACACTGGCGGAAAGTATTTCACCGTCGCCGACCTGCACGCGGGCCGCCTCGGGCAGGCCCCACACCGACACCGTCTCATTACGCTGCGGAGTCTGCATGGCCGTCCGCGCCGGTGCGTGTGCAGCGCCTAACCGCCATCCGCTGGGAGCGGCCCACAATTCGCCCGCCCGACGGCGAGCCTGCACAGCCAAAGCCCATTGGACGTAGAGGCCGCCCGCCGCAAACACGTCGTCCGGCGCGATCAGCGGTGCGAAGTCGGCCACCCGGTCATCCAGCAGCGCGGTGTCCAGGTCTCCGGACTGCACCCGCTCGTCGGCAAGCAGGAAACGGAGGAATTCGACGTTGGTCTGTATGCCCAGGACCGCGGTGTGGGCCAACGCCACGTCTAGCCGCGCCAGTGCCTGCGCGCGATCGGCCCCGTGCGCAATCACCTTGCTCAGCATCGGGTCGTAGTCGCTGCCGACGACCGTGCCGGCCAACAGCGAGGAATCCACCCGCACACCGGCACCGGAGGGTTCGATCACCCGCAGCACCCGGCCACCGGTGGGCAAGAAGCCGCGCGCGGGGTCCTCGGCGTATACCCGCGCCTCGATCGCGTGTCCGGACAGCTCGATGTCGTCCTGTGCAAACGCCAGCTTCTCGCCGGCGGCCACTCGCAGCTGCCATTCCACGAGATCCAGCCCGGTAACCGCCTCGGTGACCGGATGTTCCACCTGCAGCCGGGTGTTCATCTCCATGAAGAAGAATTCGTCGGGCCGCTGCCCGGAAACGATGAATTCCACCGTGCCGGCCCCGACGTAGTCGACACTGCGGGCCGTGTTGCATGCGGCAGCTCCGATCCGCGCCCGTGTTTCCGGGTCGAGTAGCGGTGACGGCGCCTCCTCGATGACCTTCTGGTGGCGGCGCTGCAGACTGCATTCACGCTCACCCAGATACACCACATTGCCATGGGTGTCGGCGAGCACCTGCACCTCGATATGCCTGGGCCGCAGCACAAATCGCTCCAGGAATAGCGTGTCGTCACCGAAGGCGGAGGCGGCTTCGCGACGCGCGCTCACCAGCGCGTCGCGAAGCCGCGCCGGATCCTCGACCAGCCGCATGCCTTTGCCGCCACCGCCGGCGGACGGCTTGATCAGCACCGGACAGCCGACCTCGTCGGCCGCGCGGACCAGGTCCTCGTCGCTCAGCCCCGGTTTCGCCACGCCGGGCACCACGGGTACGTCGAAGGCGGCCACCGCGTTCTTGGCGGTGATCTTGTCGCCCATCACCTCGATCGCCCGCACCGATGGACCGAGGAAAACGATTCCGGCGCGTTCACAGGCCGCCGCGAAATCGGCGTTCTCGGAAAGGAAACCGTAACCGGGATGGATCGCCTGCGATCCGGAGTGCGCGGCCGCGCCGAGTACCTTGTTGATGTCCAGGTAGCTCTCACGGGCCGCCGCGGGCCCCAGCCGGACTGCCTGGTCAGCTTCCAGCACGTGTCGTGCTCCGACGTCGGGGTCGCTGTAGACCGCCACCGAGCGGATACCCAGCCGGCGCAGGGTCCGGATCACCCGTACCGCGATCTCGCCGCGGTTGGCCACTAATACGGTGTCAAACATCGCGTCACATCCGGAAGACGCCGTAGGAAACCGGCCCCAGCGGCGCGTGGGCGCACACCGAAAGAGCTAGCCCCACAATTGTTCTGGTATCAGCCGGATCGATGATGCCGTCGTCCCACAGGCGGGCGGTCGAATAGTAAGGGTTGCCCTGGTGCTCGTACTGCTCACGGATCGGCGCCTTGAACGTCTCTTCATCGTCAGCTGACCAGGGCGTGCCGGCTGTCGACAGTTGCTCGCCGCGCACCGTGGCCAGTACCGACGCCGCCTGCTCGCCGCCCATCACCGAGATCCGCGCATTCGGCCACATCCACAAGAAGCGCGGCGAGTATGCCCGCCCGCACATCGAATAGTTGCCGGCGCCATAGGATCCACCGATCACGACGGTCAGCTTCGGCACTCGGGCGCAGGCCACGGCGGTGACCATCTTGGCGCCGTGCTTGGCGATACCACCGGCCTCATAGTCACGGCCAACCATGAACCCGGCGATGTTCTGGAGGAACAACAGCGGGATCTTGCGCTTGTCGCACAGTTCGATGAAATGCGCTCCCTTGAGCGCGGATTCGCTGAACAAGACTCCGTTGTTAGCCACGATGCCGACGGGGTGGCCGTGGATGCGCGCGAAGGCGGTCACCAGCGTCTTGCCGTAAAGCGCCTTGAATTCCGTGAATTCGCTACCGTCCACCAGCCGCAAGAGGACCTCGTGCACGTCATAGGGCACCCGCGGGTCGGGAGGCACGACGTCATAAAGCTCGGCCTGCGCGTATTTGGGGTCCACCGAACGGCCCACATCCCATTGAGCCGGCTCGCGGGGTGCGAAGGTGGCAGCGATGGAGCGCACGATCCGCAACGCGTGTTCGTCGTCGTCGGCCAGATGGTCGGTGACACCGGACACCCGCGAATGCAGGTCACCGCCGCCGAGTTCCTCGGCCGAGACGATTTCGCCAGTGGCAGCCTTGACCAGAGGCGGACCGCCAAGAAAAATCGTGCCCTGTTCGCGGACGATGACGGCCTCGTCGCTCATCGCCGGCACATAGGCGCCACCCGCCGTGCAGGAGCCCAGTACCGCAGCCACCTGCGGAATGCCCTCGGCGCTCATGGTTGCCTGGTTGTAGAAGATCCGCCCGAAGTGCTCGCGGTCGGGAAACACCTCGTCCTGGCGCGGCAGGAAGGCGCCGCCGGAGTCGACCAGATAGATGCATGGCAGCCGATTCTGTAGCGCGATCTCCTGAGCGCGCAGATGTTTCTTGACCGTGATCGGGTAGTAAGTGCCGCCCTTGACGGTCGCGTCGTTGGCGACGATGACGCATTCACGCCCCGATACCCGGCCGATTCCGGTGATGATCCCGGCACCCGGCGACTCGTCGTCGTACATCCCGTTGGCGGCCAAAGGGGCCAGCTCAAGGAACGGGCTGCCCGGATCCAGGAGCCGATCCACGCGTTCCCGGGGCAGGAGCTTGCCGCGGCTGACGTGACGCTCTCGGGCGCGTGCGCTACCGCCCAGGCAGGCAGCGGCGAGCTTGGTGTTCAGTTCGGCCACCAGTCGGCGGTGCTCGTCGGCAAAGGATGGCGCGGCGACGGCGGTCACGGGGTAACCAGATTGCTCAGCACAAGGCGCGGTTCGGTTCGGGCGACAACCTCGTCGACCGTCACGCCGGGCGCGGTCTCGATCAGGTGCAGACCGTCGTCGCAGACATCGATTACCGCCAGTTCGGTGACGATGCGGTCCACGCAGCCCACGCCGGTCAACGGCAGTGTGCACTGCTCGACGATTTTCGGGCTGCCGTCTTTGGCTGCGTGCTCCATCATGACGATCACTTTGCGGGCGCCGTGTACGAGATCCATGGCGCCGCCCATGCCCTTGACCATCTTGCCTGGAATCATCCAGTTGGCCAGGTCGCCGGTGACCGAAACCTGCATGGCGCCAAGCACTGCGACGTCGAGATGGCCGCCGCGGATAATGCCGAACGAGGTCGACGAGCCGAAGAACGCTGCGCCCGGCAGCGTGGTCACTGTCTCTTTGCCGGCATTGATCAGATCGGCGTCGAGTTCTTCGGGCCTGGGATATGGCCCGACGCCCAGGATTCCGTTTTCGGAATGCAAGACAACGGTCACGCCCTCGGGAATGTGGTTAGGAATCAAGGTGGGCATCCCGATGCCGAGGTTGACATACTGGCCGTCCTCGAACTCGGCGGCCACCCGTGCGGCCATCCCGTCTCTACTCCAAGTCATTTGGCGCCACCCTCCCCCGCAAACGGGCGGTACCCCCACCTCGTCGCTGCGTGCCCCACAAGCGGGCGATACCACCACTGCGTCGTCATCGGCGCGGTCATCAGCGCACGGTCTCCTTCTCGATCCGCTTGGTGGGATTGAGCACATGCACCACCCGGTGCACGAACACACCCGGCGTGTGCACCATCGCCGGGTCGATCTCACCGGGCTCGACGAGGTGTTCCACCTCGGCAATCGTGATCCTTCCGGCTGGCGCGCACTCGGGGTTGAAGTTGGCGGCGGCGTAGCGGTACACCAGGTTGCCGTGCCGGTCGCCTTTCCAGGCATGCACCAGCGCGAAGTCCGTGCGGATTCCCCGCTCTAAAACGTATGTGACACCATCGAACTCACGAGTCTCTTTCGGGGGCGACACTACCGCGACCGCGCCCGAGGCGTCGTAGCGCCATGGGAGCCCGCCGTCGGCGATCTGCGTACCCACGCCGGCCGGGGTATAGAAGGCGGGTATGCCCATTCCGCCGGCGCGTAACCGCTCGGCCAGCGTGCCCTGCGGGGTGAGCTCCACCTCGAGTTCGCCGGCCAGGAACTGGCGGGCGAACTCCTTGTTCTCGCCCACATACGAGGAGATAGTCCGGCGAATTCTCTTGTGCTCCAACAACACACCGAGACCCACACCGTCGACGCCGCAGTTGTTCGACACCGTTTCCAGGTCCGTTACGCCACTGTCCACCAACGCCGAGATCAGCGCCTCTGGGATCCCACACAGCCCGAACCCGCCGACCGCAAGCGATGACCCGTCGGTTATGTCCGCTACCGCGTCGCCGGCGGTAGCCACCACCTTGTCCATTACCCGCAGCATCTCCTCGCTGTCCGGCCAGCTGACTTCTTCAGTTAATCTCCATTAACCGAGGCAGACAATACCATTACCCGCGCGGCGGGTAAAGGGACAGTGGCCAGCATCCGGACCCTCAGCCTCGACCATGCAGATAGTCGATTGCTTGTTGGCGCAATTCGACTTTGCGGACCTTGCCGGTGACGGTCATGGGGAACTCGCCGGGCGATGCGGCCAGCACAGAATTGATGTAGTCGTTCGGTAGTCAACTGCGGTGCGCCCGGCCTCAGCTTGACCACCGCCATGAGTTCTTCGCCCAGACGTTCGTCGGGCACACCGATGACGTGGGCATCGACGACATCGCGGTGGCCAGCAATTTGGCGTAACTCCAGCGTCGCCCCGCGCGCACGTCGACCAGCGCATCCCGGTGCCCGTACCGAGCGGCAGTCAGGGCGAGGTTGACGCCGATAGTGGTCTCGAGCAGCGCAGGTGTGTCCGTGCCCCGGTCGTGGGAGAGGTCAAACGAAGGGGCTCTGTGATCTGCCCCGCCGGCTGCCACGGTTCCTCCGCCTGGCGCTGACCGCGCACGGGTTCACAACAAATAACTCGTGCTACGTTAGTGACGATTAACCGAAGTGTCCAGGACGAGTTTTCTACGGAGGCGGTCATGACAGCGTCCGCTCCGGACGGCCCGCCAGCTCAAACTGAAGCCCCGACTCGTCGCAGTCGAATGAAGTCGGACCGGCGTCTGCAACTCTTGTCGGCCGCCGAACGGCTATTCGCCGAACGCGGTTTTCTCGCAGTGCGATTGGAAGACATCGGTGCAGCGGCAGGCATCAGCGGTCCGGCGATCTATCGCCACTTTCCCAACAAGGAGTCGCTGCTGGTCGAGTTGCTGGTCGGCATCAGTTCCCGGCTCCTCGCCGGGGCCCGCGATGTGACGGCCCGCGGTCCGGATCCGGCTGCCGCGCTGGATGGGCTCATCGACTTTCACCTCGACTTTGCGCTGGGTGAACCGGACCTCATCCAAATCCAGGACCGCGACCTTGCGCATCTGCCCGCCGCCGCCGAGCGACAGGTGCGCAGGGCGCAGCGCCAATACGTGGAGGTCTGGGTGGGCGTGCTGCGCGAGCGCAACACCGAGCTGGCGGAAGCCGATGCGCGACTGATGGCGCACGCCGTGTTCGGACTGCTGAACTCCACACCACACAGCATGAAGTCGGCCGATACGAGATCGGCGCGGGTACTGCGTTCCCGCGCCATCATGCGGGCCATGACCGTGGCCGCACTGAAAGTCACCGACCACTAACGTCCGGCACCGCCCGGGAAAGCCGGGATCACATACTTGGCGAAAAGCCGCATCTGTTCGAGCATTTCGCTTACCGTATTGGCGACGAACAAGGTGGCGTAGAACCCGTCCAGCCCGGCGCGTTCGAACGCAGCCACCTTGGCGCAAACCTGGTCCGGCGTGCCGATGAAGGTTGTCAGCCACATATTTGTCCAGGCTCACGCCTTTCATCATGGTGTCCCGCAGGGAGGTCCGGAACAGCTCGAACGTTGACCGCTCCAGGCGCTCACGCGCTTTGGCAGCAGTAGGAGCCAGGCACACGACCGTCTGCAATCCGATCGTGACATCGGCTGGATTGCGGCCCGCAGCGCGTGCGAATTTCTCGATTTCTATTCGGCCACAGGCAATTTCACTCGGTCCGAGTTTGGCCGGCAGCCAGCCCTGACATTGCTCCCCCGCCCTCCGCATGGCGCTTTTGGCATTGCCACCGGAGAAGATGGGCAATGGCGACTGGACCGGCTTGGGGTATGACTCGACATCGCAGAAGCGACGGTATCGGCCCTGATACGTCGACCGACGCTGCCCGAACAGAATGCGCAACGCCTCGATGCCCTCGGCCATCAGCTGGGTGCGCGACACACCGGCCAAATCCGGTGCTACCGATTCGAATTCGTCGCGATAGCCGCCGGCAGCAACGGCCAGCGTGACGCGACCGCCACTTATCTGATCCAGGGTGGCAACCTGTTTGGCCAACAACACCGGCTCACGCGTCGGCAAGACGAGAATTCCGGTAGCCAGCCGCACCACCGATGTCTTGGCCGCAATCGTCGCCAACATCATCAGCGGCTCGAAGTAGTCAGGCGGGGCCGGCCAGGCTTCTCGCACGAACCGCTGGGTGCTCAGATGATCGTTTCCGGCAACCTCGTGAAAGCCAAGCGCCTCGGCCTCTACGGCGATCTGAACCACCTCGTCGGCCGTGGCGAACGGGACCGGGTAGGCCATACCGGCCAGACACGTCGGTACGTCGATGCCGAACTTCATGCCTAGCACCCCCGTTCTGCAACTGGCGTAGGCGTTTTCTTCAGCACCCGCTGAAGAACCATGATACGCAGTTCACACGCGATCATCAACGCTTGTTGAAGAATGTGGTCACCGCTTCGGTAAATGGCTTCGGTTGGGACGCCGCCCGCCGTGTCGGTGCCGCTGGAGCGGTGCGGCGCCGGCGCCGTCCAACTCTTCGGTACCCTTCAAACCATGAGGTGGGCATGAACGATCCACGCCGACCCCCGCGGTATGGTCCCCCTCAACCGGGGCCCGCGCCTACGTGGCCGCAGGGTCCGGTAAACCCGTCGCCCGTCGACCCGGCCTACGCCGGTCAGGCGCCCTACGCTCCCACCTACAGCGGCCACATTCCCCAGTGGGAACCCGGCGCTCACGAACCAAACCCGACCCAGCAATTGCCACCCCAGTATTGGCAGCAGGACCACCCTGAGCAGGGCGAAGGTTTTCACGACGGAGCACCGCCACCACACGGCCCGAGCACGCCGCGTTGGCTGTGGTTCGCTGCCGGCGCGGCCGTCCTGCTTGTCGTCGGGTTGGTCATCGCACTGGTGATCGCAAACATGTCAGTCAAGAATCAGACGGCGGTCGAGCCGCTTCCACCGATGCCCACCCCGAGCTCCACGCTCAAGCCGCCGACGACACGAACAATGACACCGACACCCAGCATCGTGCCGGCGCCCACAACGACTGGAGGCTCTGGCACGCCCACCGAGACACCCACCCCCGGTGCCATGCAGACCGTCGTCTACAACGTCACCGGCGAGGGCCGCGCGATCAGCGTGACCTACACCGACACCGGTGACGTCATCCAGACCGAATTCAACGTGGCGCTGCCGTGGAGCAAAGAGGTGAGCCTGCCCAAGTCTTCCCTGCATCCGGCAAGCGTCACCATCATCAACATCGGCCACAACGTGACCTGCTCGGTAACGGTGGCGGGGGTTCAGGTACGCCAGCGCACCGGAGTAGGCCTGACCATCTGCGACGCCTCCGGCTAACTCGGCTCGGTTACCGCGTCAGTTGCTATGACGACATTGCGGTGCGGGACCCGCACGCCCAACATGGCCAGCAAGCCCACCAGCAACACCAAGCAGATACCGCCCAACCCGGCGCGGACGGCGCCGAACACGTCAACGAAGACCGAAAACAACCACGGTCCCAGGAACGCCACCGCCCGGCCCGTCATCGTGTACAGCCCGAAGGCAACCCCCTCCTTGCCATGCTGAGCCATGCGCAACAACAAGGCGCGCGCCGACGACTGAGACGGTCCGATGAATAAACACAACAGCAGTCCGCATATCCAGAAGGCCACCGCGCCGGAGAGCGCCATCAAGGTCACCGCCGCGGCCAGGATCGAGGCCAACGATGCGACGATCACCGGCTTCGAGCCGATCCGGTGGTCGATCAGTCCGCCCCCTACCGCGCCCACTGCGGCCACGACGCTTCCGGCCACCCCGAACACCAACACGTCGGCCTGGGTAAGGCCGTACACGTTGACACCCAGGACCGCGCCGAAGGCGAACATGGCCGCCAGCCCGTCGCGGAAGATCGCACTGGCAACCAAGAAGTAGACCAGGTTGCGGTCGCGGCGCCATTCGGCGTTGATGTCCGTCCACAGCTTGCGATAACCACCCAGCATGCTCGTAGCCGGGCGAGGCACCGCAGCAGCATCGGGCAGGCGATGTGCGACCAGCAACAGCGGCAACGCCAGCACAGCCAGCCATGCCGCGGCCAGCAGCATTGCCACCCTTACGTTGAATCCATCATGGACAGACAGGTGCAATAACCCACGAACGTCACCGGTGCCAGCCATGAAACCCACGTAGACCAGCAACAGCAGCAGGACGCTCCCGACGTACCCCGCTGCCCACCCGAAGCCGGAAATCCGGCCCGCAGTTTGCGGTGTCGAAAGCTGGCGAAGCATCGCGTTGTAGGGAACGCTGGCCAGGTCGCTGCACGACGCGGTCGCCGCCAGCAACGCCAGCCCCGGCCACAGGTAACCGGGGCTATCGCGGATCAAAAACATCGCCGCGGTCAACCCCGCCGCCAGCCCCGTCAACACACTCAGCGTCACCCTGCGCCGATCCGGAGACTCGACCCACACGCCCACCACCGGGGCCAGCAGAGCGACAGTCAACCCGGCAGCGGCCCCGGCCCGGCCCAACCAACTTGCCGGTGAGCTGCCGCCGGGCAGCCCCTCCCCCACGGTGCTGGTCAGATAGACGGAGAACACGAAGGTGGTCACGATCGCGTTCAGGCCGGTAGAACCGCTGTCCCACAACGCCCATGCCACTACCCGGGACCGCACATACGTGCCTATACCCCGGTGAGTCATGTCCGGCACTCTATTTGAGGCGGCAGCGACCCGCTGCGCCCGGCTACGCCGCCCTTGCGATCGCAACCGATTTGAGGCGGCAGCGACCCGCTGCGCCCGGCTACGCCGCCCTTGCGATCGCAACCGATTTGAGGCGGCAGCGACCCGCTGCGCCCGGCGTCACCTGCAAGCTGTCTACGATTGGCGCATGCCGATCCCCGCTCCGAGTCCCGACGCCCGTGCCGTTGTCACCGGAGCTTCGCAGAACATCGGCGAAGCGCTCGCGACGGAGTTGGCCGCCCGCGGCCACAGCCTGATCATCACCGCACGCCGGGAAGCTTTGCTGACCGAGCTCGCCGCCCATCTGACCGACAAGTATCGGGTCGCTGTCGAGGTGCGGCCGGCCGATCTCGCAGACCCGGACGAACGGGCGAAGCTGTGTGAAGAACTAGCGGCACGGCCCATTTCGATCCTGTGCGCCAATGCGGGCACGGGGACGTTTGGTCCGCTTGCGACGCTCGACCCGGCGGGCGAAAAGGCACAAGTGCAGCTCAATGCCGTCGCGGTGCACGACCTCACCTTGGCGGTGCTGCCCGGCATGCTCGAGCGCAGGGCCGGCGGCATCTTGATTTCCGGGTCGGCAGCAGGGAATTCGCCGATTCCCTACAACGCGACCTATGCGGCCACCAAGGCCTTTGCGAACACCTTCAGCGAATCGCTGCGCGGTGAACTCCGCAACTCCGGAGTGCATGTCACGCTGCTGGCGCCGGGACCAGTGCGCACCGATCTGCCCGATGCTGGCGAGGCGTCGCTTGTCGAAAGGCTGGTGCCGGACTTCTTGTGGATCTCCACTGAGCACACCGCACAGGTATCGCTGGATGCCTTGGAGCGCAACAAGATGCGTGTGGTTCCGGGCTTGACCTCGAAGGCCATGTCGGTGGCAAGTCAGTATGCGCCGCGCGCCATCGTCGCGCCCATCGTGGGCAGCTTCTACAAGAAGCTGGGGGGCGGATAGCCGTTACCTGCGGCGACGCCGCCCGGTGCCGAAGATGCTGCGGGTGATTTCGCGTACCCCGGTGTTGATGGCGCTCTTCACGGTTGGGTTCTTCAGAATTTCTTCCCATACCCCGGGACGCCTGGGTTCGGCGGGCGCCGGCATGGGCGGCACCTCGATATCGTCGGGCCACGGCAGCGGATCGTATTGTCCGCGAGGTGGTTGAGCGGGCTGCGTCGGCTCCTGCGCCGAGCCATATTTTGCGCTCAGCATCTCGTGGGCGGACACCCGGTCGACGGTCTGGCCATAGGCGGCCTGCAGCGGGCTTGCCTGGGCCGCCGCAGCAACGGCTTCGGTGCCGATCGCGCCCATCAGCGACCGCGGAACCCGCATGCGAGTCCAGGCCACCGGGGTCGGCGCGCCCTTTTCGGAGAGCACGGTCACGACGGCCTCGCCGATACCCAGCGAGGTCAGCGCCGATTCCAGGTCGTAGACATCGGTTTTGGGATACGTGCGAACGGTCTTGTTGAGCGCCTTCTGATCGTCGGGGGTGAACGCCCGTAGCGCATGCTGAATCCGGGCGCCCAGCTGGGAGAGCACGGTGTTGGGTAGATCCGTCGGCAACTGGGTGCAGAAGAACACGCCGACGCCCTTGGAGCGAATGAGCTTGACGGTTTGCTCGACCTGTTCCAGGAAAGCCTTTGACGCGTCGGTGAACAGCAAGTGCGCTTCGTCAAAAAAGAAGACCAGCTTCGGCTTGTCCAGATCCCCCACCTCGGGCAGAAATGTGAACAGGTCAGCCAGCACCCACATCAGGAAGGTGGAGAACAGCACGGGGCGCAGCGACTGCCCGCTGAACTCCAGCAGTGAGATGATGCCGCGGCCCTGGCTGTCGATGCGTATCAGGTCGTCGGGTCTCAGTTCCGGCTCGCCGAAGAAGGTGTCAGCACCTTCGGCTTCGAGGTTGACCAATGCTCGCAGGATGACACCGGCGGTGGTCGGAGAAACGGCGCCAAGGGCTTTCAGCTCCGCCTTGCCCTCGTCGCTGGTCAGATGGGTGATTACGGTTCGCAGATCTTTCAAGTCCAGCAGCGGAAGTCCCCGCTGGTCGGCCCAGTGAAAGATCAATCCCAGCGTTGATTCCTGGGTAGCGTTGAGCCCCAGTACTTTTGACAACAGAATAGGTCCAAAGCTGGAGATGGTCGCGCGCACCGGAACACCGACTCCGCTAGTTCCCAGCGACAGAAACTCCACCGGGAAGGCCGTCGGCGTCCAAGTGTCGCCGGTATCTTTCGCCCGAGCAGCCGTTTTGTCATTGGCCTCCCCCGCCCGGGATAGGCCGGACAGGTCGCCCTTCACGTCCGCCATGAGCACCGCCACACCTGCGGCGCTGAGCTGCTCGGCGATGAGCTGCAGCGTCTTGGTTTTCCCGGTTCCGGTGGCCCCGGCGACCAAACCGTGCCGGTTGATGGTGGCCAGCGGGATGCGAATCTGCGCAGCGCGGTCGGCCTCGCCGTCGACGACGACAGAGCCCAATTCCAACGCCTGGCCGGTTACGGCGTATCCGGCCGCGATCTGCTGCGCGGGCCCGCCAGACCCGTCGCCCGCCGCTTCGGTGCTCATCGCACCACCTCTTCCCAGTCGTCACCCCGCGCCCGCTCGGCAAAGCAATCACACTACTTGCACGGGTGTCGCAGTTACGACAGCACAGATGGGCCTACTCTTGAGCCCTGTGCGTGACGAACTGGTGTGGATCGACTGCGAGATGACCGGGCTGACCATAGCTACGGACAAGTTGATCGAGATCGCCGTCCTGGTCACTGACGCCGACTTGAACATTCTCGGCGACGGCGTGGACGTGGTGATCCATGCCGACGACAACGCGCTGTCGTCAATGATCGGCGTCGTTGCCGAGATGCACACCCGCTCGGGGCTGGTCCAGGAAGTCAGGGCATCGACCGTCGACCTGGCGACGGCCGAAACGATGGTGCTCGACTACATCAACGAGCACGTCAAACAACCCAAGACGGCGCCGTTGGCGGGAAACTCCATCGCCACCGATCGCGCCTTCATCGCCCGCGACATGCCCGCTCTGGACGCGTTTCTGCACTACCGGATGATCGACGTCAGCTCGATCAAGGAGCTCTGCCGGCGCTGGTACCCACGCATCTACTTCGGCCAGCCGCCCAAAGGCCTGGCGCATCGGGCGCTGGCCGATATTCACGAATCCATCCGCGAACTGCGGTACTACCGACGTACCGCGTTCGTTCCGCCGCCAGGGCCGTCTACCAGCGAAATCGCCGCGGTGGTCGCCGATATTCAAGTCGGAGCCGACGCACCGGTGACAATTGATTCGGCCGAGGAGCCTCCGACCGGTTAATATCGACGTCGCCGCTCGTTAGCCCTCCCAGAGGGCCGGCCGGCGGCCATGGTGAGTGTAGTTCAGTTGGTAGAGCACCAGGTTGTGATCCTGGGTGTCGCGGGTTCGAGTCCCGTCACTCACCCCACAGGTCAGCGGGGGTACGGCGCGCTGCTATCGCGGCGCATACAGCGTCTACCGAGCTTTGACCGAGTTGCTCGAGGTTAGCTCACCGACCGCGGGGTGGCCGAGCGCTTGGAAGGTATCCAGCTGCTGAAGGATCACCCCGTGCTGCAGGCTTGCGCAGTGCATGACGTGAGGCCATTGGCCGCCGCCGCGAAACTGGTGCCCCACGTCGAGACCGCAGCAGTCTCGTCGCCCGATGAACACCTAAGCCAGCTATTGGCGCAACCAGCGCGTTCACATCGTCGTGGACGTTCCGGCCGCCGTCGTTGCGCGACGCCGCGCGATCACCACCGCCCGACGATGTGACTATCGAGAGCGCAACCCAGGGCTCAGGCCACGCTCAGGCCTTCGCGTTACCGGCGCGCCACTGATCCCACGGAATATTCCAGTCCCCGAGGCCATCCGTGCCGGACAGCGTGCCTCCCACGGTGTTGACGACTTCGACGATGTCACCGGTCTTGATGTGGTCGTAGAACCACTGGGCATTGCTCGGGCTCACGTTCAGACAACCGTGGCTGGTGTTGGTGTGACCTTGAGCTCCCACCGACCACGGCGCGGAGTGTACGAAGACGCCGCTGTAGGAAATCTGCGTGGCCCAGTCGACGTCGGTGCGATACCCGTTGGGCGAGTTCACCGGAACGCCATAGGTCGACGAGTCCATGATGATGTGTTTGAACCGTGCGCCCACGATGTAGACGCCGTTGGCGGTGGGCGTGCTGTCCTTCCCCATCGACGTCGGCATGGTCTTGACGACCTCACCGTTGACCCGAATCGTCAGTACCTTGGTGCTGTCGTCGGCCGTCGCGATGACCTCATCACCGATGGTGAAGTGCGTCTTGACATTGTCCTCGCCGAACATTCCCTCGCCGAGATTCACGCCATAGGTGTTGACCGCCACGTCGACGACGGTCCCGGGCTTCCAGAAATGCTCTGGGCGCCAACGCACCTCACGGTTGTTCAGCCAGTAAAAGGCGCCGTCGACGGGCGGGTTGGTGGTGACCTTGATGGCCTTCTCTGCAGCGACCCGGTCGGCGATGTTCTCGTCGAAACGAATCGCCACCGGCTCGCCGATCCCCACAACCTCACCGTCACCCGGACTCACATACGGCATTGTGAGATGGGCGGGCGAACTGGTTTGGAATGTCATCTGTCGAGTCGCCGCGCCGGCCAGTCCCAGCGCCTTCGCGCTGAGCGTGTAGCGCCGGTTGTAGCCGAGCTGGTCGGTTGTCGACCAGTGCAGTCCGTCGGCGCTGAGCTGGCCGCTGATGGACTTGCCGTTTTCGTTCACCATGGTGACCGCCGCCAGCACCCCGTCGGCAACGCTGACGGTGACGGGCGCATCCACGGTGACACCGACCGCTCCGTCGGTAACCGAGGCGGTCAGCTTGGGCACCAGCAGGTCAGCGAACGGCGTGCCCTTGTTGACGATGACCTTGGCCGGCGCGGGCGCACTGCCACTGCTGCACGCCACCGCGAGAACAGCAACCGGGGCCATGACCGCAGCCAGCCACGATTGACTTCTGCGCAAAGGCGTCATCAAGTGACCTTCCAGATAGTCTCGCTTACTTCGGTCACCGCTGACCCTGGATTGTTCCCTGTATTGTAGTGCCTGATCGCGGCCCGGACAGAAATTGTCGGCTTTGTCTCTATGGTTCAGTGTCGCATCTCGCCGCGTCGTGATCTGGAGATTTCCCACCGCGCCGCTACGCCTGTTATTGTCGCGTACGCGGTCTTTGGCCGTCCAAGGCGCCGTTAGCTCAGTTGGTAGAGCAGCTGACTCTTAATCAGCGGGTCCGGGGTTCGAAACCCTGACGGCGCACCCCTCAATGGCGCATCGCGTCTCGTGTTGTCGAATCGGCCAGAAACTCCGGATCGGCGTGTCTGGTAAACAACCCGAGCCGAATCCTGCGGCACCGCCGTGCTCGGCGGCGTAGTCACCGCGAAACACCACCGGCACAATGTGATTCGTGTAAGGCGTGCCGACTAAAGGTTGGTGTCAGCTACGCAGCCAGTGAGTGTCACTGCAGCGCTTACCGATTCCTGATGTTACGGATCACCACGATGACCACGACAGACCCGACACCGACCAGTGTCACGGTCACCGCGGGTTTGGTGACGAATTCGACCACCTTGGCCTTGACGTCGTCGGCGAGTCGGCGGGGATTGGCACGTTCGACAAGCGAGTCGACCGTCGCCGCCAGTTGGTTGCGGGCGAGGTCGATCTCCTGCTTGATGGCCTCGGGATCACGGTCCGCCACGTGTCTGTCCTCCAAGTCGATGCACCTGACGAACTACCCTAGATCAGCCGGTGCGAGTCGCTACGCTCCGGTGAACAGAAAGGAACATACGTTGAGCGAGTCCACCCGCCTGGCTCCCGGCGACAAAGCGCCTGCCTTCAGCTTGCCCGACGCCGACGGCAAAAAGGTGTCGCTGGCCGACTACCAGGGACGCCGCGTGGTCGTGTATTTCTATCCGGCCGCCTCGACACCGGGATGCACCAAAGAGGCCTGCGACTTCCGCGACAACCTCCACGATCTCAACGACGCCGGTCTAGACGTCGTCGGAATTTCGCCTGACGCGCCCGCCAAGCTGGCCAAGTTCCGCGACGCCGAGGCGTTGACGTTCCCGCTGCTGTCCGATCCTGACCGCGAGGTTTTGACGGCCTGGGGGGCCTACGGCGAGAAGAAGATGTACGGCAAGACCGTGCAGGGCGTCATCCGGTCCACGTTCGTCGTCGATGAGAAGGGCAAGATCGCCCTTGCCCAGTACAACGTCAAGGCCACCGGACACGTCGCCAAACTGCGCCGCGACTTGGCGGTCTGATCAGGCCAGGTTGGCCAGCAACAGCGCTTCGGCGACCGCGGCGCGCTCCAATACCCCCAGATGCAGGCTCTCGTTGATGCTGTGTGCCTGAGTTGCGGGATCCTCGACGCCAGTGACCAGGATCTTCGCCGCCGGAAACGCCCGCGCGAACTCAGCGATGAATGGAATCGACCCGCCCATGCCCATGTCGACTGGATCAGTGCCCCAGGCCTGCCGGAACGCCGCCCGGGCGGCGTCATAGACGGGGCCGCTGGCCTCGATGGCGTACGGCTGGCCGACCTCGCCCCGGTGAACGCTGACCCGCGCGCCCCACGGCGTGTGCCGCCGCAGATGGGCCTCCAGGGCGTCCAGATGCGCGACGCCGTCACCCCCGGGCGCAACCCGCAGACTGATCTTGGCGCGAGCCCGCGGAATCAACGTATTCGACGCTGCCGCAACCGATGTGGTGTCGATGCCGATCACGGTGATTGCCGGTTTCGCCCAGAGTCGCTGGGGCACCGGGCCGGAACCGATTTCACTCACCCCATCCAGTAGGCCCGCGTCTGCACGCACCCGTCCGGGCGGGTAGTCAGGCACATTCAGTGCCGCGACGTCGGTTTCATGCAGCCCGGCTACCGCCACGTTGCCGTGGTCGTCGTGCAGGCTGGCGAGCAGCCTCACCAGCACGCTCAGCGCGTCGGGAACCACACCGCCCCACAATCCGGAGTGCAGGCCGTGGTCGAGCGTGGCGACCTCGACGACGCAATCGGCCAATCCGCGCAGCGACACCGTCAGCGCGGGAACCTCAGTGCTCCAATTGTCGGAGTCGGCGATGACGATCACATCGGCGGCCAGCGCGTCCCGGTGAGCGGCGAGCAACCGGCCCAGTGATGGAGATCCGGACTCTTCTTCGCCCTCGACGAAAACCGTCACGCCCACCGGAGGCCGGCCACCGTGCGCCCGAAATGCGGCCAAATGCGTTGCGATGCCGGCCTTGTCGTCGGCCGCGCCCCGCCCATACAGTCGCCCGTCACGTTCGGTCGGCGCGAAAGGCGGCGACGCCCACTGGTCGCGGTCGCCTTCCGGCTGCACGTCATGGTGGGCATACAGCAGCACCGTAGGCGCGCCCGGTGGCGGCGCATACCGCGCGATGACCGCGGGCGCTCCGCCTTCGCTGACGATCCGAACCTCGTCAAAACCGGCCTGCGACAACAGGTGTGCTACCGCCTGTGCGCTGCGGTGTACCTGATCGCGCCGAGCCGGGTCCGCCCACACCGATTCGATGCGTACCAGGTCTTCGAGATCACGCTGCACCGCCGGCAACACCGCACGAACCCTGTCAACCAGATCAGTCACGACCACGAGGCTAGCTATGCTGAGCCCGACATGGCGACGCGCGGCCCCGATCCGACGGCGCCGCTCTGGCGGGCGGCGCAGGTGTTTCGGTTGTTGAGCTGCGTTTATGCCCTGGGGTTTCAGATCGCCGTCAACTCCGATCTGCGACGGCCGGCGCTGGGCTGGGTCCTGCTGGCCGTGCTTATCGGCTGGAGCGTGGCCGTCGCGATCGCCTACCTGCGCAGCTTCGGCCGACGGCCTGCCTGGGTGATCGCCGAGATCGCCGTCGTCGTCGTGCTGATGCTGTCCACCAGGGTGGTCGCAACCGGCCAATGGGCCCTGGATAACCAGGCCTGGCCGACGACCTTGTGGGCCAGCAACGCCACCATTTCGGCGGCCCTGCAGTTCGGCCCGGCCGGCGGCATGTTGACCGGCGTGGCGGTGACGGCCGCCAACGAAGCGGTCAAGGGTTACGTAAACGTCAACCTGGGACGCAGCGCGACCATTGTCATCGAGCTGGCGGTCGGGCTCGCCGTGGGCATGGCCGCACGGACCGCCCGGCGCGCCCACGACGAACTGCAACGAGCCGCCGAATTGTCCGCCGCGTTACACGAGCGCGAACGGCTGTCCCGGCAAGTCCACGACGGTGTCATCCAGGTGCTGGCTTTAGTCGCCAAGCGGGGCCACCAAATAGGCGGCGACACAGCTGAATTGGCGGCGCTGGCCAGCGAGCAGGAACGCGCGCTGCGGCGCTGGCTGAGTTCGGCCGACGCCGAGCAGGACGGTGACACCCAGACCGTCGACCTCGGCGCGCTGTTGCGGCGCCGGGCGTCCGATCAGGTGTCCCTGAGCCTGCCGGGCGCACCGGTACCGCTGGGACGTGGGGTGGCCGCCGAACTGGACGCGGCGGTGGGCAACGCCCTGGACAATGTTCGGTTGCACGCCGGGCCGAACGCCCATGCGTATGTGCTGCTGGAAGATACGGGCGACGCGGTGGCGGTGACCGTTCGCGACGACGGTGTCGGCATTGCTGCGGGACGCCTCGACGAAGCCGCCAGCCAGGGTCGGTTTGGGGTCACGAAGTCGATCGTGGGCCGGTTGGCCGCGCTGGGCGGCACCGCGCAACTCAGCACGAACACGGGCGAGGGCACCGAGTGGGAACTGAGGGTGCCGCGCCGGGAAGGACGTCATGAGTGAACAGCAGTCCCCGACCGTGATGGTCGTCGACGACCATCCGATCTGGCGCGACGCCGTCGCGCGCGACCTTGCCGATGACGGGTTCAACGTCGTTGCCACCGCCGACGGAGTGGCAGCCGCACGGCGACGGGCCGCGGTTGTCAAGCCCGACGTGGTGCTCATGGACATGCGGTTGGCCGATGGCGATGGTGTGCAGGCGACGACGGAGGTACTCGAGGTCTCCCCCGAGACCCGGGTGCTGGTCCTGTCGGCGTCGGATGAACGCGAGGACGTCTTGGAGGCGGTCAAAGCCGGGGCGACGGGATACCTGGTCAAGAGCGCCTCGAAGGCGGAACTCAGTGACGCCGTGCGAGCCACCGCGGCCGGGCGCGCCGTATTCACTGCGAGCCTGGCCGGACTCGTGCTGGGCGAATATCGGCGCATCGCCACGAGCACCGACTCGGGACCGGCTCGCCCCAGCCTCACCGAACGGGAGACCGAGATATTGCGCTACGTCGCAAAAGGTTTGTCCGCCAAGCAGATTGCCCAAAAGCTCTCGCTGAGTCACCGCACCGTCGAAAATCACGTGCAGGCGACATTTCGCAAGTTGCAGGTCGCCAACCGGGTGGAGTTGACCCGCTACGCCATCGAGCACGGCCTCGACGAGTAGCCCAGATTCGGGTAATCCGACTCAGCTGTTCCGCTCTTGTTCCGCCGCGCGGCGTGCTGCGATCGAGAAGTCATTCCGTCACCGCGTCAGCCGCATGCCCGAATTCAGTCCCTGGTGAGTCTCATGGGGTATGTGACCGAAGTCTCAAGCAACGGCGTACTGCCCCACACATGAGTGCCCATTTCGAACACGCGGAGGGTGATGATCTACGCCGTCAATTCACCGGCTTCCGCTTCGCCAGTATCCGTTTGCGCATTAATTCCTCCTATGGTGTCCCGCCGCCGGGGTTGCGACCGGAGCTGCCCACAGCAATGCCGAATGAGGTGCCGACCGACGTGTACTATGTTTTCGATGGACAGCTGTCGTGGGACAGCAACCCACCCCGGAAGAATACGCTTGGTGTCCGATAGGTAAACGAATGATAACCTTGCGAAGCCATCTGCAGGAAGTTGCCGAAAACATCGTTGACATGGAGCATCTCTACGCTGCGCAGGGATTCAGAACATCTGGAGCATCGAGGCATTGGCGGTGACGGCCCGGATTCCGTAGTCGTTATACAACTTCACGCCCTTTCCCATTCACTACTCCCATTCACTACGTCTGGAATATGCACGGACGTCCAAGTCCCGGCAAATGCTCTCAGGATTTTCCTTTGGAACTCGGATCGGCAGTCAGCGAACCCGACAGTGGGTAGTGACGAAGTCAGTTGCCGAGCGCGACATACTCGTCCACCTCGGCGCTATCTGTGAGCTTGCCCACAGCATCCTCAGTTCGCACCAAGACAAAATAGAATTGTGCGTCAACAGTTGAGACGCGGACTACCGAGGACTCTGACCAGGCCTCCTACGCGGCTGCGAAATCCGGGAACACAAGAAAATAGCTACGCCGACCCGCCATTGTCGCCGGAGACGGCTCGACCGCCAGTTGTCGAGCTGGGACTAGACAGTTGCATACAGAAGGAGCCGCATGCTGAAGCGATATGGCCTGGTCGCGACGGTGCTCATGATGGCTATCGGCGCAGGAGCGCGCTGGCGTAGGTTCCTACGGCCGATGCCAACCCCTGCCGGCACCTGACCGGTCCCTTTGGCCTGGTCCGATGCCGAGAAGATTCCGGTGATCGGCCTCGCGCCGCGGCTCAAGTCGATCATCACCGATCCGGTCGGACTCATAATTGGCAATCAGAAGGCACACGGCGACTTCTTTACGCTGCGCCTCCCGACGATCTACGACCTCACCATCCTCTTCGGAGCAGAGCACTATCAAAAGATTTTGAGCTTGCCCACCGATCACGCCGGTGTTGGCGAGGTGCTGCATCGAGTACCAACGGTCGGGTTCTGGTTTCCGCGCACCGACAATGGACCTGACACTCTCCAAGCACTCATCGTCACGGGCCGGCGAATCATTGCCACCCTGCTAACCCCGGCCCGTGTCAGCGAGATCCCGGCTCGCGCAGCCGCGATCGCCGAGCGGCATTCCGCACAGTGGACAGACCTCGTCGACCTGACCGAAGTCATCCACCCGATCGTGTACGAAGTCACCTGCCGCTACTTCGTGGGTGATGCGGTGTGGGACAACATCGGCGAACGCCTAACCCATTTCTACCGCCACATCTGCGACGGTATCGATGTCCCACGCAGCGCACTTGCCGTGACGCCGTTTCACTACTTCATGCCCGAACACCGCCACACCCGAAAGCTCTATCGGATGCTGCGGGATTCATGGACCGATTTTCAGCATTGCGACTCACCGCTGATGGCGGCCATTAACGCTGCCCGATTAAACGGCCAGGAACTTACCCACGCCGACAAAATGTGGATGTTCATGTATGTATTGTGGAACGCCACCGCCTACCCCGGTGCCTACACTTACTGGACTTTGGTCGACGTACTCACCCACCCCGGCGTATACACGCACGTGCAGGCAACCTACGACCAATCCGAACGGCTCGAATATCTGCAGCGTTGCCTGGCCGAATCGGTCCGCATGTACCCCGTCGCGTCGTTAGTGCGATATCTGTATAAACCGTACGAGTTCAAACATCGGGGTACGACCTACCACATCCCAGCCGGCAATGGTGTCGCCGTGGTACCTGGCGCGCTTAACCGCGACCTCACGCAAATTCCTGACAACCCTGACTGCTATGACCCCGACCGATACTTGCGCACACCGGCGCCAAGCCTTTCCTCATTCGGGCGTGGACCATTCGGGTGCGTCGCGGAGCGATTCAGCAAAATAGTCACCGCGTCGATAATCGACCAGCTGCTAAGTCAATACAGCATGGATATCGTTGCCGACATCCCGACCCGGCGTCAGCGTGTACACCAAACCTACCCCGGCAGTCCATTGCCAGTCGCACTTACACCGGCACCAGCTATACACAAATCGTTCGCTCATAGTTGAGGGCGCTCCCTATTGAGCGCGCACTCTAGGGTGACTCGAGAATGGCCACCGCAGCGGCGGTATCCCCTTCGTGGGTCAACGACACATGGATGGTCACATCGGCTAGGTGCTTGGCGATTTCGCCGGTTAGCCGCACCCGCGGCCGGCCCCACATATCGGTGACCACCTCGATGTCGCGGTGGATGTCCTCGGGAAGCATGGGCCGCTGCGCGAACCGCGAGCCGGACCAGGCCTTGATCACTGCTTCCTTGGCGGCCCACCGGGCCGCCAGGTGCCGGGCCGCCGACGAACTCTTGTCCGAGGCGTCACGGCGCTCACCGGGCGTAAAGGTCGTCGCGAACACCGTTCCGGGTTGGTCGACCTGCTCGGCGAAATCAGGAATCGAGACCAGGTCGATCCCCACACCGACGATGCCCATGGGTCGCCACGTTAACGGATGATCGAAGTCATCCGATAAATGCCTCGCCGTCGCCCAGCCTGGCGGCCGGATTCAGCAACATCGCGGCCTCCTGCGGCTTCTCCGGCTGATGGTGGTCGAAACGGCGGTCCGCGGGCCGCTCGTACATCGGCGTACCGCCGGCAATTGCCGCGGCCAGACGGCGCCGCCCGGCCAACAACCGCGCGTCGGCCCTGCGCTGGTAGTCCGCACGTTGCGCGGCATCCAGCGACGCGATGAAGGCCTGCGGGTGCACGAGTGCGATCAGGCCCGACACGTGACCGAACCCGAGACTGGTCACCAGCCCGGCCTTGAGCGGGAACTTCCCGCCCAGCCGCAAGGTCTCGCGGACCCACACGAAGTGCGCGGAGCTCGCCAGTTCGTCGTCGACGCAATCCAGACTGCGGTTGGGCGGAATGACGCCGTCGCGCAGGATCTGGCACAGCCCAATCATCTGGAAGACCGCGGCGCCGCCTTTGGCATGGCCGGTGAGGCTCTTCTGCGACACCACGAACTGCGGGGCGCCTTCGGAGCGGCCCAGCGCGTCGGCGAGCCGCTCGTGCAGTTCGGTCTCGTTGGGGTCGTTGGCCAGCGTCGAGGTGTCGTGCTTGGAGATCACCGCGATGTCGTCAGCACCCACGCCGAGCTTGGCCAGCGACCGCGCCAGGACCGAATCCCGGCCACCGCGGCCGGCTCCCAGCGCCCCGATACCAGGGGCCGGGATCGAGGTGTGCACACCGTCTGCGAAGGATTGCGCGTAGGCCACCACGGCCAACACCGGTAAGCCCATCTTCAGGGCCAGGTCGCCGCGGGCCAGCAGGATGGTGCCGCCACCTTGAGCTTCCACGAATCCGAGCCGCCGCCGGTCGTTGGGCCGGGAGAACTTCGAGTCGTGGATACCCCGGCCGCGCATCATCGAGGTGTCCGCCGTGGCCGCCATGTCACCGAAGCCGATGATGGCCTCCAGTGTCAGGTCGTCGAACCCGCCGGCCACCACCAGCTCGGCCTTGCCCAGCCGGATCTTGTCGACGCCCTCTTCCACCGACACTGCGGCGGTCGCGCAGGCGCCGACCGGGTGGATCATCGCACCGTAACTGCCGACATAGGACTGAACCACGTGCGCGGCAACGACATTGGGCAGCACTTCCTGCAGGATGTCGTTCGGCTTGTTCCGGCCCAGCAGGTTTCCGTGGTACATGGTCTGCATCGAGGTCATTCCGCCCATGCCGGTGCCCTGGGTGTTGGCCACCAGGCTGGGGTGTACCCAGCGCATCAGGTCGGCCGGCGTGAAGCCGGCGGACAGGAACGCATCGACGGTCGCGATGATGTTCCACAGCGCCACCCGGTCGATCGTGGCGGCCATGTCCTGGCTGATTCCCCACACCGTGGGGTCGAACCCGGTAGGGATCTGCGCCCCGACGGTCCGCGACAGCTTCGTCTTGCGCGGTACCCGGATTTCGGTGCCGGCCTTGCGGATAACGTGCCAGTCGGTGGAATTGGGCACCGGCCGGATGACGGTGTGCTCGGGGTCGAACTGGACAAACGCCCGGGCCTCGGCCTCGGTGGACACCACGAAACCAAAGTCCTTGTCCAGGAACACCGACACCAGCAGCGGCGACGCGTGATCGGGATCTATTGCGCCGTCATCGACGAACTCGCGGATGCCGACGCGTTCCACCACGGCGTCGTGGTAGCGCTCGACAAGCTCGGCCTCGTCAATCAGCTCACCCGATTCGCTGTCGTACCAACCTGGTTGCGGGTCGTCTTCCCAGCGGATCATTCCGGTGGTCCAGGCCAGTTCGAGCACACCGGCCGCCGACAGTTCGTTGTCGACCTCCATCTCGAAGCGGGTGCGCGACGACCCGTAGGGGCCCAGTTCGGCGCCACCGACGATCACCACCAGTTCGGCGGGGTCGACGTCCAGATCGGCCCACTCCGGCGGCGGTGCCGGAGCGTGTGCGCGTGGCGGTGACGGCAACGCGGCGATAATGCCCTGCGCTGCCTCTTCTTCGGCGCCGGACGCGTCCGCGGACATCTGCTCGCGCGCCTTGGCGGCCAATTCAGCCATGTCGAGATCCGCTTCGGCCAGGCCGCCGGTTAGGTCCGCCTTGATCGGCGAACTGGCCGCGGCGACTTTGGATTCCACGTCGCACAGGCCCAGCAGCAGCGCCGCCATCTCGTCGGTCGAGTAGGTGGTGACACCAGCCTCCTCGACGGCGCTGACGATGGCGTCGTTGTGGCCCATCAGCCCGGTGCCGCGAGTCCACCCGATCAGGGCATGCGCCAGGCTGACGCGGGTCGCCCAGGACGATTCGGCATGCCAGCGGCTCACCACCGCGTCCAGCGCCGACTTGGCTTCACCGTAGGCGCCGTCGCCGCCGAACATCCCCCGGTTGGGCGAGCCGGGCAGCACGACGTGCAACCGTGACGCGATGTCGCGCTCGGCGCCGATGGTCGACAAGCCGCCGATCAGCCGCTGCACGGCCCACAGCAGCACCTTCATTTCCATCTCGGCACGCGAGCCGGCCTCCGACAGATCACCGACGACGCGGGGCGCCGCGAACGGGAACAGCAGTGTCGGGGTCTGCGCGTCCTTGATGTGAATCGACTGTGGCCCAAGACTTTCCGTCTGCTCGGTGCCAACCCACTCGACCAGCGCGTCGATATCGGAGTAGGACGCCATGTTGGCCGCGACCACCCACAACACCGCGCCGTAGCGGGCGTAGTCACGATACAGCTTGCGGTAGAACGCCAGTCGTTGGTCGTCGAGCTTCGAGGTGGTGGTGATGACGGTGGCGCCGCCGTCGAGCAGTCGTGCCACCACTGAAGCCGCGATCGAGCCCTTCGAGGCGCCGGTCACCACAGCCACTTCGTCGCTGTAAGGGCCGGGGTCCGGGTTTTCGGCGCCGGCGGCGATCCGGCCGTACAGCGACGCGTGGATCTGCCGGCCCGCGGCCAGCGACTTGCCCTGCCACCACGTGGCCTGCGTCGCCACGACATGGCCGGCGCCCTCGAAACGTTCCGACAGCCGCGCCCAGTCGGTGTCGATGTCGCCCTCGTCGGTCAGCCACAACTTGACCAGGTCTTCGCGGGCGCTGGCCCAACGGTCGTCGAAAACAACCGCCTTCTTGCCGTCGAACACCGGAGCCACCAAACGCGGCCAGTCGGCGCCCAGTTCGGCGGTGACCAAGTCAATCAGCTCGGCGTCGGTCGCCGCCGCGGGCGCGGTCACCGGATCATCGAGTCCCAGCTGGCCCAGCACCAGGCGAGCCGCCGAGGCAAGCACCCCGTCGGGACCGGTGATCTGATCAGTGAATTCGCCCAGTGCGGCCGCGTCGACGGTGGCGCCCCCACCACCGCCCGCCGACGGCAGCGCCACGGCCACGCCCCGGCGCGCGGCAACAAACGCGACTGCGGCGTCGATCACCTTGTCGACGGACGCGGCGTCTGCCAGCGCGCCCTCGTGCAGGTTGCCCAGCGCGCCGCCGCGGACGCTGGTGCCCTCACGGGTCCCCAGAGCGACTTCGACGGTGACGTGTTTAGCCCAGCCGTCACCCAGCTCCCAGGTCTTCTTCACGCGCTCAGCGATCACGCCCGGCCGCTTACCCGAGGGCCCGAGCACCGTTCGCAGCTGATCGTTGATCGCGTCGGAAAGCACTGGCCCGTAAGGCTTGTAGGTACGTGCCAGCTTGGTGACCTGCGACCGCAGCCCGGACAGGTCGGCCTCGGCGGCCCCGTCGATGGCGCCGAGGTTCAGCTCGGAACCCAGGTCCACCAGCAGCTGGTTGCGTCGCGACGATGCCCCGTCGGTGATGGATTCGATCGAGTCGAGTTCTTCGATCTGGTCGATGCGCATCTTGGCCGATAACGCGATCAGTGCCAGGGTGGCATCGGCGGCGTCGAAGGCGATGTCGTCCGGCCGCGCAGCACCCGAGGGCGCTGTGGGTGCGGGAGACGGTGCGGCAGAGGCAGTTTCGGCTGGTTCAACCGACTCTGCCGCTTCGCCCATGGGCTCGTCGGCCTCGGGCTCCGGCTCGGGGTCGGTGTCGGTGGCGAACAGCACCGCGGCGTCGCGCTCAGCATTGAGCACTTCCACTGTGCTGTGCGCGTATTCGGGCAGCTTGAGGGTGTTGGTAGCAAGGCCGGCCACCGTAGGCGAAGTCTTCACACCGATCTCGACGAACCGTTCCACACCCAGGCCACCAGCGGCCTCCTCGATGAACAGCAGATCCTGCGTTTCGATCCAGCGCACCGGGCTGGCGAATTGCCAAGCCAATAGCTCGATCAACACGATGCGGGCCAGCTCGCGCGGCCGCTCGCGACGCCAGGTGTCGTAGTCGGCGAGGATTTCATCGAGCGGTTCGGCGGGCACCAGGTCCCGGATCTCCTGGATGAAGTCACGATCCAGGGTGAACAGCCGCGGCACCAGGTTGGGAATGTAGCGCCCGATGATCACATCCGGGTCTTTGTCGCGCGGCATCACGCGCTCCAGCGACCGCCGGAAGTCGGCCACCCCGACCCGCAGCACCCGAGAGTGGAACGGCACGTCGATACCGGGAACCAGAATGAACGACCGCCGGCCACCGGTGATTTCACGGCGGCGCTCCACCTCGGCTTCCAGCGCCTCCAGGCCGCGCACGGTGCCGGCAATCGCGTACTGCGAACCACGTAGGTTGAAGTTGACGATCTCCAGGAACTCACCCGTGCGCTCGGCGATCCCCGCAACGAAGGCCGGGACATCGGCGTCGTCGAGATCGATCTGCGACGGACGGATCGCCGCCAACCGGTAATTGGAGCGGCCCAGTTCGTCACGCGGCACGATGTCGTGCATCTTGGAACCACGGTGAAACACCATCTCCAGCAGGGCTTCCAGCTCGTAGACGCCGGTGACGCAGGCCAGCGCCGTGTACTCGCCGACCGAGTGGCCGCAGGCGATCGCGCCCTCGACGAAGGCGCCCTGCTCGCGCATCTCGGCCACCTGCGCGGCCGCGACGGTGGCCATGGCGACCTGGGTGAACTGCGTCAGGTACAGCACGCCGTCGGGGTGGTGGTAGTGCACTCCGCTGGCGATGATGCTCGTCGGGTTGTCCCGGACGACGTGCAGCACCGAGAAGCCCAACGTGTCGCGGGTGAACCTGTCGGCGGTGTCCCACACCTTGCGGGCCGCCTTGGATCGCGCCCGCACTTCCATGCCCATGCCCTTGTGCTGAATACCTTGGCCGGGGAACGCGTACACCGTATTGGGCGCGGCCAGTCGCACGGTCGCCGACATCACCAGGTCGGAGCCGATCCGCGCGGCTACCTCCAAAATCTCTGCGCCCCGGTCGATTCCGACGCGTTCGACACGAAAGTCGACTTCGTCGCCCGGACGCACCATGCCCAGGAAACGCGCGGTCCAGCCGATCAGCCGGGCTGGCGGACGGGCCTGTCCGTCGGTGGCGGTCACTACGTGCTGGGCTGCGGCCGACAGCCACATGCCGTGCACGATAGGCGATTCCAAGCCGGCGAGCAGCGCTGCCGCCCGGTCGGTGTGGATGGGGTTGTGATCGCCGGATACCACCGCGAACGGGCGCATGTCGACCGGCGCGGTCAGGGTGACGTCACGGCGGCGGCGCCGCGGGGTGTCGGTGGCATTCTCCGACACCGCACCACCGGCCCGCACCGGGTCGGCGAGTTCGGCTGCCCCGGTTCGGCCGAGGATGGCGAATCGCTCGTCGAGGACGGCGATCGCTTCGCCGCCGGGCACGGCGACCGTCACCGAAACCGGCACCACCCGGCCCACCTCGGTGTCAACGGCTTCGAAAGCCGTTGCAGTAACGGTCAATTGGGCGCGAGTCGGGGGCAAAGTGCCGACCATGCGGACGGCATGATCCAAGTGGACCAGGTTGAGCAGACCTTCTACCACGGGCACACCGGTGGCAGTAACCGCCGATCCGATCGCCGCGAAAACGGCCGGCCAGCACCGGCCGACCAGGGCATCGGGCACCGTGGTAAGGCTGGGCGCCAGCGGCTCGCCGAAGGTGGCGGTGACCCCGGTGTGGTCGGCAACCTTCTCCGGGTCCCAGTCGACGGTGACCGACGTGGTCCCGTCATGGACCGCGGGCATGGCCTGCGGCCCGTCAGCACCGGCTGCGATCGCCAACACCGAGTGCATCGCCGTGGCCGCGTCCTCGGTGCAGACCACCGGGATACCGCCGTCGACGGTGTTGGTCGGCAGGGTGAAGCGGATGTCGATCCAGGTACCCGAAACCGGCACGCTCAACACCACGTTTTGTCCGTCGATCTGGAGCCTGGCTCCGGTGGAAGAGTGTGTGGCACGGGGATTTTCGGGTCCGTCGTGTACCTGCCAATCGCTGGGGTCGGCGATCCGGTGCACCGGATTGATCGCGGTGCGGCCGGCCCACAGCACGTCGGGCGCGTCCAGCACGACGGCCAGCGGTCCGGTGACGTCGGGACGGCCCAACCGGCGCGACGTGACGTCCTTGACTTCGCCGTCGGCCGACAGCACCTCGTCGATGGCGGCCTGCTCGAAGCGGTCCAGCAACTCGCCCACCGGCTCGTCCAGGCGGGTGATGCCGGCCACCGCCGCCGGACCGGGGATGATACACACCTGGTCGGCGTCGTAACGTGCGTCATGGGCTTGCCACAGCGAGTCACTGCGCCACCAGCGTCGGACGTCCTTGTCGATCACCGGCACGAAGTTCACCGGCTTGCCCGGAGTCTTGCACAGGGTGACGAAGAAGGGAACGTCGGCCGGGTGCAGCTGGACGGTTTCGGCGTCCGGATAGCGAACAAGCAGCGCGGCGATGGCCTCGGCGGGCGTCTCCAGCAGCGCCGGGTCGGTGAAGACCGTTTCGATAGGGCCGAAATCCTTTGGATGCAAGCGGGCTTCGGCGCGCTGGAGCATCTGCTCGAAGCGGTCGCGCCAGGTGTCGGCCAGCCACGGGCTGTCCGGCCCCAAGACCCCAGCGGTGTCGGCGGTCGAATTGCCTTCGCCGATGGTCAGTTCCACGTAACGCCGCAACCACTGCAGGTAGGTCATCTCCGCGACGTCGCCGAAGTACGGCTTGGCGGTCTTGGCCATGGCCGCGATGATCTCGTCGCGGCGGTCGGCGACCGCCTCGGCGTCGCCGGCGACCTCGTCGAGCAGCTGGCCGCAACGCGACGCGGAGTTGTCGATCTCATGGATGTCGGCGCCGAGCTGGCTGCGGCTGGAAGCCATGCCGCCCCGGGCTTTTCCGGCACTGATCCACTCGCCGGTGCCCTGGGTCTCCACCAGCATCCGCTTGACCGAGGGTGACGTCGTGGACTCTAGGGTCGCCATCGCCGCGGTGCCGACCAGGATGCCGTCGATCGGCATCAATGGGAAGCCGTAAGACTGCGCCCAGCGTCCGGACAGGTATTCGGCCGCACGCTCTGGTGTGCCGATGCCGCCGCCGACGCAGACGGTGATGTTGGCCCGCGAGCGCAGCTCGGAATAGGTCGCCAGCAGCAGGTCGTCGAGATCTTCCCAGGAGTGGTGACCGCCGGCGCGACCACCCTCGACGTGCATGATCACCGGCTTGGTCGATACCTCGGTGGCGATGCGGATCACCGAGCGGATCTGCTCGATGGTTCCGGGCTTGAATACGACATGGCTGATCCCGATGTCGTTGAGTTCATGGATCAGCTCGACGGCTTCTTCGAGATCCGGGATGCCCGCACTGATCACCACACCGTCGATCGCCGCGCCGGACTGGCGCGCCTTTTGCACCAGCCGCTTGCCGCCGACCTGAAGCTTCCACAGGTACGGGTCGAGGAAGAGCGCATTGAACTGATAGGTCCGGCCTGGCTCCAGCAGATCGGACATCTCCTGGACGCGGTTGTGGAAGACCTCCTCGGTGACCTGTCCGCCCCCGGCCAGCTCGGCCCAGTGCCCGGCGTTGGCAGCCGCTGCGACGATCTTGGCGTCGACGGTGGTCGGCGTCATGCCTGCCAGCAGGATCGGTGACCGTCCGGTAAGTCGGGTGAATTTCGTCGAGAGCTTGACCCGGCCGTCGGGCAGGCGAACCACGGTCGGGGCGTAGCTCGACCAGGCCCGGGCCACCTCGGGAGTGGCGCCGACGGTGAAGAGGTTGCGTTGCCCACCACGGGACGCGGCGGGCACAATGCCGATACCCAGGCCACGAATCACGGGCGCGGTCAGCCGGGTCAAGATGTCCCCGGGCCCCAGGTCGAGAATCCAGCGCGCACCGGCCTCGTGGACGCGGGTGATCTCGTCCACCCAGTCGACCTTGCGGACGAGGATGGATTCGGCGAGTTCCCGGGCCAACGCGATGTCGAGGCCGACCTTCTCGGCCCAGCTGCCGACGATGTCGATGCCGTCGCCCAGCCGCGGGGTGTGGAAGCCCACCTCCACCCGTACCGGCTCGAAGACCGGCGCGAAGACGTCGCCGCCACGGACCTTGTTCTTGCGGTCGGCCTCCTCCTTCTCCGAGATCTGACGGCAATACAGTTCGAAGCGCGAGAGCTGCTCGGGGGTGCCGGTAATGACGACCGAGCGCCGGCCGTTGCGGATGGACAGTACCGGCGGTAGCACCGTGCGCACATCCTGGGCAAAGTCCTCGAGCAATCGCTGGATCCGCTCCGGATCAGCGTTGGTGACCGACACCATCGGTGGACGATCGCCCAGCACCGAGATCCCGCGCCGGCGCGCCACCAGCGTTCCGGCTGCCCCGATCAGCTGCGCCAACGCCAGCAGCTCCACATCACGGGCTCCGCCGGCTTTGAGCGCCTCTACCGCCAGCACGCCCTGCGAGTGCCCGGCCAGGGCGACCGGAGGGGTGGCCATGAGGTCCATCCCCTGGCGTGCCAGGGCGCGGATGGCCGCGATCTGGGTGAGCAGCACGCCGGGCACCGACACCGCAGCCGACGTCAGATGCTTATCCAGCGGGACGGTGTCTTCAGCGGCCAGCGCACGGACCCACTGCAGCGGCTCGAAGCCGATCGGGCGCACCACAACCAGTTCCTTGGCGACCGGCTCGAGCAGCAGCTCGACCTCGCCGGCCAGCGCCGCCAGCTCCGATTCGATTCCGGCCGCCGAAACCAATTCCTCGAGCGTCTCCAGCCAGGCGCTGCCCTGGCCACCGAACGCGACCGCGAACGGCTCACCGGCGGTCAGGCGATCGACCAGAGCATGCGTGCGATGCGGACCCGTCCCGTCGTGGTCAGCTGACACCCGGTCGTGCTCGTGGATCGTCACCGTCTTTATCTCCTGTATGCGTCTGTACGTGTCGGTTCGTTCGGCCGGCCCGGACCGCCCCTGCAGGGGCCTCGTGAACTCCGGCCGATTCCGCATCGAATCGCAGCCGGAAAACGTCTGACCGGTGCGTTGTCGGCGGGCTGGCCCATGGACCGGGCGGCGCGACGGACTGCATCGGCTCTATAAGAGTGTCATAAGGATCAGTCCACTTTTTTGACGCTGATCGGTTACTGGCGAGTTCTACGCGCGGGTAACCACGCCATCGGTAACACCTGCTTCCACTGGCGGCGCAGGCGTGCGGACCAAACGTCCTGCGTGCAGGTGGTTACGGTCGAGTAGCTCTAACTGCGCTGATCAAGGCAGTATTGTTACCAAATCGTTATGTTGAAATTCGGTGCTGCGCCCGGCCCGTGATGTCGCGTCGGCCGTGGCGCGGGCCAATCGCCAGTTTTTGCGCGGCCTCCGCTTAAGCGAACGAGTGTTTGCTGGAGCGTGTCGCCCGGGGCCTGACGGGACTGAAGGTTATGCCCACTGCCCAAATTGGGGCTTGAGGATCTCGTTGATATCCACGCCGACTCCGCCGACTTTACGTTTGTCGATCTCGACCTGGTGCAAATTGGCGGCCGGATGCGTGAAGCCTTTCGGGGAGCCCCAGTTGTGCTGCCAGAAATAAGAGCCCAGCCCGTCATGGACCGCCCAGTCGATCGTCTTGGAGTTGGCGTATACCCCGGTGCGCTGATGCCCGATCACCGACTCCCAGGACCGCAGATACGGCATGACCTGGTTCTTGTACTGCTCATACGACGGATCGTCGTCGATCGAGGCATAGATGGGGGCGCCCGCCGGACCGCCCGCCGCGGCGTGCAACTCCATGCCCCGCTGGGCATGCTGAACACCTGCAGCTGCACCGCCGAGCCAGTCGGACGTGCTGCCCTTGCCGAACTGGTAGCACGACACGATCTTGAGCCCGTTGCTGCTCAGATCGCGCGCCTCGCCGAGTTGGATCGGCTTGCCCAGCATCCACGTACCGCCGGGTCGCCGATCCGATACATATCTGATCGCCCCCACCGCCCCGGCGGCCCTGATCTGGCTGGCGGGTATGACCCCGGCCGAATAGTCCAACAAGGTGCCAAGCGAACCCGCCGACGCCGGCGCGGCGCACAGCGACGCGGCTGCGATGCCAAGGCCCAGCATGCCTGGTACCGCCGCCGCGTACTTGAGTGCGTCCCGACGCGAGACCTCCACATGCCACAGAGTACGACACCGGCATCAATTGGCTCACTGAGCTCGCCCGTCACATCTGCATCACGATGTCGCAACAGAGGTTTGGACGACGGTCGGTAGCCGATTCTTACTGTCAATGCAAAGTTAGTAAAGTTAGAGGCGAGCAGACCGCACTCGATCGCAATGGGGGTCGCGATGGATCACCACCAGCTCATCGACCTCACCCGCCGTGCCCGCAAGCTCGCCCGCGACCAGACCACGGACCTGGCACCGCGGCAGCATACGGTCCATGCGCGGGAGTACACCTGCCTCGAGCGCCACGAACACGACCGGGCCATGCTGATGTCCAGCCCGCAGCTGGTCGGCTACGTCTCCGAGCTGCCGCGGCCGGGCTCGTATTGCACCAAGACGGTGCTGGGGCGATCGGTGCTGCTGACCAGGACGTCGGACGGGTCGGTGCGGGCCTTCGACAACGTCTGCCTGCACCGGCAGGCCCAGGTGGCGACGGGGTGCGGTACCGCGAAGCGGTTCACCTGCCCCTACCACGCCTGGACGTATGACAACACCGGGCGATTGGTCGGACTGCCGGGCCAGGAGGGCTTTCCCGAGATGACGTTGAAGGACGACGGCTTGACCAGGCTTCCGGCCACCGAATTCGCCGGCTTTCTGTGGGTTGCACTGGACCCGGGCGCCACCCTGGACATCGCAGCCCACCTGGGACCGCTGGCCGGCGAACTCGACTCATGGGGAATCGGGCACTGGTCCCCACTGGGCGAGAAAGTGCTCGACTCGCGGATCAACTGGAAGCTGGCGATCGACACATTTTCGGAGAACTACCACTTCGCCACCGTGCACAAGCAGACCTTCGCCACCATCGCCCGCAGCAACTGCACGGTGTTCGACGCCTACGGGCCGCATCACCGGCTAATCTTTCCGCTGAACACGATCCTGGATCTGGACGCCGTGCCCGAGGACCAGTGGGATCCGTTCCACCACATGGTCGTTATCTATGCGCTGTTCCCCAACGTCGTGCTGTCGGTGACGATCGCCAACGGCGAGCTGTTCCGCATCTACCCCGGCCAGCAGCCGGGCCGGTCGGTTACCGTCCACCAAAACTCCACGGCGCTGGATATATCCGACGAATCCGTGGCCACCGGCGCCCAGGCCGTATTCGAGTACGCACACGCAACGGTCCGCGACGAGGACTATCGACTGGCCGAGTCGTTGCAAGCCAACCTCGAATCGGGCGCGCGGGAGCGACTGGTGTTCGGGCGCAACGAGCCGGGGCTACAACACCGTCACCTAGCATGGGAGCGCGCGCTCGACGCGTTGCGCCGAGGCTGAAGATTCGCAGCAAAAGGTCGAGAAGACTCCTGCCAAATTACAGCTTCGCCGCGGGAATCTCCTGCGCCAGCGAGCCGATCAGCGCCTCGAGAACTTCACGAGAATCCTGATCACAATCGTCCGGAAGCGCTGCTGATCCCGTCCGCAACATCTCCAGGGCCTCCCCGCGACGTCCCGAAAGCACCACTGGCGCAACGCGTTCCACCAGAGCGACCAGCTCCGGGCGCGGTGGCCGAGCGTTGGCGACGGTCGCGGCCAGCACGTCGATCAGCTCCCAGTCGCGATGCAACGCCAGCGACCGCTCATAGAACGCGAAGGCCGTCACCGGCTCACCGCGCAGCGCTCCGCGGTAACGGTAGGGGCCTTCCATGTATTCGATCGGCAGGCCGTGGGCCGGTGCGGCCACGAGCGGCTCGCCGGTGAGGTCCAATTGCATTGCAGTGCTGGTGATCCGGTGGCGGTCGGGCATATAGCGGGCCGGCCGGACCGGAGGCAACAACGGCCGCACGGAATCCGGCCACCGGACATAGCTGAGGATAGTGACCTCGATGTCCTCGGCGCATTCCGGCGCCCGGCCGGGATCGGGATAGCTGGCCGTCAACCCGGTAAACGGTTGCACCGCATTGCCGTTCATACGGTCGAACTGTCTCCAGATGCTCATGTCGACACCATTGTCGAAATGGATGGTGCGCCATTCGTGCGACCGGCCCCGTGGGTCTCCCCCGCCACCGGCATACGTCGGGAACCACTGCCGGTCGATATGCCCGGCCGTACCCGTGACCTGTTCGCTCGCCTCGCCCCAGCACAGCGTTCCGGTCATCGTCATTCCGGTGTGGAAGTAGGAGTGGGTGTCGGGCTGGCCGAAGCAGACGATCTTTCCGTTGTAGGCCGACGCCCCCACCGGGGTGGGCGCGCGCGTGGGCGTCACCGCCAGATCCAGCCGCATCAAGCGACCGGCCTGATCGGTTCCCACCAGACTGACCCGGTAGGTGTAGGGCAACAACTGTCCATCGGCGTCATGGCAGGTGGTCCACGAGACGGTGCCGGCGTCGCTGCGGTATGCGAGGTCCAGGTGTCCCGCTGCAGCCGACAGCTTGGGCCGGGCGTCGGGTGCCATGCTGGCCGGCGGCATGTCGTAGTCGGTGTAGGTGCCGTACTCGCCGGTGTCGAGGTCAAACAGCGCCAGCGTGTAGAAGTCGGCGACCACCGAGCCACCGGGCCGGTTCTTGTTGAAAATGGTCAGGAACGCAAACGACCGGCTGGTACCGGCTGTGTCCAGTTGGCCCGCGAGAAACCAGGTATCGGATTCCTGGTCGGCGTGGACGCCTTCGGCGGCGGGAAACTCCAGTGCGCTGTCACCATCGACCAGCTGGAACGGGTAACTGCGCCAGTCGCTGCTCATGTCAAGCCTTCCCAGGCGCCATGCCACGCTTTTTCGCTATGTTAGCATCAATAGCAAAGTTACCTATGGTCTGCCCCGAGGGGATGTCCGATGACGGCAGAATCCCCGCAACACCGCTATGACGAACTGTTCATCGGCGGGCGCTGGCGCAAACCCACCACGCCGGAGCGGCTTTCCGTCATTTCGCCGCACTCGGAGCAACCCGTGGGCGAAGCACCGGCGGCTGGTCCCGGCGATGTCGAGGCGGCGGTGGCAGCCGCGCGGCACGCGTTCGACCACGGTTCGTGGCCGCTGTTGGATCCGCAGGAGCGAATGATCAAGGTCGAGCGGTTGGCCGCCGTTTACGCGCGCCACCTCGACGACATGGCCGACTTGATTACCCAAGAGATGGGTTCGCCCCGCAGCTTCAGCAGGCTGGGCCAGGCGGCAGGTGCGGCGTCGATGATCCACCTGACCCTGGCGGCCGCACGGCATTTCCCATGGGCGGAACGCCGGCAGGGGTTGCTGGGCGAGGCCCATGTGCATCGGACACCCGTCGGTGTCGTCGGCGCCATTGTGCCGTGGAACGTGCCGCAATGCCTGATCATGCCCAAGCTGATTCCGGCGCTGATCGCCGGCTGCACCGTGATCGTCAAACCCGCGCCCGAAACTCCTTTGGACGCTTTGTGGTTGGCCGAGATGATCGAGCAGATCGAACTACCCGAGGGCGTCGTCTCGATACTGACCGGCGGACCGGTTGCCGGAGAGGCGCTGGTGCGCCATCCCGGGGTGGACAAGATCGCGTTCACCGGCTCCAGCACCATCGGCCGCCGGATCGCCGGAATCTGTGGAGAGCAGCTGAAACGGGTCAGCCTGGAACTGGGCGGCAAGTCGGCGGCGATCATCCTCGACGACGCCGACCTCGAGACGACGGTCGCCGGATTGAAGACGGCCGGCCTGATGAACAACGGCCAGGCCTGTGTCGCCCAGACCCGCATCCTGGTCAGCGAACGCCGTCACGACGAAGTGGTCGACGCCCTTGCCGACATGATGGCGTCGCTGCAGGTTGGCGACCCCGCTGACGAAAAGACCGACATCGGGCCTCTTGTGGCCCGCCGCCAGCAGCGTAGGGTTCAGGACTACATCAGGTCCGGACGGCAGGAAGGGGCGCGCATCGTGGTCGGGGGTGAGGACAGCCCGGCCCGCCGTGGTTGGTACGTGCGGCCAACGCTGTTCACCGACGCGACCAACGAGATGCGCATCGCCCGGGAAGAGATATTCGGCCCGGTATTGACGGTGCTTACCTACCGCGACGAAGCGGACGCGATCCGGATCGCCAATGACAGCGACTACGGATTGGCCGGGTCGGTCTGGACAGCCGACACCGGCCACGGCATGGATATCGCCGCCCGGATCCGGACCGGCACCTATGGCATCAACATGTACATGCTCGATATCAGCACACCGTTCGGCGGGTTCAAGAAGTCCGGGATCGGCCGCGAGTTCGGGCCCGAGGGTCTAGCCGAATACGTCGAGCTGCAAGCGGTGCTGTGCAACGGAAAAATGCCGCCATTCAAGGCTATTCCGGCAGCTGCAGGGTGATCTCGACCGGACAGCACAACGCGCCGTGCTGATTGGCGACCTCGATTCTTAGGTCGACAAGATAGCGCGGCGGGTCGACACTGTCGTCACACCGCTTGGCCACCACCTGTGCCCTCCCCACCATGGTGTCACCGGCATAGATCGAGCCGGCCAACCGCAAGGAACGGCGTACCACCCGGCTGCCCGGACCAGCCCAGTCGGTCGCGATCCGGTCAGCGAAACCCGCGAGATGCATGGTGTTGACGAATATCGTTGAATTTCCCTGGCTTTGGGCGTATGCCGGATCAAAATGGCCGGGAAAATAGTCCCACGTCGCCCCCGGGTTCTCCACCACACGCTGATAACTGATCTGGTCGACGACCTCAGGCAGCCCGAGCGGAACGGTGATTTCGTTCCAAGTCAGATCGGTCACGATCCCGGCCCAGGTGTGAAGCGGAACAGCGTATTTCGGGATGTGGCGACCACCGCACCGTCCTGGCGACGGTAGGTCTCCAGCGTCTCGACGAAATGACCAACCCCGAGCCGGGTCCGCTTTTCGGGGGATACCGACACCAGCTCCTCGACGACGGTGAGCCGGTCACCCTCGACGATCGGTCGCAGGAACTCGGCATCGTTGGCCGCGTTGATGAATGTGGTGCCCGGCAATGGCACCCGCAACGCCAACGATGCCGCGGGAACCCGGCCTCCCGGTTGCCAGGGTGGCGGAATCAGCCAACCCATCAACAGCGCCGGCGGAGCCAGCAAGCCGCCCCACCGCCGCCGCGCGTACTCGGCGTCCCAATACGACCGGTTACCGTCACGGACCATGGCGGCGAACAACTGAATGCGCGCTGCGCTGACCACGGTTGCAGCGGTTCGCGGCTCCGTAGTCGCGCCGACCATCTGCAGCGCATCCTGATAGCTGCCGAAGGCCAGGTGGTAGGTCACGTTCAAGGCCGGATTACATGACGAGCGGATGCCGGCTCGGTACCGAATCCCATTGCAGTGCCCGGGAAGTGAAGTACCAACCACCGCGCTCATAGATCAGCTGATCACGGAATGTTCCGGTGGCCCGCAGCGCGGTGTCGCCATGCACGCGTGCAAACAGCAGAGCGACACAGCGCTGCGTCGCATCGACCCCGTCGACGTGGATCTCGTGGTCGACGGTGACCAGGCGTTGCCCGTCACCGCCGTCGAAGGCCGCGCGCGGATCACCGAAGGGTTCGCCGTCACGGCTATAGCTGGCACCGGAATGACGGAAGGTGGCAATCCAGGCGTCGCGGTCACCGTCGGAATACGCCCGATTGTGCCGCGCGGTCAAATCCAAAATGGCAGCGCGGCCCGTCGCAGCATGCAGCATCTGCTGTTCTTGATAGGACAACGTCATTGTGCTCTCCAGCCACACTCGCGGGAATGTTGGGACCGATTGACGTGACACTACGTTAACTCATCGGCTGGCTTGGTAGCCATGCCTTTCCCGATCCCATGCTGCCGGTGTTAAACCCCTGGCACGCAATAGATCTTTGCGTATTCGTCCGATTCCGTTCTTCGGGAGTTCATCGACCGTTTCCACAAATCGCGGCACGCAGAAGTAAGGCATGCGGTCAGCGCAAAAGTCGAGCAACTCCGCGCAGTCGATGACGGCACCGGGGCGAATGGTGACGAGCAGCAGGATGTCGTCCTCACCCACGTCGCTGGGCACGCCGACAGCCGCGGCCTCCAGCACCGCCGGATGGCCTGTCACGACGGTCTCCACTTCCACCGAAGAAATGTTCTCACCGCGCCTGCGTAGCGAATCCTTGATGCGGTCCACATAGGTCAAGTTCTGTTCGTTGTCGAAGCTGCCCAGGTCTCCGGTATGAAACCAGTCCTGATGTTGATGGACCGGCAAGCCCGACGCCTCGTGCCCTACGTACCCTTCGCTCATCACGTGCGGATATCGAGGCCGGCAGATGATCTCTCCAACCTTTCCGGCCGGTACCGGGTTGCCCGTGTCGTCAACGATGCGCACCTCGAAATTCGGGTTTGGCTTGCCCGATGTCCCCGGAACGCCGTCGTCGGCAACGCCCTTGACGGTAAGGGGAAATGCCTCGGTCAATCCGTACATCGTGACAACGCGGCAGCCATAACGCCTTTCGATCTCGCGGTAGGCGTCCGCGCTAATCGGTGCGGCGGAGATGAACCGCAACGGCAGCTCGGCGTCACGTGGATCCGGGGGGAGATTCTGCAGCATCGACACCATCGCGCCGGCGCCGACGAAACCGACGGCGCCATGAGCGCGCACGTCGTCTCAGACCTCGCTAGGATGAAATTCGTTGGCGAGCAACGTTGTTCCGCCGACCAGCATCGGGGCCAGCACAATGGGCGCCGCGCTCAGATGAAACAGTGGCATCGCGGTCCAGAGCACCTCTCCCGGGCCGAATCGCCAGGCCGATGCCACGGTGGCGGCCACCGTGAACAGGTAATGCCAGCTCGTGGCAACGGCTTTCGACGGCCCGGTGGTGCCGGAGGTGAAGAACAGCGATGCCACCCCCGCGGCGCCGCGGTTGCGGTCCGGGGTGCCGCCGGCATCGCGACTCAGTGCCGAACTCAGTGAATCTCCCAGGACCACGATTTGATTCAGTGTGTCCAGCTGGTCGGCGATGTCCTCAAAGCGGTGTTGCCGCTCGGGGTCGGTGAGTATGACCTTGGCCCGCGACAGCCGCAAGGTATGCAGCAAGAAATCGCCCTTGTTGGCCGCGTTCACCGCCGCGCTGACGGCGCCGATTCGCGCCGCGCCCAGCCAGAAGTAGATCCATTCCGGGCACGTTGCGGTAAACAGCGCCACGGTGTCACCGCGACCGACTCCGAGGCCGGTCAGCATGCTCGCCGCAGCACAGGACCGCCGCCGCACGTCCTCGAAAGTGACGTCGATGCCGGCTACCGACAGCATCACCCGATCGGGATGCTGCATGGCGCGACGGTCGAGCACATCGGCAACGGTGAAGCGATCGACTCCGAAATCGGAGGGCCCCGGGGGCCTGCTCACATCACGCCTTCGCAGCCGCCGGGTCGGGCTTGCCCTCGGCGGTGTACCCGAAGTCCTCGGCCGAGGGCTGTGCCCCGGGGTAGAAGCGGTGCGCCCAGCGTCGAAGGGCCGCATAGTCGTGCGCTTCTTCCGGCGCCAGGTTCGGCTTGTCCAAGTACTTCATGTTCTCCCAGGTGAAGAAGTCCTGTTTGATGACTTCCTGCTGTAGGGCAAGGAACTTCGCGGCGCGGCCGATGGGCACGTCGCCGATGTCACCGGGTTCGCGGAGGGAGGCCTGGGTGTAGAAGTAGTCGGTGTAGTCCTCGTCGACCGGTGTCTGTCCGGTCACTTGGACCGTGCCCACCAGCTCGTTCGGGAAGCGCACGAGACCCAACCCCAGCGAATAGTTGTCGTAGACGATCTTGGCGTCGATCGGGCCGTTAGGGGTCAACCAGGTCGTGGGTCGGCCGCCGCCGAAGTGGGCGTTCACGGTGGCGTGCAGGTGGTGCCCGGAGACCTCGAACGACGCGGTGGTGGCCGGGTTGGCGGCCTTGTGCACGTACTGCACGTGATACGGGTCGGCGGCGTTCTCGATGATCATCTGCGGATGCACCTTGACCCGGTTGAGCATCCGACTGTGCGGGTGCAGCGGGTAGTATTCGTTGGTTTCCAGCTCCGGCAGCACCGGCGGTTGCCAGTACGGCGCTCGGCCGTGGCGTTCGTGCCAGACCAGGATGAAGCCGTACCACTCCATGCTGGGGTAACTGCGGATCCGGACGTTGTTCTTGCAGCCGATCTTGCTGTAGGGAATCAGCGCGTTGGTGCCGTCACCGCGCCATTGCCAGCCATGCCAGGGGCATACGATGTGTTCGCCCTCCACCGTGCCGCCGACACCGAGGTTCGCTCCCAGGTGCTGACAGTAGGCGTCCAGCACGTGCGCCCGCCCCGAAGCGGTGCGGAACAGCACCAGTTCCTCGCCGAAATAATGCGCACGCTTGACATCGCCGGGAGCCAGGTCAGAGGCGAACGCGACGATGAACCATCCCGTCGGGAACCGGTACGACGACAGCGCAATCCCGCTCGCACCGAACTCTCGTTCCGACGGATCCTGGGCCGATTCGGAAGCCGAGCCTGAAATGGTCTGCGTCACGAGATCTCCGTTTCCCACGCGGCCGAGCGGCAACCAGGCCGCGTTTGACTCACCGTGGTTCGACGACTAGATCTATTTTTACTATCTTAGGGATTGAACGTCAACGTGGACATAGCGGGTAGCCGGTGGTGCCCGGGATTGCTGCGCCGGCTGGCTTCCACCGAGGCTCCGGCGGGATCCTTGTCGCACAACGGCTTTGCCGTAAGTTACCCTCGCGATGGCAGAGCTTCGCCATTTGCGCGATGACGGTGAGTCCGCAGCTTCGTCGGCGCGGAGGAGCTTTCGGCATAATGAAACGTGTTCGTGCGGGGTTGGCCGCGCTCGAGATGGGCCGGAGGGACCCATTTGGTGTCGCCGTGGGTGCTTTTGCGGGTGCTCCAGCAGTTGTCGGCTCACGGGGTGGTGGCCGCCGCAGGGCGAAGGTGAGTTGGTTGACGTCGGTGCTGGGTGATTGGGCGTGGGGAATGACGGTTGGGTCAGAAGTAGCCCTTGGCGTCACAACCGGGCGCGCTGCTGGCGCGCTGCACCCGCGCTCCTTGGCAGACAACACGATTCGCTGACCCGGTGAAGCCAGCCGTTTGCTGTGATACAGCCTTAAGGCTTTGCCCTTGTCGAAAGCCACCGGGTAATGGCGGGCGTGGGGGGCCAGCCGGATCACATCACTGATCGGCAGCACGGTGCCGTCGCCGGTCAGTCCTTGTCCGGCAGCGGCTTCCAGCTCGGCAATCCTGGTGGTCACGATGATCGAGGCGGGTAAGCCGTTGTGCCGACCCAACGCTCCCGACGCCAACAGGGCGCGCAGCCCGGCGGTAAGGCCGTCGTGGTTGCGTTGGTGGCTGAGCGGGTGTCGGTGTCGATGGCCCCTTGACTGGGAGTGCCGTCCACACAGGGGGTTTGGGATTCGGGGTTGCCCATGCCCGGGGCGGCCGGGTTGGCCAGCACGGCCTCGACGGTGGCGCGCGGTTCGGGGGTGATCAGCGCGCTCAGCTCCGAGTTGCCATCGGCTTGCCGGCTGCCTAAGGTCAGGCCGCGGCGCCGCGCCCGGTCCTCATCGCGGTAGGTGCCGTCGGGATTGAGACAATCAGCGATCGTGGCGGCCAGCCCGGATAGTTGTTCGGGGCGAACCTGGCCGCCGTGGCGCGCCAACTGAGCTTCGGCGCGCTCCCGGGTGGCTTGATCGACCCAGCCCGGCAATTGGTGACAAAAGCGGCGAATCACCGCGATGTGCTCGGCGCCGATTTTCCCTCGCGTTGGGCGGCGGCGGCCCCGGCCAGTACCGGGGCGATCGGTTCTCCGGTCAGCCCGCGCCGCGGCCCCAGATCGGCGGCGGCGTTGATGCGCCGAGTGGCCTCGGTGCGGCTGATCAGATCAGCAGTGCCCTACAGCCCCTTGGGTCGAGTCCCGATGACACCGTTTGCCGCCAGCCGCGCAAGTTCCTCGTCGGCCAGCCCGCACCGCTCACGCAGTATCTCTTCATTGTGCTCGCCAAGCGTCGGCGGTGGGCGCCGCAACCATTCCTGCTGGCCGGCCAGCAGCGCGAAAGGCGGTGTGGGATATAGGGCCTGCCCGATACGGCAATGGACCAGCGACTCGAAGTACCCGCGGTCACACAGTTGCGGGTTTTCGGTGACCAATGACGGCGAGACAACCGGCGCAGCCGGAATGCAGGCAGCCGCAAGCGATTCCACCGTCGGCATCAGGGATTGCGCGGCAAACCAGTCCCGTAGCCAGCCGTCGATCTCGTCGGCCCGCTCGCGCCGCAACGCCGTAGTCGACAGCGACTCGTCGCACCAGTACGGTCGCTCCATCAACTCGACCAGCGCACTCCAGTCGCGGTCGTCACGAATGCTGACCGCAATCCAGTCGTCCTCGCCGGAGCACCGGTAGATGTTCTGTAACGCCCCGCCGAAACCCCGGTTGCCTCGACGGTTGAGCGTGACGCCGTAGACCTCGTGCTCGATCGGCTGAATTGCGGTGGTATTCAACACCGACTCGACCATCGGCAGCTCGACCTGCTGGCCGACCCCGCTACGTTCGGCGAAGTTCAGTGCGGCCAGCACCGCGAACGCCGCGTGCACGCCGGCCAGCGGATCGCACGCGCCGCGCGGGGTCACCGGCGGCTCCTCCGGCAATCCGGTCACCCACGTCAGGCCGCCGATCTGCTCCATGGTGGGCGCGAAGCCGACCCGGTCACGCCACGGCCCCGTCAATCCGAAGGCCGGCATGCGGGCGACCACGAGTCGGGGGTTCGCCTTCAACAGCACCTCGGCCGTGAACCCGAAATGCTCCATTACGCGCGGCGAGAAGTTCTCGATCACCACGTCGGCATCCGCGGCCAGCGCCAGGAACAACCGGCGTCCATCTTCGGAGCCCAAATCCAATGTGATCGAACGCTTGTTGGTGTTCATCGCATGGAAGACCCAGCCGTACTCCCACCAGTCGTCCACATCGGTGCGCATGCCCCCCGAGTAACGAATGCCGTCCGGGCGCTGGATCGACTCCACCTTGACCACGTCGGCGCCGAAGGCCGCCAGCAGATGGGTCGCGGCCGGCCCGGCCCAGAAGGCGGTCAGATCGATCACCCGAACACCGTCCAACGGCAGCCCGACCGGCACCGGATCAGATGCGGATTCGCGCGCGCGCCATGGTGATTCGTCGTTATCAACGCCGAGCTCAGCAGTACGGCGTACCGGCGCCGGCGCGCACCGCGACATCACCCACGGCGGGCGCGGCTGGTGAAAGCCGGCGGGGTTGTCGACGAACACCCCGCGCTCGGTCACGTACTCCATATCGCGGACGGTGGCACCATTCCCCAACGCCGCGATCGGCAACCGGAACAACTGACCCAGCGCGACGATCTCCTCGACGGTCCGCTCGGCCATCCATGGACGGATCGATTCGCGGATGAGGTCTCGGTATTCCCAGCGGCCGATTTGGAACCGCAGCTGCGAAATCTCCTCGAGCTGAGGGCATTCCACCATCGCAATAAAGTCGAGCCACTGCTGGCCGGTGACCATGGTGATCCCGACGTAGCCGTCCCTGGCGGGTTCGATCGAGGGCACTTCGAGGGTGCGGCGGACCGGTGGAACCTGCAGCAGCTGCGAATGCAGCCATTCGCTGCTCTGCATCAGGCTCATCGCCTCGAGCATGGACAGATCCAGATGCTCGCCCGGGCCGCCGTGTTCGACGCGGCGGCGCACGGCCAGGGCGCCGAACGCGGCGAACACACCACCCATGTATTCACCCACGTCGCCGCCGATCGAGATGGGCGGCCCGGCGGGATCACCGCGAAAGCCGGGTGAGCCCGCCCACGCTTGCAGGGTGAACTCGGTGGCGGTGCGGTCGGCGAACGGACCGGTCCAGCCGAAATCGGAAATCGTGATCACAACCGCCTGCGCAGCCTCGGCCAGCAGCCGCGGGGGGTCAATGCCCAGGGCCGGCGCCTGTGACCGACCGCAGGTAGCGATCACGACGTCGGCGGCGGCGAGCTCGGAACGGTACCGCTGCGAATCCGGCGCCAGGGTCAGGCTCTGCTTGCCGGCATTGAGGTAGCAGTACAACGGCGAGGCCGCCGATTCGTCGGGCACCGGTGCACAGCTGGGCGAGTAGCGGCGCAGCGGATCCCCTTGCGGCGGTTCGATTTTGCGCACCTGCGCACCGGCGTCGACCAACAATTTGCCACAGTAGCTCCCGGCGATGCGGTCACTGACCTCGACGACTCGCAACTCGTGGAGCGGCGTCGGCCGCCGATTGGACCGTTGAGTCACGCTGCCGAGCATAATTTCCCGGCTGGAGATCGTGTGGCGCCCCTCCGGAGAGCCCAGTCCAGGCACCGCGACAGTACGGTACTGGTCTGTACTACCGTAAGGCCTCTATCGTGGGCGCTGTGACCCCAACTGCCGATCGCTCCCCGGAGCCCGCATCATGGTCGACCCGGGAGACTGAGTTGCTTGCCGTGACGTTGCAGCTGCTGCAAGAGCACGGCTATGACCGGTTGACGGTGGATGCGGTCGCGGCCACTGCCCGTGCCAGCAAAGCCACGGTGTACCGGCGCTGGCCGTCGAAAGCCGAACTGGTGCTGGCCGCGTTCATCGAGGGCATCCGCCAGGTCGCGGTACCGCCGGAAACAGGCACGCTGCGCGGCGATTTGCTGCAACTGGGCGAAGTGATCTGCGAGCAGGCCCGGCAGCACACCAGCACCATCCGCGCGGTGCTGGTCGAGGTGTCGCGCAATCCGGCGCTCAGCGATGCCATGCAACACGGGTTCTTCGAGCACCGCAAAGCGCTGATGCACCACATCCTGCACCAGGCCGTCGACCGTGGTGAGATCGACGCCGCGGCCATCGACGACGAACTCTGGGACTTGCTGCCCGGCTACCTCGTCTTCCGCCACATCATCCCCAGCCGACCACCCACCCCGCACACCGTGCAGGCCCTGGTCGACAATGTCGTCCTGCCCAGCCTCACAAGGCCCATCCGGTAAACCCCTCAGCCAATTCCCTCAGTCACCCCGACTCAACGCGAGATGTCGAACCGATCTCGCCCCGCTCTTGAAGTGTCCGGTCCGGTACCGTACCGTCATGGCATGTCGATCCGCGCCCGAAGCGCCGGAAAGATTGCCCCGATTTCGCTCGCCAAGGCGGTAAGTCGGGGCTGGATGCTGCTCGTCGCAATAGCGGTGATCGTGGCCGCGGGTTTCAGCGTCTATCGCTTGCACGGGATCTTCGGTTCTCACAACACCACTTCGGCCACCGGTGGCATCTCAAACGAGATCATCCCGTTCAACCCCAAAGAGGTGGTCCTCGAAGTTTTCGGCGCGCCCGGGACTGTGGCGACAATCAACTACCTCGACGTCGACGCTGTGCCACAACGAGTTGACGACGTGACCCTGCCGTGGTCATTCACCATCACGACGACGCAACCCGCCGTCTTCGCCAACGTGGTGGCACAGGGCAATAGCTCCTCGATCGGCTGCCGGATCACCGTCAACGGTGTCGTCAAAGACGAAAGGACCGTCCACGAAGTGAACGCCTACACCTACTGTCTGGACAAGTCCTCATGAGCACCGAGCCCGCTGCCCGGCCATCCGTGGCGCATACCATTCGGCGGCTTTCGGTGCCGATCCTGCTGTTCTGGGTCGGTCTTGCCGTCCTGACCAATGTGGCCGTGCCGAAATTGGAAGAGGTGGGCAAGGCCCACAACGTCGCGTTGATCGCCTCCGATGCGCCGTCGATGCAGGCGATGAAGCGGATCGGAAAAGTGTTCCGCGAGTTCGACTCCGACAGCGCAGCCATGATCGTGCTGGAAGGCGACAAGCCGCTTGACGCCGCGGCCCACCGCTATTACGACACGCTGATCCAGCGGCTCTCGCAGGACACCAAGCATGTTCAGCACGTCCAAAATTTCTGGGGGGATCCGCTGACGGCAGCGGGCTCGCAGAGCACCGACGGCAAAGCCGCATATGTCCAGGTATATCTGGCCGGCAATCAAGGTGAGGCGTTGTCGATCGCCTCAGTCGACGCGGTGCGCAACATCGTGGCGCAGACGCCGCCGCCGCCCGGTATCAAGGCCTATGTGACCGGCGCGGCACCGCTCATCGCGGACCAGTTTCAGGTGGGCAGCAAGGGCACGTTAAAGGTCACTGCGATAACTTTCCTGGTGATCGCGGTGATGCTGTTTGTGGTCTACCGCTCGGTGGTCACCACCATCCTGGTGCTGCTCACGGTCCTCATCCAGTTGGCCGCGGCCCGGGGCGTCGTCGCCTTCCTGGGAAACAGCGGGATCATCGGACTTTCGACGTATTCGACCAATCTGCTTACGCTGCTGGCGATTGCCGCCGGCACCGACTACGCGATCTTCGTCCTCGGCCGATATCACGAAGCACGGCACGGCGGACAGGACCGAGAAGCGGCCTTCTACACCATGTTTCGTGGAACCGCTCATGTGGTGCTGGGCTCGGGCCTGACCATCGTCGGCGCGGTGTATTGCCTGACCTTTACCCGACTACCGTATTTTCAGACCCTGGGTGTTCCCGCGGCAATCGGCATCCTGGTCGCGCTGGCCGCCTCACTGACCCTGGCCCCGGCCGTGCTGACCCTGGGCAGTCACTTCGGTCTGTTCGAACCCAAACGTGCTATGCGGACCCGGGGATGGCGGCGTATCGGCACGGCCATCGTCCGCTGGCCCGGGCCGATTCTTGCGGCGACGTGCGCCGTGGCCATTGTCGGCCTGCTGGCCTTGCCGGGATACCGGACGAGCTATGACATCCGCCCCTACATGCCCGCAACCGCCCCGGCGAATATCGGCTACACCGCCGCCGAGCGGCATTTCTCGCCCGCGCGGCTCAACCCCGAACTGCTGATGATCGAAACCGACCACGATATGCGCAATCCGGCCGACATGATCGTCTTGGACCGGGTGGCCAGGGGCGTCTTCCACATCCCCGGTATCGCCCAGGTGCAATCCATCACCAGGCCGTTGGGCACACCCATAGACCACAGCTCGGTGCCGTTTCAGGTCAGCATGCAAAGCGTCGGCCAAGTGATGAACCTGTCCTATCAGCAAGACCGCGCGGCCGATCTGCTCAGGCAAGCTGACGAGCTGGGGAAGACGATCGCCATCTTGCAGCGCCAGTATGCCCTCCAGCAAGAACTCGCCGCCGCCACCCACGCCGAGACCCAAAGCTTTCACGACACGATCGCCACCATCAACGACCTACGCGACAAGATCGCGAACTTCGACGATTTCTGGCGACCGCTGCGCAGTTACTTCTATTGGGAGAAGCACTGTTTCGACATACCGATATGTTGGGCATTGAGATCGGTTTTCGACGCGCTCGACGGTATCGACCAGCTCAGCGAGCGCTTCGTGGACCTCACGGCGACGTTGGACAAACTCGATGCCATCCAGCCGCAGCTGGTGGCGCTGATACCGGAGCAGATCGCCAGTCAGCAGACAAACCGGGAACTGGCGCTGTCCAACTACGCCACGATGTCGGGGATCTACAGCCAGACGGCGGCGCTGGTGGAGAACGCCACGGCGATGGGACGAGCCTTCGATGCCGCCAAGAACGACGACTCGTTCTACCTGCCGCCGGAGGCCTTCAACAATCCCGATTTCAAGCGCGGCCTGAAACTGTTTCTCTCCCCGGACGGCAAGGCGGCCCGCATGATCATCTCCCACGAAGGTGATCCCGCGACCCCGGAAGGCATCTCGCATATCGATCCGATACGAAAGGCGGCACACGAGGCCGTCAAAGGAACGCCGCTGGCCGACGCCAAGATCTATCTCGCCGGCACCGCGGCAACCTACAAGGACATCCAGGACGGCGCCAAGTACGACCTCATAATCGTCGCAATCGCCGCGCTGAGCCTGATTCTGCTCATCATGATGACGCTGACCCGCAGTCTGATCGCCGCGATCGTCATCGTGGGCACCGTCGCGTTGTCGCTGGGGGCGTCTTTCGGTCTGTCCGTGCTGGTTTGGCAAGACATCCTGGGAATCCGCCTGTACTGGATAGTGCTCGCGCTGGCCGTCATCCTGCTCCTGGCGGTGGGATCCGACTACAACCTGCTGCTGATCTCTCGCTTCAGGGAGGAAATCGGCGCCGGATTGAAGACCGGCACCATCCGCGCCATGGCCAGTACCGGCGGGGTGGTCACCGCTGCGGGTCTGGTATTTGCAGCCACCATGTCGTCGTTCGTGTTCGGCGACTTGCGGGTGCTCGGCCAGATAGGGACCACCATCGGCCTGGGCCTGCTCTTCGACACACTGATCGTGCGGGCATTCATGACGCCGTCCGTCGCGGCGCTCCTCGGACGCTGGTTCTGGTGGCCGCAGCGCGTGCGCCCCCGCCCCGCCAGCAGGATGCTTCGGCCGTATGGACCGCGTCCGCTGGTTCGTCAGCTGCTGCTGCGGCAACCGGAGAAGAGCGACTGACCGAGGAATTGCGTTGGCGTTGTAGGCAATTCGGCATACGGCGGAGCAGCACCAACGGCTCACCCCGCCAATGAGATGCTATTTATGCCATTACTGCTAAGATAGACAACGCAAGTCGAGTTGGCGGGGTCAGCGCCCCTGCTTGTTCTATCGAGGATCGGATGACCACCCTGGGAACTGGCCCTGATGCCCGACGCAGGCTATCTGCGCCGCGGATCGCCGAAATCGTAGCCGATGAGTTGCGCCGCCAGATCATTGACGGCGAACTGGCCGACGGTGATCTGTTGCCGCGCCAGGAGGTGCTGGTCGAACAGTTCAATGTCAGCCTTGTCTCGCTGCGGGAGGCGTTGCGGATCTTGGAGACCGAGGGCTTGGTGTCGGTTCGCCGCGGTAACCGCGGCGGGGCCGTCGTGCATGCGCCGGCCAAGACCAGCGCCGCCTACATGCTCGGCCTGCTGCTGCAAAGCGAGTCCGTCGCCGTCAGCGACCTGGGTGCGGCGCTGCAGGAGCTCGAGCCTGCCTGCGCCGCACTGGCGGCTCAACGACCAGACCGCGCAGATACTTTGGTGCCCGAGCTCAAGCAGATCAACGATGCCATGGCCGAGCATCTCGACGACGGGCGGCAGTTCACCGAAATCGGCCGCCGCTTCCACGATCTCATCGTCCGCGGCTGCGGGAACCACACCATTATCGCGGTCGTCGGCAGCCTGGAGACGCTGTGGACCAGCCATGAACAACGATGGGCCGACGAGAGCGCGGCGCGGGGCACCTACCCCTCGTTGGCCAAACGGCGCGCGGTCCTCAACACCCACATCAAGCTGGCCGAGACGATTGCCGAGGGAGATGTCGACCGGGCCCGGCGCATCGCGGGCCGACACCTCGCCGATACCCAGACTTACGTGTTGTCCGGTGGTGGTGAACAACGGATCTATGCGCTGTCACCGCAGGCGCTGTCACGCCCGCGGGACATCAGGCGCCCCTGAATCCGGTGCGAACCGCGTTAGTCACCGGCGGCAGCGGTGGAATCGGTAAAGGGTGCGCCAGCAAGCTTTGCGAGCTGGGTTACGACGTGGTGTTGGTGGCGCGCCGCGAAGGCCCGCTGCGGGCGGCAGCCGCGGAGATCGGCGCGCGCTACATTGTCGCCGACGTGTCCGAGCCAGCCGGATTCGCCGCCGCCATAAGTCAACTCGACACCATCGATCTCGTCGTGCACGCGGCCGGAACGCTGGGCGGCACCTATGCGCGCAAGCAGACCTTCGAGCAGTGGCGCACGATCATCTCGGCCAATCTGGATTCCTGTTTTGTGGTGACCTCCGCGGTGCTGCCCCGCATGGGGCCAGGTTCCCGGTTGGTCTTCATCTCCTCGTCGGCCGCGCACGAGCCGATGCCGGCCCGAACCGCGTACTCGGCATCGAAGGCCGGCATGAACGCCTTTGCGCGCGCGCTGGCGCTCGAGGTCGATCGCGACGGCATCAGCGTCCACCTGGTGACCCCGGGACCCGTGGAAACCGAGATGCTGCAGGATGTTCCGTTCGAGATGTACGCGATCCAGGTGTCCGACATCGCCGAAACGGTGGCCTGGCTCGATACCGTCGACTCGTCCGTCGACCTGCCGGAGATCCGACTCAGCGCGGTGCGGCGCGGTCCGTTCGCCCGGCCACCGGTGGTGCCTACCGAGGCCCGCCGTCGCGCGGGGCTGAAGTCTCCCAGATCTGCGGAAAACCCTTGATCACCGACTCGCCGAACTCGGCCATCGAATCCGGCGCGGCGAAGTCGGCGAACCACACGTAGAAACGCTCGACCCGTTGCGCGGCCAGGCCGACGAAGTGCTCAATCAATTCGTCGGCGTTACCGCATACCAGCCCCGGCCCGAGATAGCCGAATCGCCGGGCGCTCACCTGGCGTACCGCATCCGGATCGGCTCCCGCCCGGACAAAGCCCACCATCTGCTGCACGGAGATCCGCGCCGATCCCGCAGCCGGGGCCAGGCGGGACAACCGGTCGAGGTGGTTGGCCTGCAGGTTCCACCAATCCGCGTATTTGCGAACCAGTTCCATCATCCGGCGCCCGCTGCCGCCCAGGATCAGCGGTATCGGGTGCGCCGGACTGGGCGACTGGGCTTGCTCCCCGTTCGCCCAGTACTGCGTGATCAGTGCTAGGTGGCGCTGCAGTTGCTCGACGCGGGCCACCGGATCCTGCTGACCGACATCGAATCTGGCGAACTCCGCGGGCCACGATCCCGAACCGATGCCGAGCTCGAACCTGCCATCCGACGCCGCTGACAGCGTCACCGCCTGTTTGGCCAGAACGGCTGGATGCCGGAACGCATCGCAGAGCACCAGGTGGCCGATGCGCAGCCGCTGCGTCCTGGCCGCCACCCAGGTGGCGACCGTCATTGCCTCCCAGATGTTTTCAGCGGGCTGCCCGGGAGCCTCGAGATGATCGATGAACGCCACACCCTCGAACCCACTGGCTTCGGCCTGCCGCGCCCGCTCCACGAAATCTGTCACCGGCAACCGCACCTGCGGCAGGAACAGATACCACTCGACCATATGCCCACCCATGCGTGTCCGGCAGTGTCCAGCGTGATTGCGCCGGATCGCCTAGTTTACTATTTTTATTATGTTAGGGGTGTTATGGATGTCGGTCTGACTTCAGAGCAGCTGGCGCTGCGAGACACCGTGCGCGACATCCTGCGCGCCGAGTGCCCACCCGACGTCGCCCGGCAGGCAATCACCGATCCCGAGCGCTGGCGCGCGCTGTGGAAGACGGTCGTCGGGCTTGGCTGGACCGAACTCGCCGTGGCCGATTCGGCCGGCGACTTCGGCCCCGTCGAGCTGGTGCTGGTGCTCGAAGAATGCGGCGCGGCCATCGCCCCGATCCCGTTGTTGAGCAGCGTCGGCCTGGCCGCGGGCGTTTTGCGGGCCTGCCGTCTCGACGATGTGCTGGCCAAGATCGCCGGAGGTGTCGTCGCAACGCTGGCCGTCCACTCCCCCGGAAACCGGCTGCCGCGGCCACCCATGACGCTGCACGACGGACGCCTGCGCGGCCATGCCGTCGCGGTGCCCAATGTGGTTCGGGCCGAGCTGATCGTCACGCTGGCGACGTGGGACCAGGGCCCGGTGGCGGCCGTCGCGCGCGTCGGCGACGGGGCGGTCATCCAACCCCGAGAGTCGACCGATCCCGCACAACCCGTCGCCGACGTCGAGATCGACACGCCCGCGGTAGCCACCGCACCGGTCGCCGGCATCGAACCGGTGCTGACGACACCGCTGATCGCCGCCGCTGCCGACCTGGTCGGAGTGGCGAGCGCGGTGCTGCACCGCGCCGTCGAACACGCCAAGACCCGACACCAGTTCGGCAAGCCGATCGGCGCGTTCCAGGCAATCAAGCACGCGCTGGCCGACAACTACGTCAGCATCGAACGCGCCCGCAGCCTGACCTACGCGGCGGCAGCCGACCCCGACGTCACCTGGGCCGCGGCCGCGCTGGCCAAGGCCGCGGCCGGCGAGGCCGCGACCCGCTGTGCGCGCACCGCCGTCCAGGTGCACGGCGCCCTGGCCCAGACCTGGGAACACGACATCCACCTCTATGTCCGGCATGCCTGGCAGGGCGCCGCGATGCTGGGCGACAGCCGCGCGCTGTACCACGAGGTGGGCCGGCGCTTCGCAGGCGGTGCGGCATGACGACTTCCCTGACGGCGCCGGTCGAAGAGTTTGCCGAGTGGCTGACCGAGTTCCTGCCCGACGACTACTACGAGCGATATCGCCAGTACCGCTGGGACATTCGGTTGCGACGCGAGTATCAGCGGGCCGCCTTCGAGGCGGGGTGGATCCAACCCACCTGGCCCCGCGAGCATGGTGGCCGTTCGCTGAACCTGCGCGATGCGATGGAAATCCGGATCCAGGCCGCGCTGCGCTCTGCCCCCAAACTGCCCAACATCGCCGGACCCAACGTCGCCGCACCCGGCATCCGGCAATTCGGCACACCCGAGCAGACCGACCGGCTGCTGGTTCCGCTGCTGCGCGGTGACGAGTGGTGGGCGCTGGGCATGTCCGAACCGGAGGCCGGGTCGGACTTCGCCGGCCTGCGCACTCGCGCCGAGCGCGATGGAGATCTGTTCCGGGTCAACGGCCACAAGATCTGGACGACGCAGGCCCATGAGTCGCGGTGGTGCACCCTGTATGCCCGAACCGACCCGGATGCGCCGAAACACCGCGGCATCTCGTGTCTCATCCTCGACCTGCACTCGCCCGGGGTGCGTGTCGAACCCATCCGGATGGCGTCGGCGTCCGACGAGACGTTCTGCGAGGTCTTCCTCGACGACGTCGAAGTCCCGGTCGACAACCTGCTGGGTCCCTGCAACGGCGGCTGGAAGGTGGCGTTGGCGTCGTTGCATCATGAGCGCCAGATGATCTGGATCATGAACTGGGTCGAGATCAAACGCGGCCTCGACTCGGTACGCGGCACCCGCGACCCCGGCAACTACGCCGAACTGGGCTCGCTACTGGCCGATGCCGAGGCACTGCGGGCCACCGGCTACCGCGCCCTGAACAACGAACTCACCGGCCGGCCCACCCCCGAGGCCGACATCCTCAAGCTGCTCGGATCGGTCACCCTGCAACGTGTTTGGGATCTGAGCGCGGCGGCTGCGGGCCCGGCTTCGACCGGTGACGCCGACCTGCTCTTCGAACGCCAGGATGCGCTTGCCGCGACCATCTACGGCGGAACCTCCGAGGTCCAGCGCAACATCATCGCCGAGCGGCTGCTCGGGCTGCCGAAGGGATGACGACGATGGATTACGACCTCGGCGATGACGCCGCTGAACTGCGAACCCGGCTGCGGCAGTTGATCGCCAACCACGTGCCGGCCGGCTTCCTCGGTGCCTGCACCGACGACCCCCAAGACCTGGCCACCACCGAGTCGTTCTGCAAACTCCTGGCCGCCGAGGGACTGCTGGCGCTGGCGTGGCCGAAAGAGCATGGCGGCGGCGGAGGTTCGATCTGGCAACAGACCGTGCTGCGCGAAGAGATGTGGGCCCACCACGAGCCGCGCGGTCCTCAGTATATGGGCATCAACTGGGTAGGCCCGGCGATCATGCGACACGGAACGGCGGCGCAGAAGGCCAAGCACCTCTCGGCGATCGCGGCGGGCGAAGTGGTGTGGTGCCAAGGTTTTTCCGAACCGGAGGCCGGAACAGATCTTGCCTCGCTGCGCACCCGCGCCCTCCCGGACGGCCCGAACGGCCTGAACGGAACAGGCTGGCGCATTACCGGCCAGAAAGTGTGGACGTCGTATGCCCAGATGGCCTCCTGGTGCGTGCTGGCGGCCTGTACACACCCGGATGCTCCTAAACCCAAGCGGCTCACTCTGTTTCTGATCCCGATGGACCGGCCCGGCATCACCGTTCGGCCGATTCCGTCGATGCTGGGCCCGCATCACCTCAACGAGATGTTTCTCGACGGCGTACCTGCCTTCCCCGGCGACGTGCTCGGCGAGCCCGGCGACGGTTGGCGAATCATGAGGGAGGCGTTGGCCTTCGAACGCGTGGGCATAGCCCGTTACGCGCGCTGCGAATCGTTGCTGCACCGGCTGCGCACCGAACTCGGCGACGAATGGGACCGGCTGCCCGAATCGATTCGCGTCCGCTGGGTTCGCGCGCTTGTCGACTTACGGGTGGCCAGACTGCTGGCCTATCGCGCGGTGTCGCTGCAGGACGACCCGCAGGCGGGTGCGGCGGCCAGTGCCGCCCGCATCGCGACCACCACCTGCGATCAACAGGTCGCCGAGCTGCTTTTCGACGTGCTGGGCCCGGCGGCGCTGGACAGCGGTGTCACGGCCCCGCTGCACGGCGCGATCGAAGATCACTGGCGCTACGCGCAGGCGGCCACCGTGGCGTCGGGCACCATCGAAGTACAGCGCATGCTCGTGGCACGAGACGTCTTGGGGGAAAACCGATGAATACCGAACTGCCGCAGGCTATTACCGACTTCGCCGCCGTCGCGGCCAAACGGCTCGCGCGGGTCGGCGGCCCGCCGGCGGCGCTGCGGGCCGAGACCGACGACACCGTTCGCTACACGGCGCGCGAGGCTTTGGCGCAGCTGGGTGCATTCGAGCTCGACGTGCGATCCGCGCCTGACGATCTGCTGGCCGCCGCGGTGCTGTGCCAGGCCGCCGGCGCCGCCGCGCTACCCTATCCAGTCGTCGAAGAGCTGTTGGCCATCGACGGCGCCCGCCTGGCGCTGGTGAATCCGCAAGCACCCCGCGTCGACCACGGCGACTTGCCCGGTGACTGGATCGCCACCGACCTCGACGGCACTCGTTATCCGGTGCAACCGGCATCGCGCACCGCCGCCAAACTGGGGCCGTTTCTGGTGCCGGCCACCCTGGGCGCGCCCGACGGAACCGTGCCGGACAGCGACGTTAACCTTCACCTTGTGCTGGGATCGTGGCGGATGCTGGGAGCGGTACAGCAGTCGCTGAACATCGCCACGGACCACGTGCGGAGCCGCATTCAGTTCGGCAGGCCGCTGGCCGATTTCCAGGCCGTCAGGTTCGCCGTCGCCGATGCGTCAGTCGCGGCCCGCGGGCTTTTCGAACTCGCCAAGCACACCGTGAGCCGATCGCAATCGACTGCGCCGCTAGTGGGTTCGGCCGACGCACTGGTGCTGCGGCTCAAGGCCGCCGACACCGCGCGGCAGGTGCTGCGCACCTCGCACCAACTGCTCGGCGCGCTGGGCTTCTGCGACGAGTCCGACATCAGCGTGCTGGACCGGCACACCCAACCGCTGATCCGGTTGCCGTTGAGCACCGAAGCACTCAGCCGGCGCCTGATCTCCGATGTCCGTGACGGCTATCTGGAGACGCTCTGCACCGGGCCGGTGCCGGCATGAGCCGCGCCCAACCCATCGGATCCTCGGCCACCCCGAACCCGCTGGCCGACGGCATCCCATTCGGAACCAGACTGCAGGATCTGGCCGAGCAGCGAAGCGACGACGCGGCCCTGACCACCGTCGCGCCCGACGGCAGCACCCGCACGCTGACCTTTGCCGAACTCGACGCCCGGGCCAATCAATGGGCGCGGGCGCTGGACGCGAGTGGCGCCCAGATCGGTTCTCTGGTCGCCATCGCGATCCCCAATTCGGTGCACCTCATACTGACCGTACTGGGCTGCTGGAAGATCGGTGCGGTTCCCGTTCCCATGCACTGGGACCTACCCGAGTGGGAGCGAAACCGGGTGCTGGACGTGATCGACGCCGCCGTGGTGATCGACGAGAGGAGCCGCTGGGAACTGGAAGTGCGCGCCACCGTCGAGTCGGAAAGCCCACTGCCCGAAGCTGTTTCACCCACTGCCCATGGAATTTGCAGCAGCGGGTCAACCGGTGTGCCCAAGGTGATCCTCAACCTGGCGCCGTCGCTGTGGACGCCTCAGCACAGCGAGCCGTTCTTGTCGGCATGGACATCGGTGGCTCAGCCGCAGACCATCCTGGTGCCCGCGCCGATGTACCACACCAACGGCTTTGCCACCCTGCACTTCCTGTTGGGCGGCGATCATTTGGTGGTGCTGGAAAAGTTCGATGCCGCGCGGGTGGTCGACACGGTCGAGCAATACCGGATCACCAACTTCACGGCCACCCCGACCATGCTCAAGCGCATCGCCGCGGTCTCCGACATTAGTCGGCGCGACTTGTCCAGCATCGACTTCATCTTGCAGGGCGCCGCCGTAATGCCGCCCACGCTGCTGCACACCTGGTTCGAGTTACTGAGCCCGGAACAGATTGTGATGGCCTACGGCATGACCGAAAATCTCGGGCTCACCGCCCTGCGCGGCGACGAATGGCTGACGCATCAGGGCAGCGTCGGCCGCGGCTTCCGGGACACCGAGATCCGCATCCTGGACGCCGATCAGCAGCCACTGTGCCCCGGCGAGCAGGGCGAGGTGTATTTGCGCGCGCCGATGAGCGCGGGATACCGCTATCTTGGTGGCGCGCCGCCACTTCCGTCGACCGAAGACGGGTTTCGGTCCGCCGGCGACATCGGTCACCTAGACGAGGATGGCTACCTATACATCACCGACCGTCGCGCCGACATGATCATCACCGGCGGCGCCAACGTCTTTCCCGCCGAGGTCGAGTCCGCGCTGGCGGGGCACCCCGACATCGCCGACGTCGTGGTCATCGGCATCTCGGACCCGCACTGGGGACGCCGGGTCCATGCCGTAGTGCAAGCCGCGGCGCCGCTGACCGAAGAACAGGTGATTGATTACGCCAAGAACCGGCTCGCCCCCTACAAGGTGCCCAAGACGGTGGAATTCGTCGATCGGATTCCCCGCACGGCGGCTACCAAGGTCAATCGCTCGGCCATGATCGCCGCCCGGGGCGGCTGAGCTTCGCAAACAGTGGACGCGACCGGAAATGCGGAGGCATAAACGCCGGACACACCGGTGCGACCCGCTCTACGCTCACTGGTAACGCTTCCGGCCCTCATCGTTGAGAAGGACGGTCCGATGACCTACATGATCACGCAGCCGGACACCTTGACGGCCGCTGCGGCATCTGTGGCGGAAATCCGCTCGGCGATCGGCTCCGCCAACGCGGCCACGGTGGCCTCGACAACCGGGGTGATAGCTGCGGCGCGCGACGAGGTTTCGGAACTCATCGCAAGCCTGTTCCGGGCGTACGGCCAGGAATGCCAAGCCGTCATGACGCAAGCTGGCGCGTTTCACGACGCGTTCGCACAGGCATTGGCCACAGCGGCCACTTCCTACGCGCAGGCCGAGGCTGCTAATGCAGCCACGGTGACGGAGGCGCTGGCCGCCATCAGCTCACCCGTCCGTGCGATGCTGGGCGGCGCCGCGCCCCTGACGTCCGCGGTTCCCTCGGCGGCAGCGGTGAACACCCTGGTCATGGGTGGCAGTGGGAACCCGATTCCTTCGATTGATTTTGTCAACAACATCGTCTCGAGGTACATCGCACCCTTTTTCCCGGTCGATCCGAACTTCGTACAGAGCCTTTTCACACCCGAGGGGTTCTATATCGACACCGGAATCAAGACTTTGCCCCTCAACGTGTCGGTGGCTCAGGGCGTCACCATCCTGACCAACACGCTCGTCGGCACAAACCCCCCCTACGCAGGGCTACTGACCAGCGGAAACACCGTCAACGTGTCGGGCGAATCGCAGAGCGCCATGATCGCATCACTGGTCATGCGGTCGTTGAATCCCACCAATTCGGGGGCAGCCGGAAGCCCGTACTTCAATAATTTGAACTTTTCGCTGGTCGGTAATCCGATGAACCCCAACGGAGGTCTGTTCGAGCGTTTCGTCGGGCTCAGTCTCCCAAGCCTGGGGATCGAAATGTACGGCGCAACGCCGGACAATGCCTTCCCAACCAAGATCTTCACGATCGAATACGACGGCGCCGCCGACTTTCCCCGATACCCGATCAATATCCTGGCGGACCTCAACGCCTTCTTGGGTATCCAATCCCTACACGGCCAGTATGCGACGCTCACCCCCGAGCAGCTGGCTTCGGCTATTCCGTTGACCAACACGGTGGGCCCGACGTCGACCAGCTATTACATGATTCCCACCCATAATTTGCCGCTCGTGGACCCGGTGCGGGCAATCCCATTCGTCGGTAAGCCGATCGCGGATTTGATCGAGCCGAACCTGAGGTATCTGGTCAACTGGGGCTACGGGGATCCCGCCTATGGCTGGTCGACCTCGGCGCCGAATGTGCCCACACCGTTCGGAGTGCTGCCACCGCTCAGCGCCACCACTTCCCTACCCGGCTACTTGGCTATCGGAACCCAGCAGGGAATCAGCGCGTTCATGAACGACATCAGCGCCGGGATAGCGACTTTTCCGGACCTACCCGCGCTGCTGGCGACTCCACTGGGCGCGGCGGGCGCACCATCGTTGCTGTCCGGGCTCTCGCCGGCGGCGTTCTCCCCGACCGAGTTCATCCACTTCCTGCAGTCAACGAACACGACTGTCACTAATTTCATTACCAGGACGGCTGCAAACACCTACGCGGCTTTGCTTCCGACCGCCGACATCGCGAATGCAATCCTCACCACGGTGCCGTCGTACAACGTCAACCTGTTCCTCAGCGGGTTGGACCAGGCACTCAACGGCGACCCCGCCGGTGGGCTGGTCTATGCGTTCGGCGCTCCCATAGCGGCTGACATCGCGTTGGGCACCCTCTTGGCTGGTTTCCAACTCAGGTCGCTCTTGGGAGTCACCAGTCAGCTTATCTAGCTGCAGCGCTCAATCCCGTTGTGCCGCAAGCACACCGGCCCATCTTCGGATGGGCGCGCTGACATATCGCCAACGCTATCGCCTCATCAATTATCCCGCACCACAACGTGTTTCAGCTTCCGCCGGTCGCGTTCGGCTGCTCCCACGAACACGCCGCCTACCCCGGGCACGATCAGCATCAGCGCCACCACGCTGGCCGCGATCGTCGCTGACATCATCGAATCGTTGGCACGCCAGAACATCGCCGGGCTGATCGTCGTCAACGGCCACGGCGGAAACGCGGTACTGACCAACGTCGTCCAGCAAGCCAACCACCCGCAGGCCCTGACCAAGGTGGGGCTCTACCCCAGCCGTGAAGACTGCGCCGAGGCCCGCACCGCCGCAGGAATCCACAGCGGCCACATCCAGGCGGTCGCCGCCATCACCACCACCCACACGCCGAATCCGACCGTGCCGCCATCACCGTCAGCCCCCTCAGCATCGTCGCTGCTCGATGCCTTGACCGGCGCTAGCCCGCTGATACGGCACATATCACCGCAGGCCGCGGCCTCAGCAGCAGCAGCACCGGGGCAAGCCCCACCAGCGGCCGGCGCGCTAGCGGGCATCGCGGCGCCGGTGCCGCTGCCGCCAGGTGCCGGCCCCCTGCCCGCCTTCGGCGGCAGCGTCGGTGGCGGGGCCGGGGCTAGCACCGGCGGCTGGCTGTCCTCGCTGGCTGCCCGGCTGAGTTCGGGGATCGCCGCCATGGCCGCCCCGGTCAGCACGGGCGGGGTCTCGACGGTCGCCACCGCGATCAGCGCACTGGCCGCTGCTGCCGCGACCGCCGCGGCAACCCCGCTAGCACACGTCCAACCCCACCCGTCGCCGCCGACCGCCGAACCCCCAGCGACGCAGTTCGCCGATCCCGGGCAAGTGCGGCACGAGCACGCACCGCAACACCTGCCCTGCACCGATCCCCCGCAGGCGGAATCCCCGCACGCGCGCCAATCCCCGGCCGCGCAGGCATCGCCCCCCACCCC
>NZ_UPHT01000157.1 GCF_900566085.1 Mycobacterium attenuatum
CAAACGTGGTGCGGCAGTGGGGATTCATGACCGCCATCGAGCCGCCCCAACCGCCCCAACCGCCCCAACCGCCCCAGGAACAGATCTTTTCATCGGGGATGTCAGGGACCGCCTCCGGGTGAGGCAGCGCGAAGCCGATCCCCCACCGGGTTGGCCGCCGCCACCGCGGCCGATGGCCGCCGCCGCGGACCTCGGCGAGTTCAATCTGGGCTTTGCCTATGCCTCGCTGGCCGTCGCCAGCCTTGCCGCAGGTGACGTGGCGGCAGCCGCGCAGGCCGGTGAGGCGGCATGGAAACTCATGAATGCCCAGCCCGAGCTGGCGGTCGTCAACGTCATCCCGCTGGCACAAGTTGCGCTCGCCCACGACGCATCAGTGGCTATGCAATATGAGACCCTGGGGGACAGCGCATTTGAGGATGCCTGGTCTGAGGGGTCGGCGCTTCTCACCGACGAAGCGATTGCCCATGCACAACGCGGCCGCGGCCAACGCAAACGCCCGTCAACGGGCTGGGCTTCGCTGACCTCCGCAGAGCTCAACGTGGTGCGTCTTGTCAGTGAAGGGTTGCCCAACAAAGACATTGCGAGCCGTCTATTCGTTTCAGCGCGCACCGTGCAGGCACACCTGAATAACGTTTACGCGAAGCTGCGGCTCGCCTCGAGAGTGCAACTCGCCCAAGAGGCATCACGGCACGCCTGACAATCCAAGCGATCACGCAATGCCCGCCGCTGAGCGCCATGTGCCCCCGAAAGTTCGCCCGTAATGGGTCATCCGTCCGATAGCCCTCGTGGTCTTCCGAGTGGCCCTCTGTAGCAACGCCTCTGCTTTGCTGACGTCAATCAGCTTCCTCGTCGTCGGGCGCCAGAAGTTTCTCCGGGTGATGATAGCTATTCGTTCTCGGTTGTCCGCGATCTAGGTGGGCTGGGGGTAGCCATTCGGTGTCACCGTGGGCGTTTTTGCGGGTGGTCCAGCCTTTTTCGACGAGTCGGTTGTCGACTCCGCAGGCCAGGGTCAGCTCGTCGATGTCGGTGCGGCCGGTGGCCTTCCAGCCTTGGACGTGGTGGACTTGGCTGTGGTAGGCGGGGGCATCGCATCCCGGTTTCGTGCATCCTCGGTCCTTGGCGTAGAGCATGATTCGCTGCGCGGGGGACGCCAGCCGTTTGGTGTGATACAGCGCCAGGGCCTTGCCGCGATCGAAAATGGCCAAATAGTGGTGAGCGTGGCTGGCCAGGCGGATCACATCGCTCATCGGCAACAGCGTGCCCCCGCCGCTCAGGCCCTTGCCGGCGGCCGATTCCAGGTCCTGCAGCGTGGTGGTCACCACGATCGACACCGGTAACCCGTTGTGTTGGCCCAACTCCCCCGACGCCAACAGCCCCCGCAGTCCGGCAAGGACGCCGTCGTGGTTGCGTTGCGCCTGACTGCGCGTGTCACGGCGCACCGCCTGCTCCTCGGGCGTCTCATCCACGACGGGTGTTTGGTCATCGGGGTTGCACGCCCCGGGGGCGGCCAGCTTGGCCAACACGGCCTCCACGGCCGCGCGCAACTCCGGGGTCAGCATGCCGCTGAGGCGCGACATCCCGTCGTATTCCTGCCTGCCGATCGTGATTGCGCGCTTGCGGGCCCGTTCCCGGTCCCGGAGTTCCCCGTCGGGGTTGAGCCAGTCCATGATCCGCTGGGCGTATGTGGCCAACTCGTCGGGGCGATACTCGCTGGCCTTTCGGGCCAGGTCGGCTTCGGCGGCTTCCCGGGTTGCCAGGTCCACCTCGGCGGGCAGGTGGGCGAAGAAGCTGCGGATCGCCCGCACATGCCCGTCACCGACGAGCCCGTCGCGCTGGGCGGCCGCGGTGGCGCTCAGCTGCGGCGCCAACGGCTCTCCGGTCAACGCGCGGCGCTCGCCGAGATCGGCCGCTTCATCGATGCGCCGGCCGGCCTCGGCCTTGGTGATACGCAACCGATCGGCCAGCGCCGAACGCAGCGGGGCGCCCAGTTCTTCCTCGCCGGCCAGCGCGCCGAGCTGATTGATCAACGCGTGCTGCGGTGTCCGCAGCCGCCGCGCCACGCACTCCAGGCGCTCCAAGGCCCGCAACCGCTCCGGGGTGGTGAGCACGTCAAAAGACAACTCGCACAAACGATCCAGATCCGCGTCGAGCGTGTTGAAGACCCCGACGATGTCTTCACGACTGCTCGAACCCATGCCTGAAACTCTACGAACAACCACCGACAACAATCGCCGTCATGTGACCACTGAAACCACAGTGACACAAGGGAATACAGGACCACGGCCGCTACGTCATCGAGCGCGCACGCCCTAGTCGGCGGCCTTACCCGAGTGCATCTTCAACGCGGCGTCTACGTTGGCCTTCTTGTCCTCGTCGGCTCCCTTGGCCGCGGCCTTCTTACGCCTTGCCACCACGGTGTCAACCGCCCCATTGAACGCAGAACCCAGCGGAAACCCGAGATAGTGGGTGAGGAAGACGGCCATCTCCTTCAGTTCGGTCTCGGTGAGCTCTGCGTTGAGCAGCGCGGCGTTGATCTGGATTTCGGCCAGGTCGCGATTCCCGATCGCGGTCACCGCGGTCAACGTCATGATCCGCTTGTCGCGCATCGACAAGCCTGGCCGGGTCCAGATGGTGCCGAACAGGTGATCGACGGTGAGGTCGAAGTACGCGTCGCCCTCGATGTTGGGCATCTCCCAGCCGTAAACCTCGTTCATCTTGTCCAGGCCCTTGCGGCGCAGCTCGTCCATCACGACTCCTCAGCTAGATCGGGGTGCGGCACCCCGAGGCCGGCGGCCAACCGCTCCAATGCCAGCTTGGCCAACGGCAATTCAACCGATAGCGACTCCCCCAACGCCAGTGCCAGGCTCAGGTCCTTCTCCCCGAGTGCCCGGGTGTGCTCCAGCAGCGGACGCAGCGGGTCGTCGGGTTTCATCGCGGCCGTGGTCTCCCGGAACATGATGGCGCCGGGACCACCGGTCAGGGCATCGCTGTGGCGCACCACTTTGGCGAGCGACCGCAGGCTCACACCGCTTGCCTCGGCCAGCTTTTCGGCCTCGGCAGCCGCCGCGTAGGACACGAATGTCAGCATGTTGCGGGCCAGCTTCATCCGGGTACCGGCGCCCGGTTCGCCGGCGTGGATCACCAGCGACGCCCACCGGCGAAACGGCTCCTTGATCCGCTGGAACGTCTCGTCGTCGGCGCCCACCATGGTGGCCAATTTGCCTTCGGCCGCCGCCCCTGCGCCGCCGCTGACCGGGGCGTCCACAACGTGGACGCCCCGCGGCTCGAGCTGTCGCGCTAGGTCGACAGCGGTGGTGTCGCTGATGGTGGAATGAATCGCAATGATGGTGCCGGGCTTGGCATTCGCGGCCAGACCGTCGTTCCCGCCGATCACGCTGCGCACCTGAGCGTCGTCGAGCACCGTGACACTGATGATGTCGGCGCCGGCAACCTCGGCGACGCTCGCCGCCGCTGTGGCACCACCCTCGACGAACGGCTGCATGGCTTCGGCCCGCACGTCGAAGACCGTCACGCCGCCCGGCCAGTCGAGGTAACGCTTGGCCATTGGCGCACCCTGGTTGCCCAGGCCGATGTATCCGAGGCGGGGTGTCGCGGTCATGATCGGATAACCTGTCCGCCATCGACATTGAAGATCTGTCCGGTGATCCAGGAGGCCTGGTCGCTCAGCAGGAACAGGCACATTCCCACCAAATCCTCGGGAGTCCCCATGCGAGACAACGGAAGCTGATTGACCATGTCCTTGACCAGCTCGCCGGGCGTCACGGTTCGGGTGGCCTCGGTGTCGATCGGCCCGGGCGCGATCGCGTTGATCCGGATCTTCATTCCGCCCAGCTCCCGAGCGAGCTGTTGGGTGAGCCCGTTGACGCCGACCTTGGCTAGGCCGTAGAAGTTCGAGTACAGCCAGGCCGCGGTGGACGACTGGTTGACGATGGCGCCGCCGCCCCGCTTGGCCATGTGCCTGTATACCGCGCGGGTGCACACCAGCGCACCGTCATGGTTGACGCTCATGAACTTCCGGTAGTAGTCCCACGGCACAGTCAGCAGCAGGTCCAGCTTCATGCCGCCGTAGATCGCGGCGTTGTTCACCAGATAGTCGACGCCGCCGAATTCGCTGACGGTGCGCTGGGCCATGTCCTTGGCCGATTCCTCGTCCGAAACATCAACGGCCACCGGGATTGCGGTTCCGCCGTCGGCAGCGATCTGCTTGGCGACTGCCTCGGCGGTGCCGGTGTTGATGTCGGCGACCACCACGGACGCGCCTTCGCGCGCCAGCGCTTCGGCGTAGGCCCGGCCGATACCCTGCCCAGCCCCGGTGACAATGGCCACCTTGTCGTCGAATTGACCCACACCGTCTCCTAATTTGCTGCCTTGGCAATGAGTTTGGCTTCCAGGTATTCCTCGAAGCCGAGCAGTCCCATTTCGCGCCCGTTGCCGGACTGCTTGTAGCCGCCGAACGGCGCGTCCGCCGAATACCACACACCACCGTTGACGTTCACGGTGCCGACCCGCAGTCGCGCGGCGATCGCGGCCGCCCGGTCCGGGTCGGCGCCGAACACCGTGCCCGACAAGCCGTAGGGCGAGTCGTTGGCGATCCGTACGGCGTCGTCGTCACCGTCGTGGGCGATCACCGTCAGCACCGGCCCGAAGATCTCCTCCCGCGCGGGCCGGGCGTCATTGGTCAGGCCCGCGATGACGGTCGGCTCGATGAAGTATCCGACATCCCGGCCCGCCGGCCGTCCGCCGCCGCAGGCGAACGTCCCGCCTTCGGCGACCGCTAAGTCCAGGTAGCCCTGCACCCGATCGCGCTGACGCGCCGAAATCAACGGCCCGCACACGGTTCCCGGGTCCTTGGGGTCGCCCGGCCTGATCGACGACATCGTTCCCGCCGCGATGGCGACGGCCTCGTCGTAGCGCGCCCGCGGCACCACCAGCCGGGTGGTGATTGCACAGCCCTGCCCGGCGTGCACAGCGGCGGTGAACGCCGAAACCGCGCACGCCCCGGCCAAATCGGCGTCGTCGAGCACGATAAACGCCGACTTGCCCCCCAGCTCCAGGAATACCTTTTTGATGGTGGCCGCCGCGTCGGCCATCACGCTGCGCCCGGTCGCGGTGGAGCCGGTGAACGAAATCATGTCCACCCGAGGGTCTTTGGCCAGCAGCGCGCCCAGGCCGTGGTCGCTGGAGGTGACGATGTTGACCACTCCGGGCGGAAAATCGGTGTGGTTGGCGATGATCTCGCCGAGCACGGCCCCACACCACGGTGTGTCCGGCGCAGGCTTGAGTACGACGGAGTTGCCCGCGGCCAGCGCCGGCCCCAGCTTGGCCAGGTTGATCTGGTGGGGGAAGTTCCATGGTGTGATGGCCCCGACGACGCCCACGGCCTCCCGTGCCAAGGTGCGCCGGGTCGGGATGCCCAGCGGTGCCGCCTGACCGAGATCCTGCCTCCAGGAATAGGACTCGGCGGTGTCGGCGGCAAACGCCAGGTCATTGACCGGGCCTTCCAGCTGAGCGGCGGCGGTGAGCATCCGCGGCGCACCGACTTCGGAAATGGTCAGTTCTCGTAAGTCTTCGACGTGCTCGCGCATCGCATCGCGCAGCTGACGCACGCACCGCACCCGCAACGCGGTGTTGCGTGACCAGTCGGTGTCGTCGAAGGCACGCCGCGCGGCTTCGATGGCGCGTCCCATGTCTGCCGCGTCCGCGTCGGCGGCGACGCCCAGCACTTCCTCGGTGGCCGGATTGACCGTCGGAAAGGTGCCGGCACTGCCTTCCGACAACTTCCCGTCGATGAACAACGAGCTGACTCCGTCGGCCAACAAGGCCATCTAGCGCTCCCACCTGATCGTTGATGAAGACATCCAACCCGCTGGACAACTGGGGTGGACAACTGTCCGATATCTTTGCTTCGAACCATAGCTTCGCCTGTCGTAGCGGTGCAAGGGCCGGCACCGGAGACCGTCGTCGTACCGGCGCCAATATGCGGGACGAACTGCATTTTCAGCCAGCATGGTTGCCCGGCGCCACAACCGTCCGCTAGTTTGGACAGGTGTCCAGCGATGCACTGGTGGCGGTGACGGATCGGGCCGCGCAGGCAGTCGACGACCGGCCACGCAACCGGCGCCAGGAAGAAACGTTCCGCAAGGTGCTGGCAGCCGGCATGCAGACCCTGCGCGAGAACTCCTATACCGACCTGACGGTGCGCATGGTGGCTGCCCGCGCCAAGGTGGCTCCGGCCACCGCCTACACGTACTTCTCGTCGAAGAATCACCTGATCGCCGAGGTCTACCTCGACCTGGTCCGGCAAGTCCCCTACTTCACCGACGTCAACGTCCCGATGCCCGCCAGGGTGGATCAGGCGCTGCGGCACCTGGCGCTGGTAGTCGCCGACGAACCCGAGGTCGGCGCCGCGTGCACCACCGCGCTGCTCGGCGGTGGGGCAGACTCCGCGGTACGCGCGGCCCGCGAGCGCATCGGCGCCGAGATCCACCGGCGCATCGCGTCGGCCATTGGGCCCGGCGCCGAGCCCGCCACCGTATCTGCTTTGCAGATGGCGTTTTTCGGGGCGCTGGTGCAAGCCGGCAGCGGCGAGTTCACCTATCACGAGATCGCCGACCGCCTGGCCGATGCGGTGCGGCTGATCCTGGTCGGCGCCGAGAAGGCCAGCGACGCATGACCATTCATAGCGGCAAGTCCGACGTGGTCCTCGATCCCTACGACTACGACTTCCACGAGGATCCGTACCCGTACTACCGGCGGCTGCGTGACGAGGCCCCGCTGTACCACAACGCAGAACTCGGCTTCTGGGCGTTGTCGCGGCACCGGGACGTGCATCAGGGTTTCCGCAACAGCACCACGCTGTCCAACCGCGACGGTGTATCGCTGGATCCGGTGTCCCGCGGTCCGCATGCCGCCAAGACGATGTCGTTTCTGGCCATGGACGACCCTGCACATCTGCGGTTGCGCACGCTGGTGTCAAAAGGGTTCACCCCGCGCCGGATTCGAGAGCTCGAGCCGCGGGTGACCGAGCTGGCCGTGCAGCACCTGGACACCATGCTGGACAAGGCCGCGTCCGGAACCGTCGACTATGTCGCCGAATTCGCCGGCAAGCTGCCGATGGACGTGATCTCTGAGCTGATGGGCGTGCCGGTCGCCGATCGCGACCGAATCAGGACCATGGCCGACGGCGTCATGCACCGTGAGGACGGCGTCACCGACGTGCCGGCGTCGGCGATCGAGGCCTCGATCAATTTGATCCTGTATTACCAGCAGATGATCGCCGAGCGTCGCGCCACACCGACCGACGATCTGACCTCGGCGCTGCTGGATGCCGAGATCGACGGCGACCGGCTCACCGACGAGGAGATCCTCGGGTTCATGTTCCTGATGGTGATCGCCGGTAACGAGACGACCACCAAACTCCTTGCCAATGCCGCATATTGGGGTCATCGGAACCCTGACCAGCTGGCGCCGGTCTACGCGGACCTGTCGCGGGTGCCGCTGTGGGTCGAGGAAACCCTGCGCTACGACACGTCCAGCCAGATCCTGGCCCGCACCGTCGTGGCCGAGCTCATCTTCTACGACACCCGGATTCCCGAGGGCGACGTCGTGCTGCTACTGCCCGGGTCAGCGCATCGCGACGAGCGAGTGTTCGACCGGCCCGACGAGTATCTGATCGGCCGCGAAATCGGTTCCAAGCTACTGAGTTTCGGCAGCGGCGCGCACTTTTGTCTGGGGGCTCATCTGGCCAGGATGGAGGCCCGGGTGGCGCTCACCGAACTGTTCAAACGGATCCGCGGATACCAAGTCGACGAGACTAATGCCGTCCGCGTCCACTCCAGCAATGTCCGCGGGTTCGCCGCCCTGCCTATAGCCGTGGAGGTCCGCTGAATGCCACGCTTTCCACAACACCCGGACCGCCGGCCGACGATTGTTGCTGGCGCATCCTCGGGCATCGGCGCGGCCACCGCGATAGAGCTTGCTGCCCACGGGTTTCCGGTTGCGCTGGGTGCGCGGCGCCTGGACAAATGCCAGGAGATCGCCGCGGAGATCCAAGCCGACGGGGGCGAGGCCGTGGCGTTGCCGCTCGACGTCACCGATCCCGAATCGGTCACGGATTTCGTGTGCCACGCGACCGAAAAGCTGGGCAACATCGAGGTTCTGGTCGCCGGGGCCGGCGACACCTATTTCGGCAGGCTGCACGAAACCGACACCGAAACCTTCGAGTCACAGGTCCGGATTCACCTGATCGGGGCCAACCGCCTGGCCACGGCGGTGCTGCCGGGCATGCTGGAACGCCAGCGCGGTGACCTGATCTTCGTCGGCTCCGATGTGGCGTTGCGCCAGCGTCCGCACATGGGCGCCTACGGGGCAGCCAAGGCCGGGCTGATGGCTATGGTGACCAACCTGCAGATGGAGCTCGAAGGCACCGGGGTGCGCGCGTCGATCGTGCACCCGGGCCCGACCAAGACGGGGATGGGCTGGAGCCTGCCCGTCGAGTCGATCGGACCGGCCCTGCAGGACTGGGCCAAATGGGGTCAGGCGCGCCACAACTATTTCCTGCGAGCCTCAGATATCGCCCGGGCCATCACGTTTGTCGCCGAGACACCCCGGGGCGGCTTTGTGGTGAACATCGAGCTGCAGCCCGAAGCGCCGCTGGCCGCCGCCGCAGAGCGGCACCAGCTCAGGGTCGATGAGAAAGCGCTGGATTCATGACCACAGCCATCGTGCCGCGAGTGTCCGGCGGCCAGGACGAACACGGGCACCTCGAAGAGTTCCGGACCGATCCGATCGGCCTGATGCAGCGGGTGCGCGACGAGTGCGGCGACGTGGGGTGGTTCCAGCTGGCGGACAAGCACGTCGTCCTGCTCTCCGGGGCCAAGGCCAACGAGTTCTTCTTCCGGTCTTCCGACGAGGAACTGGACCAGGCGCAGGCCTATCCGTTCATGACGCCGATCTTCGGCAAGGGGGTGGTGTTCGACGCCAGCCCCGAGCGCCGTAAGGAGATGTTGCACAACTCGGCGCTGCGCGGTGAGCACATGAAGGGCCATGCCGCGACGATCGAACGCGAAGTGCACCAGATGATCGAGAACTGGTGCGACGAAGGCGAAATCGACCTGCTGGACTTCTTCGCCGAGCTGACCATCTACACCTCGACCTCGTGCCTGATCGGCACCAAGTTCCGCAACCAGCTCGACTCACGATTCGCACACTTTTACCATGAACTCGAGCGCGGCACCGACCCGCTGTGCTACGTCGACCCGTATCTGCCGATCGACAGCTTCCGCAGACGCGACGAAGCCCGAAAAGGGTTGGTGGCTTTGGTTCAGGAGATCATGCACCAGCGGATCGCTAACCCGCCCATCGACAAACGCGACCGCGACATGCTCGACGTGCTGGTTTCGATCCGCGACGAGGCCGGCCACCCGCGGTTCTCCGCCGACGAGATCACCGGCATGTTCATCTCGTTGATGTTCGCCGGGCACCACACCAGCTCGGGCACCTCGGCGTGGACGCTGATCGAACTGCTGCGCCATGCGGACGCCTACGCCGAGGTGATCGCCGAGCTCGACGAGCTCTACGCAGACGGGCAGCCGGTGAGTTTCCATGCGCTGCGCCAGATTCCGCATCTGGAGAACGTGCTCAAGGAGACGCTGCGGCTACACCCGCCGCTGATCATTCTGATGCGGGTGGCCAAGGGCGAGTTCGAGGTCGAGGGCTACCCGATACACGAAGGCGAACTGGTGGCGGCCTCACCGGCGATCTCGAACCGGATTCGGGAAGACTTCCCCGATCCCGACGACTTCATGCCGCAGCGTTATGACGAGCCGCGCCAAGAGGATTTGATCAACCGCTGGACGTGGATTCCGTTCGGCGCCGGCCGGCATCGTTGCGTGGGCGCGGCGTTCGCCACCATGCAGATCAAGGCGATTTTCTCGGTGTTGTTGCGCAAGTATGAGTTCGAGATGGCGCAGCCGCCAGACAGCTATTGCAACGACCACTCCAAGATGGTGGTGCAGTTGGCGCGGCCGGCCACCGTGCGCTACCGCCGCAGAAGAAGCTGCTGATCATGGCTTACCGGATCGAGGCCGACCTGGAATTGTGTCAGGGCCACGCGATGTGCGAACTGGAGGCGCCCGACTATTTCCGGGTGCCCAAGCGAGGCAAGGTCGAGATCGTCGATGCGCAGCCGCCCGAGGAGGCGCGCCCGGAAATCGAGCGAGCGGTCCGATCATGCCCCACCCAAGCCCTTTTCATCAAACAACAGGACTGATAGAGGACTGGTGAATATGGTGTCTTTCGAACGCGCCGAACTCGACGAGTGGGTGCAGTCGTGGCTGCGGGCCAACGAGGACTGCGAAAAGGCGGGCGACTGGACGCCGCTCGCCGATTTCTACGCCTCCGATGCGACCTATGGCTGGAATATCGGCCCCACCGAAGACGTGATGTGCGTCGGGATCGACGAGATCCGCGGCATCGCGCTCGGCCTGGAGATGCAGGGCCTGCAGGATTGGCAGTATCCCTACCAGAAGGTGATCGTCGACGACCGCCAGGGCGAGATCGTCGGGTTCTGGAAGCAGGTCGTCGTCGACGCCGACGGCGGACGGCAGGAGGTCTACGGAATCGGCGGCAGCTGGTTTCGGCTCAACGCGGACAAACTCATCGAGTGGCAGCGGGATTTTTTCGACTTCGGGCACGTCTCGGCGCTCTACATGCAGCTGATGAAGAACGGAGAATTGTCGGAGGGCATGCGCAAACGGATCGACCGGGGCCTGTTAGGCGAAAAGATGCCCGGGTATTACCCACTGGGCCAGGCTCCGGTACCGCTGTGGTGAGCCGCCCGCCAGGACCCAACCAAGCATTTGTTTTGTTTGGCGCGCTATGCTGGCGCCACCGGGGGTGCCCTGCGGTACTCGTCACCACCGATGCTCGGCACGATGGGGCCGGGCAGTCTCAATTCAATGGCGAAATGGGGTCATGTCTACCGTGAAGACAAAAGGCGCTCTGATCTGGGAATTCAACCAGCCATGGTCGGTCGAGGATATCGAAATCGGTGACCCCGTCAAGGACGAGGTCAAGATCCAGATGGAGGCGGCGGGCATGTGCCGCTCCGACAACCACCTGGTTACCGGCGGTATTCCGATGGCGGGTTTCCCCGTGCTGGGCGGCCACGAGGGCGCCGGGATCGTCACCGAGGTGGGACCGGGTGTGGACGATATCGCCCCGGGCGACCACGTGGTGTTGTCCTTCATCCCGTCGTGCGGGAGGTGCCCCACCTGTCAGGCGGGGCTGCGCAATCTGTGCGATCTGGGAGCCGGGCTGCTGGCCGGTGCCGCGGTAAGCGACGGTACCTTCCGCATCCAAGCCCGGGGCCAAAACGTCTACCCGATGACGCTGCTGGGGACCTTTTCGCCCTACATGGTGGTGCACCGCAGCTCGGTGGTGAAGATCGACCCGTCGATCCCGTTCGAGGTCGCCTGCCTGGTCGGCTGCGGCGTCACCACCGGCTACGGCTCGGCGGTGCGCACCGCCGACATCCGGCCCGGTGACGACGTCGCCATCGTCGGTCTGGGCGGCGTCGGCATGGCCGCGCTGCAGGGCGCGGTTGCCGCCGGCGCGCGCTACATATTCGCCGTCGAACCGGTGGAGTGGAAGCGCGACCAGGCGCTGAAATTCGGTGCCACCCATGTCTATCCCGACATCAATGCCGCTCTCATGGGCATCGCCGAGGTCACCTATGGACTGATGGCCAAAAAGGTGATCATCACCGTCGGCGAACTCCAGGGCGCCGACGTCGACAGCTACCTGACCATCACCGCCAAGGGCGGCACCTGCGTGCTCACCGCGATCGGCAGCCTGCTGGACACCAACGTGACGCTGAACCTGGCGATGTTGACGCTGATGCAGAAGAACCTGCAGGGCACCATCTTCGGCGGCGGCAACCCGCAATACGACATTCCGCAGCTGCTGTCGATGTACAAGGCCGGCAAGCTGAACCTCGACGACATGATCACCCGTCAGTACCGGCTGGAGCAGATCAACGACGGTTACCAGGACATGTTGGACGGCAAGAATATTCGCGGCGTAGTCCGATTCACGGACGCCGATCGATGACCCAGACGTCCCAATCTCCCGCACTCACCGCGTCGCAATCGTCGTGGCGCTGCGTGCAAGCCCACGACCGAGCGGGCTGGCTCGCGTTGATGGCCGACGACGTCGTCATCGAGGACCCGATCGGCAAGTCCATCACCAATCCGGATGGCACCGGCGTGCACGGCAAGGACGGCGTAGCCGCCTTCTACGACACCAACATCGCGGCCAATCAGTTGACGATCACCTGCGAGGAGACATTCCCGTCGAGTTCGCCCAACGAGATCGCCCATATCCTGGTGCTGCGTAGCAGGTTTCCGGGCGGCTTCACCAGCGAGGTCCGTGGCGTGTTCACCTATCGCGTCGACGACGAGGGGCTGATCGCCAACATGCGCGGGTATTGGAACCTCGAGATGATGACGTTCGGCAAGGAGGAATAGGGCATCAGCCGATCCGGCCGATACCGGTGATGTTGCCCTGCATGATCTTGTTGCCCATGAGCACCATGCAGGCGGTTTGAATCGGGTCGCTGAGGATAGTGGCCGATTTCGGTTGCTGCAGTACCACTTTCCCGTTGTTTGGGTCGACGACGGCAAAGGCGAAAACATCCAGGGGCGTGGTGTTGTCCAATCCGATCCGGGTGATCGTGTAGATCAGGCCGTCGGCGATGGACAGGTGCGGCAACGCGGCGCTGCGAGTTCGGCTGTCCCACACGGTGCGGCAGCCGGTGGGCTCGACGTCCACCCTGGTCATCCCGCCGACGAACGGCGCCGTCGGTGGCACTGCCGGGCCAGCGCCCGCCGGCACCGCCGGATACGGGTAGCCGTAGGTGCTGGCGATGAACATCGAATTCCCGACACCGATGGGAGAGTTCTCGCTGCCCGGGCCGCCCTGGGTTAGCACCGGTTGCTCGCACAACAGCGTGCCGGTTCCGGACTGGTAGACCAACGCGTGAACCAGCGGATCGGCGTTGTCCACGATGGTCAGGTAGTCGGCCCCGGTCGGGCCGAAATAGGTTGGGGTGGAGCCTGTTCCCCAGCTCAGTTGCCCTGGTTTGCGGGCCGGTCCGCGATCGTAGGCTTGACGCCACAGGATCTGCGGGTTGCCCATACCGTCCAGGTTGAGTTCATAGAGGGCGAAGGTGGTGGCGACCGCGACGCGATTGCTCGGTGCCGCCGAGATGCTGTTGGCCACTTGCTCACCGGCGGGCAATTGCACGCTGGCAACACCCCCACCTGTTTTTGCCACGCCCACCACGCCGGTGCCGGTGGCGAACCAGACATTGCCCAGGTAATCGGGAACCACCCCGACGGATTGGTCGCCTGGCGGTATCACGCTGGACACATCGGTGGACTCGGTGACGGTCAGTTGCCAGCAGCCCCTGCCGTCCTTGGCGTGAGCAATGCGCAGCAGATGGTTGGTTCCGTCGATCATCACCAGCTGGTTGTTGTTGTCCAGGTACGCATAGACGCCACCGAGCAGGCCGCCCTTGGCGATATCCATGCTGGCCAACGGAATGACTTGCGGGACAATGCCGTTGGGGTCGATCAGGTGAACCACCGGGGCCTGGGTGATGTCGGAGGTGCACAGCGCCAGCACCAGGCCGTCGGTTCCCTGGGTTATCGTCGGGCACGCGGCCACCAGTGGGTACGCCAGGATCGCGGCCGGCCTGGCACCGGGTCCGGGCAGCGGTCCGGCGTCGGCCGATGCGGCATCGTTGTGCATGGACGCCAGGCCATTGGGCGCCATGAACGGATTAGGCGGTGCCAACGGGCCGAACATGGCTGCTGCTCGCGCGTTGGGTGGAAGGCCCCGGGAAAGCGCCGCGGGTACAAGAGAAATCGCGCACGCGGCCAGAAATGCCGTAGGAACAGCCAGCATTGCTGTGGGAAACCGCACCGGGGCCCCTCCCGCGCATTGGGTTTAGTGGATTGTCGCGATCACGGACAACGACACGGCAACGCGGTGTTAACGGTTTCGCCTCAATGGCGAACCGACGGTACCGGATGCGCGGCGACAAACAACACCCCGAATTCGCACGCGGGGGTCAGGCGCCGGGCGCACACTGCAAGGGACCACAGACGACCAGGAGCGTGCATATGATTGCCAAAGCCGATGATCAGCCAACCCAACAACACTGGCGGCTCGCGCCGATACCGGCGCTGAGGAGCGCGCTGGCGGTTGTGGGAGCTGTCGTGTTAGCCCTGTACCTAGCTGGATGCCGAGGTTCTTCGGGCGGTCAGGGTCCTACCGCCAGTTCTCACCCGGCTGTTCCGAGTTACCGGGTTACCGCGACCGTGCCCCTCGGCAAGAGCGCGGGGTGGCTGGCCGTGGATCCGGGCACCCATGCCGTCTACGTCACCCACGTCAAAGGCAACGCGGTGTCGGTAATCGACGCCTCGACGCACACCGTCACCGCCACCGTCCCCGTCGGTACCAATCCGTATGGGGTGGCGGTGGATCCGGGCACCCACACCGTCTACGTCGTCAACCACGACGACAACACCGTGTCGGTAATCGACGCCTCGACGCGCACCGTCACCGCCACCGTGCCCGTCGGCAAGAAGCCGTTCGGGGTGGCAGTGGACCCGGGCACCCACACCGTTTACGTCACCAACAACGGCGAGACCACGGTGTCGGTCATCAATGGCGCCACGCACACTGTCGCCGCCACCGTGGCCCTCGGCGAGGGTGACCGCGGCGTCAGCAAGACCCCGACGGGGGTGGCGGTGGATCCGGGCACCCACACCGTCTACGTCGTCAACGACCCCGACGAGGTGTCGGTAATCGACGGTTCGACACGCACGGTCATCGCGGCCCCGCGCGTTGGCTTCGACCCAATCGGGGTGGCGGTGGATCCGGACACCCACACCGTCTACGTCACCAGCCGCGACAACAACGTGGCGTTGATCGACGGCTCGACGCGCACCGTCGCCGCCACGGTGCCCGTCGGCAAGGACCCGTTTGGTGTGGCGGTGGACCCGGGCACCCACAGCGTCTACGTCACCAACTCCGACGACAGCACGGTGTCGGTGATCGACGGGCCGGCGCGCACGGTGGCGGCCACGGTGCCGGTCGGCAACGGACCGGGCCCAGTGGCGGCGGATCCGGGCACCCACAGCGTCTATGTCGCTGTCTCGGGCGACAACTCGGTGTCGGTGATCCAATCTCGATAGTGCCCGAAATGCTGGTGACGTTTCGGCCCGTGAAAAGCCGCGCTCAGGCCGCCATCGGCGAGTACCCTCACAGCCACTGATTGCGTCGGGCCCACACGGCGTTGATGTTCGCCCGTGTTCGCTCCGCCGGGAGGCACCAGTGTCATACGTCGTGGCAACCCCCGAGTTGCTGGTCACTGCTGCCGGCGATTTGGCCGAGATCGGGTCGGCGGTCAGCGCGGCGAACGCGCAGGCGGCCAGCTCCACAACGTCGTTGCTGGCCGCAGCCGCTGACGAGGTGTCCACCCGCATCGCGGCGTTGTTCGGCGCGTACGGCCTGGAATGCCAGGGAGTCGTCGCAGCAGCGGCGCAATGGCATGCGCGGTTTGTGCTGAGCTTGGCGGCCGATGCCAACGCATATCTAAACGCCGAGTTCGCCAACGCCCAGCAACATCTGCCGAACGCAGTCAACGCACCGGCCCAGCTGCGGGGGTACCAGCCGCTCAACACCGCCACCAGCGCAGCGGCCGGAACCAGGATCACGATCCCCGGCGCGGGGCCGCTGTACTACCCGAACTTCATCACCACGCTGCCCTATCTCGGGCAGGTGCTCCTGCTGGGCGGTGTCCCGGGGCCAAGTTCGGTGTCAATCCTGCAGGGGTATGAGCTGCTCAACCATGCGATCGGACAGAACTGGTTCCCCGGCACCACCGCTCAGCTTGTCAACTACCCGGCCAGCATTGGCATCCTCAGCGGGAGCCTGGCCGCACCCAGCACCAATGATGCCGTCGCCATGGGACAGCGCGCGCTCAACGACCAGATCATGAATGCGTTTGCCAACGGTAACGGCTCGCCGGTGCGCATTGCCGGGCTGTCAGAAGGAACCATCGTCGTCAACCGCGAATTGGCTTACCTGGCAGCCAACCCGAGCGCTCCGCCGCCTGACGCGCTGCAGTTCGCCATGTTCTCCAGCCCTGAGCTCGGCCTGGCCCACATCTACCTGCCGACCGGGATGACCGTGCCGCTGATCAACTACACGGTGCAGGGCCTGCCGAACACCCAGTACGACGTCAGCGTGGTGTTCGGCCAATACGATTTCTGGGGCAATCCGCCTGATCGACCCTGGAATCTGCCGGCGGCGGTGAACTCTCTGTTCGGGGCGGCGTACTACCACAACACGGCATCACTGGCCTCGCTGTCGGATGCGGTGCAGCTGTCCAGTACGACCACCTCCTCCGGCGGCACCATCACCACCTACGTGGTTCCCGCGCCGACGCTGCCAATGTTGTTGCCGCTCACGGACATCGGCGTTCCAAAACCAATCGTCGACGCCCTCAACTCGCTTCTGCAGCCGATTGTCAACGAGGGCTATTCGTCGCTGACCCCTGAGGCTGGACCGTACTTTTCACACGGGTCGCTGGTCGGCTTGCCGACTGCCGCAGATGTAGTGGGCTCCGTGCAGCGTGACCTTGTCGGGTCCCTCTTCGGGTGACGCCGGGCCGCCGATGCGCCCACCTATGCTGGACGGATGGCGTCGATCTTCACCAAGATCATCAACCGCGAACTACCGGGCCGCTTCGTCTATGAGGACGACGACGTCGTCGCGTTCCTGACGATCGAGCCGATGACCCAGGGCCACACGCTGGTGGTGCCGCGTGCCGAGATCGATCAGTGGCAGGACGTGGACAGCGCGGTGTTCGCCCGCGTCATGCAGATCAGCCAATTGATCGGCAGGGCCGTGTGCAAGGCGTTCCACACCGACCGCGCCGGCGTGATCATCGCCGGGCTGGAGGTCCCGCACCTGCACGTCCACGTGTTCCCCACCCACAGCTTGCGCGACTTCGGCTTCGCCAACGTCGACCGCAACCCGTCCCCGGAGTCCCTCGACGAAGCGCAGGCCAAGATCAAGGCGGCCCTGGCTCAACTGACCTGAGCCGCCACCTTGCTGACCCGCGGCAGCGTGACGCGAAAGCAGCAACCCTCCCCCGGGGCCGTCGTCACCCTGACGGCACCGCCATGAGCCTTCACCAAAGAGTCGACGATGGACAGTCCCAAGCCGGTGCCGCCGCTGGCTCGGGCCCGCGACGAGTCGGTGCGGTAGAAGCGTTCGAACACCCGCGATGCGTCCTCCTGGCTCATGCCCGGCCCCTTGTCGGCAACCTCGAGCACCGCGTCGTCGCTTTCGGTGCCGACCCGTACGGTGATGTCGGCGCTTACGGGTGTGTGCTGCAACGCATTTGCGACGAGGTTGCCCAGTACTTGGCGCAGCCGGGCCTCGTCGCCGAGCACCTCCGGGGTGCCGGGACCTTCGAGAAATTCCAACGTGATCTTGCGGTTGGGGTCAATCGCCTGTGCGTCGTGCACGGCGTCGCTGGCCAGCGCCAGTAAGTCCACCTGGTTGTGCTCCAGCGGCCGCTGGACGTCCAAGCGGGCCAACATCAGCAGGTCATCCACCAGCAGGCCCATCCGGCTGGCTTCGCTCTCGATCCGCGACAGCAACATGGCGACGTCGCGGGCAGCGCCCTGCCGGTACAACTCCGCGAAGCCGCGAATGGTGGTCAGCGGTGTGCGCAGCTCGTGGCTGGCGTCGGTGATAAAGCGGCGCATCCGGTCCTCGGAACCGCGCGCATTCTCGGCAGACGATTCGGAGTCCGCCACCGCCTGCTGGATTTGGGACAGCATCCCGTTGAGCGCCAACGAAAGTCGCCCTACCTCGGTCCGTGGGTCGCGTTCGGGAACCCGGCGGTCCAGCTGTCCGGCGGCGATCGCCGCGGCAGTCTGTTCCACTTCGGCCAACGGCCGCAGGCTACGGTGCACCACCGCGTAGCCGGCGATACCGACGACAACCAGCACGGCAGCGCCAATCCCGATCTGCAACCAGACCAGAGATCGAACCGTGTGCTGGACGTCGGACAGATCGATGGCCACAGTGGTCAGGCCGCCATGGGTCCCGTGCACCGAGACCGCGCGCCATTCGATGTCGGAGCCGTTTACCGACGGCAGTGTCGTCGGTTCGGGACCGACATCGTTACCGGGCGGCAATGCCGGCTCGGCATTGCGATCGTTGATGGCCGTCACGGTGTGGCCGTCGGGGCTGATGCCGCGTACGTAGAACTTTGACGGCGGCCGGGCGGGATCGGGACCGTCCAGGTGGGACACCGAGTGCTTCCACGGAGACTGCGCCCAGGTGCGCGAGGCGTCCAGCAGCGTCGAATCGATGCGGCTGATCAGGCTGTGCCGCAGGATCGACGTGACCGCCACACCCGAAGCCAGCAGACCGCACAGCACCAGAACCAGGGTGGCCGCAACCAGGCTTACCCGCAGCGGTATTCCGCGTCGACGGTGCGTGGCCATGGTCTCTACCTAGCCGGGCCAAGCACCACACGAAGCGCGCTCATCGTGGCTCCCGAAGCACGTAGCCCACCCCACGCAGGGTGTGCAACAGCCGCTTCTCCCCGGTGTCGATCTTGCGCCGCAGATATGAGACGTAGGACTCGACAACGTTGACGTCACCGCCGAAGTCGTAGCGCCAGACGTGGTCGAGGATCTTCGGCTTGCTCAGCACCGTGCCGGCGTTGATCACGAAGTAGCGCAGCAGGGTGAACTCGGTGGGCGACAGCGACACCGGCTGGCCGGCCTTCCACACCTCGTGGGTTTCCTCGTCGAGCTCGATGTCGGCGAAGGTCAGGCGGGAATTGCGGGGTTCGGTGCTGCCCTTGCCGGCGCGGCGCAGGATGACCCGCAACCGGGCCACCACCTCCTCCAGGCTGAACGGCTTGGTCACGTAATCGTCGCCACCCAGGGTCAGGCCGGCGATCTTGTCCTGCAATGAGTCTCGCGCGGTCAGAAACAATGCCGGGGCGTCAATGCCGTCGGCACGCAGTCGGCGCAGCACCCCGAAGCCGTCCATGCCGGGCATCATCACGTCGAGGATCACCGCGTCCGGGCGGGCTTCCCTGGCCCGGTCCAAAGCCTGGGCTCCGTTGCTGGCGGTGTGGACCTCGAATCCCTGGAACTTCAGGCTCACCGAAAGCAGTTCGACGATGTTGGCCTCGTCGTCGACGACGAGGATACGAGCTTCCGGCGCGGTGACTTCGCCCGGATTCACTGCGGTCATGAGAACAATTCCTGCAGCACGTAGTTGAGGACTAGCTTCACGTTCATTGAGTACTTCCTGAGAGCTCGTTGGCAGTCGACTGATAATAGTCTGCCAGGCGTCGGTCGATCAGCTTGAACCATGCGCAATTATTCGGGCGCGTCGCGAATACACTCGCAGGATGAATCTCGGCAACACCCTTGTGGCTATCGCGACCTTGCCGGCCCGCGCCGGCCTTGCCGCCGCCGAATCCAGCCTCAACCTTGCCGGCGCGGCGGTTGGTCTGGCGAAGCAGGCGCTGGGCGATACCGGTGGTGCGGGTGGTTCGAACGCAATGGCCAGCGTCCTAGGAATCGAAGAGGCGATCGTGCGGGCCAACCGGCTGGCCAAGCTCCTGGACGAAGACGCACCGCTGGGACGCGCGATCGCACCCGACGGGCCGATGGACCGAATGCTGCGACCCGGCGGGGTGGTCGATCTGCTGACCGCACCCGGCGGGCTGCTGGACCGCCTCACCGCCGAGGGCGGCGCCATGCAGCGCGCGCTGCAGCCGGGCGGGCTGGCCGACCAGATACTGGCCGAAGACGGCCTGGTGGAGCGGGTGCTTTCCGAAGACGGGCTGGCCGACCGGCTGCTCGCCGAAGGCGGCCTGATCGACAAGCTGACGTCGAAGAACGGACCCCTCGAACAGCTCGCCGACGTGGCCGACACGCTGGCCCGGCTGGCGCCGGGCATGGAGGCGCTTGAGCCCGCGATTGCCACGCTGCAAGACGCCGTCATCGCGCTCACCATGGTGGTCAACCCGCTCAGCAACATCGCCGAGCGCATCCCGCTGCCGGGCCGCCGGCCACGCTCGTCGTCTCGCTCGGTGCGCTCGCAACGCATCATCGACAGCGAGCACTGACCCATTAGGCTGGCACCGGTTAACCAGGCCTCCTTAGCTCAGTGGTAGAGCACTCGCCTTGTAAGCGAGCGGTCGTCAGTTCAATCCTGACAGGGGGCTCCGCGGTTGGCGTTTGCGCTGGTAAAAGCGTTTTCGCCGCCGAATATCCGTCCGATTGAGCACCGCATGAGCACGATTTTCAGTTCTGGCTGCCGATGGAACGGAGAATCCGCGCGGGGCAGAACGTGATCGCGGGCACGCTGGTTTGCGCCGAACAACCGGGTGGCATCGTTGACGTGCTGATGGCCCATGTTCCGGTCGGAGCCGACGCGCACAAGGCCTGGCTCATGGCGGGCGGCCGCGTCCATGTGCGATCAGCCGCTAAAGGCATTTGCGGTCGGTTAACATGACGGCATCACACGGGTAGACGTCCTCAGGGCATTTCGTGGTGCGGAAGGTAGGTCGGGGGTGCGCGGTGAAAGCCATTCATTTCATCTCCGGTCTGCCGCGTTCGGGTTCGACGCTGCTGGCCGCGTTGCTGCGACAAAACCCGCGGTTCCAGGCGGGAATGTCGGGTCCGCTGGCCGGCCTGTTCGGCGCCCTGCTCGACGAAATGAGTGGGCGCAACGAGTTTTCGGTGTTCATCGATGACGCCAAGCGCGAGCGCATCCTGCGCGGATTGTTCGACGACTTCTATGCGGACTCCGCCGCCCAGGTGATCTTTGACACCAACCGCGGCTGGTGTGCGTGGATGCCCGCGATTGCCCGGCTGTTTCCCGAGGCCAAAGTGATTGCCTGCGTGCTGAACTGCAGTGGGTGGTCGACAGCATCGAGCGGTTGATTCAACGCAACGTCTTCAGCCCGTCGTCGATCTTCAACTACAGCGCCGGCGGCACCGTCTATAGCCGCGCCCAACAAGTGGTGGCGCCCGATGGCATGGTCGGCGGTCCCTACGATGCCCTCAAGCAAGCCTGCTACGGCGCGCAACGGGATCGACTTCTGTTGCTGCAGTACGAAACCCTGAGCGGCGACCCGGCCAAGGCGATGCAGGCCGTCTACTCGTTTCTCGGTGAGCCGGTGTTCGACCACGACTTCAGCCACGTCGAGTACGACGTCACCGAGTTCGACGAGCGCGCCGGGACACCGGGACTGCACACCGTGCGCCCCACGGTCATGGCCGAGCCGCGCGACACGTTGCTACCGCCGGATCTGTTCGACCGCCTCATCCACGACGCCTTCTGGCGCGACCCGGAGAGGACTCCCGCCGGGCTGACGGTCCTGTGAGGTTTGCGCTCTCTCAGAGAGCGAACAGCGGCATTGCGTAAGGCGTTTTTTGCGTACCGAGCATGCGTTGAACGGACCGGGACAGTCCCGAGCCCGTGGGGCTGGTTAGGCGATGCGGGATGCCCAGTCGCACCAGGTGGGCCGGTGCGAGCGACTGCGCGGATGCAGCGGCAGCCTGATGCCTCGACCGGGCAGTCGCCACACCGCATGACGGTAACCGCGGTTGCGTTTCGATCAGCGGCGAACTGTCACGGCACATTCGCGCCGGGCGCACCGATAACGACCGCTCCCGTCACGAGGGCGGGAGGGGGAACTGTGAGGTCGGCGGCCCCGCCGTCGCCGCTGGTGTTGCCTGCGCCGGTACCGCTACCGCCGTCGCCGCCAGTGCCGGTGCTGGTGGTGATGGCGCCGCCGGCGTTTGCCCCACAACCACCCACCGGGACCACCGGCCTGCCCGGTGCCCGGCGCCCCATTGGTGCCCGGCCAAAACAGCGGCCGCCCCGTGAACTGCTGGACCGGCGTATTGATCGCGTCTTGCACGCCCGCGGCTGCAGACGCGGCCGCTTGCAGCGGCGACGCGCTGGCGGCCTCAGTGGCCCATACAAGAACCCACCGCCCTTCAGCGCCTGCACGAGCTGGTCATGAAACAGCGACGCCTGCGCGCCCAGCGCCTGAAACTGCTGGGCGTAACCACCAAACAACCTCGCGACCGCCGCCGACACCTCATCCTCAGCCGCCGCAATAATCGACGTCGTCGAGCCCGCCGCCGCCACACGGGCCTCCCTGATCGACGACCGCAGGCTGGTCAAGCTGGAAGACGCCGCGGCCAATTCGTCGGGCACGGCGAACAAGAAAGATGACATGCTAACCCCCATCACGAGCGGGTGGCGAGTCCGAGTAGGAGCCTTAAGACTGTTTCGAGACGCTACGCGCGCCCGCTCGAAGCATCGCCGAACCTTTGCGATCGGTGACCCAAGGCCCGTGTGGGGACTTAAGTCACACCTCGTAAGGCCAACAAGTGACCCGGCAAATACCGCGAAGCCAAACCCCCCAACAGAATCGCGGCGGGCACGCCCGAGTCGTAGACAGGCGCGAGAGGGTCGAATTCGACGTGTTCATTGCGATGCGGACCGTGGACCGCACAAGAACGCTGATGTACACGCTCAGTGCAGTTCATTGCGGAAAGCCCGTTTCGACCACAGTCGGTCCTCATATCCTCGTCGGATGAACCGCGACAAAATCCACGCCGCTATCGCAGAAGAGCGTCGCAGCATTGCGGATCTGATCGACAGCCTGGATGATTCGCAACTCGCCACCGAGAGCTTGTGCTCGGGTTGGGATGTGAAAACCGTGGCAGCCCATCTGGTTCTTCCCCTGGAAGGAGGGCCTTTCCCGGTTGTCATCTTGGCCTTGCGACGTCGCAACCCGGCTCGGGCGTTCGACGAGATGGCACGCCGGAGAGCACGGTCGACCGCCACGGAAATCGCGGCGAGTCTCCGCAACCTTGCGGATCACCAATATTGGCGGCCCCCGCCAAAAATCCCGGCAAGGCTGGCCGAAATCCTCTGCCACAGCGGCGACATCAGAATCCCGCTTGGAATGCCCTTCGAACCCGATCCGCAACTGACGATGATCGCGCTGGAAATGTTAACCGGACCCTTCCCGTACGGCTTCATGCCGCTTGGACGGCTACGCGGCCTTGGTTGGCGGGCCACCGACATCGACCAAGCATGGGGCAAAGGACCGGAAATCCGCGGGCGGACCGCCGATCTGCTGATGGCGGCGGTTGGCCGCACCGCCACGCTGGATGCGCTGGACGGGCCTGGATTGCCGGTGTTGCGGCAGCGAATATCGCACTAGTCAGGCACACCGTAAGTCGTCCGACGTCCGACTACGTAGGCGAACACGATGTCGCCGGCGACAGTGCCGACGAGCCCGGGCGTCAGACCGCTCAGCGTCGGCGCGACTGTGTTGCCGTTCCAGCGGGTCATGCCGCTGCCCGCCAGCGGTGGTAGCCGGGCGATCCGTACGGCAGAGTCAGCCGCTGGGACCGGGCGGCCCGGCCTGGCCGAACGGTCCGGCGGTGCCGCCGGCACCACCTTTACCGCCGGCCCCGTTCGTGAAGCCAGTCCCACCGGTGCCACCACCGCCACCGGGTCCACCGTTCCCGATGAAGTTCGCGTTGCCGCCGTTGCCGCCGTCACCACCGGCCCCACCGACGGCAGAGGCGGCGAACGCCGAATTGTCGCCGCCGGCGCCACCGTAGCCACCCCAGCCACCGCCGCCGTAGAGCAGCCCGCCGTCACCGCCGTCACCGCCGCGACCACCGGCCGCACCGGGGCCACTGGCATCGGCGCCGTCACCGCCGGCGCCACCGAACCCGCCGTCCCCACCGTGACCGATCAGCGTCACGCCACCGGCGCCGCTTCCCCCGGCGCCACCCTTGCCGCCGACGACGGTAGAGCTGCCAAGCCCACCATCGCCGCCGTGGCCGCCGCCGGGGCTGTTGCCGATCAGCCGCCCGACGGTGCCGCTGTTGCCCCCGTTACCGCCGGCACCGGCCGCCGCGCTTTTCCCGCAGCCGCCGCCGTCACCACCGCCGCCACCGGCTCCACTGTCACCGAACAGCCAGGCGGAGCCGCCGCTCCCCCCGTTGCCACCGTTACCGGCCGCGCCGAAGGTCTGACCAAGGCCGCCAGCGCCGCCTTGCCCGCCGTCTCCACCGTGGCCGAATAGCAAACCGCCGTTGCCGCCGGCGCCGCCGTTGCCGCCGCTACCGGTACCAAAAGATTGGACAAGCCCCGCGCCACCGTCCCCGCCCTTGCCGCCTTGGCCGAACAGCCAGGCGTTGCCGCCGTTGCCGCCGTAGCCGCCGTTGCCGTTGAGGCTGGCCAGGGCGTTTCCGCCGTCACCGCCGCTACCCAACAACAATCCACCGTCGGCGCCCTGTTGCCCAACGAGACCGTCGCCACCACCGCCGCCGTCGCCGATCAGCAGTCCGGCCCGGCCGGCGGTGCCGCCGAAGCCGTCGACGTATCCGGTCCCCCCGTCACCACCGTTGCCCACCAGCAGCCCGGCGCTGCCGCCGCTCCCGCCGGTGCCGCTGGTTGTTCCGATTCCGCTGTCGCCGCCGTTGCCGCCGTTGCCGAACAGCCAGGCGCTACCGCCGTTGCCGCCCGCGCCGGCGTAGGCGCTGGGCGCGCTACCACCGGCCCCACCGGCACCGCCGTTACCCCACAGCCAGCCGCCGGCCCCACCGGGTGCGCCGGCCCCGGCGGTCCCCAGGAGCCCCGTCACGCCGCCGCCGGCACCGCCGGCACCGCCGCTGCCGAAC
>NZ_UPHT01000039.1 GCF_900566085.1 Mycobacterium attenuatum
CCCCGGCGACACGGGCAGGCTAAACACACCCCAAGCCCAAAAATAGCTACCGCTCAGCACTTTTCGTGGCTCAGCGCCCCCGAACCCCACCGGCGCGAAAAATCGAGGTTAGTGTTCATTGCCCAAAACACCGAACCGGTCGCCATGCACTTCCTGACCTGGGATTGGAGCTTGCCGACGGGAGTTGCTTACCTCCTCTCGGCCGTGTGCGGGGCCGCGATCGTCGTCCTGATCGGTGTCGCCCGCATGGTCCAGCTGGGCCGTGCCGCGAAATCGAAACGCCAATGATCCTCGAGCTGCCGGCCTCCGATGATGGCGACGTGCCGCTCACGATTGGTACGCGCGCCGAATAGCCTTTCGGCGCAGCTGTTTCGCCAACGCGATCCAAGAAATGCCGGCGGCAATGAACGCACAGGCCTGAGCGAGGCGAGTGCGGTGTGCAGGGTAGAAGATGCCAGCGACGTAGCGATCGATGAATCCGGTTGTGGGCAAAGGGTTCATTTCGGCGTGCGCGCGTGCCCACTGTTCCAGCGCGGTCAGCGGGCAGGGTAACGGTAACGCCACCACGCCGATGCCCCACAACACGGTTGGCACGTGCAACCACACGGTGCGAGGCCATCGCAACGCCAAGAATCCGCCGCTGGGCACATAGATCAGGTAGGCGAAGTGGGTAATCGCCGTGAACACAACCAGGACAACATACGGCTTTCTCATGGCAGGAGCGGGAGTACAACAGAGCGCATGCGCCCACGCTTCCGAAGATCCTCGCCAAAGTCCAGCAGGGATTGGAGTAACTCCACCGTTAGCGGCCGGTGCGCAGCCGGTAGCGCCGCTCGGCGTAGGCCAAGTCGTCACGCCATAGCCGCGCCGCGGCGTAGCGCATCAGGGGTGTGATGAGCGTTGCCACCCGCCGTGCCTGGGCGAATCCCCGGCGATCCGATTGAGCAATGGTGGCTTCGACCACGGCGGTGCGTGCGCGCCCGTCAGGTCCGAAACCGACTGGGGTGGCGTGGGTTTCGACGACGCTACCGACTCCTTCGCCTTCGATGATGCGCATGGCGACGGTGCGTGCGTCGGGGCAGGTGAACTTCGCCATGACTGGCACCCCGATGCGTCCCATCCGGAAAGGAGACCGAGACGAGGAAGCGATCGTCAGCCTTGCTGGGAGTGGCCAGCACCTCGAGCCGGGTGAAGGAGTAGGGATGAAACCACGCGCCGTGGCAGGCACCGACCAATCTGGTGACTGACGACAACGTCGCACCGCGTGGCCGGTCGGGAATGATCGGCTGGTCTAGCGCCGGTTCGCCGCCGACCGAGTCGAGACGGACCCAGACCAGTACTCCGTCGTCGTGACAGGGTACGGGTGCCCATCCGAATCGGCAGTCGTTGCCATCGAGGGCCTCGCCGAATTGTCCATCACGTCGTCTTGCAGCAAAGCGAATGCGTGCGACAGCTCGAGACTGGCGGCTGCGGATAGCGCCACATCGCTTGCGGGCGCTCCGCTCAACCAGCCCAGATACATGAATGTCGACCGTAAACACTTGCCGCCGTTGACAAATTGCACAAGCACATCCGCGCAGTCCGCCGGCAAGAGGTGTGCCAACTCGCCTGCGCATTGGGCGGCCACGAATCCGGCGACGTTGGCGAGCACAGTCCGGCGGATGCCTGCCCGCCAGGCGTCGAGGTCACCAATGCGGATTGGATCCGTAGGCGCTGGGCGTTGATACAGACGCTCCGGGGCCAACCGGGCGAGGTGATTCACCACCGCAGAATTACCCGATGCAGACGGTCTAAACCCGGCCCGACGGCGGTCATTTCAGCCGGGTAAGCCAAGTCGCCGAACAGCATCAAGAATGCGTCCGCGAAATCGTTGCCGGCTCGCTCGCTCATCGCCGCCCCCAGCGCTTTTTGAGGTCGCATCGCCGATGACGGCAGCGCAGTATCTAGCGATTATCCGACGCCGCTCCGCAAGATGCCGTGGAATCCCGGCCGGTGCCGGCCGATCGTGGTCTGGCCGGCAACCGTCGATCCGCGACCTTCCCATGACCGCGGCCGCCAAAAGCGCGGTGGCGCTTTGCTCGCCGTTGACAAGGACTTCGACGTGATCGCCCCAATTCTGGGCAGCCGCCACCCCTCGGGTCCCTCGAGGTTGGTGCAGGGCAGCACGGTCTGCGTGCTCGTCGCGGCAGCGACCCCGAGCACCGTGTGGCTGATGAAACCGGCGACATGCGGGCACGGTCGGCCGCACGGGGCCTTTGGGAGCAGGACGGCTAGAGGTGACTGTGATCGAGCCCGAGGGGCGAATACATGACGGCATCCGCCTTTGCAATTTTGTTTGGCGCCGCGACCCGCGGGTACTTCCCGGGACGGCTATCGGTTACATCTGCAAGGGAGGCGGCCATAGAGAGCCGTGCGAAAGCGCTCGGCCATGCGATCCACCCAATGTTGATTCCCTTTCCTCTCGGAGTGTTGGCTACTGCGGTGGTCTTCGACATCATCTATCTGGTTACTGACAGATCGGGGTTTTCCGTTGCCGCGGCGTATGCCATCGCCGCCGGAATCGTTGGCGGGCTAATAGCCGCGCCGTTCGGATGGATCGACTGGTTCCGAATTCCTGGCAATACCCGAGCCAAGCGCATAGGCCTGGTGCACGGACTGGGCAACGTGGTTGTGGTGTTGCTTTTCGCGGGCAGTTGGCTACTGCGCTGGCAGCCCGGCGGCTGGACACCCAGGCCGTGGGCGCTGGTCGGTAGCTTTGCCGCAGTCGTGTTGGCCGTCATCACCGGCTGGATGGGCGGAGAGTTGGTCGAGCGCCTCGGCGTCGGTGTTGACGAGGGCGCCCACACCGATGCACCGAGTTCATTGTCGGGTCAGCCGGCCGGCTCGCCACATGCTCGGTGACCGGCGCCAGCCGCGGGTGATCAGCGGATCCGGATGTGTTGGCTGAGCAGGCCGGTGCTGTGACCGTCAGTTCTGCCGCGCAGTCCGGCATCATACCAGCTCAGCCAGTATTTGCCGGGTGGGTGGTGGGGTTTTCGAAGTCGGCTGGGCTCCTCATAACGAGGGCCGGATAGCGTCGGTGTCGGCTGCGAACTCGCTCGACCCAGTCGCCGACAGCCAGCTTAATCGCAGTACCTGATTCCGGCAGGCGACGCCACCTGAAGCGACACCTCATTCCCTGTGGCGGCGATATCAACCCGACCGACATGGAACACGACTCGGCTCGACGGATCGGATGGACCGACTTTCGGGGAGCCACCATCTGCGTGACAAGATCAGGGGCATCATGAGCACCCCCACCGGATCTCGCCGCATTTTCTCCGGCGTGCAGCCAACGTCCGATTCGCTTCACCTGGGCAACGCGCTGGGCGCGGTCACCCAGTGGGTCGCGCTGCAAGACGACCACGACGCGTTCTTCTGCGTGGTCGACCTGCACGCAATCACCCTGCCGCAGGATCCGGAGGCGCTGCGCCGCCGGACCCTGATCACGGTCGCGCAATACCTGGCACTGGGCATCGATCCGGCGCGCGCCACCATCTTCGTGCAGAGTCACGTTCCGGCTCACAGTCAGTTGGCGTGGGTGCTGGGCTGCTTCACCGGTTTCGGTCAGGCGTCGCGGATGACCCAGTTCAAGGACAAGTCGAGTCGGCAGGGCGCCGAGTCCACCACCGTCGGATTGTTCACCTACCCGGTGTTGCAGGCCGCCGACGTGCTGGCCTATGACAGCGACCTGGTGCCGGTGGGGGAGGACCAGCGCCAGCATCTGGAGCTGGCGCGCGACATAGCGCAGCGGTTCAACAGCCGGTTCCCGGACACCTTTGTGGTTCCCGATGTGCTCATTCCGAAGATCACCGCCAAGATCTACGACCTGCAGGACCCGACGTCGAAGATGAGCAAGTCGGCCAGCGCCGACGCCGGGCTGATCAGCCTGCTCGATGATCCGGCGTTGTCGGCCAAGAAGATTCGCTCGGCGGTGACCGACAGTGAACGGGAGATTCGCTACGATACGGACGCCAAACCGGGTGTGTCGAATCTGCTGAGCATCCAGTCGGCGGTGACCGGGGTCGGCATCGACGCCCTGGTCGACGGCTATGCCGGCCGCGGTTACGGCGACCTGAAGAAAGACACGGCCGAGGCCGTCGTCGCCTACGTCAGCCCCATCAAGGCCCGGGTGGACGAGCTGACTGCCGACGTGGCCGAACTCGAGTCCGTGCTGCAGGCCGGAGCCGAGCGCGCCCATGATGTCGCCAGCAAAACCGTCCAGCGGGTCTATGAAAGGCTTGGTTTCCTACCGCAAAGGGGTAATCACCTGCCATGAGCGAGCCGGCCGAGCCTGGAATCCTCGATCGGCTGCGGGCCCGGTACAGGTGGTTCGACCATGCGGTGCGCGCCTACACACGGTTCAGCGAGCGCCGGGGCGGATTCTATGCGGCAGGCCTGACGTATTACACGATCTTCGCGTTGTTCCCGTTGCTGATGGTCGGTTTCGCCGTCGTCGGGTTCACGCTGTCGCGCAACGACAGGCTGCTGAACATGACCTACGATCGGATCCGGGCACTGGTTCCGGGCGCCTTCGGTCAGCAGCTGATCGACTTGGTGAACTCGGCGATCGACGCGCGGGCATCCGTCGGCGTCATCGGCCTGGCCACTGCGGCGTGGGCCGGGCTGGGCTGGATGTCGCATCTGCGGGTGGCGTTGAGCGAGATGTGGGCACATCCCGTCGAATTGGGGAACTACGTACGTAACAAGCTCTCTGACCTGGCGGCGATGGTCGGGACCTTCGTGGTGACCATGGCCACCATTGCGCTGACCGCGCTGGGCTACTTGCGGCCGATGGCTGCGGCGTTGAAATGGCTTGGAATACCGGAGCTTTCGGTGCTGGACTTGCTCTTCCGGGCGATCTCGGTGGTGCTGTCGGTGGTGGTGTCGTGGCTGCTGTTCACCTGGATGATCGCGCGGCTGCCGCGGCAGTCGGGGCGCTTCGTCACCTCGATGCGGGCCGGTTTGATCGCCGCCGTCGGGTTCGAGCTGTTCAAGCAGGTGGGTTCGATCTACCTGCGGACGGTCCTGCGAAGTCCGGCGGGCGCGACGTTCGGGCCGGTGCTGGGTTTGATGGTCTTCGCCTATGTCACCGCCTACCTCGTGCTGTTTTCCACTGCGTGGGCGGCCACCGACTCCGAGGAGGACCCGCGTGCCAAGCATGTGGACCCGCCGGGCCCCGCGATCATCCGGCCGCGAATACAGGTCAACGAGGGCCTTGCCGCGCGTCAGGCGCTGGTCGCGGTGGCCACCGGAGCCTTTGGGGCTCTGACGTTTTCACGATTACTGCGGCGGCGAACCCGCGGACCGGGTTGACGGCGACGGCTGCCAGTGGTTTCTGAGCCTGAAAGAACCTGGGGCAGCGGCTAATCCGGCACCAGCTGAGCTAGCCACCCCACGTGGCGGCTTCGGCCTGGTCGCGCGCCGTCAGCGGCCACATAGGTGCCCGCGGCGTCGCCCAGGTTGGCTTGCGCAATGTCCAGCAAGGCGTTGACCTGCGCAAAGGCCGCCACGAAACGGGCGTGGGCACTCTGGAAAGCCGCCGCGGACTGCCCGACGTGAAACGCCTGGGCCGCCGTCGCTGATTGCTCGGCCTGATCGATCCTGTGCCGCATCAACCCTGCAGTGGCGGCAAATACCGACTGGGGCGCGACCAGCTGTGGAATATGGCTCCAACATACTGATAACGGTTGTTCTCCGAGTGGTTTCGGGCTGCTCATCGTCGTCTCAATGACCGGATGCTGCAAGCGGTTTCGACTCCCAGGTCGCCGGCAGCATCGGCATCCGTGCACCACTGGCAAGCTCGCCGGCCGGCACATCCGCCAACCCCGACGGCTGCGTGACGGTCTCCTTGATGGCGGTGCCGGCAAACCCGGACAGGCCCGCGCCCTGGTCAGAAGCCACCACCGAACCTGGTTCCACAGCCGACACCAGTCTTGCTTCCGGAGCCCGGCTCGCCGCGGACCGCACGGGAGAAGACTCGCTTACCGCCGATGCCATCACCGCGGGCGCGGCAACGGGCACGGCGTCGGCCGTCTTGAGTTCGGCGTCAGCCGCGAGGTACTGAGTAATCCCGATCGGCAACGCCGTCGACAACGGAATCGCCGCCGCAGCCGGCAGCGCAAGCAGTGACCCGCCCAGCAGGAATGGCGATGCGATCAGCAGCAACGGCGGTCCCAGGATGAGCGCCAGGATCGCGAAGACTATCGCGTAGGTGAATATCAGCAGCGGCGTGATGAGCGCGATGACGATGGCATATGCCACGATGGCGAACAGGATCTCTAGTGATATCAGGATGATCTGGATCAATATCACAATGATGATCGGCAGTTCGCCCACTGTGGCGGCAATGCCCGGGATGGCAGCGGCTGCACCCAGGCCGGCATTGAGCAGTACCGGCGCCGGTGTGGTCTGAGGTGCCGACGCCAGCGCCGTGCCCGCAACGGCCTGATAGCCGCTCATCGTCGTGGCCGCCTGGACCCACATCCGCATGTAGTCGGCCTCGTTGAGGGCAATCGGAATCGTGTTGATGCCAAAGAAGTTCGTCCCCACCAACACCGCGTGCGTGGTGTGGTTGGCGGCCAGTTCGGCCAGCGTCGGCATGGCCGCCAGCGCGCTGGCATAGGCTCCGGCCGCGGCCTCGTGCTGGGCTGCCATCACCGCGCTGTCGGCACTGATCTGGGTCAGCCAGGCCAGGTACGGCGCGTGGGCGGCCGCGTAGCTCTCTGCACTCGGCCCTTGCCACGCTGCGGTGTGCACCACCGTTAGCGCGGCAGCGAGTTCTTCTGCGGCAGCAGCATATTCGGAACTCAGCGACGTCCACGACGCGGCGGCCGTCAACAGGGAAGCGGGACCGGGACCGGAACTGAGCAACGCTGAATGGACCTCTGGTGGCGAGGCAAACCAGATGGGTGCCGTCATGCCAGGCCGCCCGAAATCCCGTACGCGCACGCAGCCACGGCATCACCGGCGGCATAGCCGATACCGGACTCGCCGAGAGCGGCACCGGAGCGCCCGAGCTCTTCGACGCCGCCGGCCGCAACCGTGGCATGAATGTCGCCCTGGACGCTGAACCCGGCCGCCGTCGCCACCGAGACCGGGTCGGCTGCCGGGGGCACCACCGCCGTGATCAGCGGTGCGGCGCCGGCGTGCGCGGCCGTGAGCCGCGCGGTGAGCGCCTCGACCGCGGCGCTGGCGGCTGCCAGACCTTCGGGAACGACTCGCAGCATTACCCTCGCACTCCTTCTGATCGCGTCTTGCCTCCTTGCTCGGTCCCGGTCTGGTCGAGCAACACCGGCGCCTATTGTGCATGCTTCGCAAGGGCCGCGCCATGCGAGATATACCGTAGGGAAACAGTTGCATAACGCAATGATCAGCCGGCGTTGGGTGTACACAACCGCTTCGCAGCTTCTCGACCGCTGCGGTGCGGGATGAACAGGATGAAGACGTGCCAGGCTAAGCGCCGCGTGCCATGGGTTTGCGGTGCAGCCGATCGTCAGAAGTCGATCCACTCGCCGTGGGCCATCACCGCGGCAACCCGCAGATCTCGGTCCAGCACAACGAGATCGGCGTCCAGGCCGGCCCGCAGACTGCCGATGCCCGCCAGCCCGAGAGCGCCGACCGGGGTCGTCGAGGTCATCTGCACCGCGGCGGCCAGCGCGTCGTCGTCCGGATCGGGTCCGGCCACGCCGCGAAACAACTCATCCATGGTGGCCGTGCTGCCGGCGATGGTCGACGTCCCGCGCACCCGCGCCACCCCGGACTCGACATCGATCGGCACCGAGCCCAGCCAGTATGCTCCGTCGCCGTATCCGGCGGCGGCCATCGCGTCGGTGATCAGGGCAACCCGGTCAGGGCCGGCGGCCGCGATCACCGCCCGTACCACGGCCGGGTGAACGTGGACGCCGTCGGCGATCAGTTCGACCGTCACCCGGGGATCCGCCAGCAAGGCCAGCGCGGGCCCGGGTGCGCGATGGTCCAGCGGCGGCATCGCGTTGAACAGGTGGGTGCCCACCGTGGCGCCGAGTTCGACGGCATGGCGGGTCTGCTCGTACGTGGCATCCGAATGGCCCACAGCCACAACAACGTTCGCATCCAGGAGGCGACGGATCGCCCGGTCGGCGCCGGGCAGCTCGGGAGCCAGTGTCACCATTCGGATGGTGCCGTCGGCGGCGGCCAGCACCGCCTCGATCTCGGCGGGGTCCGGGGCGCGCAGCTGCGTGGGATCATGTGCGCCGCAGCGCGCTCGACTCAGCCACGGTCCTTCCAGATGGATGCCGGCGACGGCGCCCAACCGGGTCGCTTGGGCGGCACGAGTCACGGCATCGAGCAAGGCTGCCGGCGCCGCGGTGACCAGGCTGGCCAGCATGGTCGTGGTGCCGTGGCGCGCGTGAAACCTCGCCGCCCGGCCGATGTCGCCGTCGGTGACCGATGCGCCGCCGCCGCCGTGCACGTGCATGTCGACAAAGCCGGGCACCAGCAGGGCGTCGGGGAAATCGACGTCGGGCGGCTGCGCCGGCCGGCCGGCGCCGCAGGCCGAAATCGTTGGGCCGGCTGTCTGCACCCAGCCCGGCCGGCACACCTGCCCGTCGATGACGGCGGCGCCGGCGTGGATCAGGCTCACCGAGTTTCCGGGGCTGGGGACGGTTCGGTAGGCCAGTGACCGCCGTTCTCCCAGTACCGCTGGATCTCCTCGAGCTCGCGGCCCTTGGTCTCCGGCGCATACCCGAGGACCACCACGAAGGAGATCACAGCCAGCGCCCCGAAGAGCGCGAAAACGGCTGCGCCGCCGAGCCAATGCAGCATGGTGAGAAAGAACGCGGCGACGATCGCGTTGCCCGTCAGGGTCGAGGTGAGCATCACGCTCGACCCCATTGACCGCAGCCGGGAGGGAAAGCTTTCGCCGGCATACACCCACACCAGCGAGCCGAACCCGAAGTTGAAACCGACGATGAACAGCAGCACGCCGCCGAATCCGCCGATCAATCCGCTGCCGGCACTATGGCTGAATGTCACGACCAGCAGGCCGTCGGCGGCGATCATCATCGCGATGCCCGACAGTAGGATTGGGCGCCGGCCCCACCGGTCGACCGAAAACAGCGAAACGAACACCGCCGACAATCCGGCCAGCTGCACCAGCGCGGGCAGCCCCAACAACGCGAAATCACCCGTGAAACCCATGGCGGCAAAGATCCGCGGGCTGTAGTAGATGATCGCGTTGATCCCGGTGATCTGGACCAGAAAGCCGAGGGTGACGACGAACACGGTGGCGCGCCGATAGGGTTGGCGCAGCATCTCGGACACCCGGCCGCGGCCTTCGCCGAGGGCGCCGGCCATGTCGGCCAGCTGGGTATCGACGTCGGCCTCGGGTTCAACGCGCAGCAGCGCTCGTCGCGCGTCGTCGGCGCGGCCCTTGAGCAGGTACCAGCGAGCGGTGTCGGGCAGGCGCATCAGCAATGGCAGCAGCAGTGTCGCGGGCACCGCAGCGAGCCCCAGGATCCACCGCCAGCTGTGCGAGCCGGCCAGCAGATAACCCACCAGGTAGCCCAGAATGATGCCGCTGAGAATGGCCACCTGATACGCGGTCAGCAACGAACCGCGCACCGCCGTGGGTGCGGATTCGGCCACGTACACCGGAACCACCACCACCGCCACACCGATGGCCACCCCCAACAACAGGCGCGCGACCAGCAGCATGGGCAAGGAGACGGCCGACGCGCCGAGCAGCGCGAACACCGCGAAGCCGGCGGTGAGCAGCACCGTCGACTTCTTGCGCCCGATCGCATTGGCCAGCACGCCGGCCCCCAGCGCCCCGATGATCTGGCCGATCACCACGGTCGTGGTCAGCAGCTCCTGCTGGCGTGTGGTGAGACCGAACTCCTCGGTGACGAACAGCAGCGCTCCGGCGATGCTGGACAGGTCGTAGCCGTAGATGAGGCCGACGCTGGCCGCGGTGAGCCCGACCAGTATTCCCCGCTGCACGGACAGCTCAGCTGGCCGGTATCCGGGACTTGAGCAGACCGATGACGCGGTCGGGATCCTCGGGGGTGATACAGGGTTTGACCCGACTGCCCACATCGAGGACCAGCAGCGTGTTCTTGCTGCCCCGCTTCAGGTCCAGCGGGAACCAGTAGCGCGGGTCCGTCGCGCCCCACAATCGGCCCTTGCCGGACGCCCAGCCCATCTGTTCGGTCGTGACGTCCTTGACGTCGCGGTAGGGGATTCGCTTCGACCCAGCAAAGGGGAAGTAGTAGCGACGGATGGTGATTCCGTCGTCGTCCAGCAGCAGGCCGGCGTCCTCGTACAGGGCAGTCATCCCGCAGAGTCTAGTGCTGAGCGCGGCTGTTCATCGACCTTGCGACCAGGATCAACCCGAACACGACGACGGCGCCGAGCACCGCCACCCCCACCCGCACCGGCAAAGCCTCGGCATCCGACATGAGGCCGGCCGCTTGGGAGGCATCCGGCTGGCGATTGGCCGGTTTGTCCTTGCCCGACGCCAGCGCGGGGTCGGGTTCGATCAGCGAGCCGACCTGGGTGCCCGCAGGCGTGCTGAAGCCGTAGTCCAGCAGGTGGGCGGCTTGTTCCCACGGCGCGATCGGCTGCCGGGTGCCGTGCAGCAGCACCGCCATCAGCCGGCGGCCGTTGCGGTTGGCGGCGCCGACGAAGGTCTGCCCGGCGTCGTCGGTGTAACCGGTCTTGCCGCCCAGGGCACCCGGGTAGTGGTAGAGCAGCTGGTTGTCGTTTTCCAGTTCGTAGCCGGGATGGTCGCCGTGGCCGGGGAAGTCGTAGCTGCGGGTGGCGACGATGTCGGCGAAAGTAGGGTTGCGCCAGGCGTACCGGTAGAACAGGCCGATGTCGTAGGCCGAGGTGCTCATCCCGGGCCCGTCCAGCCCGGACGGCGTCGCCACCCGGGTGTCGCGCCCGCCCAGCTTGGCGGCCAGCACGTTGATCTTTTCCAGGGCCATCTGCATGCCGCCGAGTTGCCTGGCCAGCGCGTGCGCGGCGTCGTTTCCCGAATGCATCAGCAGGCCGTGCAGCAGCTGGTTGACGGTGTAGGTGCCGCCGGCGTCGACGCCGACCTTGGTGCCCTCGGCGGCCGCGTCATCGTCGGTTCCGGCGACCGACTTGTTGAGGTTCAGCTCGTTGATCGCCGCCATGGCGACCAGCACCTTGATGATGCTGGCCGGGCGGTGCCGGCCGTGGGGATCGCGGGCGGCGATGACCGCACCGCTGTCCAGGTCGGCCACCAGCCACGCCTCGGCGGACACGTCGCCGGGCACTGGCGGGGTGTCCGGTGCGGTGATGATGCCGCAGCCGGCCAGCGCGTTGCCGCCCACCGGCGTCGGGGGCACCGCCAGCGGCAGCGGCGGATCACCGGCGGTGGGGACTTCCGAGGAATCCACCGCGGGCGGGGTGGACACCTTGTACGGGCAATTTCCGGCGCTGTTTGCCTCGGCGTTGGGTTCGGCTTGCGCGGTCGGTACGGCGGCCGGTCCGACTGCCAGGAATACGGCTGCGACCAGGCACGATGCGGCGCGTAAGAAGTACATCGCTGTGCAGATTAGGCGATGGTCCGGCGGATCGCCGGACGCCGCGCTGTGACTAATGAGGCGGAAGTTAAAAAATACTATTTGACAGTGTCATTTATATGGATAACACTGTCAAATAATCATGCCGTCACTGCTCACGTTGCCCGAATTCGCCGCGCTGGCCGCCACGGCCGTGCGGGCGTCGGGCGCGGCGCCGGAAAACCGCCAGGCCAAGGCCATGCCGGCGGAGCGGATGATTCGCTACTACACCGCGCGCGGTTTGCTGCCGCGCCCCGGAACCCGCGGACGTGCGCTGACCTACGGACGAACCCACCTGCTGCGCCTGGTCGCCATCAAGCGGCTGCAGGGCAAGGGTTTGTCGCTCGAGGAGATCGGTGCGCGCTTGACCTCGATGTCGGCGGCGGAGCTGACGTCGCTGGCCGCGATTCCGCCCGGCGTCATACCGGCCGACCTCGGAGATCTCGAGCCCGCCCCGGAAATGTCGCGGGCCGCCGGCCGCTTCTGGTGTGCCGTGCCGGAGGCTGCCCCGGCGCCCGCCGCCGACCCGGCCCCGGCGCCGAACACGGCCCCGGCGCCGGCCGCCCGCCTTCAGGCCGTCCGGCTCTCCGACACCGTCACGGTGCTCGTCGATGGCCCACTGCCGGCCCTCGACACCTTGCGGCAGGCCGCCACGCCGTTGCTGGAGCTGCTCGCCGCTACCCAGGCCGCTACCCGAAAGGACTCTCGATGAGCACCACCTTGCTGCCCCTGATCCCCGTCGCTGCCGCACCCACCGGACGCGGCGAGCTGACCTCCGCGGATGGGCGGCGGCTGCCGCTGAAGGCGATCAGCGTGGACACCGTCGTCGTCGGGATGACCGCGACCTCGACCGTGCGCCAGCGTTTCGTCAACTCCGGCGAAACCAGCGTCGAAGCGACCTACGTGTTTCCGTTGCCGGCTCGCGCTGGTGTCACCGATTTCGCGGCATCGCTGGCCGGGCGGCGGGTGATCGGAGTCCTCAAAGAGCGCGCCCAGGCCCGCACGGACTACGAGCAGGCCCTGGCCGCGGGCCAGCGGGCCGCGATCGTCGAGGAGGACCGCTCCGATGTGTTCTCGGTGCGGGTGGGCAATCTCGGGCCGGGTGAGGAAGCCACCATCGAACTGCGGCTGACCGGCCCGCTGGCATTCGAGGACGGCGAGGCCACCTTCCGCTTCCCGCTCGTGGTGGCCCATCGCTACACCACCGGAACCCCGGTGCCCGGCGACCAGACGGGTCCAGGAGTGGCGCGCGACACCGATATGGTGCCTGACGCGTCACGGGTCACGCCACCACGGCTGGCTGACTGCGACGAGCGACCCGACCTGCACATCTCGGTCACCGTCGATGGCGCCGGCCTGCCCGTTTCGGACCTGCGTAGTTCACTTCCCACCGCCGTGCTCGAAGACTCGGCCGACGGGCCGACCCGGCTGCGAGTGGAGCCGGGCACTCGGGCTGACCGTGATTTCGTGCTGCGCTTCCGCCTCGACCGCGGCGCGCTGTCATCGTCGGCGCTGCTGGTTCCGGATGCCGACGGTGATGAAGGCACCTGGTCGGTCACCCTGGTGCCACCGGCCGAGCCGTCCAGCGCGCCACGCGATGTGGTTGTGGTTCTGGATCGTTCGGGGTCGATGGGCGGCTGGAAGATGGTCGCCGCGCGCCGAGCGGCAGGGCGCATCGTGGACATGCTCGACACCGTCGACCGGTTCTGTGTGCTGGCTTTCGACGACCGCATCGACGTGCCCACCGATATGGCGCCGGGGCTGGTTGCGGGCTCCGACCAGAACCGGTTCGCCGCGGCGTCGTGGCTGGGCTCATTGCGCAGCCGAGGCGGCACGGAGATGGCCGAGCCGTTGCGCAGGGCCGTGCAGATGCTCGCCGGCTCCGAGGAAGGCCGGCAGGCCAGCGTGGTCCTGGTGACCGACGGCCAGATCACCGGCGAGGACCACTTGCTGCGGTCCCTGGCCCCGTCGCTGGGGCGCATCCGGATCTACTGCGTGGGCATCGACCGTGCCGTCAACGCCGGCTTTCTGGACCGGCTGGCCCGGCTGGGCCGCGGCCGCGCCGAGCTGGTGGAGTCAGAAGCCCGCCTGGACGAGGCGATGTCCCGGCTGGCCCGGACCATTGGACGTCCGGCGCTCACCTCGGTGCGGGTGCGCGCCGAGGGTCTCGAGATCGTCGAGGGCAGCACCACGCCCAGCCGGGTACCCGACGCCTTCGCCGGCGTGCCCTGCGTGGTCTCCGGGCGCTATCGTGGCCCGGTTACCGAGGTGACGCTGCGCGTCGAGGCCGACGCCGCCGACGGCCCGCTCCGGGCGGCTCTACCCGCCCGGGTTGCATCGGAAGCTTTTGCGGTGCAGACGATTTGGGCCCGCTCGGTAGTGCGTGACCTGGAGGACGACTACGCGTCGGGCCGCGACTCGCAGGAGCTGGCGGCGCGTCTGGTCGCGCACTCGATCCGGTTCGGAGTGCTGTCGAGGTTCACCGCGTTCGTGGCCATTGATCCCGAGCGCACCGAGGCCGGCCCGCTCACCGAAGTGGTCCAGCCGGTCGAGGAGCCGTCGGGATGGGTCGGAACGGCGGTGGGGTTCCTGCCGGCTCCGGCGGCGGCTGCCGCGCGCGGCGTCGGCGCGATGGCTAGCGCCGTACCGCTTGGCGGTGCACCGGCCGCGCCCAAACGCGCCCTCAAGGAATTGCTCAAGCTCCTAGACAAGGGACTGGCCGGCGCCGACGATTCCGGACTCGACGAGGTCTGTGCCGAACTGATCGCTCATCGCGACGCGGCGACCCAACCCCAGCTGACGGCGGCGCTGACGATGCTGTGCGACGCACTGACCAGGTACCTGTGCAGCCCGACCGAGGAGGGGGCGCTGCAGGTGCGCGAGGCGGTCGGGGCGGTCAGGAAGGTGCTGCCCAAGCGGCGCTTCTGGGTTTAATCGCGTGCTTTGCTGAGTACGGCGTGCAGGGTGGCTTCGATGGTGTCGAATTCGGCCTGACTGCTGATCAGCGGTGGCGCCACCTGGATTACCGGATCGCCCCGGTCGTCGGTGCGGCAATACAGCCCGGCCTCGAACAGCGCGGCGGACACCCGGCCCAGCAGCGATCGGCGTTCCTCGCCGGTGAAGGTTTGCTTGGTGGCCCGGTCTTTGACCAGTTCGATGCTGAAGAAGAATCCTTCGCCGCGTACGTCGCCGACGATCGGCAGGTCGTAGAGCTTCTCGAGGGTGGTGCGCAGCAGCGGGGAGTGCTGCTTGACGCGGTCGTTGAGCCCCTCGCGTTCGAAGATGTCGAGGTTGGCCAGCGCGACGGCCGTCGACACCGGATGTCCGCCGAAGGTGTAGCCGTGCGCGAACATCGTCGTGGCGTCGTTGAACGGCTCGAAGACCCGGTCGCTGGCGATCATCGCACCCAGTGGCGAGTAGCCCGACGTGAGCCCCTTGGCGCAGGTGATCAGGTCGGGCACGTAGCCGAAGTCGTCACAGGCGAACATCGACCCGATCCGTCCGAACGCGCAGATCACCTCGTCGGAGACCAGCAGCACGTCGTAGGAGTCGCAGATCTCGCGGACCCGCTGGAAATAGCCCGGCGGCGGCGGGATGGAACCGCCGGCGTTCTGCACGGGTTCCAGGAACACCGCGGCCACGGTGTCGGGCCCTTCGAACTCGATGGCCTCGGCGATCCGGTCGGCGGCCCACTGGCCGAACTTATTGATGTCGGTGTCAAACGGCCCCGGCGCGCGGTAGAAGTTCGTGTTGGGCACCCGGAACCCGCCCGGGGTGACCGGCTCGAAGGGTGCCTTGTACGCCGGCAGGCCGGTGATGGCCAGCGCGCCCTGGGTGGTGCCGTGGTAGGCGGTCGCCCGCGAAATGACCTTGTGCTTGCCCGGTTTTCCGGTGAGCTTGAAGTACTGTTTGGCGACTTTCCAGGCCGTTTCGACGGCCTCGGTGCCGCCGCTGGTGAAGAACACCCGGTTCAGGTCCCCGGGCGCATAGCGGGCGAGCCGCTCGGCAAGCTCGATCGCCGGCGGGGTGGCATATCCCCACAGCGGGAAGTACGACAGCGTGCCCGCCTGGCGCGCGGCGGCCTCGGCGAGCTCGCCACGGCCGTGACCGACCTGGACCACGAACAGCCCGGACAGCGCGTCGAGGTAGCTCTTGCCGCGGTCGTCGTAGATGGTGACGCCGTCGCCGCGGGTGATGACCGGCGGTGTGATCCCCGCGCCGTGGCGGGCGAAATGTAGCCAGAGGTTGCTCGTCATTTGTTGGCGAGCGTAGCGGTTAAGCTCGAAGCCATGGCACTGTCTGCCACTGGGATGCGGGTCACCCAATTCGAGGCCCTGCGACCGCATCTGATGTCGGTCGCCTACCGGCTCACCGGAACCGTGGCCGACGCCGAGGACATCGTTCAGGAAGCCTGGCTGCGCTGGTCAGCGCAGGATCGGGCGATCGAAGACCTGCGCGCCTGGCTCACCACCGTGGTGAGCCGGCTGGGTCTGGACCGGTTGCGGTCGGCGGCGCATCGCAGGGAAACGTATACCGGCAACTGGCTGCCAGAACCGGTGGTGACCGGATTCGACGGCGCTGATCCGCTGGGAGTTGTTGTCGCACAAGAGGATGCCCGGTTTGCGGCGATGGTGGTGCTGGAGCGGTTGTCGCCCGATCAGCGGGTCGCGTTCGTGCTGCACGACGGGTTCTCGGTCCCGTTCGCCGACATCGCCGACGTGCTGGGCGCCAACGAAGCCGCCGCCCGGCAGCTGGCGTCGCGGGCGCGCAAGGCCCTGGCGTCGGAGGCGGCCGATGCGCCGCCGAAGCCGGACCCCACCCACAACGAGGTGGTCGGCCGGTTGATGGCCGCCATGGCCGCCGGGGATCTGGAGACCGTGGTGTCGCTGCTGCATCCCGACGTGACCTTTACCGGAGACTCGAATGGCAAGGCGTCCACCGCCGTTCAGGTCATCCACGGCGCAGACAAGGTGGTTCGGTTCATGTTCGGCCTGGCCCGACGCTACGGCCCGGCATTCTTCACGGCGAATCAGCTGGCGTTGGTCAACGGCGAATTAGGCGCCTACACAACGGGTTTCGCCGGCACCGACGATCATCGGGACATGGCACCACGGATTACCGCGATGACGGTGCGCGACGGAAAGGTCTGTGCGATATGGGATATCGCCAACCCCGACAAGTTTACCGGGTCGCCACTGCGGCCTGACTCGGCTCGGTAGCCCACGGGACGCGGCACGCATCGCCGGAATTGAAGCCCTGTTCGGTGATCCCCAGCGCCGCGTACATCCGCGCCCGCATGTTCTCGATGCCGATCTGATAGGTCAGCTCGATTGCGCCGGCATCCCCGAAGCGGGCCCGTAGGTCGGCGACCTGCTCGTCGGTCACCGAATGAGGATCGGTGGTCATCGCGTCGGCGTAGGAGATGGCGGCGCGCTCGTCGTCGTTGAAGCGGGGCGAGGTCGCGTAGTTGTCGATGTCCTTGAGCCTTTCGACGTCGAGACCGTCGAGGCGCTGCAGCATCGCGCCGAAATCGACACACCATGAGCAGCCGATGGTGCGGGCGGTCCAGAACACCGCGAGTTCGCGCGCGCTGGCGGGCAGCGTTCGCGAGGCGCGTTGCAGCATGGTCTCGTGGACGGCGTTGGCGACCAGCAATCGTGGGTGATGCGCGGCGACGGTGAACGGCTCGGGAACCTCACCGAAGCGCCGCTTGGCGACCCGGTACATGGCGCGCACCAGCAGGCCGGCGCGCTGTGGAGGCAGGGGTTCGATGCGGGTTTTCTGTGTCATACCCATCAGACGAGACAGGTCGTGAAAGTGTGACGGCTCCAAGGATCCGCCAAGGATTCGCCGAGGGTGGGCTCGCAGTCTGGCGTCGTGTCGTCCTACTCGTATATCGCTGAGCTGCCGGGGCTCGAGGACATCGAGCCGCTGATGCACACCGCTGTGCTGGTTGCCAGGTCGCGTGTGGACCAGGGGCGTATCCGCGCTGTGGTAGAGGAGATCTTCGCCGCCTACCCTGCCTTGGGCACCGTGTTCGAGCCGTTCTTCGACTGCTGGGCGGCTCGTCCGGGCGGTGGCTGGGGCTGGGCCGTGGAACCCCCGGGGGTTACCGACGTCGATGTCATCGCGCGGCAACGCGCTTCCTTCGACATGCGCACCGGCCGGTTGTTCGCGGTGTCGCTACTGCCCGGCGCTCCGGAACGGGTGGTGCTCAGTGCCAGTCACCTGTGCATGGATGCGCCGTCCTGGCAGTGCGTTGTCGAGCAGCTGCTGAGGGCCTGCCCAGCTCTGGTGCCCGCTTGACCTGGCGAGCAGCCGCAAAAGCCCCCGACACGCCGGGCGTGGTGGAGCTTTTGCGGCTGCTCGCGAGAGGAAGTCAGCGCGAGAACATCAGGGCGCGCTTGACCTCTTGGATGGCCTTGGTCACCTCGATGCCGCGTGGGCAGGCGTCGGTGCAGTTGAACGTGGTCCGGCAGCGCCATACCCCGTCGACCTCGTTGAGGATGTCGAGGCGTTCGGCGGCGGCCTCGTCGCGGCTGTCGAAGATGAAGCGGTGTGCGTTGACGATCGCGGCCGGGCCGAAGTAGCTGCCCTCGTTCCAGAACACCGGGCAGCTGGTGGTGCAGGCCGCGCACAGGATGCACTTGGTGGTGTCGTCGTAGCGGGCGCGGTCGGCCTGGCTCTGAATCCGTTCGCGGGTAGGCGGATTGCCGCTGGTGACCAGATACGGCTTGACCGCGCGGTAGGCGTCGAAGAACGGCTCCATGTCGACGACGAGGTCTTTTTCCACCGGCAGCCCGCGAATCGGCTCGACGGCAATGGTCAGTTGCTTGCCGGGCTTTTTCGGCAGCAGGTCACGCATCAATACCTTGCAGGCCAACCGGTTGACGCCGTTGATGCGCATGGCGTCCGAGCCGCAGACGCCGTGCCCGCAGGACCGGCGGAACGTCAGCGTCCCGTCGAGGTAGCCCTTGATGTACATCAGCAGGTTGATCAGCCGATCGCTGGGCAGGCACGGCACCCGGAAGCTCTGCCAGCCGCCGGTGGCCGCAAACCGCTCGGGGTCGTCGGGGTTGAACCGGGCGATCTTGACCGTCACCATCACCGCGCCCTCGGGAACGGGCGGTAACGGGGGCTCCAACCGGGGCTCGACAGCGTCGTCAGCCGTCATCAGTATTTCCGTTCCTTGGGTTCGTAGCGGGTTTGGACGACGGGTTTGAAGTCCAGCCGGATGTCGCTGAGCAGCTCGGCCCCAATTTCTTTGTAGGCCATGGTGTGGCGCATGTAGTTGACGTCGTCGCGGTTGGGGTAGTCCTCGCGGGCATGCCCGCCGCGGGACTCTTTGCGATTCAGCGCCCCGACGACGGTGACCTCGGCCAGCTCCAGCAAGAAGCCCAGTTCGATGGCTTCGAGCAAGTCGCTGTTGAAGCGTTTTCCCTTGTCGTGCACGGTGATTCGGGAGTACCGCTCCTTGCACGCATGGATGTCGGTCAAAGCCTGCTTCAGGGTCTCCTCCGTGCGGAACACCGCGGCGTTGTTGTCCATGGTCTGCTGCAACGCGTGACGGATGTCGGCGACCCGCTCGTTGCCGTGCTCGGAGAGAATATCGTTCACCCAGCCCACAACCATGGCTGCCGGCTCCGGCGGCATCTCGACGAAGTCGTGGCCGCGCGCATAGTTGGCTGCGGCGATGCCCGCGCGGCGACCGAACACGTTGATGTCTAGCAGCGAATTGGTGCCCAGCCGGTTGGCGCCGTGCACCGACACGCATGCGCACTCGCCGGCCGCGTACAGGCCGGGCACCGGGTGGGTGTTGTCACGCAGGACCTGTCCGGTGACGGTAGTGGGGATGCCGCCCATCACGTAGTGGCAGGTCGGGTAGACCGGGACCAGTTCGTGCACCGGGTCCACGCCCAGGTAGGTGCGGGCGAACTCGGTGATGTCGGGCAGCTTTGCTTCCAGCACGTCCTCGCCCAGGTGGCGCACGTCGATGTAGACGTAGTCCTTGTGCGGGCCGGCGCCGCGGCCCTCCAGGACCTCCAAAACCATTGAGCGGGCGACGATGTCGCGCGGTGCCAGGTCGACGATGGTAGGGGCATAGCGCTCCATGAAGCGCTCACCCTCGCCGTTGAGGAGCCGGCCACCCTCGCCGCGCACCGCCTCGGATATCAGGATGCCCAGGCCGGCCAGCCCGGTCGGGTGGAATTGGTGAAACTCCATGTCCTCCAAGGGAAGTCCCTTGCGGAAGACGATGGCGATGCCGTCGCCGGTCAAGGTATGCGCGTTGGAGGTGGTCTTGTACATCCGGCCCGAGCCGCCGGTGGCGATGACAATGGCCTTCGCATGGAAAACATGGATATCGCCCGTCGCCAACTCATAGGCAACAATCCCGGTGGCCACCGGACCGGCTGCGGTCTGGGTGAGCGCCAGGTCCAGCGCATAGAACTCGTTGAAGAACTCCACGTCGTGCTTGACGCAGTTCTGGTAGAGCGTCTGCAGGATCATGTGGCCGGTGCGGTCGGCGGCGTAGCAGGCCCGGCGCACCGGCGCCTTGCCGTGGTCGCGGGTGTGCCCGCCGAAGCGGCGCTGGTCGATGCGGCCCTCGGGGGTGCGATTGAACGGCATCCCCATTTTCTCCAGGTCGAGCACCGCGTCGATGGCTTCCTTGCACATGATCTCGACGGCGTCCTGGTCGGCCAGGTAGTCGCCGCCCTTGACGGTGTCGAAGGTGTGCCATTCCCAGTTGTCGTCTTCGACGTTGGCCAGCGCGGCGCACATGCCGCCCTGCGCGGCGCCGGTGTGGCTGCGGGTGGGATACAGCTTGGTCAACACCGCGGTACGGACCCGCGGACCCGCCTCCACCGCCGCTCGCATGCCGGCCCCGCCCGCGCCGACGATCACCACGTCGTATCGGTGTTGGTGGATCACGACTGCCGCCAACGAGGCAGTGGGGGCGCCTCCCGGTAGCGGGGGCGTGGGGGCACCGCCCGCTTGCGGGAACGAGGTGGCGAAAACATGTGCGCCTTTCAGGAGATGTTCGCGTCGAAGGTCAGCAGCACGTAGGTGCCCAGCACCAAGGTGAACGTCATCGACACCGCCAGCAGCGAATTGAGCCAGAACCGGGTGGAATCCTTGCGGGTGTAGTCGTCGATGATGACGCGCAGGCCGTTGCCGCCGTGCAACTGCGCCAGCCACAACAACAGCAGATCCCAGGTCTGCCAGAACGGAGAGTTCCAACGCTGCGCCACGTAATTGAAGTCGATGCGATACACCCCGTTGTCCCACATCAGCCCGATGAACAGGTGACCCAGGGCCAAGAACACCAGCACGACCCCGGAGAAGCGCATGAACAGCCAGGCAAATTTTTCGAAGTTGGGCATACCGGCGCGGCGCCGCGGCGAACGCGGATTGTCCAGGCTGGCGGGGCGGTCGAAGCTGCGCTGCAGCACGGGTGCGTGTTGACGTCCGGGTGCGCTCATCGGAAGTGATCCATCATGTGGATACCCAGCACCACCGCCGCGGGCACCAGGATCAGCAGCCACATGACGCCGACGATTGCCAGCATCAGCCGCTGATAGCGCGGCCCCTGCGACCAGAAATCGATCAGGATGATCCGGATCCCGTTGAGAGCGTGGTAGGACACCGCGACCACCAGCCCGAACTCCATCAGGCCGACAACCGGCGTCTTATACGTGCCGATCACCGAGTTGTACGCCTGGGGGCTTACCCGTACCAGCGCGGTGTCCAGGACATGGACGAAGAGAAAGAAGAAGATCGTCGCGCCGGTGATGCGATGCAGCACCCACGACCACATGCCGGGATCGCCCCGGTACAGGGTCCGCGGCGGGCGCCGTCTGCGTGATGATCCAGACGTTGGGTTGGGCACCTTGTTGGGCGTCTTCTTAGGCAATGCCGGATCCGCGGTTGTCGCCTTTGTACTCAGACCGTCCTCACCGCCTTCAAAACCGTCACCAACAGCTCTAGCCGGGCAATCGAGCTTAACGTGACCAGGTCCGCGGGCGGTACCGACAGTCCGATCGCGATCGTGTGTCGCGCGGCCCGTCGTTGCCGACGTTGCTCGTACCGTTCGGGTTAAGGTGGCTTACCGAGGTCAGCCCATCGTCGAGCGGGGTCGCAGATGCCTGATAAGGATTGGGATATGCTGCGCGACAAGGCAATTCATGCAGCTTCCGGAGCGTATGCGCCGTATTCGCGATTCCCGGTCGGTGCGGCAGCGCTGGTTGACGACGGCCGCGTCGTCACCGGCTGCAATGTGGAGAATGTCTCCTACGGCCTCGGCTTGTGTGCCGAATGTGGAGTGGTGTGCGCCTTGCATGCCACCGGGGGCGGCCGGCTGGTCGCGTTGGCATGTGTGGACGGCGCCGGGTCGGCATTGATGCCGTGCGGGCGCTGTCGTCAGTTGTTGCTCGAACACGGCGGCCCCGAGCTGTTGATCGACCACCCCGGCGGGCCCAGGCGGCTCGGCGACCTATTGCCGGAGCCTTTCCGTGCTGATCTGGCAGCTGATCCGGTGGCTGATCTGGCAGCTGATCCGGTGGCACGGCAACGCGGGCCGAAGCGGCCCGGAAACGATGAGCCCGATCGCGAAACATTGTGACCAGTGCGAAATTTGACGCATCGGCAGTTTAAAGATCCTATGGCAAATTAATAAAGCAGTGATGAGATCGTGATCAAACCGTGATCACCCTTATTAGGGTCACCCGTGATAGGGCAGTGATTGGATCGTAATAAGGTTGTGATCGAATGAATATGTCATATGTAACTGCCGTTCCGGAGGCGCTGGCGGCGGCGGCGGCGGATATCACCGGCATTGGGTCGACCGTGACCGCCGCTAATGCTGCGGTGGCGGGCCCTACCACAGGGCTGCTGGCGGCCGGCGCCGATGAAGTATCGGCGGCCGTCGCGGGGCTGTTCAGCTCGCATGCCCGGGAATATCAAGTATTGAGTAGTCAGGCAGCGGCTTTTCATGAGCAGTTCGTCAATGCCTTGGCCGTCAGTGCGAATTCGTATCTGACCACCGAGGCGGCCAACATTGCACCGTTGCGCAACTTCCTGCAGGGGTTGCTCGGTCTGGTCGGTGCGCCTACCGGCGTAAACGGCCGTCAGTCTGTGACAAACGGCAGCACCGGCGGGCATGGCGGGTCTGCCGTACCAAGCAGCGGCAGCTCCGGATCGGGAGCTGGCGACGCGACGGCTGCGGTCAGCGGTCACGACGGGAGCGTTGCGCCGGCCGGCACCGGTACCGCTGGTGCCGCGGCGCTCGGTTCGAGCTCGGCCGCCACGACGAGCACGGCCAGTGGCGCCACGGCCACGGCGAGCGCGGCTGCGACGACAGCACCGGTTGGCACCACCGGCGGCACCGGCACCACCGCCGCGGCGGTCAACCCGAATACCGCGAGCTCGACGAGCGCCGGTAGCGGCACCACCGCCCTGGCGAGTGCGGCTACTGCGGCCGCATCCACCACACCGGCGCTCACTGGCAGCACCGGAGGAACCGGTGTGACGGCGACCTACACTCCGACGGCGCAGTGGAATAGCGGCTTCACCGCGAATTACACGATCACCAATACGGGTACGACTCCATTGACGAACTGGCAGCTCCAATTCGACCTGCCGACAAACGAATCCATCACCAACCTGTGGAACGGTCAGGTGTCGCAATCCGGTTCGCACTACACCGTCACCCCGGCGAGCTACAACGGCACGATCGAACCCGGCAAGTCGGTCACCGTTGGTTTCCAGGCCGCGCAGAATGGCGCCTACTCGCCGCCAACACATTTGCTGGTCAACGGACAACCCGTCGGCGGTGACACCGGCGGCACCGGCACGGGTACGAGCACCGGCGGCACCGGCACGGGTACGAGCACCGGTGGCACGGGTACCAGCACCGGTGGCACAGGTACGAGCACCGGTGGCACGGGGGCCGGCGCTACGGGCACGGGGACCGGCGGTACGGGCACGGGGAGCGGCGGTACGGGAACCGGGACCGGCACGGGCAGCACCGGCGGTACCGGGATCACGGCGACATACGCCCCGTCGTCGCAATGGAACAACGGGTTCGTCGCCAACTACACGATCACCAATACGGGCACCAGCCCCGTGACCGACTGGCAGCTCCAATTCGACTTGCCCTCAAACGAATCCATCACGAATTTGTGGAATGGACAGGTCGCCCACTCGGGCACGCACTACACCGTGACCCCACAGAGCTATGACGCCACTATCGCCCCCGGCAGCTCGGTCACTGTCGGCTTCCAGGCCGCGCAGACCGGCACCTACTCGCCGCCGACGAATCTGCTGGTGAACGGGCAACCTGTCACCGGCGGCACGAGCACCGGCGGGACCGGCACGGGGGGCACGAGCACCGGCGGGACCGGCACCGGCGGGACCGGCACCGGGGGCACGAGCACCGGCGGGACCGGCACCGGCGGCACGAGCACCGGCGGCACCGGCACCGGTGGCAGCACCCTGATCACATCCCAGTACGGAACGACGACGATCCAGAACGCCTACGTCGTTCAAAACAACGCATGGAACAACCCCGGCGGGCAGTCGATCAACGTAACCCCCACCGGGTTTACCATCGCCACCGAAAACGGCTCGGCTCCCACCAACGGCGCCCCGCTGGGATACCCGTCGATATACGACGGCTGGCACTACGGCACCGGTTCACCCGGCACCAACCTGCCGATTCAGTTGAGTCAGATCCAGACCGCCACCAGCAGCGTCAACTACACCTACCCCTCCAGCGGTATCTATGACGCCTCCTATGACATCTGGCTGAACCCCACGCCGATCACCACCGGCGTCAACCAGCAGGAAGTGATGATCTGGTTCAACCACACCGGACCCATCCAGCCGGTCGGCTCGGTGGTGGGCAACGCCACCATTGACGGCCAGAGCTTCCAGGTGTGGAAAGGCAGTAACGGCCAAAACAACGTGGTGTCCTACGTCGCGACCACGCCGATCAACTCCTGGAACAACTTCGATGTGATGGGGTTCATCGACAACACCCAAACCCTGGAGCCGGTCACCGATTCGTGGTACCTCACCAGCATTCAAGCCGGCTTCGAGCCCTGGAGCGGCAGCGTCGGCGCGGGGGTCGATTCCTTCTCCGCCCTCGTCAACGGCGTTTAACCCCGACTGAGGGGAAGTGCCAGGCCAGCTGGCCAGCGTTTCGGCAGACTTGACTCGGATTAGCACGCGCTGTGATCGCGGGTGTTGATGGCCGGGATGGTGCGAAGGAGTTTCTTTGTACCCCAGAGCGTTTGGGTTCAATCCGGTGCTTGCAATGACCGGGCCGGAAACCGACTCAGTTCTTTGGTGGTGGTTGGGGTTGGAAGGGGTCGTACCACCACCAATCGGCGCGTTCGCCGATGGGCCCGGGGTACGGCGGGACGGTGGGCGGGGCTTGGGTTGGTGGGCGTGCCAGCGACCCTGCGCTGAGTTGCCGGCCGCAGGTATCGGTGATGGTGGGATTGGCTGCGGGTGCGGTGATGGTGATGATGCCGCGGTGGTGGCTGCGGTGGTGATAGGGGCAGAGCAGTACCAGGTTGTCCAGCTCGGTGGCGCCACCGTCTTCCCAATGGCGAAGGTGGTGTGCGTGCAGGCCACGGGTGGCGCCGCAACCGGGTACTGCGCAGGTTTGGTCGCGGTGCTCGAGAGCGCGGCGCAGCCGGCGGTTGATCACGCGGGTCGCCCGCCCGGCGCCGATGAGCTGACCGTCGCGTTCGAACCAGACTTCAGCGGTGGCATCACAGCTGAGGTAGCGGCGCTCGGCGTCGGATAGCAGCGGACCCAGATGCAGCGCCGCGATGCGGTCCTTGACATCGACGTGCACCACCACCGTGGTGTGTTGCCCGTGGGGCCGGCGGGCCACCTCGGCGTCCCAGCCGGTGTCGACCAGCCGCATGAACGCCTCGACGGTGGTCGGCAACGGCGGCGTGCTTTCCGATGCGGCCCTGTCGTGATCGTGTTTCCACTCGGCAATCAGGGCATCACGATAAGACGCCAGCGCGGCGTCGAATTTCGCTGCGTCGTCATGGGCAAGTCTGATCCGCCAACAGCTGCCCTGCTCGTTGGTGGTCTTGGTGATCGAGGGCTGCGGGTGCGGCCGAGGATCGGGTTCGGGTCGCGGTTCGAGCTTGACCGCGGTGCGCAGTTGGTTGACGGTGGCGACGCGCGCCAGCTGCACGTAATGCTCATCAGATCCCGCACCAGCCCGCGCGGCGATGACGCCGATTTGATCCAGCGACAGCCGGCCCTCCCGCATGCCCTGGACACACCGTGGAAACTCCTCGAACCGGCGCGCCACGGTGGTGATCGTGTGGGCGTTTGTCGAAGACGAGCCGAGCTTCCAGGCCAGCAATGCCGCCACCGACCGCGCACCCGTAGCACCACACAGCCCGCCGCGATCCATTTCGGCGGCGATCTCCACAATGCGCCCATCAATCGCATTGCGCTGACCGGCCAACTCCGCCAACTCCTCGAACAACACCTCAAGACGCCCGCCAGGACCGGCCACCACAGCATCCGCGGGCGCACTCGACGACATGACCTCATCATCGCAGCCACCACCGACAACACCGGCCCGCCCGATCTCCGCACGCAACGCAACAACTCAACCCGCCGCGACCACTGCCAATCCCGATTCGCGAGTCAACACAAGAACCCCCGGAGCCGGTCACCTACTCGTGGTACCTGACCAGCATCCAAGCCGGCTTGGAGCCCTGGAGTGGCAGCGTCGCCGCGGGTTCAATTCCTTCTCCGTCCTCGTCAACGGCGTTCTATGACGGTGCCCAACGGCATACCCCGACCGGGCCATCGCGGCTGCCCGCCGCGAAGGTCGTCACCCGCCGTGTCGATTGGCGGAAGCGGGGCATTCGACGAGAACGGCTGCAAGTCAGGTGCACGTCGCGCGAGGTACCCTCTATCGCGTGCTCGACGATGAGCTGTTGGAAGCTGCTGCGAGACAAGACAAACGACGAAGCGACCGAAGCGTATCTGCCGTCCGGTTGGGCGCGCCGCGCGCCGAGGAATCCTCTTGACGGACTTCGAATTCGATGCGCCGACGGTAATCCGGACCAAGCGCGACGGTGGTCGGTTATCTGATGCCGCGATCAACTGGGTGATCAAGGCCTACACCGATGGGCAAGTCGCCCCGGAACAAATGTCGGCGTTGCTGATGGCGATTTTCTGGCGCGGCATGGACTCCGGCGAGACCGCCAGCTGGACGTCGGCGATGCTGGCCTCGGGCACCCGGATGGATTTCACCGATCTGTCGTTGCCGACCGTCGACAAGCACTCCACCGGTGGGGTGGGTGACAAGATCACCCTGCCGTTGGTTCCCGTCGTTGTCGCTTGCGGCGGCGCGGTGCCGCAAGCGGCGGGTCGTGGACTCGGCCACACCGGCGGGACCCTGGACAAGCTGGAATCCATCGCCGGGTTCACCGCGAAGCTGTCCAGTCAGCGGTTGCGCGAACAGCTTCGGCAGGTCGGCGCCGCGATCTTCGCCGCCGGCGAGCTGGCGCCGGCCGATGCCAAGCTCTATGCGCTGCGCGACATCACCGGCACCGTCGAATCACTGCCGCTGATCGCCAGCTCCATCATGAGCAAGAAACTGGCCGAGGGCACGCGCGCGCTGGTGCTCGACGTGAAGGTCGGCGCTGGAGCCTTCCTGAAATCCGAGGCGGAGTCCCGCAAACTGGCCCACACCATGGTCGAGCTGGGCACAGCCCATGACGTTCCCACGCGCGCGGTGCTGACGGACATGAACTCGCCGCTTGGGTGCACCGTCGGCAACTCGCTCGAAGTGGCCGAGGCCCTGGAGATACTGGCCGGCGGCGGACCGCCCGACGTGGTGGAGTTGACCGTGCGGCTGGCCGGCGAGATGCTGCAACTCGCCGGCATCGACGGCCGCGACCCGGCACAGACGCTGCGTGACGGTAGTGCGATGGACCGGTTTCGTCGGCTGATCGCCGCGCAGGGCGGCGATTTGTCGAAACCGTTGCCTATCGGTGGGTGTTCGGAAACCGTCTCGGCCGGCCGGAGCGGCACAATGGGCGACATCGACGCGATGGCGGTGGGTTTGGCGGCATGGCGGCTCGGTGCGGGCAGATCCCGGCCGGGCGCACGGGTACAGCACGGGGCGGGGGTGCGGATTCATCGTCGTCCCGGGGAGCCGGTGGTTGCCGGTGAACCGCTGTTCACGCTGTACACCGAGGCTCCCGAACGCTTCGGGCCAGCGCTGGCCGTGCTCGACGGTGGCTGGAGCGTCGGGGAGACCGGGCCGGCCGTGCGGCCCCTGATTATCGATCGGATCACCCGATGACCGCTGCGCTGACTCTTCAGCTGATCCGGCAGGCACCGAAAGCCCTGCTGCACGACCACCTCGACGGCGGGCTGCGTCCGCAAACCGTGCTGGACATCGCCGGCCAGATCGGCTACGACGGGCTGCCCGCCACCGATATCGACACGTTGGCAACGTGGTTTCGCACCCGGTCGCACAGCGGCTCGCTGGAGCGTTACCTCGAGCCGTTCTCGCACACCGTGGCCGTGATGCAGACACCGGAGGCGTTGTATCGGGTCGCCTTCGAATGTGTGGAAGACCTGGCTGCCGATTCGGTGGTCTATGCCGAGGTGCGCTTTGCGCCCGAACTGCACATCGATCGCGGGCTGTCGTTCGACGAGGTCGTCGACGCGGTGCTTGCCGGGTTCGCCGAAGGCGAGAAGGCGTGTGCCGGCGCCGGCCGGACCATCAAGGTGCGCTGCCTGGTCACCGCGATGCGGCATGCCGCAGTGTCCCGGGAGATCGCCGAGCTGGCGATCCGGTTCCGGGGCAAGGGGGTTGTGGGCTTCGACATCGCCGGCGCCGAGGCCGGCCACCCGCCAACGCGGCATCTGGATGCTTTCGAGTACATGCGAGACAACAACGCGCGCTTCACGATTCACGCCGGCGAGGCGTTCGGATTGCCGTCTATCCACGAGGCGATCGCGTTCTGCGGCGCCGACCGGCTGGGCCACGGGGTGCGGATCGTCGACGACATCGACGTCAGCCCCGACGGGGATGTCCGGCTGGGCAGGTTGGCATCGATCCTGCGGGACAAGCGGATTCCGCTGGAGCTGTGCCCCAGTTCCAACGTGCAGACCGGCGCCGTGGCCAGCATCGCCGAGCACCCGTTCGACCTGTTGGCGCGCACCCGCTTCCGGGTCACCGTCAACACGGACAACCGGCTGATGAGCGACACGTCGATGAGCCTGGAGATGCACCGGCTGGTGGAAGCGTTCGGCTACAGCTGGAGCGACCTGGAACGGTTCACCATCAATGCGATGAAGTCGGCGTTCATCCCGTTCGACGAGCGGCTGGAGATCATCGACGAGGTGATCAAGCCGCGGTTCGCGGTGCTGATCGGGTAGTTACCCGGAGGTGCCGTTGCTGCCGGGGGCGCCGTTTGTGCCGATGGCGCCCCCAGTGCCGGTGACGGCCGGTCCGCCGACCGATGTGGGTGTGCCCCCTTTACCGCCTGGCCCGCCGAGGCCGAATCCTCCGGCGGCACCGCCGCCCGCGCCGGTGCCCGCGGCGCCGCTGACACCCTGCCCGCCGGTCAGCAGGCCTCCGGATCCCGCTACGCCGCCAGCACCGGCGGCACCACCCTGACCACCGTCACCGCCGGCCCCGCCGCCGCCGCCTAGACCGCCCTGGCCTCCGTACACCGAGCCGGCTGGGGAGTTGCACGTTGCGCCGCCGCCGTGGCCGCCCGCGCCGCCACCACCGCCCTGACCGCCGCCACC
>NZ_UPHT01000112.1 GCF_900566085.1 Mycobacterium attenuatum
GCAACCACGCAAATTCAGGAATCATTTCCAACCCCAAACCAACCAGCCGCACCAACGGCACCGACAACCAACCAACCCACGGCCGGATCGTAAGACAACCCACACCGAAAAACTCCAGATTCGCCGAGTTATTCATAAATATTGAATAAGAGCCGGACCGCCGGCCCGCATCTCGGAACTATCTCGGACAGGCCGGCAGCGGTGCCCATGCAATGTCAATGAAGTGGACAACACTGGTCCACCTTCATTGCTTTGGGAACTGATTTCCCCCGTCCGCATCGCGGCGAAGGGCGACGCGAATGCCGCGCAGTGCGCCGCCGCCTGCAGCGTGGCGCAAGGCAAGAAACCGCTGGTCAGATCGCGCCCAACCGTCGGCACCGGCCCCGCCGCGGCGGTATGAGCTCCAGCAAAATCTGGCCACACCGGTCCCGCGGGGACCCAGCGAAAGTCTCACCCGCCCGGAAATCGCGTTCGGGCGCCGCTACAAGACATTCTTGAAGAAGCCCGAAAGCCCGTTGCCGAAGACCAGCAACCCGGAGCTTCCCGTTCCGGAGTTCAAGATGCCCGAAGTCGTGACGCCCGCGATGAAGATGCCTGCATTCTGGACGGCCGCGTTATAGAAGCCCGCATTCCCGTAGCCGGTGTCGAGTGCGCCGGAGTTACCGCCGAAGGTACTTGTGGTGCTGGTGTTGACGTAGCCCGAGTTGCCGAAGCCCGAATTTTGGAAGCCCGAGTTGCCGCTACCGTTTGGGTCGTTCTGGCCGAATCCAGAGTTGCCGGTGCCGACATTGAAGAAACCGGAGTTAGGACCGGGGTGGGTGGTGGCGCTGAAGAACCCGGTGTTGAGCACACCGCCATTGAAACCGCCGGTGTTGGTGTTGCCTGCGTTAGCAAAACCGGTATTGACGTCACCCGCATTCCCAAAGCCGGAATTGATGTTGCCTGCGTTGAGAAAGCCCGTGTTGAGGTCGCCGGAATTGCCGAAGCTGGTGTTCGAGTTGCCGGCGTTGAAGCCGCCCGCGTTGAAGTTGCCGGAATCAAAGAAACCGAAGTTGCCGGCCCCGGCGCTTAGGGCACCGGTGTTGGTGCTGCCGCCGTTCCAGAATCCGGTGTTGACGTTACCCGCGTTACCGAAGCCGGTATTGCCGATGCCGGAATTTCCGAACCCGACGTTGTTGGTACCCGAATTGAAAAATCCGACGTTGCCGCTGCCCGAGTTGAACAAACCGATATTATTACTGCCGGAGTTAAAGCCGCCGAACCCAAATTTGCCGTCACCGGTGAGTCCGAAGCCGATATTGTTGTTCCCGGTATTGCCGAAGCCAAAATTGCCATTACCGGTATTGCCGAAGCCGACGTTGTTGCTGCCCGAGTTCCCACTACCGAAGTTGAAGTTGCCGCCATTTCCGTTGCCGAAATTGGTGTCGCCTATGTTGCCGCTGCCCACGTTGGTGTTGCCGATATTGCCGCCACCCAGGTTCGTGCTGCCGATATTGCCGCTGCCCAGATTTTGGCTGCCGAAGTTTCCGCTGCCGACGTTGATGTTGCCGACGTTGCCGCTGCCCAGGTTGATGCCACCCTGATTGCCACTACCGAGATTGCCGCTGCCAATATTGCCGCTGCCCAGGTTGGTGCTACCGATGTTGCCACTGCCGATGTTCGTGTCCCCGACGTTGCCGCTACCCAGATTGAGGGAGCCGATGTTGCCGAAACCGAAGTTGATGCCCTGCAGGGGAGCCGGAACGGCGCTGGCAGCTGCGGCGCCGGCCTGGGTCGCACCACCGATCAGACCCGACAACCCGGGCAAACCCGCCAACGAACCCGCCCAGGAAGCCAACTGCCCAGCCGCCGCCGACACCCCACCGTGATAACCCACCATGGCCGCCACATCAGCGGCCCACATCTGCTCATACACACCCTCAGCAGCCGCAATCGCCGGCGCATTCTGACCAAACACATTCGACATCACCAACTGCACAAACACATCGCGATTAGCCGCCACCGCCACCGGATGAACCACCGCCGCCCGCGCCGCCTCAAACGCCCCCACCACCGCCTGCGCCTGCGCAGCCGCAGCCGCAGCCCGCTCCGCCGCCGCACTCAACCACCCCGAATACGGAGCCGCCGCCACCACCATCGCCGCCGCCGCCGCACCCTGCCACACCGCACCCGAGCCCGCCACCAACCCCGAG
>NZ_UPHT01000137.1 GCF_900566085.1 Mycobacterium attenuatum
GTGTGGCGGGCGATCGCCGAGATCGTCCAACCACGTTTGCGTAGGGCATGTACTTCCACATCGTCCTCCCATGTGAGCATGAGAAAGCGGGCCTCCTTCGGTGGAGCAACTGGCGTCAGACACCAGCAGCTTCGAGGGAGGCCCGCCCTTCTCGGCGGAGCCACACGGGTGGGGAATTTCGATGAGCGTCAGTGGGGAATTTCAGTGAGCGCGGTCAGCGATCGGGTGAATCGGTGGCCACCATCGCTGTCGAGACCGGCATTTGACCGCGCTCACTGAGGAAAATTCTGAGCCCAGCTGCCAAGCGCCGCGCTGTGGACATGCTCAAAGACACGATGAGCATGTCAGAACGGCTGGCCTGCAAGGCCGTTGGGCTGCCCCGCTCCACTTACCGCCGACTGCCGGCAGCGCAAACCCCGGCTGATCCTGATGCCGACTTGAGGGCCTGGCTGCGCTCGTATGCCAGCAAACACCCGTGCCACGGGTTCCGGCGTGGGTGGGCGGCGTTGCGCTACGACGAGCGCCGTGAAGTCAACAAGAAGAAGATCCACCGGTTGTGGCGCCAGGAGGGGCTGCAGGTCAAGATCTGTTCGCCGCGCAAGCGAGCGGGAGTGTCCTCGATCCCGTCGATCGAGGCTGACGCGCCGAATGTGGTGTGGGCGATCGACTTCCAGTTCGACTCCACCGTCGACGGTAAGGCCATCAAGATCGCCTCGATGATCGACGAGCACACCCGTGAGTCGCTGTTGAACATTGTCGAGCGTTCCATTACCGGCCCAGATCTTGTCGAGGAGCTCGAGAAGGTGTTCGCCACCGCCGGCGGCCCGCCGAAGGTGCTCCGCCTCGACAATGGCCCGGAAATGATTTCCCAAGCGCTGCAAAAGTTTTGCGAGCAACGCTGGCATGTCCTATTTTCCGTCGGGCTGCCCGTGGATCAACGGCTACATCGAATCGTTCAATAACCGCCTGCGCAAGGAATGCCTCAACCGTAACCACTGGAACACCCTGCGGGAGGCCCGCGTGGTCATCGGCGACTTCAAGGAGGAGCACAACACCCGACACCGCCACTCAGCGCTCGGCTACCGCACGCCAGCCGAGTACGCTGCCGTCTGCAGGTGCACCCACACCCCGGTGGCCTGCGAGATCAACTGAATCTGGATCACACCAACCCGACTCTAAAACCGGGTGGACTCAGAAACGGGGACTCGCCACAGGTGTCGAACCGCATGGTGGGGTCGAGGCCGGCTTTGGCTGCTCGTAGTGCTGCTGAGCGGGATTCGCGTCGGGAGACCTCGTCGGCTAGCAGTGTTTCGAGGAATCCGATGTGGCTGAGTTTGTGTTGGCGGGCCAGTGCAGCGCGTTCGGGCAGGGTGTCGGCCATCGCGCCGAGTTTGAGGGTCTTGAGAAGGCGGAGCAGATCAGCGCCGATAGGGTCGGTGGCGCCACTGTGAGTGCTGGTGATGTCAGCGGGTCTCCTCGGGATCAGCGCCGGGAACGACGGTCAATGGTGTTGGGGTGGAGCTGAATTCGGAAGGATCGCGGGCGAACCGGGTCGCGGTGTGCCCGACCGCCTGCGGCAGTACCGGCGTGCTGGTCTCAGTGGCGCGTTCGAGCATGGAAGCGATCTAGGTGACCGAGACGACATCGAGGTCCCGGGCCAGCGCACAGGCCGCCTCGACCCGCGGTGTGCCGTAGCGGCGTACCAAGCCGAGCAGTCGATAGACGGTGCGCATCCGGGTCCAGGGCAGCCGGTCATCGAGGATGCGTTCGGCGTAGATCCCGACGTTGGGGCCGTGCGCGGCGCAGGTGGCGATCAACGCCGCCACATCACGCAGGGCATAGCCGGTCTTGTGCTCGGGCAGATCAGCAGGGTCGGTGCTGCGCCCACCAGCGGGCTGGCGCGGATGGACCTTCACCAGCACACCGCGGCGATAGAACTTCACCAGCTCGCTGTCGGCCCGCACGTCCAGCGCGGTACCTATCCATTGCTCGGGCAGGGAGTAGAGCGCCTTGGCGACCTCGGCGTGGAAATCGCGGTGCCCCTTGACCGTCTTGAACACCGGCACGTCATAGCAACCGGCATAGGCCAGCAGCTTGGGTTGTTCCTCGGCGGTGAACATCTGCACCGGCCGGGCACAGGTAGTGCCGTGGATGCGGATGCCCGCGGCGTCACGACACCACCGCACCGCTGCCTCCTGCGCCTGGTGCAAACTGGTGAATGTTTCACCGTCCCAGAAGTTTCGATGCCCCCCGAGCCGGGTCGGTGAGGAACCCGGCATGGCTGGCGTAGTCCAAGCACCCCTGGCTGAACCGCGGGTTGACCGCGTCCGCGGCGGCGATCACCGGTTTGAGGTTGTCCGGGATCAGCACCGCGAACACGCCACCGAAGAACGCCCACGCCGCCTCGCATCCGGCGATCACGGCGGTCAGGGTCTGCGAATACGACAGCCACACGAACATGTGCCGGGAGTACACCGCGGTAAAGATCAGCGCATACACCTTGCGACGCCGCCCGTCATCGGCGTCGGTCAGCATCCCCAGATAGCCGAAATCGGCCTGGCACTCCACCCCCGGAGCACCATCAGCAACCCGCACCGTGGTGTCCTTGCGGCCGAAACCGCAACGCTCACCAGCGAACCGGTGCAACGTCCGATACGGGACCACACCCCTGCCGGGACAGCAAGGTGTGGATCTTGGTCACCGTCAACGGCCGCTGTTCATTGTTGCCGGCCACCCACGCGGTGATCTGTTCTTCGAACCCCAGCAGCTGCTCCCAGGCCGCGCCGTGACCATCGGGGCGGACCGGACGCACCGCTTCGGCGACCATCCCGATCAACGCGTCATCGACCGCGCTGAGGTCGCCGTCGCGGCGCAGCCCAGCTGCCTGGGCGGCCTCCACGTAGCGGCGCACCGTCTTGCGGTCCAGGCCGCAATGCGCGGCGATCGTGCGGTACCCCGGCGCCGGCTGCCCCGCCACCCCCAGCCACACACGTAGCACTTCCCTTGATCTCATTCACACTGGCCTCCCGAAAAGCCATGCCCGCCGCCTCCGCGACTTGCGCTGTCACGGCGATCGAACGGACAAATGAAAAGACCACCGACGCGACGCGCCAGTGGTCCCATCCCCCTGGCAAAAATCAGGTCACACTGGTCCCATCCTCATGGCAGGCGACACATCGAAATTCCCCATCCGTGCGGCTCCGCCGAGAAGGGCGGGCCTCCTTCGATGCTGCTGGTGTCTGAAGCCCGCAGCGCTGCCGAAGGAGGCCCGCTTTCTCATGCTCACATGGGAGGACGATGTGGAAGTACATGCCCTACGCAAACGTGGTTGGACGATCTCGGCGATCGCCCGCCATACCGGGTTTGATCGCAAGACGGTCCGCAAGTACCTGGACGGGGACGGCACGCCCGGGGTGCGTGCCCGACCGAGTGTCAATGGCCATGTAGAAGTCGGTGGTCTCGGTGGCCTCTAGGGTCTAACGCCCACACCACCTTCAGGGCATCAGCGGCCACCTCGGGCGACCACGACGACTGGCTAATCGGTGGAAACGCTGACCCGCCCCCGCAAATCGGCAGCGATGAGCCGCGCCGCGGCGTTTTGCCAGTTGTGCAACGAGCGCTGCGGTACCTCGGTGACCAGCCACTGCCACGCCTGGCGGGCGATCGGATCCAAACCGGCTGCGGTGGCGTTTTGCGCGTAGGCCCGCACGCCGGCGACGTAGGGGAAGTACAACGAGTTGTAGTAACGCCATTGTTCGGTGGTCCCGAAGTCGCCGGCGTCACGCGGTTTGAGCCGGGCAATGCCGTCTGCCAGCACCGCCTTGAGTTCATTGGCCCGCTCCAGCGGCTGGTCGGGTGCACCACGTGCGGCCAGTCGCTTGTCGATCACCGGCAAGGCGGTCAACGGACTGGCGACCAATTTGGTGAGGTCGCCGTAGTGACCGAGCGCTCGGCGAGTGAGTCGAGCGAAGGCATCGTCGTCGACGTCGGCGAGCGGGTTCACCGAGCGCAGCGGCAAACCCGCCCCGGTATGCCGCAACGCGGCCCGATCGGCGCGCAGCGTGGGCGACTTGGAAAACGCCAGACGGTCCAGGACCCCCGCCAACGGATCGGCCAGTACCTGCACGGTGATGGCAATGGTCAAGCTGGTGAATAGCAGCACCGTCAGCGCGGTCTGTGCGGTCGGCTCAGAGTTGTGGGTCACCGCCAAACCGACCAGCGCCTGGCCGCCGAACAACACCGCCACCGCCACCGTGCCCAAAAAGGAACGCAGCATGTCGGCCCGCAGCGCCTGACCCTCGTCGAAGGCGTCCCACAGCGCGACCGCTACCCCAAGCGCCAGGACATCGAAACCCGTCGACGCCAGGGCCAGCCAGCTGGGTACCAGGCCGAGCGGGATGACCAGGATGGCATTGGCCAGCGCGAAGAATAGGGTCGCGACGATCACCACGCCGACAACCGGCGTCGGCTGGGCGGGCCGCAGCACCGCCAGCGCCATCGCCCCGAGGGTGGACGCGGATATCACCGCCAACATCATCAGGTGGCCTGCTCGCAGGGGGCCGGTGACGCCGCCGGCCATCGTCGCACCGAGCAGGGTCAGGGCAGCAGCAGCGCCGATGAGAAAGAGCTCACGCGTGCGTGCCCGCCAGCTGTCGCACGGTCGGGCCAGCTCGAGGAGCACCGCTAACCACGCGACGCTGGGGACGGCGACAAGGTAGATCTCCAGCCGGCTCAGTAGCTGGGCGGGCACATCACTGGTCGTCCGGACCGCGTCCAAGGCCACCACCAGTGCAAAACCACACAATCCGGTGGCCGCCAAAGCTAGCACTGGTTTGCGGGGATCGCGGGCCAGCAGATACAACCCCAGCCACAGGCTCAGCGTGAACACCGCCGCCGACAGCGCAGCCATGTATTCAGTTTGGCACGAGGTCGGATTCGTGCCGACCCCCTGCACCCGGCTTCGCCGCGCTTGCGATCAGCACGAGGTCGGATTCGTGCCGACCCCCTGCACCCGGCTTCGCCGCGCTTGCGATCAGCACGAGGTCGGATTCGTGCCGACCCCCTGCACCCGGCTTCGCCGCGCTTGCGATCAGCACGAGGTCGGATTCGTGCCGACCCCCTGCACCCGGCTTCGCCGCGCTTGCGATCAGCACGAGGTCGGATTCGTGCCGACCCCCTGCACCCGGCTTCGCCGCGCTTGCGATCAGCACGGGTTACTTGCCGTAGCGGCGGTGGCGCTGGCTGTAATCACGCAGCGCGCGCAGGAAATCCACCCGGCGGAACGCCGGCCAGTGCGCTTCGGTGAACCACATCTCCGAATAGGCGCTTTGCCAGAGCAAGAAACCGGACAGGCGTTGCTCGCCCGAGGTTCGAATAACCAAGTCGGGATCGGGCTGGCCAGAGGTGTACAGGTTTTCGGAAATACCGTCTTCCGTCACGGCATCGATGAGCTCCTCGGCGGTTGCGCCGTTGGCAAGCTGCTTGCTCAGCAGCGCTCGGACCGCGTCGACGATCTCCCGGCGCCCGCCGTAGCCCACCGCGACATTGACGTGAAACGGCGCCGCCGCGGGCGTGGATTCCACCGCCTCGCGCAGCCGACGGGCCGACTCCTCGCCGATCAGCTCCAGATCGCCGACGGTACGGACACTCCAGCGGTTGGCCGGGGCGCAAATCTCCTCGACGACGTCGGTGATGATCTCGATCAGTCCGGCAAGCTCGTCGGGATCGCGCTGCAGGTTCTCGGTCGAAAGCAAGTAGACCGTGGCCATTTCGATGCCGGCGTCTTGGCACCACCGCAGCATCTCGGCGATCTTGGCCGCGCCCATCCGGTAGCCGTAGCTGACGTCGTCGTAACCGGCGCTGCGCGCCCAGCGCCGGTTGCCGTCGCACAGGACCGCGATGTGTCGCGGCAATTCGGACCTGGTGGCGGCCAGACCCTGCCGCAGGCGCAGCTCGTAAATCCGATACAACGGCTCTTTGAGCCGCGGTGGGATGATCTCCACGAGAATCCAGACTACTGTGACGGACATCAGATTCAGGCCTTGATCCGGGCCAAAATCACCGCGCGCCCGCTCACGTCGTCACCGTCTGCGCCGACCAACGCGACTAGGGTGATCGTGACGGTTACCGGCAATACCACACGGGAAGATGGGAGACATGAGCAGCCAGGCCACCGCAGCACCCGAATCACACGGGCTCACGTCGTCCAATGCTGCCCATCACATCGTCGAGGGCGTTACCCGTGCCCTGCACAAACCCCGGTTCCGGGGCTGGATTCACGTCTACTCGGCCGGAACCGCAGTTTTCGCGGGGGCCTCGTTGGTCGCTGTCTCCTGGGCCGTCAGCTCCACCAAGGCCGGGCTGGCGACGCTGGCCTACATCATGGCCACGGTGGTGATGTTCACCGTCAGCGCCACTTATCACCGCGTCAACTGGGAATCAGCGACGGCCCGCGCTTGGATGAAGCGGGCCGATCATTCGATGATTTTCGTGTTCATCGCCGGCAGCTACACGCCGTTTGCGCTGTTGGCCCTGCCAGGCCACGCCGGGCGGGTGGTGCTGTCGATTGTGTGGGGTGGGGCGGTCGCCGGCGTACTGCTGAAGATGTGCTGGCCGACGGCGCCGCGCTGGGTCGGTGTACCCCTCTATCTTCTGCTGGGTTGGGTTGCGGTCTGGTACACAGCGACGATCCTGCACAATGCGGGCGTGACGGCGCTGGTTTTGCTGTTTGTCGGCGGCGCCCTTTACAGCATCGGGGGCATTCTCTACGCAGTAAGATGGCCTGACCCGTGGCCGTCGACGTTCGGCTATCACGAGTTCTTTCATGCCTGCACCGCAGTGGCGGCGATCTGCCACTACATCGCGATGTGGTTTGTGGTGTTCTGACCGCCGCTCAAGCGAGGGCCGGGAGCGTCGGCACGCTGAAGCCCGATTGCGCACCTCCTCACCCGCCCGCTCCCCGGCCGGGATCGTCGGCACGCTGAAGCCCGATTGCGCACCTCCTCACCCGCCCGCTCCCCGGCCGGGATCGTCGGCACACTGAAGCCCGATCGCGCACCTCCTCACCCGCCCGCTCCCCGGCCGGGATCGTCGGCACACTGAAGCCCGATTGCGCACCTCCTCACCCGCCCGCTCCCCGGCCGGGATCGTCGGCACGCTGAAGCTACAGCCGGGTGACGTCGGTGGCCGACCAGTAGGCCTTCATCGCGGTCACCTTGCCGCGGTCGTCGAACACCATCACCTCGATGGGCTCCACCCGCATCGCGTTCTCGCCGGCCGTCATGGTCAGCCGGAATTGAAAGGCCGCCTCATTGCCCGAGACCCGCAGTGACACCAGCTCACACGCCCGCTCGAGCCCCGCGATTGCGGAGTAGAACCCGCGAATCGCCTGCGTGCCGATGTGCACCTCCCCGCCTACGGGATCCTCCAGTGTGGCGTCGTCGGCGTAGAAGCCGACCAGCTCGTCGACGCCGCCATCATTGAGCACGGCGATGTAACGGTTGACCGTGTCGGCGATCGCCTGGGCTCTGTCGGTGCTGTCCGGCATGAGCGGCACGCTACTACCCTGCCGGCCGCAGGGCAGCGGCGAGTCCATCCGCACTGGTCACCGGCAGGTCACAGGCCCTCCCCCGGCACACATAGGCGGCGTCGGCGCCAGCCACCCGATCTCGGTCGATCAGCAGCGGCGACGAACCCACCCGCCCGCCGATGACGATCGCCCCTCCGGGTGCGAGCCGGCGAGCGGCGGCTAACAGCGGTGACTCCGGATCAGCACAAGCGACCGCGATCTGCAGCGGCCCGCGTACTGCCGCCTCGGCGACCGACAGCCAATGCCCGGCCGACCGTGGCGCCCGCGCCAGCAATACCGAATGTTCGCGCAGGGTATCGGCGGCTGCCTGCAGATACCGCCCGGCGCGGCCAGCTTCCACCACGTGAGCGGCGCTCAGCAATGCCTCGGCCATCGATGACGCACCCGAGGGCGTCGCACCGTCCAGCGGGTCGGCGGGCCGCAGCATCAACTTCTCGGCATCGTCGGCGGTGTCGAACCACCGGCCCGGACGCTGCGGATCGCCGAAATGCTGCACCGCGGTGTCCAGCAAGCCTGAAGCCGCCGTTAGCCAATCCGCGTCGAGCGTCAGCTGATACAACGTCAACAACCCGGTGGCCAGCATGGCGTGGTCCTCCAGGATGGCGGCGCTGTCCCCGACCACCCCGCCGAGGCTGGCGCGCCGCAACCGGCCGTCAACCAGGTGCAGACTCAGCAGCGCGCTCGCGCATCGCTGCGCGGCGTGCGCCAGTCGCGGCTCCTGCAACGCGACACCGGCCTCGGCGAGCGCCGTAATGGCCAGCCCGTTCCAGGACGTGACGACCTTGTCGTCGCGCCCCGGCTGAGTTCGGGTGCGGCGCGCCGCCAACATGGCAGCCTTGACCCGCTTGAACCGTTGCGGGTCGTCGGGATCCCTGCGTAGCTGCAGCACCGAGGCACCGTGTTCGAACGTGCCAGCGCGGGTAACCTCGAAAGCCTCTGCCGCCCAACGGCCGTCGTCGGTGCCCAGCAACTCGATCAGTTGCTCCGGCGTCCAGACGTACGTCGACCCCTCGCGGCCGGCGGCGTCGGCGTCCAGCGACGACGTGAACATCTCACCGTCGGCCAGCTCGTCGAGCAAGAACCCCGCGGTCTCGGCGGCGACTCGCCGAGCCAACGGATCCCCGGTGCGCCGGGCCCAGTGTGCGTAGACGCGTAGCAGCAGCGCGTTGTCGTACAGCATTTTTTCGAAATGCGGTACCACCCAAGCGTTGTCAACGCTGTACCGGGCGAAGCCACCGGCAAGTTGGTCGTAGATGCCACCTCGGGCCATCGCGGTGCCGGTACGCGACACCGCCTGCAGAGCCGCGGGCGAACCGGTGCGCTCGTAGTGCCGCAACAGCCCTTCCAACAGCGCCGACGGCGGGAACTTGGGTGCACCGCCCCAGCCGCCGTGAGCCATGTCCTGCTTTTCCAGCAATCCCGCGACGGCGTGATCGCATAGCCGCGGCGCGACGTCCGGCCCGTCGCCGGGCAGGCCGGATGCCATCGAGCGCAGCTCGCCGGCGATATGGTCCGAAGCTTGCTCGACCTCGTCACGGCGCTGCCGCCAGGTCTCGGATATAGCCGAAAGTAGTTGCAGGAAACTATCTTTCGGGTAGTAGGTGCCACAGAAGAAGGGCCGGCCGTCCGGAGTGAGAAAGCACGTCATCGGCCAGCCGCCCTGTCCGGTCAGCGCGACCGTGGCGTTCATGTAGACCGCGTCGATGTCCGGCCGTTCCTCGCGGTCCACCTTGATGCAGACGAACCCGACGTTCATCACGGCGGCCACATCGTCGTCCTCGAAGGATTCGTGGGCCATCACGTGACACCAATGGCAGGCGGCGTAGCCCACCGACAGCAGGATCGGCACGTCGCGCGCGACGGCCTCGGCTAGTGCCTGCGGCGTCCACTCCTGCCAGTGCACCGGGTTGTCCGCGTGCTGGCGCAAGTAAGGGCTGGTCGCCGCCGCGAGGGTATTGGTTCCGGCGGAATCAGCCGGACTCATCGGCGGGTCCCGGTGGTCGCGGCGATCCCTTACCGTCGGTACCTGACGGCTCGTCGGGAACCACCGGATCCGTGCCCTCGTCGGCAGCCTGGTCGGGCTCGGGATGCTGGCGGTCGAACGATTCGGGCACCTTCTTCAATTGCCGGTTCATCGATCGCACGAGGAACAACGTGGCGACCACCAGCAACACGATGACCAGCAGTCCCACCGGACTGGCCTTGCCGAAATCGGGGCCGTGGTTGCGGGGCGCGTCGTCGGCAATCACGCTGAGCAAAAGATGGTTCACTGGCGCGGCTCGATTCCGGTAAACAATTCCGTCTCCGGCAGACGGATGGGAACGCGCGAGCGCGCCAATTCGAATTCCTCGGTGGGCCACAGCTCCTGCTGCCAGGACAGCGGTGCGGCGAAGAATTCGGCGTTCGGGTCGATCTGGGTGGTGTGTGCTCGCAGCGCGTCGTCACGCTGAGCGAAGTACTTCGAGCACTCGACACGCGTCGTCACGCGGTTCGCAAACGGATCGTGGTCGGGATGCCAGTGCTCGAGCCACTTGGCGAAGGGGCCCTCCTGGCCGCGCTTAATGAACTCCTCCTGCAAAATCCGCATGCGCTCCCGCAGAAAGCCGTGAATGTAGTACAGCTTGGACACCGTCCACGGCTCACCGGCGTCCGGGAACCGACGGTAGTCGCCGGCAGCTTCGTAGGCGCCGATAGAGACCTGGTGGCAGCGGATGTGATCGGGATGGGGATATCCGCCGTTCTCGTCATAGGTGGTCATCACGTGCGGCCGAAACTCCCGGACCACCCGCACCAACGCTTCGATGGACTCCTCCAGCGGCACCAGCGCAAAGCAGCCTTCGGGCAGCGGCGGCGGCGGGTCGCCCTTGGGCAATCCGGAGTCGACGAAGCCCAGCCAAGTGTGCTCCACACCGAGAATCTCGGCCGCCTTGGCCATCTCGTCGCGGCGGATCTCCGAGATGTGGCCATGCACGTCAGGCAGGTCCATCGCCGGGTTGAGAATTTCGCCGCGCTCGCCGCCGGTCAAGGTCACAACCAGCACACGGTGGCCCTCGTCGGCGTACCGGGCAAGGGTGGCCGCACCCTTACTGGACTCGTCGTCGGGGTGGGCGTGCACCGCCATCAACCGCAGTTCGCTCACGTGCCCCCTTGTTCCTGTGCCGCTTGGCCGGTCGGCTGCTCGCCCGGTTGCGACCCTATAATTCCAGTCTCGATCGTTCCATCCTGCGCAACCAGCCATCCACGAGGCATGAACACAGCACCGCCGACCCGCCCGGAAGCCCGCTATGGGCGCACCCGACTGTCCAGCCGATCACGGCGCCGCCTCCCCGTCGCCCTTACGGTGGCGGCAGTGGTGGCTGGGTTGGCAGTGGCCTTGATCGCCTACCAGCGGATCGGCACCAGTGCGGTCAAGGGGTCGCTGGCCGCCTATCGGGTGATCGATGACGAAACGGCATCGGTGACGATCAGTGTGACCCGCAAGAACCCGTCGGAGCCGGTGGACTGCATTGTCCGCGTGCGCGCCACCGACGGCAGCGAGACGGGCCGGCGCGAAGTGCTGGTGACACCTTCGGATCAGCACACCGTGCAGGTGACCACGACGCTCAAATCGAGCAAGCCGCCGGTGATGGCCGACATATACGGTTGCGGCACAGACGTGCCCGCCTACCTGCGCTCGTCCTGAGCGCACCTTCTGGCTCACCGTGAGCCGAACTGCGTAGATGCCGTCATCGACTGTTTCCGCAGTGGTAACATTGACGAATGCACGGTCCCACTTTGGACCGTGTATTGCTGCATTAACGGCCGTGAGCAAAACGAAGTGGCAGCACCCGGGGGCGGGAACCCGCATACGCCGGCAGCGGGATCAGCACCTTATGCGAGTACGCGTAAGAGAACACAAGGAGCGCGACGAGATGACGGATACTCAGGTGACCTGGTTGACCCAGGAATCACATGACCGACTCAAGGCCGAGCTCGATCAGTTGATCGCGAATCGTCCGATCATCGCCGCCGAAATCAACGATCGCCGCGAGGAAGGCGACCTGCGCGAAAATGGCGGGTACCACGCCGCTCGCGAGGAGCAAGGTCAGCAGGAAGCTCGCATCCGTCAGCTACAGGACCTGCTCAGCAACGCCAAGGTCGGCGAAGCGCCCACGCAGTCCGGGGTGGCCCTGCCCGGTTCGGTGGTCAAGGTCTATTACAACGGCGACGAGTCCGACACCGAAACGTTTCTGATCGCCACCCGCCAGGAGGGCGTCAACGAGGGCAAACTCGAGGTCTACTCACCAAATTCGCCGCTGGGCGGCGCGCTGATCGACGCCAAGGTCGGTGAGACCCGCAGCTACAAGGTGCCCAACGGCAGCACCGTCGAAGTCACCCTGGTCAGCGCGGAGCCGTATCACTCTTAGGGACCGGTTCAGGCTCACCGGGTGTAAGTGTTGCGTCGGCCGGGTCTGGTTCACCATCGACGGCGGCTCTAGCCAAGTGCCTGCTCTAGGTCGCCGAGCAGGTCGGCGATGTCCTCGATGCCGACCGAAAGCCGCACCAGATCGTCGGGGACCTCGAGCTGCGAACCGGCCGTCGACGCATGGGTCATGGCGGCGGGATGTTCGATCAGCGACTCCACCCCGCCCAGCGATTCGGCCAAGATGAAGACCTTGGTCTTGCCGCACAGATCCTGGGCGGCTTCCCGCCCGGCCCTCATACGCACCGAGACCATGCCGCCGAAGCCGCGCATTTGCCGTGCGGCGACGTCATGCCCGGGGTGGTCGGGCAGCCCCGGATACAGCACGGTGCTGACCGAGGGTTGCTGCGCGAGGAATTGCGCTACGGCAAGAGCATTTTCGCTGTGCCGCTGCATACGCAGCACCAACGTCTTCAGCCCCCGCATGGTCAGGTAGGCGTCGAACGGCCCCGGCACGGCTCCCGCGCCGTTCTGCAGGAAAGCGAACGCCTGGTCCAGCTCCGCGTCGTTGGTGATCAAGGCGCCGCCGACGACGTCGGAATGCCCCCCGATGTATTTGGTGGTCGAGTGCAGCACCACGTCGGCTCCCAGCGTCAGCGGCTGCTGCAGCGCAGGTGATGCAAAAGTGTTGTCCACCAAAACTTTTGCCGACCTGTCCGCACCCAGCTGAGCTATGGTCGCGATGTCGGCGATCGACAGCAACGGGTTGGTCGGTGTTTCCACCCAGATCAACCGGGTGCGCGGCGAGATCGCATCGCGCACCGCGTCCGGATCCGAAAGCGCCACCGGCGTGTACTGGACATTCCACCGGGTGAAGACCTTGTCGATCAGCCGGAAAGTGCCGCCGTAGGCATCGTCGGGAATGACAACATGGTCGCCGGGTCGCAGCATCGCCCGCAACGCACAATCGGCGGCGGCCATGCCGGAGCTGAAAGCCCGGCAGTACCCGCCCTCTTCGACGGCGGCCAGCGACGCCTCCAGCGCGGCCCGGGTCGGATTGCCCGTGCGAGCGTATTCGTAGTCGCCGCGCAGCCCGCCAACACCGTCCTGAGCGAAGGTGCTGCTGGCATAGATCGGGGCGTTGACGGCTCCGGTTGCCGGATCGGGCCGGTAGCCGCCGTGGATGGCTTTGGTGGCTAGCCCGGTGAAGTGATGATGCTGGTCCCGGTGGTGATCGTTCATCGTTGGTCCACCCTAGTAGCAGGCGCTACCCCGGCCGTCGTATAACGGCGGGGTAGCGCCTTGCCGAATGGCTGCCGGAGTCAGACCGGCAGGCAGACCGTCGTCATGATCTTGTCGGCCAGCGTCTGGCGCTTGGCGTCCCACAAGGGGAACAGGAAACCGACGTAACAGATGATCGCGTCGACGAAGTGTGCGAGCTGACGCACCAACGACATGCCGAAGCCCAACGGCTGTCCGGTGGCTTCGCTGACCACCTTGAACTTCAGCACCGACTTGCCGATGCTCGAGCCGGTGGTGCCCTGACGGTAGCCGTAGTTCCACACCCAGTAGGCCAGTATCGCCAGTGACGCCAACCCCTGCGCCAGCACACCGATGATGGAGTCCTGCGCGTAGCAGTACTGGCTCACGTCGTACTGGTTGACGCTGGTGACGCAGGACGACTGCTGAGTGACCATTGCGATCACCCATCCGATGCCGTAGACGGCCACAATCGGAGCAGTGTCGATCAAGAACGCCAGGACACGGGTGATCCAGGGCGTGTAGGACTCCGTCGGCTGGGAACGGATCGCCGGCCCGGGCGGCGGCGGTGCGTAGCCGGCTGCCGACGGCGGAGGCGGCGGCGGGTAGCCGCCCTCGGGCGGGGGCGGCGGAGGCGGATACGACCCGGCAGGCGGCGGAGGCGGCGGGTAGGCGCCGCCGCTCGGCGCCGATGGCTGGGACGGTGGCTCGAACCCACCGGAGGAGCCGGGAGGCGGTGGCGGTGGTGGGTAGGACCCGCCGGGAGGCGGCTGATCGGTCATGGGAGCAACCTTCCACTCAGGGTTCGGCTTGAGGCGGCCTTACAGTACCTGAGGTCAGATCTTCCAGAGCGGCTGGTCGAACGCCGTTCGCCGCGCCGTTGCTGGTGATTACTCCAGGCGTCGCTTAGCGTCGCCCCGAACCTTCGGACAGAAAACCCAGCAGGTCGTAGCGGGTGATCACGCCAACCGGTTTGCCCTCCTCCACCACCATCAATGCGTCGCAGTCCCGCAGCGCCTTTTCGGCCACGCTGACCAATTCGCCGGCCCCGATGAGTTTCAGCGGCGGGCTCATGTGCTCTGACACGGCGTCGGCCAGCTTGGCGCGGCCTTCGAAAACGGCCGACAGCAGTTCGCGTTCCGACACACTGCCGGCGACCTCGCCCGCCATCACCGGCGGCTCGGCGCCGACGACAGGCATCTGCGACACCCCGTATTCGCGAAGAATCCCGATCGCGTCACGCACCGTCTCCGACGGATGGGTGTGCACCAGGTCGGGCAATGCACCGGACTTGCGGCGCAACACATCGCCAACCGTGGCTTCCGAGGTGGACCCGTCGAGACGGCTGCGCAGAAACCCGTACGACGACATCCACGCGTCGTTGAAGATCTTCGACATATAACCGCGACCACCGTCGGGCAGCAGAACGACGACCAGCGCGTCGGGCCCGGCTTTTTCGGCGACTTTCAACGCCGCTACCACCGCCATCCCGCACGATCCGCCCACCAGCAGCGCTTCCTCCCGGGCCAGCCGCCGGGTCATGTCAAACGAGTCTGCGTCTGACACGGCGATGATCTCGTCGGGAACCGAAGGGTCGTAGGCCGCCGGCCAGAAGTCCTCACCGACCCCCTCGACCAGATAGGGACGGCCGGAGCCGCCGGAATACACGGAGCCCTCGGGGTCGGCGCCGATGATGCGCACCCGACCGTCGGAGACCTCTTTGAGATAGCGGCCCGCGCCGGTGATCGTTCCGCCGGTACCGATGCCGGCGACGAAATGGGTGACCTTGCCTTCGGTATCGGCCCATATTTCGGGCCCGGTGGTGGCGTGGTGGCTCGCCGGTCCTTCGGGGTTGGCGTACTGGTCGGGCTTCCAGGCTCCGTCGATTTCCCGGACCAGCCGGTCGGAGACGCTGTAGTAGCTGTCCGGGTCGGCGGGCGGCACCGCCGTCGGGCACACGACTACCTCGGCGCCGTAGGCGCGCAACACGTTTCGTTTGTCTTCGCTGACCTTGTCCGGGCAGACGAACACACACCGGTACCCGCGGCGCTGGGCCACCAACGCCAGCCCCACCCCGGTGTTCCCGGACGTGGGTTCGACTATGGTGCCGCCCGGCCTGAGCTGCCCGCTGGCCTCGGCAGCGTCGATCATCTTCACCGCGATCCGGTCCTTGGAGCTGCCACCGGGGTTGAGATATTCGATCTTTGCCGCCACGGTTGCCGCCCCGTCCGGGACGACCGAGTTCAGGCGGACCAGTGGTGTGGCGCCAATGAGGTCACTGATGTGCTGGGCGATCCGCATGCGTTCATGGTCTCAGGCGGTTTGGGGTCCCGCACAAGCAGCACTAGCCGGTGGCTTCCCGGATGTACTCACCGATCTGACGTAGGGAGCGCACCGCCTCCGGCAGCAGCGGACCGGCAACCTGGAAGTCATGCACCTGCCCCGGCCACACGCGAACTTCTGCGGGCACCCCGGCCGCCGCCAGCTTGTGGGCGGCCAGTTGCGCGTCGTGCAGCAGGACCTCGGATCCGGAGACGTGAATCAGTGTTCGCGGCAGGCCCGGGCGGATGTGCTCCAGTGGCTCATAGAGCTCTTCGGCTTTGCCGTCGACGGCGTTGTTGGCAGCGGCGCTAGCAACTAATTCGCCGAGCGCGTCGAAGGCCTTCGCCGGGAACATGGCATCGGTCTTGATGTTCGGATGCGCCTTCTTGTTTTCCTTTGCCAGCTGCAGCAGTGGCGAGATCGCTACCAGCGCTGCCGGCTCGTCTCCCTCGTCCTGCAGCCGCTGCGCGAGTGTCAACGCGAGATACCCTCCCGCAGAGTCGCCGGCCAGCACGATCTGCTCCGGGCCATAACCCAGCAGCCGCAGCCAGCGGTAGCCGTCGTAACAGTCGTCGAGCGCCATCCCGATCGAGTGCTTGGGCATCAGCCGATAGTTGACGATCAAGACGGGCGAATCAGCGAACTGCGACAGCAACTCGACCAGCCGCCCGTGTGAGTTTGCTCCACACGTCAGGAACGCGCCGCCGTGCAGATACAGAACCACTCGCCGAGTGCCGTCCGCGGGAAGCACGCCTCGCGCTCGAACCAGTTGAGCCGACGCATTCGGCAAGTTCACCGAGGCCCTGACGGTTACTGGCGCCGGAAGTAACACCTTGGCTGCATGGTCGATCAGCCCCCACGGCCACGGCACATGAGGAACGTAGCTGCCCACAGTAAGAACCGGCCGGATTGTCAGCCGCGACGCGAGCGTAGCAAATCGCGCAGCAATACTTGGTCCGGACTCGACGACCTCCACCGGAGCGCCGTCGCTGATGGCAAATCTGCGTGCCTGCAGTCTACGTGCCTTCAGCACGTCCCGTGGGCGAATGGGATGTCTGGGAGAACCGGATACCCTGCTCGGTGCCGTCATGCTCAACACTTCCTACGCCGTTGTAGTCCGATACAGCATGTGACGAAGAGGGCGACCGTCCGGTTCACCTGCTCCCCGAAGCGGTCAGCCAACTCGTCCGACTTAGCTTGACAGCTTATTCCCGCGGCACGGTTTGCAGAGTCTGATTCGATATCACAATTGATCCACACCGTGATTCACCTGTTTTGTCAGCTACCCGCGCAAACAGCGAAGCCGACCTAAACTGGTGTCGTGGGCATAAGCGTGCCGCGGCGTTCAACTATCGCTTTGGCCACAGCGGGTGCACTTGCCTCGACGGGCACGGCCTATCTTGGCGCACGCAACTTGCTGGTTGGCCAGGCGACGCACGTGCGCACCGTCATACCGCGAGCCTGCGATATGCCGCCCCGTGCCGACGGCGTATACACCCGCGGCGGCGGCCTGGTGCAACGGTGGCGCCGGGGAACACCCTTCGACCTGCACTTGATGATGTTCGGCGACTCGACGGCGTGTGGATACGGCTGTAGTAGCGCCGAGGAAGTTCCGGGCGTGCTGATCGCACGCAAACTCGCCGAGCAGACCGGCAAGCGGGTCCGGCTGAGCACCAAAGCCATCGTCGGCGCCACTTCGAAAGGCGTAAGCGGCCAAGTCGATGCGATGTTCGTGGCCGGGCCGCCACCGGACGCGGCGGTGATCATCATCGGCGCCAACGATGTCACCTCTCTCAACCGCATCGGCGAGTCCGCCGAGCGGCTGGCCTCATCGGTGCGCAGGTTGCGTGCCCGCGGCGCGGCCGTGGTCGTCGGCACCTGTCCTGACTTCGGCGTCATCACGGCCATCCCGCAGCCGCTGCGTTCCTTGGCGCACACGCGTGCTGCGCGGCTGGCGCGCGCCCAGACCGTCGCCGTCAAAGCGGCCGGCGGGACGCCGGTTCCACTGGCGCACCTGCTGGCGCCCCAATTCCGGACCGCGCCCGAAGGCATGTTCTCCGCCGACCGGTACCATCCGTCGGTTACCGCCTACGCGCTGGCTGCCGACCAGCTGTTGCTTGCCCTGCGCGATGCGCTTCGCGATAGGCCGCGCCTAAAGGCCTTTCGCACAGGGTTCGATGTCGCGCCCCGGCCCATGACACCGGCACGCGGGTGCGACCACACCCGCGGCAACATCGTGTCCCGACTGTGGCGGCGTCCGCTGCCTGCTGTGCCCGCAGCCGTCGCCGCTTCGGCCGGGGGTTGACCTGGGCCGGGTTTGGTCTAGCTTCGCTTGGTGAGGGCGAAGTTCACAATTAGATCAGTTGCGGTTCAGGCCGCGGTGAGTGCTGCGTTTGTGAATTGATTGAGGTGTCGTTCGAGTTGGCGCCAGGCGATCGCCAGATCGCTGCGTTTGGCGAGATCCGTTGGGAGCCTTGGGCCTAACTCGGCCAGGCCGGGCGCGAGAACACGTCCGTAGACCTTGGCGAACAGCACCGCGACGCGGCGGCCCAGCGGGTGAGTTGGTAGCGGTGGTGGCCCGGCAGCCTGACGATGAGCCCCTTGCGTTTGAGCCGGCGCAGGTCATATGTGGCTTGGCGGCTTGTGTAGGAGCAGCCCAGCAAGGTGGTTACCGCTCGAACCAAAGCTGGGTTGTCGAATCCGGCGAGCAGATGGGTGAATCCGACGATAGCGGCGAGCACCGCCCGCGGATCCCCGAACCGCAGTCCGGAGGCATGTTGACCGTCGATCTGTGAGGGTCGGGTCACCTTGGTGAAGGTGGCCACACCGGGAGCGGGCCGGGCATCGGTGGCTTGTGCGTCGCATAGACGCTGGTTGGCATGCTCGCCAACCACCGAAGGGCCTTCCAGTTTCGGCGGTCACCCGCCGGGCGATGCCAAAATCGCGGTGTCGCAGCTGACCGTCTCGGTGCGCGACGCGCGATGCTCCTTGAAGTATTGCTTGATCCGACTCGACTTGTAGTAGCAGCTGATCTGCGGATCCACACCCTTAGTGATCACTTGGGTCCGCCAGGTGCCCGGCGTGCGCGAGCTGATGCGCCGGTCGAAGATCAGCGACACCTTCTCCGGGCGTCCGACGTCGAGGTGGTCACGGATGAGCTGTTCGAAAAACGATCGCCCGGCCGGGGGCCGGTCGAACACCCGGGTATCAGAACCCTCGAATTGGCGAAACGCCAGTTCGTAGACGTAGCCTGCACGCACGTCATCGCGGGTGAACGGCGATGGCAACAGCTTTTGCCAGCGCCAAAGGAAGCTCTTCACCGCGCCCGACCCCAGTCGGTCGCAGATGCGCTGCAGCGCGGCGGGGTCCTCGCAGTCGCGGAACCCGTTGTCTAGAGGGGTGTAGCCGATGCCCAGCCGGTCGCAGTGCCGTTGCGCCCAGGTGTGCCCGTTGAGCCAGATCCACACCGGCCACGGTGCGTAGGCATTGGTCTTCCAAAACGCGCCACCCCAGTCGGGATCCCACAGGTAAAAGTAGAAATGATTGACAAAGCCCATCTGGCGAGTCCACTTTATGTGCGGATGAGCCACATGCCCTTGGCCCTTGGCCTTCCACGAGCGCCATATCGGGCGTCTTTTCCTGCGCGATCCCGATCAACACCACCCGCCCCTCGCCGCCCTCCCTTTCGGCTTCCTCTCGATCAATGGCCGGGCGATCTCCTTGTTCTCGCCCTTGGCGAAGCGGTGCACCGGGATCGCGTTCGCCTTAGCCCACCAGTGCACCTCGGCGACGTAGGCGTCGCCGATCTTGCCGAACGCCGCCGACGACGGAATTCCAAACCCCTTCTGCAGTACAGAAACTGGCACACCCCGCCCACCGACTGCAGTTTCGGCACATATGACTGCAAGAAGATCCGGTCCACCGACCGACAGGTGAGCGTCACATGATCGCGCAGTAAAGTTGCGTAGTCGGCCATCATTGATCCCTGGTCTGAACAACCCGAGGCTACGACCGACACGAGGGATCTCCGAACACGGAGATCCCTCGTCTCTAGCACCACGCCCGGCCGAATGGCCGAGCCTCAAAACCCACGTATGAGGACACTCGCTACCCCTAGCTCATCCGAGCGTCCGCGGCTTCGCGCGCGTCTGCTGGCGTCGAGCGTGCATCTGTGGCTGCCGGCGTGCATCTGTGGCGTCGAGCGTGCACATGCGGCGGCCTTGGTGGCCTCGGACCCGCCGTGATGGCACAGTCGATGCCGCCATTGCACACTCGATCCCACCGGCCCGCAGCGTCGCCAGGCCCAGCCCAATTGCCCCGCTCCTTCTCGCCCCGCTTCAGCGGCCGCATCGTCGCCAGGCTAAATTCAGCTTCGCACACCCCAATGGAGGGAGTCCGTCATGCCCGAAGCCGTCATCGTCTCAACCGCCCGCTCGCCTATCGGCCGCGCCATGAAAGGCTCGCTGGTTACCATGCGACCCGATGATCTGGCCGTGCAAATGGTACGTGCCGCGCTGGACAAGGTGCCCGCACTGAACCCACACCAGATCGACGATCTGATCATGGGCTGTGGTCTACCGGGCGGTGAGTCGGGTTTCAACATCGCGCGTGTCGTTGCCGTTGCGCTGGGCTACGACTTCCTGCCGGGTACCACGGTTAACCGGTACTGCTCGTCGTCGCTGCAGACCACCCGGATGGCGTTCCACGCGATCAAGGCCGGCGAAGGCGACGCATTCGTCTCCGCGGGTGTAGAGACCGTCTCCCGGTTCGGCAAGGGCAACTCCGACTCCTGGCCGGATACCAAGAACCCCCTGTTCGACGGAGCGCAGGAACGCTCAGCTGCTGCCGCCGCAGGAGCCGACGACTGGCACGACCCCCGCGCCGACGGCAAGCTGCCCGACGTCTACATCGCGATGGGCCAGACGGCGGAAAACGTCGCAATCCTCACCGGTATCTCCCGCGAAGACCAGGACCACTGGGGTGTACGCAGTCAGAACCGCGCCGAGGAGGCGATCAAGAACGGCTTCTTCGGACGTGAAATCAGCCCGGTCACGCTCCCGGACGGCACTACGGTCAACACCGATGACGGGCCGCGTGCGGGTACCACCTACGAGAAGGTCAGCGAGCTCAAGCCGGTGTTCAGGCCAAACGGCACCGTGACCGCCGCCAACGCCTGCCCGCTCAACGACGGTGCCGCCGCACTGGTGATCACCAGCGACACCAAAGCCAAAGAACTCGGCCTGACACCCTTGGCGCGCATCGTATCGACAGGCGTCAGCGGTTTGTCGCCGGAGATCATGGGCCTCGGCCCGATCGAGGCCTGCAAGAAGGCGCTCGAACGAGCCGGCATGTCGATCAAAGACATCGACCTGGTGGAGATCAACGAAGCCTTCGCCGTGCAGGTGCTGGGCTCGGCCCGGGAACTGGGTATCGACGAGGACAAACTGAACGTCTCGGGGGGCGCGATCGCCCTGGGACACCCGTTCGGCATGACTGGCGCGCGCATCACAACCACTCTGCTCAACAACCTCCAGACGTATGACAAGACGTTCGGTCTGGAGACCATGTGCGTGGGTGGCGGCCAGGGCATGGCGATGGTGCTCGAGCGGCTCAGTTAGGGGCTCTGCAGGCAGTCGAGTGTGGTTGCTGGGCGTTCACGGTGAGCACAGGGTAGCGACGCCCTGGCCGGCGACGCCACCCACACCCACTCGAGGCCGACCAACGCAGCAAAAAGCCGGCACGCATGTGCCGGCTTTTTGTCGCCCGAACTAGTCGTTCTGCAAGTAGCTGAGCAGACGCAGGATCTCGATGTAGAGCCAGACCAGCGTCACGGTCAGCCCCAGAGCGATACCCCAGGCCGCCTTGTCCGGCGCTCCGGCGCGGATCATCTGATCGGCCGCGTCGAAGTCGATCAGGAAGCTGAACGCCGCAATGCCAATGCAGACCAGGGAGAAGATGATGCCGAGCGGACCAGGGCTACGAAGGCCCAAACCCTCGCCGCCACCGACGTGGAACATCGCGAGGATGAAGTTGCCGAGCATCAAGAACAGCACGCCGAAGAGGGCAGCAACCACCATCCGGGTGAACTTGGGCGTCACCCGAATCGCACCGGTCTTGTAAACGATGAGCATGCCGAAGAACACGCCCAGAGTACCCAGCACGGCTTCTCCGATGAGCATTCCGGCGTTGGCCGGGCCCACCGAGAAGTTGGCCATGACGAACGAGAAGGCTCCTAGGAACAGGCCTTCGAGCCCGGCATAGGTGAGCACGATCGCCGGGTTGTCCTGCTTGCGACCGAAGGTTGCTACCAGCACCAGCGCCAGGCCGCCCAGCGCGCCGACCATGGTCAGCGGCATCGCGAGGTTGAGGTTCTGGGCGACCAGGAAATAGGAGACCACGGCGCTGGCGGTCAACGTGGCCAGGGTCAGGCCGGTCTTGGTGACGACGTCGTCGATGGTCAGCGGGCGCGCAGCCCGGGTTTCCTGGTAGGGAGCCGGGTAGGGGTCAGCCGCGTATCCCGGCTGGGCCAGGCCCGGACCGAATTGTGCGTATCCGCCCCTCTGCTTCGGCAGTGAACGAAATACGGGGTTACTTGTCTCCCGCACAGTCGGATCCTCTCTTGTGGCTCCACATAAATGACTACAGCTTCGAGTTGTGCGAACACCTGCTCAACGATCAGTGGCCCGCCCGAGTTCCCAGCGGAGCTGCCGTTTTGTCGTCCGGCTCACGATAAACCTTAGCCCCGCGGCCACCCCGGGGCGAGTCACGATCTAGATTGCTGGTCAAACTCATGGGGCAGACTTGGACAGATTCCTGAGAGGGGAGACAAGGCGTGACTGAGGCCGTGACTGGCGAATCCGACGAAGTTCTGACCCATGTCGACGGTGGCGTTGGCTTCATTACTCTCAACCGTCCCAAGGCGATCAATTCGCTGAACCAAACGATGGTGGACTTGCTCAGCACCGTGCTGATTCGATGGGAACGCGACGACGAAGTCCGTGCAGTGGTGGTCTCCGGAGCCGGGGAACGCGGCTTGTGCGCAGGCGGTGACGTCGTCGCGGTCTACCACAGTGCCCGCAAGGACGGGGTCGATGCGCGGCGGTTCTGGCGCGCCGAGTATTTGATGAACGGCCAGATCGGCCAGTTCTCCAAGCCGTACGTGGCGCTGATGGACGGCATCGTGATGGGCGGAGGCGTGGGCGTCAGTGCCCACGGCGACACCAGGGTGGTGACCGATACGTCCAAAGTTGCGATGCCTGAAGTGGGCATTGGATTCATCCCCGATGTCGGTGGGGTCTATCTGCTGTCCCGGGCACCGGGCGCGCTCGGGTTGCACGCCGCGCTGACCGGTGCGCCGTTCTCGGGTGCCGACGCGATCGAGATGGGCTTTGCCGACCACTACGTGCCGCACACCGAGCTCGACGCGTTCCGCGCCTCGATCGCCAACGACGGCGTGGCGAGTGCGCTTGCTCACTACGCCGTCGACCCGCCCCCCAGTGAGCTTGCCGCACAACGCGACTGGATCGACGAATGCTATACCGGTGATAGCGTCGCCGAGATCATCGGCAAGCTACGGGATCATGGTGCGCGACGGGCTAACGACGCAGCCGAGCTGATCGCCACCCGCTCCCCTATCGCGCTGTCGGTCACGCTGGAGGCAGTCCGCCGCGCGGCGACCATGGAAACGCTGGAAGACGTCCTGGTCCAAGACTATCGGGTGTCGTCGGCGTCCCTGCGCTCCCACGATCTGGTGGAAGGCATCCGCGCGCAACTGGTCGATAAGGACCGCAAGCCGAAATGGTCACCGGCTTCCCTCGACGAGATCACGAGCGCCGATGTCGCAGCGTATTTCGAGCCGGTCGATGACGACTTGAGCTTCTAGGAAGGCGATCCATGGGCTACGAAACGATTCTGGTCGAGCGCGACGAGCGGGTCGGCATCATCACGCTGAACCGCCCACAGGCGCTGAATGCGCTCAACAGCCAGGTGATGAACGAAGTAACCAGCGCAGCAACCGAATTGGATAACGACCCCGGTATCGGGGCGATCATCATCACCGGCTCCGCCAAGGCGTTCGCCGCGGGCGCCGACATCAAGGAAATGGTAGGCCTGACGTTCGCCGACGCGTTCGATGCCGACTTCTTTGCCGCCTGGGGCACATTCGCCGCCGTGCGCACCCCGACCATCGCCGCGGTGGCCGGATACGCGCTAGGCGGTGGCTGCGAGCTGGCCATGATGTGCGACCTGCTGATCGCCGCCGATACCGCCAAGTTCGGGCAGCCGGAGATCAAGCTCGGCGTGCTGCCCGGCATGGGTGGCTCGCAGCGGCTGACCCGGGCCATCGGCAAGGCCAAGGCCATGGACCTCATCTTGACCGGGCGCACCATCGACGCCGCGGAGGCGGAGCGCAGCGGGCTGGTGTCGCGGGTGGTGCCGGCCGACGACCTGCTGACCGAGGCCAAGGCCGTCGCCACCACCATCTCGCAACTGTCGAGGTCGGCCACCCGCATGGCTAAAGAGGCCGTCAACCGATCCTTCGAATCGACTCTGGCAGAAGGACTGCTCTACGAACGCCGGCTCTTCCATTCGACGTTCGCCACCGACGATCAATCGGAAGGAATGGCGGCCTTCATCGAGAAGCGCCCGCCCAGCTTCACTCACCGATGAGCGAAGCGCGCTCTGCCACAAGCACCGACACCGACGCCCAGCCGACAGCTGCGGCAACCGACACGTCCGCTGTTCCGGCAGCGAAAACACCTGCGCCACAACGGGTTCGTAAGGCATGGTGGATTCGCCACTACACGTTCACCGGTACCACGCTCGGACTGATATTCCTGTGGTTCTCCATGACGCCGTCGCTGCTGCCGCGCGGTCCGCTCTATCAGGGTCTGGTCAGCGGCATCTCCGGAGCCATCGGGTATGGCTTGGGCGTCTTCGCGGTGTGGCTGGTCCGGTACATGCGCTCGCGAAATTCCAGCCCGCCACCCCCGCGCTGGGTGTGGCTGCCGCTGATCGCCGTCGGCGCGGTGGGCATGGTGCTGATGGCGATCTGGTTCCACGTCTGGCAGGACGACGTGCGCGACCTGATGGGTGTCGAACATCTGAAGTGGTACGACTACCCGTTGGCCGCGATCGTGTCGCTGATCGCGCTGTTCACTCTTGTCGAAATCGGCCAGTTCATTCGGCGGCTGGTCGGTTTCCTGGTGGGTCAGGTCGACCGGATCGCGCCGTTCCGGGTGTCGGCGACCATCGTGGTAGTCCTGCTGGTGGCGCTCACGATCACGCTGCTCAACGGTGTCGTGCTCAAGTTCGCGATGCACTCCATGAACAGCACTTTTGCCTCCGTCAACGAGGAGATGAACCCCAACACGGCGCCGCCGAAGTCGTCGCTTAGGTCGGGCGGCCCGCAATCGCTGGTGACGTGGGACTCGCTGGGTCATCAAGGCCGCATCTTCGTCGAAGCCGGTCCCTCCGTCGCTGAACTGACCAAGTTCAATGGCACGCCGGCGACCGAGCCGATCCGGGCCTACGCCGGACTGGACTCGGCCAACGGAATTACCGATACCGCCGAGCTGGCAGCACGCGAATTGCAGCGGGCCGGTGGCCTGCAACGCGCTGTCGTCGCCGTCGCCACCACCACCGGCACCGGGTGGATCAACGAGGCCGAGGCCGACGCACTGGAATACCTCTACAACGGCAACACCGCGATCGTCAGTATGCAGTACTCGTACCTGCCGAGCTGGCTGTCGTTCCTGGTGGACAAGGAGAATGCCCGCCATGCCGGGCAGGCGCTGTTCGAGGCGGTCGACAAGCTGATCCGGCAGATGCCGGAATTCAAGCGCCCCAAGTTGGTGGTGTTCGGTGAGAGCCTGGGATCCTTCGGCGGCGAGGCGCCGTTCATGAGTCTCGACAACGTCCTGGCCCGCACCGACGGCGCCTTGTTCAGCGGCCCGACATTCAACAACACCATTTGGAACGACCTGACCTCTACTCGCGATCCGGGTTCACCGGAGTGGCTGCCGATCTATCACCGCGGCGCCAACGTGCGGTTCGTCGCACGCCCGAGTGATCTGCAACGCCCGGGCGAGCCCTGGGCGCGCCCGCGGGTGGTCTATCTGCAGCACGCCTCGGATCCGATCGCGTGGTGGACACCCGACCTGCTGTTCAAGAAACCCGACTGGCTGCGCGAGCCGCGCGGTTACGACGTGCTGCCGCAGACCCGCTGGATCCCGGTTGTGACGTTCTTGCAGGTCACCGCCGACATGGCAGTGGCGGTGGAGGTGCCCCCCGGGCACGGGCATCACTACGTCGCCGACGCGGCCGACGCCTGGGCCGCGATATTGTCACCGCCCGGCTGGACCCAGCAGATGACCGAGCGACTGCGGCCGATACTGCACTCGGACGCCAAGCCGCTCGGCTCGTCGGGCTGACGCCCGTACGGGCTACTGGTCCACCGAGGCCAGCACGCCGGCGGCCACCAGCGCGTGGTATCCCCCGACTATGTCGGTCGCGCGGTGCAGTCCGAGGTCGAGCAGCGCGGCCGCGGCCAGGCTCGAGGTGTAGCCCTCTGAGCACAGGATCACCCACTCGACGTTGTCGCCGACGGCCTGCGGCAGCCGGGCCTCGCTGGTCGGGTCGCAGCGCCATTCCAGGACGTTACGTTCGATCACCAATGCGCCCGCAACCTCGCCTTCGCGAGCGCGCTGGGCCTGCGGCCGGATGTCAACGAGCACCGCGCCGCGCCGCAACGCTTCAGGCACCTCGCCGGCGGGCAGGCGGCGATACCGGCTGCGGGCGGCTTCCAAGATTCGATCGATTCGGCTCATCACGCTTTTTCGGGTTGGTCGGTCAGCTCGGTGCGCTGGCGGCGCAGCGTATTGCGTTCGGTGACTTCGTAATACGACATCGCCGTCAGCGGCGGCGAATACGCGTGCACGCTCAGCGTCGGCGGCATGGGACTCGAAATCGGATCGGCGGCCGGGGCCTCGCGCGGCGCCCACACCACGTCGTGCACCCACCCCAGCGGGAATCCGGCCTGATCGCCCGCATCGAGCCGACGCCGCCGCAACCGCCGGCCGTCCCACCGGTATTCGGTGAGCGACCCGGTCAGGACCGTCAGCGCCCCTATTGACCCGCCATGATCGTGCAATTCGGTGGAGTGCCCGGGCACCCAACCGATTAGCCAGATATCCAGGTCGTCGTCTCCGTGGACGCGGGCAAACCAGCGCTCCGTCCCGGGCAGGCCGCCCGGGGGCAGCAGATGGTCGTAGCGTCCGCTGAGCACGTCGTCGGCGACGTGGTCGGTGGCGTGCAGGAGATCGGGCACCCGCAGCCGGGTCGGCCCGGGGACCGGGGGTGTCACGATCGGTAAAGAGAGCGGCGAGGTAAGCGGCGAGGTAAGCGGCGAGGTAAGCGGCATAGCCATGAAAGAACTCCAGAGTGCGAGACGGATCGGGTTATCGGCGGTAGGTCAGGGCCGACAACACTCGAAAAATCCGACGCACTTCATCACGGCAGATAGTGTTGCATAAATTGGCACCATGCGCGGATCTCGTCGTCGGGGCCTGCCGTGTCCGCTGGTGTGGGGGCCGCTGGCTGTCGCGGTGAGTTTGTCGGTCGTCACCGGCTGCGCACATCCCGGCGGCGGCGGCAGGGCCGCTTCTTCGTCGTCGTCTGCAGCCCCATCGTCGGTGCTTGCTCCGAGTTCGCTGGCGCCGGGTCTTGTCGGCATCTCACCCACCGGCGTGACGACCCGGGTTGATGTCCCGGCGGAGTCGACCGAGGAGGAATACTTCCAGGCCTGTCATGCCGCCAAGGTGTGGATGGAAACCCAGTCCGGCACCGGCGAGGCGATGGTCGAGCCGTATCTGGCGATGGTGCAGACCTCGCAATCCGGCGTTGCCGGCAGTTGGAATATCCGGTGGACGGCTCTCACCCCGGCCCGTCAGGCGGCGGTGATCGTGGCGGCGGTCGCAGCCGCCAACAACGAATGCGGATAGCCATTCGCCGGGCGTTTCTAGCCGGTCGCGCAATTGTGATCACGGCTGCAACAAACTGCCGGCCGGTTCCCTGGGAGCCACATCGGCCACAATGAAGGGATGACCGGGCCAATAGCCGTGCGGATGCGCGGATCATCTCCGGGTCGCGTCGCGCTGGCGCTCGGCAGCGGCGGTGCCCGTGGTTACGCCCACATCGGGGTGATCCAGACGCTGCGGGAGCGCGGCTACGACATCGTCGGGGTCGCCGGATCCTCGATGGGAGCCCTGGTCGGCGGTCTGCACGCGGCCGGTCGGTTGGAGGAGTTCACCGACTGGGCGAAGTCGTTGACGCAACGCACCATTCTGCGACTGCTGGACCCGTCGATCACCGCGGCCGGGGTATTGCGGGCCGAGAAAATCCTGGATGCGGTGCGCGACATCCTCGGCCCGGTGACCATCGAACAACTGCCGATTCCGTATACGGCGGTGGCCACGGACCTGTTGGCGGGCAAGTCGGTGTGGTTTCAGCGCGGCCCTCTCGACGAGGCCATCCGAGCGTCGATCGCGATACCCGGGGTCATCGCCCCGCACGAACTCGACGGACGCCTGCTCGCCGACGGCGGGATCCTGGATCCGCTTCCGATTGCGCCGATCGCCGCGGTCAACGCCGACCTGACCATTGCGGTGAGCCTCAACGGCAGCGAGGCCGGTGCGTCGCGCGCAACAGAGCCGGGGATGACCGCCGAATGGTTGAACCGAGTGGTCCGCAGCACCTCGGCGATCTTCGACGCCACCGCCGCGCGGGCACTGCTTGACCGGCCGACGGCGCGGGCGGTGCTGAGCCGGTTCGGAGCGGGGTCGCAGGACTCGGAGTCCTGGCCCGAAAGCGCGGCGCTGGAAGAGCGCGCGGCCGAGCGCGACGGCACCGACACTGCCGAAGACGAGGCGCCAGGACTTCCGAAAATGGGCAGTTTTGAAGTGATGAATCGAACGATCGACATCGCCCAGTCCGCGCTGGCTCGCCACACACTGGCGGCCTACCCCGCCGACCTGCTGATCGAGGTGCCGCGCGCGACCTGCCGAAGCCTGGAATTCCACCGCGCCGTCGAGGTGATCGCCGCCGGTCGCGCCCTGGCGGCGCGTGCCCTGGATGCGCTTGAAGCGGAGAACGACCAGCCGGCCCCACCGGCGATCGAAGGCTGAATCAGAGGCCCAGGAAGCGGGCGAGGGCCGCCGCTTCCCGGCGGCCTTGTGCACGTCCCGCCATGGCTGAGCCGGCCCGGCAGCGCGGATCCAGCGGGTTGGGCCCGAACGCCGACAGCGACTGTTCGTCGGCGAACACGGCCAATGCGGTGCCCGGGAATGCCGCGATCTCGCCAGCCGGTTCCGGGCCAAACGGAGACGGCGTATCCGCGCCGGACGGCACCAAGACGACCGCCACCTCACAGTCTTCGGCGACGCTGACGTTGACCGAACTGGCCACGCCGCCGTCCATGTAACGTCGGCCCGCGATCGTCACCGGCGGCCACGCTCCCGGCACCGCGCAGCTGGCGGCCACCGCATCGACCAGGTCGACACCCGAATGACGGTCGAAGATCACCACTTCGCCGGTGGCGGTATCGATCGCGGTGATCCGCAGATCCCGGTCGGGCCACTCGTGCACCGGCAGCCGCTGGGCGATCACCGCCCGGCGCATCGGCTCGGGAACGGTCTGCGTCGCCAGCGCGACGGTGCCGATCCGCAGTAACGGCCCCTGCTCACCGGGGGCTCGCAGTGCCCGCAGGAACAGCTCGGTGATGGCCTCGACATCGACGCCGGGGTCAATCTCGGCCGAGGTCGCGGCGAGTTGCCGCTCGAACAGGACTGCCAGGGGGCAACCGCTGGCGACCTGCGCTGTCACCGCAGATCCGGCCGATGTCCCCACCAGCACGTCGGCATCCAGCAGCAGCCGGGCCGCCGCCGGTGACTCTTCGGCGATTCCGAGCAGAATCCCCGTCTCCCAGGCGATTCCGGCCAATCCGCCGCCGGCCAGCACGAGTGCCCGTCTGCTTGCCACGTCGAGCTATTCCGCCATCGCCGACGAGCTCAGATCCGCCGGCCGGAGCAGGTGATCGGGCGGATCTGCCAGCACCACATCGCGGGTCATGTGCAGCCCGGCGTCGACATGGACCAGCTCGCCCGGTTCGAGCAACGACCAACGCGGGTCCTCATCCATCGGCTCGGTGGCGAAAACCACTGACGGCCGGGTGCACAGATGCGGTGACCACGCGCGAATCCGCTTGGTGCGCAAGTGAAATTCCGGTCCGCATGCCGCCAGATCGCGCCGGTCCAGCAGATAGAGCTTATGCGAGTCCGGGTACCGCAACGCCCACATGTCGGTGGCGCTGCTGAGCAGTATGTTGACCGCATAGACACCCACGTTCGTGGCCAGCCATCGCAGCGCGTCGACAACTCCGGTCGACGGGTCGCCGCCGCAAGCGCGGATCGTGGCGGTGATCAACGCGAACACCCGCTCGGAATCGGTCTGGCCCAACACCAGATCCGCGGCGCCGAGTTCGCGTAGTCGTCCGTCGATGACGTCCAGACCCTCGACCATACCGTTGTGTGCGAACATTCGTCCGTCTTGCAAGAACGGGTGGGTGTTGCGGACGTCGAGCGACCCGGTTGTCGCGTAACGCACGTGAGCGACAAACGTCGTGCCGGTCAGCTCGCGGGCCTCGGTAGCGAACGCGGTGTCATGCCAGGCTGCCATCGGCTCCTTGTGCAACTCCGGCCGGCCGCGTTCATCGAACACCCCCACTCCGGTGCCGTCCGGGTTCCGCCGGCTTTGCCGGGCCAGGCTGTCGGGGGCGTCCAGCAGCCAAAAAGTGGCGGTGACAACGTCATTCCCGGCATGCAGGCCAAAGAGGCGGCACATAGCCTCAACGCTACCCAACCTCGCGGCGCCGAAATCGCCGACCGTGACCGCGGCGGACTGCGCCCGGCAAAGTCATGACTGCGGTGCTCCGGTGTGGTCAAATACCGGCTAGCGCTCGGTGGCGTCCCGGTTGCCGGCGGCATATCAGGCGGGAGGCCACCGATGGCAGCTGCTGACCTCGTCGTGCGCGGTGTGGTACTGACTGTCGATGACGCACGGCCAACCGCCGAAGCCGTTGCCGTCAAAGAGGGCCGGATCGTCGCGGTGGGCAACTGGTCGGATGTCGAGGGCTGGGTCGGCTCCGATACACCGGTCATCGATACCGCATCGGGTTGTGTCATGCCGGGCCTGGTGGAGGCGCACGGGCATCCGCTGTTGGAGTCCATGGTGCTGTCGAACCGGATGGTCGACATCCGCCCGGTCACGGTCCGGGACGCAAACGAGGTGGTCGGCGCGATTCACCGGGAAGTGGCCGCACGAGGCGCGGCGGGCGCCTACCTGTTCGGCTGGGATCCGCTGCTGCAACCGGGGCTGCCGGAGCCGACTCTTGGCTGGCTCGACGGCTTGGCCGTTGACACCGGGCTGGTCATCTTTCATAACTCGTGCCACAAGGCCTACTTCAATTCGACCGCCGCAAGGCAGGCCGGAATCTCCCGCAATACGCCAAACCCAAAGGGCGCCAAGTACGGTCGCGACGCCAACGGCGATCTCGACGGCACCGCCGAGGAAACCGCCGCGTTGTTGCCGCTGGTCGCCGGCGCGATCAACCCGGCCGACTATCCCGCCATGCTGCGCGCCGAGTGCGCCCGGTTGAATCAGGCGGGCCTGACGACGTGCTCGGAGATGGCGTTCGAGCCCACCTTTCGCCCGATGCTTGACCAGTTGAACGACGCGGGTGAGCTGACCGTGCGGCTGCGCACCTACGAGATCTCCAACGCGGCGCTGAGCACCGACATGACCCCTGCCAACGGCGACGACATGGTGCGCCAGGTGGGTATCAAGATCTGGGTCGACGGCTCGCCATGGCTGGGCAATATCGACTTGTCGGCTCCCTATCTCACCACCGGCGCCAGCCGCGCCATGGGGATCGCGCCGGGTTCCTGCGGCCACGCCAACTACAGCCGCGAGCAGTTGACCGAGATCGTCGAGGCCTACTTCCCGCGCGGCTGGCCGATGGCCTGTCACGTCATGGGCGACGCGGGAATCGACACCATTCTCGACGTCTACGAGGAAGCGCTGCGCAAGCATCCCCGAACCGATCACCGGCTGCGGCTCGAGCACGCGCCGATGCTGCGCCCCGACCAGATGCGCCGTGCCGCCGCGCTGGGCGTCACCGTGAGCCTGTTCGTCGACCAGATCCACTACTGGGGCGACATCCTGGTGGACGGCCTTTTCGGGCTCGACCGCGGGTCGCGCTGGGCGCCGGCTGGTTCGGCGGTGTCCGCCGGGCTGCGGATCTCGCTACACAACGATCCGCCGGTGACGCCCGAAGAACCGCTGCGCAACATCAGCGTCGCGGCCACCCGCACCGCACCCAGCGGGCGCGTGCTGGCACCGCAGGAGAGGTTGACAGTCGAGCAGGCGATCCGCGCCCAGACACTCGACGCGGCGTGGCAGTTGTTCGCCGACGACGTGATCGGCTCGCTGGAGGTCGGCAAATACGCCGACATGGTCGTGCTATCGCAGGACCCGAGGACGGTCGCCCCCGAGGAGATCGCCGATCTCGAGGTGCGCGCAACGTTTCTGGCAGGCCGGCAGGTGTACGGCGCGGCATTGGGCTGAAGCCGTCGACGCAGCGCGAGCGCCACGCGCCGCTGTTCAGCCCACCAGCTGCTCGGCGAGTTTCTCGAGCACGATGCGCGCGTAACCCCGCCACATCCTGCCGAACAGCGGCAGCAGCGGTGCGGTCAGGCCCGATTTGGGGTGCAGCGTCCACTGCCAGGCCACCCGGGTTCCGGTCCCCGCCGGCGCAAAGCTCCACCTGCCTTCCACCAGGCTGACCAGCGGCGCCAACGGGCCCTTGATGTCGGTGAGCGTGTAGCTGAACCATCGCGGCGGGTCAACGCTGGTCAGCGTCTCGCGCACCAGGCCGCCGCCGACCATGGCGATGACCCGGGTCTGGCCCGCCGCGTCCCAATCACCGGTTTGGTCCCGAACCTCCTTGATCGGCGGGATCACGCCATACCACTGGGAACAAATCACCGGCAGCGCTATCGGCAGCGTGCGACTGAAGGCGTCCTCGACGGTGACGGGTATTGCTCGCGATTGCTCGACTACGACAGAACGTGTCAGTTGCCCATCCCCTTTGTCTCGAAATCGATTTCCGGACAACTTTAACCGCGGCCCGCACGACGTGTCGTCACCTCAGGGCAGGCTCGATCGCGACAGGCCCGGTGCCGCCCGGCCGCTGATCAGCGGCAGATCAAAGAAACTCTGGATGCCCGCCGGCGCTGCGCAGGTCGCGGGGATCGCGTTGACGCAGTGCGCCGCGGTGGCGACGATGCCCGGGTTGTTTTGCAGCCCGGCTGCAACGCTTTCGGGCTGCCAGCCTTTGATAGTGACGAAGGTGTCGGGGTTTCCGTGTATCTCGATCTCGTAACGCTCCCCCGCCGGCCCGAAAGACCATGGCGGGTCCAGGTTTTCGGAGCCCATCAACCAGTTGACTGTGATCTCGACCACCACTTTGTCTCCGACGAGCGCTTCCCAGTGAAACCGGCGCCCGGCAACCTGGCCCGGTTCGATCACCCCGATCGGGGAGTCGATGGGCGCGGTGGCAACGGCGACTTCCTGCGATGCGCGGATTTCGGGATCGGCGGCAAAGCCCAGCCGGTCGACACACAGCCGGACCGACTGCATGAAACCGCCGTCGAGCAGTTTTTGCATCGACCCGGTCAGCGCCCTGTCCGGCGTGCCCCCGAAACCCATCACATAGCGCAGCACATCGGGCGCGCCGTAGGTCCGCAGATCCGAAAATTCCTCGGAGCGAACAAAGCTGACGCCGGTCGACATCGCCGACAGCAGTAGTGGAAACAGCTCGGTGGCCGCTCCGGGCCCGATACCTGCGCCATGCAGCGTCGCGTTACCGGCCTGCGCGGCAACCTCGAGCGGCGCGGCTTCCTTCTCGCTCGGGTAGAACCATCCGACCGGAGTGACGACGTTCTTGCCCGAGCGCAACAATGCGGCCACCTCGTCGACGCTGGGCAGCAATGGCGCGTAGACAACCGCGTCGGCATCGAGGGCCAGGATTTCGTCGACGCGGTTGGTGGCGACGACTCCCACCGGTGCGGTGCCGATGATCTCGCCGACGTCTTTGCCGGCTTTGGCCTCGGAATGCACCCAGCAGCCCGCCAATTCAAGTTCCGGGTGCTCCAGCACACCCTTGATTGCGGCAATGCCCACCGACCCGGTTGACCATTGAACGACCCTTAGGGTCATCAATTCACCTCCTCGCGAGCAGACATAGAGTCGCACCATTCGACCCGAATCTATGCGATTCTGTGACTGCTCGCGGTCAGTTGTGCACCTCGACAACGTCGTAACCGCCGTCGGCGTAGCGGGACCGGATGGTCTTTTTGTCGTACTTGCCCACACTGGTCCGGGGGATCTCGGCGGCAACGGCCCACCGATCGGGCAGCCACCATCGAGCTACCTTGTCCGCCAGGAACTTTCGCAGATCACCGGCGCTCACGTCGACTCCCTCACGAATCACGACTACCGCCAGCGGCCGTTCCTGCCAGCACTCGTCGGGCACGCCCACCACGGCCGCCTCGACCACGTCGGGATGGGCGATCAACAGGTTCTCCAGCTCGACCGAGGAGATCCATTCGCCGCCGGACTTGATGACGTCCTTGGCCCGGTCGGTGAGCGTGATGAAGCCCTGCTCGTCGATACGGCCGACGTCGCCGGTGCGCAGCCAGCCGGAGTCGAACTTCGACTCGTCATATCCCAGGTAATACGAGCCGGTGATCCACGGCCCGCGGACTTCCACCTCGCCAACGGCTTTGCCGTCGTTGGGCAGCACCTGGGCGTTGTCGTCGACGATCCTGGCCTCCACCCCGCACACCGGCTGGCCCTGCGTCGACCGGATGGCCCAGTGCCGGTCCTGCGGGGTCCCCGGGGGCGGCCACGCCATGGTGGCCATCGGCGATGTCTCCGTCATCCCCCACAGCTGCCGGATCTGGACGCCGTGGTTTTCTTCGAACGTGCGCATCAGCGACTCCGGAACCGCTGAGCCGCCGCAGGCCACCAGCCGCAGCGAGGACACGTCGTGGCCGGGGTCCTTCTCCAGGTGATGCATGACGTCGTTCCAGATTGTCGGCACCGCGCCGGCCAAGGTGGGTCGCAGGTTTTCGATCATGTGGACGAGGGACGGGGCGTCCAGATGCCGGTCCGGCAACACCAAGTCGGCACCGGCCATCAGGGCCGCATAGGGCAGCCCCCAGGCGTTGGCGTGAAACATCGGCACGATGGGCAGCACCCGATCGCTGGAGCCCACCCCGATGCCGTTGGTGGTGCATGCCGCCATCGTGTGTAGGAAGCTCGAACGGTGGCTGTAGACAACACCTTTGGGGTTGCCAGTAGTGCCGCTGGTATAGCACATCGCAGCCGCGGAACGCTCGTCGAGCTGCGGCCAGTCGAATTCGGCCGACTCCCCGTCGATCAGCTCGGCGTAGCGCAGTACGGCCTTGCCCGATTCCTGCAGTGGCGCGGTGTCGCCGTCGCCCACGGCGATCACCGTGTGCACGGTGTCGAGTTTGGCCAGCACCGGGGCCAGCAGCCGGGCCAGCGACAAGTCGACCAGCACAACCCGGTCCTCGGCCTCGTTGGCCACATAGACGATCTGCTCGGCGAACAGCCGGATGTTCAGCGTGTGCAGCACCGCGCCCATCGACGGCACGGCGAGGTAGGCCACCAGGTGTTCGGTGTTGTTCCACATGAAGGTGGCCACCCGCTGGTCTCCGGTGATCCCGAGGCGGCGCAATACGTTTGCCAGTTGGGCGGCGCGTTGCCCCACGTCGCGGTAGCTGGTGTGCCGATAGCCGTCACCGGTGGCGGTGACAACCTCGCGTAAGCCGTGGACGCCGCAACCGTGCCGCATGATCGCGGTGATGGTCAGCGGAAACTCCTGCATCGTGCTGTACATCGATGTACCGCCTTACGGATCTCGGCGCAGCACCGCCTCATGTCTGGTCGGGCGAATGCTATCGCCGCGGTAGGTCATGAGATACGGGTTCCCCCGAGAACCGCGTTCAATGCCAGGCCCACCCCCGGCCGCGCCGTCAGGCCAGCGCTGCCTCGTACTGCAGCAGCTCTGGAATGATCCACTCCGTCGAATCGCAGGTGCGGGAGTCGTCGGTGCCAGGAATGGTCGCGGCAACCGGCACCAAGGTGACCGTGCCGAGGTAGTCGGCGATGTACAGGTGGCTGCCGTCGCGGCTCTCGATCACACACGAGGGTTGGTCGGCGCGCACGGTACCGACGATGTCTTGGGTCAGCGTGTTGAGCACCGTGACCCGGTCCTCGCTCACCAGGTAGGCACGATCACCGTCACCGCCGAGGGTCAGGCGGGTGACCAAACCACCGATCTGCTCGATCTTGCGGGTAGCAGTGACCTTGCGGGCGCGGACGTCGACGACGTCGACGACGGCACCGAAGTCGGCGCTGCAGCTGGCGACGTAGACGGTGGTGCCGTCGGGACTCACGGCGATATCGCGAACCGACGAACCGATGTCGACGGCGCCGACAACGCGCAGCTGCGGCTTGCCTTGCTGGCCGCCGTTGGTGCTTTTGGGGTTCTTGCGGCGCCAGCGGGAGCGACCGGTGGCGCCGCGATCCGCGTCGCGCTCGGCGCGGGTGGCGACGACGACCAGCTGTCCGCCGGACGGTCCGTTGAGGGCGACGTAGAGTCGGCTTCCGTCGGCGCTGCTGCGCACGCACTGGGCGGTGACTCCCGGGGCGCTCGCGATGTCGACGGCCTCGACCTGCCCCGTCACGACGTCCAGGACGGCGACGTCGGCACCGCGAGCGCCGTTCCGGCTCGCGTAGACGTGGCTGCCGCCGGGGTCGACGGTGAGGTCGCTGATGCTCAGGGTCAGCGGGTGGGTGGCGGCGAGGGTGTTGGTGGACGTGTCGATGACGCCGATCGAGTCGTAAGACGGCGACACGATACTGACGTATGCCCGATCGGCCGCTGTGCGGCCGGTGGCGATCGCGAACGGCTCGGTGATGCCGGCGATGGTCTCCACGACCCGGCACGTGTCGGTGTCGATGAGCGACACGCTGTTGTCGCCGTAGTTGGTCACCAGCAGCCGGCTGCCGTCGAGGCTCATGTCCATGCCGGCGATGGGGCCGTTGTTGATGCGGATCTCGACCGCGGCCGGCAATTCGGGCGTCGCATCGAGCGTCAGATCAGGCTTCAGATGAGGCTTCAGATGAGGCTTCAGATGAGGCTTGGTGCCGGACTCGAAAAGCTGGACCTGTCCGCCATCCCGATCATCCCGGCCGGTGTTTCGGCCTTTCACATCGCTCACGTGAGCACCGCCTTTGCTGTGTTGCGCGGGCTTCAGACATCGCGACCGCTCTGTGCGACCTGACCGCCCGGGACTACCCGGATTTCAGCACCAAAAGCGCTGATTTAACCGCGTTCGCAAGAGTCTAGCCGTTGAATTCTGGACTAAAAGATTTCGATTTTGGCATTGTTACCCAGGTCACTCTGTAACCTCAGTTTAAACTCAGACTGCAATTATCCGGCATTTCTTCAAAAGCACGATAGCAAACTTCTTAGAGGCTTCCTACTGCAGGATTTGTTTATATGGCTAATTTGTTGCAGACCAATTACGTAGTCGTTAGATAAGAAATCCTTATATTTCGCCCTCAAAAGAGGCGAATATCACAGTGCGCTTGAACCCCGTACCCGCGCCGGCGTCAGCCGAATTGGGTCCGCGGCCGCGAGCAGGCGACACCGTCGACAATGATGTCGAGCTTTTCGTCGTAGAACGCCACCAGGCCGGCGATGGCGGCGACGGCGGGCAGTGGATAGCGGTAGGTCCAGGCCAGGTCAGGGTGCAGCGTGTCGCCCGCACGCACCGACCAGTAGCCCGTTGTGGCGCCCTTGTACGGACACAGCGTGCGCGTCGAGCTGGGCTCCAGGTGCCCGAAGCGCACGTCGGTGGGATCGATGTAGTAGCGGGTCGGCAAACCCGTCTCGAACAGCAGCACCGGCGACCGGGTATCGGCGAGCACCACACCGTCCAGCTCGATCCGGACGTGGCGGTGCGAACGCAGCGCGTCCACCCGGGTGTACGGATTGCGCGGGTGGCCATAGATTTGCTCGTCCTCCTCGAACCACCGCAGCGGGTCCCAGTCGAACCGCACCGTGCCCGCCAACACGCTGTGGCTGTCGGCATCGAAAACCCGCGCCGCCGACGGGTAGGTCCGGCGCGCCCCGACCAGCGAGTGCAACCGCGATGGTCCGAACTGGACCTCCTGGGGATGGTCCTCGTCGCGCAGCAATTCCCTGCGGACATCGGTGATCGGCACGTAATACGTTGGGTAGTAAGGCAATTCCCATACATAGCGGGCGGCGGTGGTGTCGAATACCAGCGCGTCGTCAAGGTAGCCGCGAATCCGGCGCGGCGCGGGTTCGATGCGTCCGCGCGCGGCGGCCATTTGCGGGTAGTCGTGCTCGGTGCTCATGTGTGGCCTACCGGTCCTCCTGGTCCTCCTGACACTTCCTGATACTTCGATGCCAGGCCGGCCGGCGCGTGGGCGATCGCCTTGCGGATCGCGTCTGCCAGCGCCAGCGCGCTTTCCTCGGTGAGTTCGAGCGCGACCCGCGCTGAGGGGCCTAGCTCGGGATTGATCACATCGATGTTCACCGTGTGGCCATAGCGGGCATGGACGGGATGATCGACATACACCGTGGCGCGGCTGGCGCCGAACCACCCCGTGGCACCCTTGCCGCTGCCGTCGACGTCCAGATGTTCGGCCAGATAAGTGCACATGCGTTGGCAGACCTAGCCTTTCAGGTACGCAGCAAAGAACTCGTCGATGCGGCGCCAACCGTCCAGCGCCGCCTCGACCCGGTATGCCGGCCGGTCGACCGAGAAGAACCCGTGACCAGCGCCCTCGTACGAGGTGAACGAGTGCGGCTTGCCCAGCCTGCTCAGCTCGGCATCCAGTGCGGCCACCCCGTCGGGCGCCGGGAAGCGGTCCTCAGCCCCGAACAATCCCAGCAGCGGGCAGCTGAGGTGCACGGCCAGGTTCAGGATGGGTTTCATGGTCTTGGGCATCCCCTCGGGGGCATCCTCGACGATGAACGCGCCGTAGCAGTCCACCGCGGCGTCGAACCGCAACGAGCACGCCGCCAGGTAGGCGTGGCGCCCACCCGAACAGTGCCCGATGACGCCGAATCTGCCGTTTGCGCCCGGCAGCGAGCGCAGGTGCTCCACCGCGCCGGCGACATCGCCGACCAGTCGATCGTCGGGCACCCCGCCGGCCGCCCGCGCCGCGGCGGCGGCATCGTCCGGTTCGGCGCCCGGCGCCTCGCGGGAATACAGGTTGGGGGCCAGCGTGTGGTAACCGTTGACCGCGAGCCGGCGGACGAACTCCTTGGTCTCCCGGTCGTAGCCGGGCATGTGATGGATCCAGACGATGCCACCCCGGGATCCCTCGGCGAGCGGCATGGCCCGGTAGGCCTCGATGTGGTCGCCGCCGTGCCCGGTGATCGTGATCGTCTCCGCGCGAATCGCATCCCGACTGACAGCGCTCATCGCGATACTCCTTGTCTGGCAAGCTGCTCCTCGCCACTGCCCGTCCAACTTATCGAGTACCGTCAAGCCGTGGCGCTTCGACGGGAAAGCCCGACTCGCGGACGACGGTTACGGCTGGATGAGGCCCTGATGGAGCGCGTGTTGATCAGCGCGGTGGGTGATCTGTTCGTCCTGCACGTTGCGCCGCGTGTCGACAAAGCGCTGATCCCGCGCACCAACGGCCGGCTCAGTTCGGTCGGCTGGAACAAGGTCGGTCTGCTCACCTCGACCGGCGCCAAATCCGGCAAGCCCCGCATCCAGCCGCTGACGTTTCTCGAAGACGGCGACACGCTGCTGGCCATCGGGTCCAACTACGGGCGACCCAACCATCCCGGGTGGAGCGCCAACCTGCTGACGCACCCCGACTGCACGGTTGAATTCAAGGGACCGCCTCGCCGGTACCGCGCCGAGCTGCTCAGGGGCGATGCCCGCGCCAAGGCCTGGGCCACCGCCGCCGATTTCTACGCCGGCTACGAGCGCTACCGCGCCAAATGTGCGCCCCGCGAGATCAGGGTTTTCCGGCTGCGGCCGGTGACCGACTGAGCGGTCAGCGCACTTTGATCGCGACCATCACCGACTCGGTCTTCGGCGGCAGTGCCGTCGTGTCGACGACGAGAATCTCACCGTTGTCCTGAGTTCCGTTGGGCAGGACCTTGGGCTGCAGGCGCATCGGCGGGGTTGCCGACGCCAGCCCGGCCAGACCGAAATCGCTGTCGTTGGCGACGATGAGCGTCTTACCACCGTCCGGGGTAAGCAGGCCTTCGATCTTGTCGTGTCCGTAGAAGTCGCCAGTGGCCGACAGCGTTCGCAGCAGCGCTTCCAGGTCGAGCTTGAGCGTCTTGGTGGCAACGGTGATCCCGGCGGCCCTGAGTTTGGCGACGGCATCGGTATCCGTGCCAACCCCGACGGTGGTCTCGATCGGAACCCCGTTGACGAGCAGCCCACCGCGGTCGGCCTGGTAAGACGCCCCGGGCACCGTCGAACGGGGGCCTACGTCGGTGGCCCCGGCAATGTCGACCGTGTAGATCTTCTTGTCCGCGTTGGGTGCGGCCCTGCTATCCCGCTCGACGACCAGGAAGGTGGTGGCGCTCAGCGCCGTGATCTCCGATACCGAGACGTCCGTCTCCTGAGGATTGGCCAGCAGATACAGATACTCGTGGACGATCTGGGGATCAATGACGTTGACGGTCACGATGCGGGCCAATGGCACCGATTTTGCGTCGCCCTGCAGCCCCGGCGTCTGCAACGCCGACTGCATGATGCCGGCCAACATCGCGCCGTCGGGACTGATGGTCAGTCCTTCCATGCCGCGATTGGGGCTGCGCAGCGACAACTCCTTGGGCAATGTGCCGTCAAACGGTGAAAGACGTTCCAGTTCTTTGCCATTGGCGTCGAAGTGGATCAGGTAGGGACCGTACTCGTCGGAAATCCAGAAATTGCCGTCGCGGGTGGCGACCAAGCCCTCGGGGTCGACTCCGTAGTCCGACGACGGCAGCGGCGTGCCGTTGAGGTCAACCGCCGACTCGCCGGTATTGGCCTGCCGCTCCACCAGCCCGACCAAGGGTGAGCCGTCTGGACCGCGCAGCGGGATCGTCCGCTCAATGGTGGCCACACCGTCGGCCAGCTTGAGCTTGGCGATCTGCGGCTGGAAGTCCGGTACCGGAAACACCCTTTCGTTGGGGGCGCGCCCACCGACATTGGGGCCGCGGTCGGTCAGGCCGTAGATTTCGTCGGAAGTTCCGGGCACCGCGGCAATCCCAGACCCGTGCGCGCTGGCCTTGATGGCGACACCGCCGATGGTGGCCAGGGGTAGCTGATTCTCGGCGTAGGTCTTGACGGCGCGACTGATGGTGACGCTGAGTTCGTCGGTTCCGGCGAAGCCGGCGTCGGGGGTGTAGATCATCGATCCGTTTGCCCCGTAGGCGATGGTTCCGTGCGCAGGCTTGCCGAAGGCCACCGGTGTCAGGCCACCCGTCGCAGCCAACATGCGGTCCGGGGTGATCGTGAGAGCGGTCCCGGCCCTCGTGCTCAGATCCACCTTGCCCGGATGCGCGGCCCGGAAGTCGGACGTGCTCGACGAGCAGGCCGTCAGCGCTGTGCACACCGCTACCGTCGCAACCCACCATCTCGTCGTGTTCGTCATGGGCATGATTTAGCAGGAGAAGTTGTCGCGTGGGTATACGGGAGCCGAGATGTGCTAGCGCTTCTTGTCGCGAACCTTGTAGGTCGAGGGCCACGACTTGCGCGACTCGTCGCCCGTCAGCGGCATCCCCATGCCGCCGACCTTGACGTTGTAAGCCTCTTTACCTGGGCCGACTTCGCGATTGGCGTGCTCCTGAGCAAGGTAGTACAGCTCGTCGATGGTGGCTTCGTCGTAGGCGACGAAGGAGGTTTCCCGGACGGCGTCGCCCGCCCCGGCAAGCATCCGATCGGACAATAGCCGAGACGCCAGCGCCGCCAGACCCAGCAGCGAAAACGGGACGACCCAGTAGCCGATGAACAACAGCGGCGTATTCGTGTCGAGGATGGTGGCGTCGCGCAGCACGATAGCCGGGATCACCGATGACAGCGTCATCCCGGCAAACGCGGCGACCCACAACCAGGTCAACCTCACGCTCATCCTGTCGAACAGCTCGGTCCTGACCACGTCGGGCGGTTGTTCGGCCGCGGCGAACTCGCCGACGAACGGTTTGCCGATCAGCAGGCCGGCCAGCGCCCCGAGCAAGATCCCCGCGTTGCTCAACGGCTGTATCCACCGCGCCATCACCGGCTCGCTGAACGCAAAGGTCAGCACCGTTAGCACCGAAAATGTTGCGACAGAACCGATTTCAATCGTTCGGCCGGGCTCGTTGGTGGCCCGGCCCACCGCGAAAACCGCCAGCGCGATCAACAGCGACACCGCGACGGCAATCTCGAACGGGACATTGCCGACCAGCACCCAGTAGACGATCCACGGCGCAAAACCAAAGAGCATGCCCACGAAGGTTCAGTTTATGGCCGGCGCCGCAACCGCAGCGCACAGCTACCACAGCACGCCGTGGCCGGCGGACAGAATGAAGCCGTGGTTGCCCTGCGTCTGGCAGTGCACCGCACCGGTGTCGTCGATCGCGCAGCTGGCACCAAGCGTCTGCACCCGTTGACCGGCGGGAAGCACCGGGACGTCACGGGTGAAGGTCGCAGTATTGGATTGGCGGTATCCGGCGGGATGGGCGGCATCGGCGAAGGTCTGGTTGGTGCCCGGCGGTGCGTCGGCGGGCACCATGTCGCAGCCGATCGGGCCGCCGTTGGGGGCCAGGCCGCATGACCATCCCCCCGGTGTCTTGAAGTAGAGCCAGTACCCCCAGAAGTTGGGCGTCTGTGGCGTGAGGCTGCCGTACACACCGTCGTAGAGCCCGGCGGCCAGCGGATAGCGGTCGAGGTCTTCCCCCGGTGGTGGGTTGTCGTCGCCGGGCGGAGCGGCAACCGCCGGCGCAACCGAGATCATCGTCATGCCCAGACCGGCTAGCAACCAATAACGCCACGACGACACGTGGTCAACCCTAGTCACGGCGGCACACGATGTGCAGCGAATTCGCACCCGATCGGACTCCCCCGAACGCCGCAGAACATTCACTTCACGAGGCCCAAAGTCTCTATTGACAACCGATCGGCGTTGCTAGGGTTGCCCGATTCCTGCCGATGGCAGCGGCAGGAAGCGTCAACGACGAGGTGGTGGATGGCTACCAGAACCTTCTGCAAGCTGGCCCTGGCTGCCGTCGCCGCGGTAGGGCTATACGCTCCGACACTGGGGCTGCCGCTGCCGTCGCGGTTGTGCCCTCGCACCGCCGGGGTCGCCACCGCCGCGCCGTCACCGACGTGCAGCAGCGACTTGCGTGAATGCTTGCATGCCGCCGCCAAAACGGATATCTATGGCGTCCGGTACGTGCTGCCAGAGGATGTGGCCCGATGTGTGGAGGCCTTCAATGCCTGCGCGCATGGCAACACCAGTGGGGGCGGTAACCCGGTTTCGCCCACGTCGACCTCGGCTCGCGGCGACGATCGAACGGGTTCGACTTTGCCCCAACGATTCACGATGAAATTCGAGGGTTACGCCAGCGACTGCCGGGTCAATGGCGATACGGTCACCTGCACGTCGACGTTGGAACCTCGGCCCGCTGACATCGATTCTTTCGCGGCAACCTTCAGCGGGACCCTGTCGGGCTCGACCGTCACGGGCACCGAGGCCAGACATCAACAGGGTCACTACGCCAACGGCTGCACCTTCGACGAAAACTATTCAACGCCATACACCTACGTATTCGGCCCCGACGGATCTGTGACCCTGAATTTCGGTCCTGGACAGCGGCAGTCAACGTTCAGTTGTGCTGAGGCGACTTCAGCTACCACGCCGCGAGGGGAAGTCGCCGGCACGTGGACGCCGCTCAAGTAGGTGCTGACGATGCGATTTCGACGCAATCAAGAGCGGATGGCAATCACCGCAACACAGTCTGGGTCGACGGTGACGAGAACCGTCACACGCAATCTGTTTCCCGCGGCAATCACGTTGCCACACAAGGTCTTTCCGGCCCGGTCAGTGATGTTTTCCAGCCCGGCGCCACGGTGGTCATGCGTGAGGGACCGATGCAACAGAAACGCTGTGCTCAGGGGGGCTGCGCAGACTCTCCGCCCGAATGCCATACCGGCCCGATCTGGGCCCGATCTGTGCCCGAACAGGCACTTGGCCGTCAGTCAAGTAGCGGCAGGCGACGGGAAAGAGCGATGGGCGACCAATGGCTACGAGCATGACCACCCGGCTCGGCAAGATCGCGGTCGCCGCAGCGGCTGCGGTCGGGCTGTACGTTCCGGCGATCGATGTGCCCACATCCTTGATGGCTTGCCTGCACCCGGCCAACATCGCCTCGGCCGCGCCCTCACCCACGTGCAGCAGCGACCTGCGTGAATGCCTGCATGCCAGCGTGAAGACCGGTCTCTACGGAGTCAGGTACGTGGCGCCCGAAGACGTTGCCCGATGCGTCGAGGCCTTCAACGCGTGCCGCCATGGAGGTGCCGGCGGAGGCGGGAACCCGAATCCGCCCCCCTCGACGCCGGCGGGCGGTGGCACCGGGAAGGGCCTACCTTCCCACCTCGGCATCAAGACCATCGGCAACGGCGAGAGCCGATACGACTGCCGGGTCAGCGGAAGCTCGGTTTCGTGCGCGGGAACCCTGGTGGCTCCGTTTGGCACCACGGATACCTACGAGGAGCAGTTCACCGGAACTTTGTCCGGGCTGACCGCCACCGGAACCTTCAACGGACACCAAACAGGCCATTCACCCGCTGATCCCAGTTGCCGCTACGAGCAAGACCTGTCCGGGCCGGCCACCTTCATCTTCAACCTCGACGGAACCGTGCTGATTCGTCAGGGGCCGCCCCAGATTCACGGAACCTACAGTGGCGGAGGCCCAACTTCTTTCACCGGGAACGCGTGGGAGTCCACCGGTACCTGGTCGGCGATGACATAGCTGCGATGACAGAAAGTTGGCCACAGTGAGTAGAAGCATGCTTCAGATCGTCGCCGGGGTGGCGGTGGTCACCGTGGGCCTGGTCGGGTGCAGCTCGAAGAACAAAGGGCCATCTAAGCCGCCGATCGCCGAGATCAACAACACCATCAACGATGGAACATTTGGAGCCACCGACAAGCTGGACTGCGCCGACGGGAAGTCACTGAACATCGGCGGCTCCAAGAACACCCTGACGGTAACCGGCAGATGCGGCTCGGTCGTCATTGGCGGGGATGAGAACAAACTCCGCTTCCAGCGGGTGGATGCCGAGATCGTCATCGCCGGGCTGAACAACACCGTCACCTACCGGGAGGGAAACCCGCAGATTCAAGACCTCGGCTTGGGCAACAGCATCACCAAGGGGTAGCACCAGATGCCAGGCCTTTACCGAAGGGCGAGCAACCCGACCGCCTTGGCGGATCAGCTGCGAATCCCGTATTACTACGACGCCGACTTCGATTGCCGTGTAAGCGAGTAGCGCAACACCGGTCGCCGTTGCGGCGATGACGGCGGTCACCCTCTGGCTTGCGGGCTGCCACAAAACCACGACGGGCAGGCCGATAGCCGGGCCGGAAAATGGCCGCAAAGACGGTCCGCCATGAAGCACTTCCGGATCGGCGACCACAGAGTCCGGCAACCGGCGGGATATGGGAAAGCTCCGAAAAGTGGTCGGTGATTGAGCAGGAGCGAACACAACCATTTGCCAGTGGTCACCGAAGCAGCGTTGAGCCGGCCAAAGACGCAAGTGGACAACATGATTCGGCCCCGGATGGCGGACAGAAGTGTTGCCAAGTTGCTGGCCTTCCGCCGTGGTTTCAGCCCGCCGCCAGTCGGATTCCAACCGAGATTGGCCGGAATTGAAAACGGTGGTGGGTGCCGACTGATCGATGTGGCTTCGCTGCCCCTGAAGGCCCAATGGCCCTAGGGCGCAGCAATCGGGAAGCGCTAGATTGTGGCTTGGCGCGAGTCGAAAACATCCGGCGCGATCACGATTTCGCGGTCAGGATTTGAAGGAGGACACCGTGAGCAATGCCTACCGGGCCGACGCGGAAGACGACAACCAGCTTCAACCGCAGGACACGCTGATCGACCGGGGCGTCGACGACATCCTCGATGAGGGGTACTCCCCGCCGGAGAGACCGTACCCGCGTGGCGCCTTCGGGCCGTCCGAAACGTTGGATCAGCTGCTTGCGCAAGAAGAACCGGATCCGGCGTCGCGAATTGGGGTGTGGCTGGACGACGACGAACAGCAACGCTCCGATCAAGCCGAGCGCGAGACAGAGTTCCCGCAGCGCGATGAGGTCGGGTGGGCCCGAGCGGGCCGCCTTGTCGCACCTGACCTGGGCTTCGGCGAAGACACCGAGGCAGAACTGGTCGCCGAGGACGTCGGTATCAGTGGCGGCGCAGCCTCGGCCGAGGAAGCCGCGATGCACATCATCGACGACGGCGACTGACCGAGTTCGCCGTGAGCGCCCACAGACAACGCGCATGATCCGACGCCATGCCGGTCGGTGGGCTGTGCTGCTGGCCGTGTTGCCTCACGGGCAATAGCGCGCTCGGGCGCCCGAGCCTGTCGTCACGCAGACCGGCTGGGCAATAGTCACCGGCCTTTCAGTGGATGTCGGTTGCGCGGGTGCCCGATTCGTCCCATTCGGCGAAATTCATCCGGCGCGACCAGTCGGGCCAGCGCGGGCGCAACAAGGCCCGACACCATCGTTTCTTTGGGTCATGGCGCGCTTTTCGGTGAGGCGTGGTGTGATGGCAGTCAGGGTTTGCGCCGTTCACACCGCCGCCCACGGGAGGAACCGATGTCTTATCCGGATCACGGCCCGCCCAGGCATACTGCGGCTGCGCCCCATCCTCAACCGGCCCCACCGCCGGTCTTTGGCGCCGCACCGCCCGGCTATGGCATTCCAGCCCCGGCGTACGGCACTGCCATGTCGGGTGACTACCGCGCCGGACGGCCCCCAAGTGCCGTCACCACCGCCGCGGTCATTTCGTTTGGTCTTGGCGGCATGGAAATTCTCATCCATCTTTTTGTACTGTTGTTCCTTCTCGACATCCTCGACATCAAGCACTTTGTGACAGATGCGTGGCGTGTCGGGGAGGGCGTGTTCGCGTTGGTGCGGCTTGCCCTGGGCGTTCTGTTCATATGGGGTGGAATCGCCGCTGTGAAGGGCCGTACCAGAAAAGTCCTTCTGGTTGTTTCGGTGGTAGAGGCGATTTTGTCAATCCTGCTCCTACCGATCGGGGTTTTCACGCTGCTGGCTGCTGGCATTGGTGTCATCATCATTTTTTTCGCGTTCCTGGAATTGACATTTGTGGGAACCATCCTGATATTGATCCTGCAGCCGGCCAGTAAGGAGTTCTTCCGCACCCGGACTCAAACCACGAGTTTAGGCTGATTGCCACACAGGTCATTCAGCACCAAACCCGCTCTGGCAGTGGGTTTTGCGGCCGAGCCGCGCTGAACCTGGGGGCCCGAATCAAGCCCCCGGACTATCCTCACCGGACTGCGGCACGGCACAGCCGGTTGTCGTCGGGCCGATCCGCGAGTTCAAGCGCTGACAAACCGTTCCGCGGTCAGTGCCTCAAGGAACCGTTCGCGCAGAGAATCTCAGACAGCTACCTGGATAGCTAACGAGCAGCGCCAACCAGCGACACCAGCCGTGGATACAGGATGGCCGGACCGAGCCATCGACTAATGAACCGGCGTAATTCGATTCCCTCACGGGGTGGCTGCACGGGATCGGTCAGGATGGACTGCACTGTGCGCAAGGTCATTTCGGCGAGTTCACCGAGCGCGGTGCCGTGGTAACCGTGAAGCCTCCAATCCACATCGAAGCGGTGAAAGACGGACAAACAGATTGTAATGGCCGTGTCGGACGTCAGCGAGGTGACGGCTTGGCCGTCATGTCGCCGGGTCAGCAAGTTTTCCAGCTGTGGATCACCGGCGAGATTTTCGATTCCAAACGACACACTTTCAACGATTGCGGCGACTGGGTCGTTGAGTCCGCGAACATGTTCTGCAACTTGGTCGATGAAACCGTCGACAGCACGCATTGCGCTGGCGATGAGCAGCGCGTCCGCATTGGGAAAATAGCGGTACACCGTCTGGCGAGTGACCCCGAGTCTGCGGGCGACGTCGGCAAGACGTATTGCCGCTCCATGCTCGGCGACCTCTTCGTCTACCGCAGTCAGAATTCGCGAAATGGCCTCCTCGTCCGACGAGGGTGTCAAACCGGCCCAGCCACGGCTACGCATCCGCCCTCACTAGCCTTTCGCCGGTGAATTCGATCGGAAGACTTGTGGGACCGGTCATTCCCAGCAGGGGTTTCCACGGGGCCGGTCCGACGCGACGGGTGGCGGGGAGGCGACGGCTAAGGACAGTGAGTGCTTCCGCCAGTTCGCGGCGTGCGAGGTTAGCCCCGAGGCAGTAGTGCGCGCCACCGCCGAAAGTCACAATTGCCGGTACGTCCTTGCGCGCGATGCCGAAGCGGTCCGCATCGCAATAGATCGCTGGATCTCGGTTGGCTGCAAAGGTATTCACGAGTAGGAAAGTCCCTCCCGGGAACGTGTACCCGGCGAACTCAACATCGTCAGTGGCGGCCCGCGGGACGATACAGGCTGCCGGTGAGTGGCGCATGCTTTCCTCGACCGCCTGCATCGCAAGCTCTGGATGGTCGCGCAGCGTCATCCATTGGTCCGGGTGCTCGCAGAGCACCTGCACCGACGCCGCCAGTTGGTTTCGCGTCGTATCCGTTCCGGCCATCAGGAAGCCCGCCACCAGCATGCGCAGCTCGCCGAGACTGAGCCGGTCGCCGTCGCTTTCTGCGCGTATCAGCTCGGATAGCAGGTCATCGGTCAGATTGTTTCGGCGGGCGGCGACCATGTCGTCGACATAAGCGTCGAGTTCGTTCCATGCGCGCATGATCGCGGACTCATCGAAGGTGACGTCCGGCTGGAAGTTGAAGGCTTTGAAGACCTCCTCAGTCCAGTCCGCGAACAACTGCCAATCCTCGCGAGGCGCTCCGAGCAGCGCGCACATGATCGGGGTGGGATAGGGATAGGCGATGTCGGTCACGACGTCGCACCGCCCGGCGTCAACCACCCGGTCGATCAGGCCGTTCACCACCCCATGGATCGTCTCTTGAAGACGTGATATCGCGCGGGGTGTGAACGCCTTGGAAACCAGTTTGCGCAACCGAACATGTGATGCACCGTCCAGGCCCAGAAGGCTGCTTGCCAACTTGTCAAACAACGGACCCGACGTGATGCCCTGCGCTGCCAGGGTGATGCCAGGTGGCAGGCGGAATCTGCTGTCACGCAATGCGTCGCGAGCCAGTTCGTAGGACAGGATTTCCGGGCCGAGGGGTCCGATGGCGAGAGGCGCGCGCGATTGCGCCAGTCGGAGATCTTCGAGGACGTCGTGTGGAGTGGCGGTGAGGTCGTAGGCGAACGTCGGAAGGCCGGCTTCGAAGACGCTGGGAGCTGCGCTGTTCACGTCATATCCCAACCTCCGCTGGCGCCTAGACCGGCACATTGGGTGCGGACACAGTCATCAAGAGCGTATGACCAACGGCCTAAAGCGGTCAATACAAGATGGTAAAACGCCTGTCTAGAAGGTATCTAGCCCGCCATGATCATACGTATTACGCAATGACGTCCCCACAGTGGCGCCAAGGGCCGAGCATATGCACTGTCCCTGAAGTCAGCGCAATAGCCGGTTACCGACTCATGCAGCCATGGACCGGTGTGCAGGGACCCAAGGCTGTCGACGTTTGAGGCAAGGACTGCCCTCTACCCGCAGGAAATCCCGTGCCCCCAGTCGGACTCGAACCGACACTGTGCGGATTTTAAGTCCGCTGCCTCTGCCAATTGGGCTATGGGGGCCCGGCGGCGAATGTAGCGCCCGAACGCCGGACGCCCGACATCCCCTGCTGGGTACGAATGTGGATACGAACCAGGAAACACTAGCGTGCGCCTTGGCGGGGGTTTGAGTAGGATCACCCGCCCCGCGCATGAGTACACCAACGCCGATCGGGGTCATATGACACGGCCGTGTCGCTCGCATGGAGCTTGTTAAAACTGCCCGCGCCAGCGTTAAGAGGCCGTAAACGTTTGCCACCCTAAGGCTTTCGATGGCGAATGTGAAGCCATGGCTGGTTAGCGTTACGCCAATACACAGGGGTCGTTACGCAAACACACAGGGTTGACCCGGGGAGTCAAAAGGTCGCCATGTTTCACATTAGGAGGCACCAATGTCATTCCTGCAGATAGTGCCGGAAGAGCTGACAGCTGCGGCTGCCCAGCTAGGGGCGCTCGGCACCTCATTGACCGCACAGAACGCCGCAGCCGCCGCACCGACGACTGCGATAGCTCCCGCAGCCGCCGACATGGTGTCGGCACTACAGGCGTCGCTGTTCGCTGGGTATGGCGTTCTCTACCAGCAGATCAGCGCCGAGGCAGCTGCCCTGCACGACCAGTTCGTGAACACCCTGGGGATCAGCGCCGGAACTTACGGTGCCACCGAGGCCCTCAATTCCTCGGCGGCCGCTTCGCCCTTCTCCGGACTGATGTCGGGCATGGGCGGCCTCATCCAGGGGACGACTGAAGCCATCCCCGACCAGTTCTCCGGTGGCATGGCCAACATCCTGAACATCGGGATGGGGAACTGGGCGTCCGCCACGTCCAACCTGCTCGGTTTGGCCGGCGGTGGGTTGCTTCCCGCCGAAGAGGCCGCTGCCGCCGACTCCTTCCTCGGCGGCGAAGCCGCCTTGGGAGAACTCGGCGCGGCCGAGGCAGCGCTCGGTGAAGGCTCCATCGCGGCCGGCGTCGGCGAGGCGTCGGCGATCGGCGCTTTGTCGGTGCCGCCCAGCTGGGCCGGACAGGCCACGTTGGTCTCGAGCACAACCACCGGAGCGCTGCAGGGTGCCGGATGGACCGCCGCGGCACCAGCAGCCACTCCGGGCATGCTCTATCCCGGGGTGCCGGGACTGGCCTCGGCCGCGCGCAACAGCGCCGGCTTCGGTGCGCCACGCTACGGCGTCAAACCCATCGTCATGCCGAAACCGGTGAGCGTCTAAGTGAGCGTCTAGGTACCCGGCACCACGCGATAGCTGAGCGAAAACAAGCCAAAAGGATAGGAACGAAATGGATTTCGCAGCCTTGCCCCCAGAAGTCAATTCGGGACTGATGTACACCGGCGCAGGCGCCGGACCGCTGCTTGCGGCCGGGGCGGCCTGGAACGGGATGGCCGTCGAGCTGAGCACCACAGCGGCCTCAATTGAGTCGATCATCGCGCAGCTGACCGGCGAATTATGGTTGGGCCCAGCGTCGCTGGCCGCGGCCGCCGCAGCTCAGCCCTACATAGCCTGGTTGGCTTATACCGGCGCTGCGGCGGAGCAGGCCGGTGTGCAAGCCATGGCATCGGCAGCCGCATACGAAGCGGCGTTTGCCGCGACGGTTCCTCCGCCCATCATCGCTGCCAACAGGGCTCTGCTGGCGGCGTTGGTAGCCACCAACTTCCTGGGCATCAACACGCCGGCGATCATGCTCACCGAGGGCCACTATATGGAGATGTGGGCCCAAGACGCGATGGCGATGTACGGCTATGCGGCGGCATCGGGTGCCGCCGGGGTGTTGTCCCCGTTGACCCCGCCGTCGCAGGCCACTAACCCCGGCGGGATCGCCGCCCAGGCCGCCGCGGTGAGCCAGGCCGCCGCTTCTTCCGGCGTCACGCAACTCACCGACCTGATTACCGCATTGCCCAATACGATTTCCGGGCTCGCCTCTCCGGTCACGTCGGTTCTCGACGCGACCGGACTGACCGGGATCATTTCCGACATTGACGCGCTCATGGCTAATCCGTTCATAGCGAACATATGTAACGGAGCGATCAACACCGCCGCGTGGTTCGTTATGGCCGCGATCCCCAATGCGATATTCCTCTCCAACGCCCTCGCGCCGACGGAGGCAGCCGCAGAAGCTGTCGAAGGTGCGGCAGGAGCGGCCGCCGCCGCGGGCGCGGGGCTGGCAGAAAGCGTCGCACCCGCGGCCGGCGCCGGAGCGATCTCGGCCGGGTTGGGCGAGGCGTCACTGGTCGGCAGCCTGTCGGTGCCGGCGAGCTGGTCGAGCGCCGCACCAGCAACGGCTTCCACCGCCGGCTTGCTATCGGGTAGCGGCTGGAGTGTCCCGGAGGAAGCCGCACCGGTCTCCGGAATGGCGGGGATGCCCGGGATGGCGGCTGCCGCCAAGGGCGCCGGCGCGTACGCCGGGCCGCGTTACGGGTTCAAGCCAATAGTTATGCCCAAGCAGGTGGTCGTGTGACCGCTGCAAGAACCGGCCAAAAAGGGGGCATGTCGCATATGTGAGGGCGGCAATCCGCGGGCGCGCCGTAGGCGATTCCGCAAAGCTGCCACCACCGCACGATTCAAATGCTAGAACTCTTACAACAACGGACTTCGAGATAGGAGACAGGCAACATGGCAACACGCTTTATGACCGACCCCCACGCGATGCGCGCGATGGCGGGCCGTTTCGAGACGCACGCTCAGACGGTTGAGGACGAGGCCCGCCGGATGTGGGCGTCCTCGCAGAACATCTCCGGCGCGGGCTGGAGCGGTCTGGCCGAGGCGACCTCGTTGGACACCATGGGCCAGATGAACCAGGCCTTCCGCAACATTGTGAACATGCTGCACGGGGTGCGTGACGGTCTGATCCGCGACG
>NZ_UPHT01000012.1 GCF_900566085.1 Mycobacterium attenuatum
CCGCCGGCCCCGCCGGCCCCGCCGGTGGCACCGATGCCGTTGGTCAACCCGCCGGGACCCCCGTTGCCGGCGGCGCCGAAGAGCATGCCGGCGTTGCCGCCGGCCCCGCCGGCCCCGCCGGTCGTGCCCGCGGCATCCGTCGAGCTGCCGCCGGCTCCGCCGGCGCCACCGGCGCCGATCAGCATGGCGTTCCCGCCGGCCCCGCCGGTTCCGCCGGCCTTGCCGGCGGCCGAGGTGTTGCCGCCGGCGCCGCCGGCCCCGCCGCTACCGAGCAGCCCGGCGGCCCCGCCGGCGCCGCCCTTACCGCCGTCGGCGGTCGTTGAGGACGTTCCGGACCCGCCGGCGCCGCCGTTGCCGATCAGCCAACCGCCGGCCCCGCCGTTGGCCCCGGTTCCCGGGGCTCCGTTGGCACCATTGCCGATCAGCGGACGCCCGGTAGCCGCGACGAACGGCGCATTGATCGCGTCGAGGAGGGGCTGCAGCGGTGTCGCGGCGGCATAGTCGGCAGCCGCATACGATGTCCCGCCCACATTTAGCGCCTGCACAAACTGCTGATGAAAAGCGGCGGCCTGCGCGCTCAATGCCTGATAGGCCTGGCCGTGCGCGCCGAACAATGCCGCGATCGCCGCGGAAACCTCGTCTGCGCCCGCAGCCAGTAACCTCGTCGTGTTGGCCGCGGCGGCGGCATTAGCCTCGCCGACGGTCGACCCGATGGTGGCTAGATCTGTTGCCGCTGCCACCAGCGCCTCCGGCGCTGCGATCAGAAACGACATCCGACACCTCCCGATACGCCATGACTGCGTTGTCATGCCGACCTGGGGCTCCCCCGTCACCAGAGAAATTCGGCCAATACAGCCTATCCCCGTGCCGCCGGCGCCTTTGCGGGTTTGGCGAAATCCCGGCCTTCTTTTCGCGGGCCGCAAGCAAGTGACGACGCGGCCGAGCCGTCACATCCACAACGGGACTTGCACTGTGGCCGTCCCCGGTGTTCGAATGTCGATAATGAAAACCATGTTTATCACGTGCCGAAGCTTGCGGTGATGTCCCCGGTGTGGATGGCGTCGCCGCCGGAAGTGCATTCGGCGTTGCTCAGCAGCGGACCTGGGCCGGGTTCGCTGCTGGCGGCGGCGGCGGCGTGGTCGGCGCTGAGTGCCGAATACAGTGCCGCAGCAGACGAACTCATGGCCGTGCTGGGCGCGGTCCAGGGCGGTGCCTGGGAAGGCCCCACTGCTGAGCGGTATGTAGCCGCCCACGTGCCCTATCTGATGTGGTTGATGCAAGCTGGCACGGTCAGTGCGGCCGCGGCCGCGCGGCATGAAACGGTGGCCGCCGCCTACGCCACCGCTTTGGCGGCGATGCCGACACTGGCCGAGCTCGCGGCCAACCACGCCATCCATGGCGTCTTGGTGGCGACGAACTTCTTCGGGATCAACACCATCCCGATCGCGCTCAACGAGGCCGACTACATGCGGATGTGGATTCAGGCAGCCACCACGATGGCGACCTATCAAGCGGTGTCCGGCGCGGCAGTCGCATCCACGCCGCCGACTGCCGCGGCGCCGCAGATAGTGACCGCCGAAGCCGCGGGTGACGGCCATGAACACGGCGGTTACGCCACCCCGATCGACAACTTCGTTGCTGAAGTTCTGCGCATCATCACCGGTGGTCGGGTGATATGGGATCCCGCCGAAGGCACTGTCAACGGGATCCCCTACGACGACTACACGAATGCGGCCCAACCCATCTGGTGGCTGGTTCGTGCGCTCGAATTAAGCCAGGACTTTCAAACGTTCACCAAGGACCTGTTCACCAACCCGGCGGCGGCGATGCAATTCCTCGTCGAACTGATGCTGTTCGACTGGCCCACCCACATCGCGCAGATCGTCCAAGCGCTGACCCAATCGCCGCAGTTGCTCGCTGTCGCTATCAGCGGCGCCATCTCCAACCTAGGGGCGGTGACTGGCTTCGCGGGGTTGTCCGGGCTGGCCGGAATCCCGCCGCCCGCAATACCGGTCGCCGCGCCACCGGTCCCAGCCGCGCCCGCCATGGTGCCGGTCGCCGGGATGCCTGCGTCGGTTCCCGCGTCGGGCGCGGCGCCAGCCCCGGCGCCGACACCCGCCTCCGCGACCAGTGCGGGGACCGGTGCCGGTCCGGCACCGCCAACGGCCCCACCGGCACCGGGCTTCAGCTATCCCTTCCTGGTTGGCGGCGGCCCTGGCATCGGGTTCGGCGAGGGGATGAGCACCAGCGCCGCCGCTAGCGCCAAGAAGAAGGCACCGGAACCCGATTCCGCCGCGGCGGCGGCAGCGGCAGCTGCCCGCGAGCAGACCCGTCGGCGACGGCGCCGTCGAACCGAACTGCGCGACCACGGCCAGGAATTCATGGACGTTGAGGTCGGTCCGGAATGGGATGCACCACAGGATGCGGACCCGGTCGGGCCGACCGCTTCAGATCAGGGTGCGACGAATCTGGGATTTGCCGGCACGGTTGAGAAGGACACCGCCACCGCGGCGGCCGGCTTGACCACGGTAACTGGCGATCAATTCGGTGCTGGAGCCAAGGCGCCGATGCTGCCGGGCACTTGGCAGCCGGACCGTCCGGACGCGCATTAATGTCGGTTGGGTGCGCAGTGAAGGTGACACCTGGGACATCACAACGAGTGTGGGATCGACCGCGCTGTTCGTGGCCGCGGCACGGGCTTTGGAGGCCCAGAAGCCCGATCGGCTGTCTTTCGACCCGTACGCGGAGCTGTTCTGCCGTGCCGTCGGCGGTGCCTGGGCCGACTTGCTCGATGGCAAGCTTGTCGACCACGACTTGAAGAGCACCGACTTCGGTGGGCATTTCGTCAATTTCCAGGGTGCTCGCACGCGGTACTTTGACGCGTATTTCCAGCGGACTGCCGACGCCGGGGCGCGCCAGGTGGTCATCTTGGCGGCCGGATTGGACTCGCGCGCGTATCGGCTGCCCTGGCCGGACGGGACGACGGTCTTCGAACTGGACCGTCCGCAGGTGCTCGATTTCAAGCGTGAGGTTCTGTTCCGGAGGGGTGCCAAACCGCGCGCCGAGCGTCGTGAGGTCGCGGTCGATCTGCGGGACGACTGGCCACGAGCGTTGCAGGAGAACGGCTTTGATCCGGCCAAACCGTCAGCGTGGATCGCCGAGGGATTGCTGATCTATCTACCGGCCGCCGCGCAGGAGCAGCTGTTCACCGGCATCGACAACCTGGCCTGCCCCGGCAGCCACGCCGCTGTGGAGGACGGCAGCCCGCTTCCGCCGGAAGTATTCGCCGCCAAAGTGGAAGAAGAACGTGCTGTCGTCGCGGCCGGTGACGCGAGACCGTTTTTCCAGTTGGTCTACAACGAGCAATGCGCACCGGCCACTGAATGGTTCGGGGCGCATGGCTGGACCGCGCTCGGTACTCCGTTGGTCGAGTACCTCGACGAGGTCGGCCGGCCGGTGCCCGAACCGGACTCCGAGGCCGGGGCGATGTTCATGCGCAACACGCTGGTCAGTGCCACCAAGCCGTAGCTGCACGCGAAAATGCAATGAGTTTGCATTGCGCGGGAACTTTTTCGGGCCGGCGTCCGACTACTGACCGCTCGCCATGTATTCCGGCAAGGAGGCCTGGATGGCGCTCGCGGCTGCACTGGACCGGCTGGCCTGAACATGACGGCACCGGTGTGGATGGCTTGGCCCCCAGAGGTGCATTCGACTCAGCTCAGCAGCGGACCCGGGCCGGGCGGCATGTTGGCTGCGGCTTCGGCGTGGAGTTTGCTAAGTGCCGAATACACCGCGGTGGCCGAGCAGCTCGCCGAGCTTCTGGGTTCGGTTCAGGCCGGCGCCTGGCAGGGGCCGACGGCCGCACGCTATGTGGAGGCCCACTCGCCGTATCTGGCCTGGCTGATGCGGGCCGCCGCGAGCAGCGCGACGAGGGCAGTTCAGCATGAGGCCACCGCCGCGGCCTACACCGCGGCGCTGGCGGCGATGCCGACGATGGCGGAATTGGCTGCCAACCACGCGACCCATGCGGTGTTGGTCGCCACCAACTTCTTCGGGATCAACACCATTCCCATTGCGCTCAACGAGGCCGACTACGTGCGGATGTGGATCCAGGCGGCCGCCACCATGTCGACATATCAGGAGGTCTCCGGTGCGGCAGTGGCGTCCGCGCCGCCGGCCGAGCCGGCCCCGGAAATCGAGGTGATGCACACCGACGACGGCGCCGACGAGGGTGACCATGGCGGAATCGTCGACAATGACGGCGGCGACCCGACGCAGTTGAATTGGTGGATAAACCGCTTCACCGAAATCACCCAAACCCTGGGCAGGGATCTGGAGGAATTTCCGGAGAACCCGTCCGCGTCGATCGCACTAATTCAGAACGACATTCCGCTACTTGTGGCCGACGAAATCAGCCATCTGGGCGAAGTTATCAGCACGTTCCCGCAATTGCAGGCCCTTCCGCTGGCGTTGTCGGTCACCGCCCCCGGTCTCTTGGGTGGCTTTGCCGGATTGACCGCACTGACCGGCGCGCAGCCCGTTGCGATGCCGGAAGTGGCGGCCGAGCCCGGGCCGGTCATGTCGGAGCCCGGTGTGCACGTCGTCGCCAGCCCCGCATTTGGGACTGTGGCGGCGACGCCGGCCGCGGCTGCAACGACGGCCCCCGCACCATCGGCTGCGCCGGCCGCGGTGTCAGCAGCGTCCGCCGCACCACCGCCGGCCGCCGGGATCGGCGGTGCGGCGTTTCCCTATGTCGTCGGCGGCCCCGGCGTGGGGTTCGACTCGGCGATGAGTGCGTTCGCCCGGCGGTCAGCGCCCGAACCGGATCTGGTTGCCACCCCGGCGGCGGCTGCTGCGGCGGCCCGGGATGAGAAACGTGCGCGCCGACGCCGTCGGACAGCGTTGCAGGACTGTGGTTTTCGTTACGAGTTCCTGGATTCAGAAGCCTCGTCGGATGCGGTGCCTGCTCCGTCCACAGCGTCCGGCCAGGGGGCGGGGATTCTGGGATTCACCGGAACCGCAGGCCGGCAAGGCATCCAGGAAGCGGCGGGGCTGGCGACGCTCACCGGCGACGGGTTCGGCGGCGGACCGGTCGTGCCAATGGTTCCCGGTAGTTGAGATAACTATTTGTATTCATGGAATTCTTTGGGGCAAAAGGATATCGGAGACACATAGCATTCGATGCCGCCCTGGCCAGCCGGAACTCATAGGTCCCAATAACATCGGAGAGTCGTCGTCGCCGGGTTCGTCCGCACCCTTGCTGCGTGACTTCACGAAGCGCCCCGCACCTTCCATTCGTTGACGTCTGGTTGGACGTCCTAAGAGATCCGTTGATGTACAACGTATTTCGACCGGCGTGCGCGGGACTCAGGTGGAGCGCCGAACTACGGCAACAAAATTCGGAGAACGCGACCGCATCTAGCCGCACGGCAGCTGACAACGGGTACATTTCCGTACTCGCTCACGACTCGTGGTGATGCGAAATGCCTACGCGCACGTAGGTTTTTCCTACCGTGTTTCCTACGTAACCGTAGCTATAGACAACTGTTGACAAGGGGTACGTTCCGTGAGACTTTTTTCCGCACTGTGCCTGACAGTCGCGGCCGGTAAGGCCTTCGGCCATGCAGGCGGATGAGACACAATCGGAAGGAGTCGACAGTGACGTTGCAGGTGGTTCCGGAAGGTTTGGCAGCGGCCAGCGCGGCGGTAGCAGCGCTCACCGCTCGCCTGGCGGCCGCGCATGCTGCGGCACTACCGGCAATTACCGCGGTGGTGCCGCCGGCGGCTGACCCGGTGTCGGTACAGACCGCGGCCGGGTTCAGCGCGCACGGCGGCGCCCACGCCGCGGTCGCAGCCGAAGGCATCGAAGAGCTTGGCCGTTCGGGGATCGGTGTCGCTGAATCCGGCGTCAGTTACGCCGCGGGCGACGCCGCAGCGGCAGTGACGTACTCGGCCTCGGGCGGCTGGGTATGACCGCGCCGCTCTGGATGGCCAGTCCGCCAGAGCTGCATGCGGCATTGCTCAGCGCCGGCGCCGGCCCCGCACCGCTGCTGGCAGCATCGGGGGCATTGGCATCGCTGAGTGCCGAATACGCCTCGGCGGCAGAAGAGCTCACGCTCATACTGGCAGCAGTGCAGGCCGGCGCGTGGCATGGTCCCAGCGTCGAAGCGTACCTGGCCGCGCACGTGCCATATGTGGCGTGGTTGATGCAGACCAGCGCCGGCAGCGCGGCAACTGCCGCCGCGCATGACACCGTAGCGGCGGCCTACGTCAGCGCACTGGCCGCAATGCCGATCTTGGCAGAGCTGGCCGCCAACCACGGCACCCATGGGCTATTGGTCGCGACGAATTTCTTTGGCATCAACACTATTCCGATCGCGCTGAACGAGGCGGACTATCTCCGGATGTGGATCCAGGCCGCGACCACGATGAGCGTCTATGAGACCGTCAGCGGCGCGGCATTGGTCTGCACACCGCACATCACGCCGGCGCCGGTGCTGATCAAACCCGGCGTGGGTGAGACCGGCAACGCTGCGGCCACCGCGGGTCAAACCCTGACCCCCTTCCCGTGGCCCCAACTGACACAATTCTTGGAATTGTTCTCGAAGGCATGGACACAGATCGGTCAGTTACTGGCGAACGTTGCCTTCTCGTTCGCTGTGTGGTCGTACAATTTGATCGTCGCACTGGTGAATTTGAATTTCTGGGTGGCACTCGAAGCTGTGATAATGCTGGTGCTCACCGAGACCTGGTTTGCCATCGGAGTGATGCTGATTCCATTGCTGCTGTTCGCTCTTGTCCTGGGGGTTGTCGACATTATTGGCGGCTGGATCATCAGCAATCTGTTCGGTGTTGGTTCGCTCTTGATGGGCACGGCCGCGGGAGCGTTGGCGGCCGCTGTCGTTCCGGGTGTTGCTGGTGTGGCCGGATTGGCCGGATTGGCCGCTATGCCGGCGGTTGGTGCGGTGGCCGCGCCGGCTGCGGGATTGGTGGCTGCGCCGGCGGCGGCTATCGGGGTAGTTCGGCCGGCTCCGGGCGCCGCGGCGGTGGTTAGTGGGGCAGGAGAGCGGGCGCGGTTGGTGTCGGCGGTGCAGCCGGGTCTCGGGAACACGCCCGCGTCGGCATTGGCTTCTGATCGTGGTGCCGCGACGTCGGGGTTTGCCGGAACGGCCGGCAAGCAGATCGTCGGACAGCCCTGCGGATTGACGGCAGTGCAGGGCGCCGAGTACGGCGGTGCCGCGCACCAGCCGATGCTGCCGGCCACCTGGGTGCCGAGCGACCACGGAGCGGGCAGCCAACAGGCGTTTGCAGCTTGACGAGCTGACAACGAGTAACTGGAAAACCACATCGAAAGGAAAAGTTATGAGTTTGTTGGATGCCCATATTCCGCAGTTGGTGGCGTCGCAGTCGGCGTTTACGGCCAAGGCGGCGCTGATGCGTCACACCATTGGTCAGGCCGAGCAGTCGGCGATGTCGGCGCAGGCGTTCC
>NZ_UPHT01000212.1 GCF_900566085.1 Mycobacterium attenuatum
GACCAACCCCCACTATCGCCCGAAGAGGCCGAACAACTCCCCCCCGATCCGCAAGAACCCAGCCACACACCCGACCTCGACCCGCCGACCACCACCGGCTACCTCAACGAGCTGCCACCCCGGCACGCCGCCGATCTCGAACCACCACCGGATCCCGACTCCATACACGCTGACCGCGACGAATTCGACGGTCTGCAATTTCACCAATTATCTACGCGCAGACCAACACCCCAACTCAAACCCGCACTAGCAAACGTACATAACCTCCGCACTGAATACGCCGCGGCGTCGAACAAATTTAACCAATTACGTGAACAAATGGGTTTCGGACACGGGCCAGCCGTACAATCTGCTATCGCAGAAATAATGCAGATGCGTCAACGCGCTGACGCTGATCGACCATATCTAGATGCGGTTATCGATGTCACCTTCGAGTGGGCAGAAGCCGAGAAACAATATGACGATTTGGCCGAAGGCGTCGAATGGGCACGAGCGCAGCTACACAAACTCCAAGCCCAGCCTGACGCCGACCCACTCGATGTCGCGTCGGCCGAACTCGACATCAAACTGCGCCTCATGTTGGTACCCGACACCTCACCGGCCGAGTGCTTCTACCCTGCGCTCACCGCCGCCCAACACGCCCGCACCGAAGCCGCCGGCGGCCCCGACAACGTCATCAGCCACGCTGACGTCGACACCTACCTTGACACCCTGCGCCAACGCGACGACCAAATCCTGCTGGCCACGCGCGCAGCGCTGTCTGAGCTGCGGGCACAACTCGACGCCGCCGAGGCCGCAGCCGCACGCGCCTTCGCCGAAGCCGAAACCCGCAACGCCGAACACATCACCGAACACATCGCACTGCTCGACAGCGAACTCGCGGTGCTCTCGGCCTGTACCCGCCACAACCCGGCCCGCCCCATGCGCATCCCAGCCACCGAGCTCACCGCACTGGCCGAGGCCACCAAGACGGCCCTACCCAAGCTTGCCCGACTGCCGTTCACCGTCACCCCCGTACGCGCCCTGCCCGGCCGCGACACCACCCGCGCCATGGCAGCCCTGCACCACGCCGCAGCCGCGGTCGATCGAAAAGTCCTGTGGTGCAGCCCCACCCAGGACGGCGCGGAGTTCGCCCGCGACAACAACCTCGCCGACACCACCACCACACTCGAGCGCGCCCGCAACCACATCGCCGACGGCACCTGGACACTGCCACCCGCAAGCCTGCTCGTCATCGACGACGCCGCCGCCGCCGACCCCCGCACCCTGGTCGACCTGATCACCCACGCCAGCACCACCCGGGCCGGCGTCATCCTGCTCGACACCACAACCCAGACCTGGCCGCCCAAACCCTCCGCCCGCCTGTTGGACTTGCTCCACACCGATCTGCCCTGGGCTGCAACCCTCGATGCCCCCGCCGTCGCTCGCGCCCACAC
>NZ_UPHT01000040.1 GCF_900566085.1 Mycobacterium attenuatum
GATCGAACGGGCAAACGAAGAGACCACCGACGCAACGCGCCGGTGGTCCCATAACTGGCAATCCAGGTGGTCCCATCACCCTGGCAAAAATCAGGTCACACTGGTCCCAAGCTCATGGCAAACGACAAGATGACTTCGGCTGCGCTCGCACCCGCACGAATTTTCACCGGAGGCACGAGTTAGCAATGCCGAATCCTTCACCAAGGATGCAATTCAAAACTGCATCGACTATTGCTTCTGTAATGGATTTCAGCAGTCATTACTTGCCGGCCCGGATATTTCGCAGGGTCGAACAACCGCACGACGCGGTTCACGCTCACTCCAGAACAATTCGAGTGATGTGTAGACAAGTCTCAAGGGTTTCGAATTCTGCCGCAGCGACGAAGGCTTCTCGCGTTACTGCCCGTCCAGCGCGGCCCGATCACGCTGGCAATGCTTGAGCTTGACCCGAAAGCTTCGCCGAGGATCAGCGGTGCCCGAGCACGTCAGCATTTGCCAACGTTTGCGCCTCAGCGGCCAGCGCCGAAGCCCGGTTGGCATACCCAATGGCCTCGGACTCGTTGGTTGCTTGCTTGCCATGCGCCGCCGCCAGATGCCGTTTCGCCTCTTCAAGTCGGGTTCGGGCCTCGGCGCCGATACTGGTGCGATGCCTTGCGACATAGTCGGAAATTTGGCGCAATCTGGCGTCCGCCCGGGCCAGCGCCTGCCCCAAGTCTTGCTCGGGTACCTCAAGGTTGCCGTAGACATCGCCGCGGTCGAGCCGCCGGCGGCGCCTGCGGTAAAGCACAGCAACCACCAGGGCTAGGAGTACTACGACGAGGGCCACTGCGATCGCGATCGGCTGCCACGCCGATTTCGCGGAACTCGGTGCCTTGTTCAATCCTTCGGCCGCAGCCACCGCGGCACCGCTCCAGTCCCTGGCGGTAACCGCCGGTTCAATGTTGTTGCTGCGCACGCTGTTCAGCTCGTCTGCGGTGAGCACCTGCATCGTCGGCGGCAGGGAGAGAACGTACAACTTGGTGTTCGTGGCCACCGCCAGCAGCGCGTCCTGGTCGCCCATCGCACTGGCGACGCGGGTTCGCTCGGCCCAGTTGTCGGGTTTGAACCGGGAGAAGTTGTCGACGTAGACCACCCACAGCTGGATGCGCCGGTCGCGGTAAAGCCGGTCGATTGCCGAACTCACCGCCGCTCGGCCGGAATCGGTCAACGCGCCGGTGTTGTCGGTGATGTGACCGGTGAGCTTGGATGGCGGTAATGCCCCAGCGGGGGTCGCCGCGAGCAACCCGACAAGGATCGTCACAAGGACGGCACCGATGAGGCGGACCAAGCGCATACGGGTAACCTAGCCCGATCCGCGGATGGGCCGGCCACTCACTTGCAACGTTGTCCACGCGGGCCCGAACCCGGACCGCCGGGTGCCGCTACTGTGCGTAAATGCTTCATCTGCGGGTGATCTCGCCGACCGAGTCGAGCGATTCGGTGCTTCAGGTCCTTCGCCGCGAAGTGGGGGTGACCCACGTCGTCGTGCACCGGGAGGCGGCACTAGATCCACGGGGCGACGAGATCACCGCCGACATCGCGCGCGAATGCGCCAACGACGTCATCGACGAGCTCAAGGCGCTCGGGCTCAAACGGCAGGGAGCGATCACCCTCGATGTGGTCGACACGGTGGTGTCCACGGCGGCATACCGCGCCGAGGAAGAGGCCGACGGCGATCCCGCCGACGCGGTGATCTGGGACGAATTGGTCGAGCGCACCCGGGAAGAGTCCACGCTCAACGCCACCTACCTGACGTTTCTGACGCTGGCCTGTCTCATCGCGGCCGTCGGGGTGGTGACGGATTCCCCGGTCACGGTTGTCGGCGCGATGGTGGTGGGCCCGGAGTTCGGGCCGCTCGCCGCGCTCGCGGTCGCGATCGTGCGGCGCCGCGCCTACCTCGCTCGACGAGCGGTGCTGGCGCTGGTCGTCGGTTTCCCGTCGGCGATGTTCGTCACGGCGGTCGGCGTGCTCACCGGTGAGGCCGTGGGCTGGATCAAGCTGGGCAACACCCGGCAGCTCGAACAGGTGGACTTCATCTTTCAGGTCGGTCCGCTGTCTTTCGTGGTCGCGCTGTTCGCCGGCGCGGCCGGAATGCTATCGCTGGTTTCCGCGAAATCCTCCGCGCTGGTCGGTGTGTTCATTTCGGTGACGACCGTCCCGGCCGCCGGATTCGCGGTGGTCGCCGCCACCGTCGGCGACTGGCAGGTCGCCCGACAGTCCGCGGTACAACTCGGGGTGAACCTGGCCGGGATCGTACTGGCAGGGGTGCTGGTGCTGTGGGTCCATCTGCGTACCGGCTCACGCCGGCGGGGCGGCCCCTATCCTTGGCCAGGGGATTGATTGGCAATGCAGGACCGATAGGCTTCCATGCACTGGGCGACCGCGTCGGGCGGCACATATCTCTCCCCGTAAATGCCAATTTGCACACTGGCCGACATGCAGGCCTGCTTTTCGCTGTTACAGCTGGTCGTCGGGGTGTCCTGGGGCGCAGCAACCACGTCCGCGGGGTCGTCAGTCTCCCCTGCGGTTATACAAGGCGTTGTCGGGGCCTCGGCCGCCGCGGGCGTGGCCGCGACGCCGGCGATCGAGCAGAAAAACGTTGCTGCCAGCGCTAGCCGGGCGGCGAATATTCGAGACATCGAAGCCTCCTCACGAGACGGGGTTCAGAGCTTCCAGAAATACCCCCCCAGGTTTCGCCTCATGTAGGGCATAAAGGCGGGTGGGCGAGGGCAGAAAGTCCCTATGGCGGGAACCGGCGCGGGTCGAACATGAGCTCCATGCTTCGGGCATCTCGCGTCGCTTCGGCCATCCTGATGGCTCTCGTGGCCACCATCGCCGCGGCCTCGCCAGCCCGCGCCGATGCGTTAGCCGACCTGCTGCGCGTGCTGCCGGCGGGGTATGGCGGCAACTCCTGCAAACCGGCCGATTCGGGCGACTCGAAGGGTGCGCTAGCCGCGGTGAACTGCCGTGACAATTCGCTGCCCGGCGGCCCCACATCCGCCACCTACTGGTTGTTCGGTGACTCCAGCAGCATGTACGACGCGTTCAACGCCTACGTGAAAGGCCCGGAGTGGGCGCCCGCGACCTGCCCCGGAATGCAATCACCCGAGGCCACGGCGGTCAGAGGATCGGACGGCAAGCGGTACGGACTGATCGCGTGCGGGCGCGGTACCGGCACCGACTGGCAGATCAGAGATGGAGCTGTGGCGTGGACGCGAGACGCCGATCACTTCTTTGGCGTGGCCTACGTGGGGTATCAAGGCCAGGCGTACCCGACCAGCTTGTTCAATTGGATTAGGGCGCAACAAATCCAGAGCGACTGCGCAGCCTCCGGCGGCACGTACAGCGCCTGGAGGGGTGATGCCGGAATCAATTACTCACATTGTTGCTTCAAAGGCAGCGACGGCAAGCAGTTCTGCGACGAGTACGTCGATGGGGCTTATCAGGGGCGCTCGCCGGGATGACCGTTTACCGGTTCGGCTGGGCTGGTTGGTGCGGGCCTGGTAGTCCGGTCCGCAGCCTGGGCGACGGCTCCGGGCGCTGCACCCGGGTGCTGACCGCTTGGATCCTGGCGCAGGTCGCGGCCTTAACCGTGGCGGCCTGCGCTTCGACAACCAGGACGACGCAGAATCCGACCACACCAGCACCGTTGACGCTGAGCACCGCGACGAGCGGCCCTTCGCAGGCCGCGCTGTTCTACACGAAGGCCGGTTCTCTCTACATCAGCGCCCCCGCCGGTACGCGGGGCCGCAAGCTCACCACCGGACCGGCGGATACCGACCCGGCGCCATCCCCCGACCTCGCGCATGTGGCATACATTCACAAGGCCAAAGCCTCCGACTACGGCGGCGAGCTGTGGGTTCTCGATCTCTCGCCGGAGCACGCACCGCTGGCGGCGCCGCGCCGACTGGTCGACCCGGCTGCGCTTCCGCCGAGATACGGCGGCCAGGGATCGGGCGATGCGCGCACGCCGATCGTGCACCCGCGCTGGTCTCCCACCGGCAACCGGGTCGCCTTCCTCGAGGCCGGCGAAGGGGGCGGCTTCCTCCTCGTCGCTGATGCCGCAAGCGGTGCTGTTGTATCGCCACAGCAGCGACTGTTCGCCGACGACGGGTACGCGTGGGCTCCCGACGGCCAACACATCGCCTGGACGGGCGGGCGCAGCGACGTGTCCCCCGTCGACGTCAACGTCCTGGCTGTGGGAGCAACCTCAACGCCCGTCGTGAAAGACAGCAACGCCTATTCCGTGGCCTACGACCGCGGGGGCCAGGCGATCCTGTTCACCAACGGCAACGCCTCCGGTGAGGGTTACGCCGGGATCCCGTTCGCCCTGCGCGACGCCGGCGTCTACTCCGCCACACCCGGCGGGGCACCCACCAATCCCCCGGCCCCACCGATGTCGCTCTTTAACGGGCAGGGATCCTACACAGACATTGCGGCATTGTTCTCCGGCGCAATCGCATTCACCGAAGCGAGTACGGACGGATCATCGAAGACCATTCAGATTCTCGATCCACAGTTAAGGCTGTCCGGCACAACGATCCCGAACGTGGCAGCCGATAGTCCGGGGCCGGTATGGGGACCGGGCGATGTCGTCGGCTACCTCGACGCATCCTCCGGAAAGCACCTCATCGTCACCGATCTTTCCAACCGCACGCCCAAGCAGGTCGACACGGGTGTGGACGCTTTCGCATGGGCGCCACAGCACAACAGCACGAGTGGACCGAGGTAACCGACACTTTCTGGACCGCCGCGGGTCGATGACGTTCGGGTCACCCACCGAACGTCATCGTCTTGGCCGGCGACACTTGGAAACCTTGCGTACGGCCGGCAAGGGTGCCATAGCAGGCCACGCCTCCGGTGATGGCCATGCAGGTGGCGCCGATCCCCTTCACCCGGTGCCCGACCGGTAGTTGCTTTATTGTGCCGGGGTAGTCCGGGTTGCTGAATTTCGGACTGTCCGTGCGCCGGATGCCGGGGGCACCCGGCAGTTGCGCGAAAATCTCGTTTTCGCCACCGCTAACGCCGGGAAGCGTTCCGTCACAACCGATTTCACCTCCACTAAAGATGCGGATCGAGCAGGTAAGACCGCCTTCGACCGTGAAGACGGGGAACATGTTCTTGGGACCGCTACCCACGACGTAGGTGTCGTCACCAACGACGAAATCGTTGGGATCGGGAAAGCCCGGTGGCAGACCTTCCGTCGCGGGACCGATACCGGTGCCCGCGGCAGTGATAACCATCCACTGGGTCACCGGAGTCCCCTTCGTGCACAACGTGGTTGGCCCGGAGCCGACAGCACATTCGAACTCCCCGTAGGCGATTTTCGACCCTTCTGCCAGACCCGAAGCGGCACGACCGGCCGGTGCAGCGAATAACGGATTCGACGTTGCGTGAAAGCCCCGCGAGTTGACATCGGCAGCCAGCACGATTTCGTCGACCTCAGCCGGCGTCGCAGGCAGCCGTCCATCGCAGCCGGCCGTTGTGATCGCCGGCAGGATCGCGCACTGCAGCCCGTCGGGAGTTCGGAAGTACGCCACACCATTTGCGACGAAATCGTCAGCTGGCACCGTGCGGTAGCCACTCAGGTCCGGCATCGCCGGCGGCTCACCATGCGCCGTCCCCCCGCTCACCGCTGCCGCGAGGCCAAGGAGAACGGCGAGAAAAACTGGGAATCGCATTGCTCATTAGTAGAGCACCAAATCCTGCCACACCATCCCGGAAAACGATGGTGACTCGCCGAGTTCTCCTGAGCCCGATCTCGCGTGCAATCCCGCGCCAACCGCCTCGGCGATTCATGTCATAGTCATATTTATCTGCGGGCCAAATCGTGCGATTATGGGCCTCTTCACATCGTCCGACGGGCCGCAAAGTTGCCGGATTGGAGGACCATGATGTCTTACCTAGTCGCTGCGCCGGATGTGCTGACGACAGCCGCGGCGGATGCAGCCGGTATCGGCTCCACGATCAGGGCGGCGAATCTGGCGGCTTTGTCGCCGACCAGCACGCTGATGGCTGCTGGCGCCGACGAAGTATCGGCCGCGATTACCTCGCTGTTTTCCGGCTACGCCAAGGAATATCAGGCGCTCAGTGCGCACGTAGCGGCGTTTCACGAGCAATTTGTCAGGGCATTGAGCAACGCCAGCTTGGCCTATGCGGCCGCGGAGGCGGCCAATGTCAACCCGCTGCAGACCCTGATCGACGACGCCCTGGAGGCGATCAATGCGCCCACGAACTTCCTGTTGGGGCGGCCGCTGATCGGCGACGGGGTAAATGCCCTGCCCGGCAGCGGGCAGCCCGGTGGCGACGGCGGGCTCCTGTGGGGCAATGGCGGTACCGGCGGGTCGGGTCCGGTCGGCCAGCGGGGAGGGCCCGGCGGCAGTGCCGGGTTGATCGGTAACGGCGGAGCCGGCGGCATCGGCGGTATCGGGGGCGGGGCCGGCGGGATCGGCGGCACGGGTGGCTGGTTGCTGGGCAATGGCGGTGCCGGCGGTACCGGCGGGGTCGGATTAGGACCTATCGACGCCGGGACCGGAGGGTTGGGCGGGCGAGCGTTGTCCTTGTTCGGCGCGCCGGGAGCCATGGGCAGCACCGGGGAGCATCCGGCCGTCCTGTCGGTGTCTCAAGCACAGGTCCTTGCTCTGCTTTCGATGGCGCCGGATGCGAATTTCTTGTTGATCGGCACGGACGGCACGAATCTGGCGGCAATCCTGGCCGACCCCGCTGGCACACCGAACTTCCACGCGCTGATGCAACAAAGCGTCACCTCCGCATCGACCATCGTCGGGCACACCAGCGTCTCCAACCCCTCGTGGACCACCATGCAGACCGGTGTGTGGAGCGAGACGGCCGGCGTGACCAACAACGTCTTCACCCCATGGACATACGACACCTGGTCAACCGTGTACAACCAGCTCGAGGGCACTTGGGGCGATCAGGTCAACACCACGGTCATCGGCAACTGGCCCGTCATCACCGACATCGCCGGCGCAGGCACATACCCGGCCGACCACATCGAATTTGTCCCGCAGATCGCGGGCGACACGAACTGGATAGCGACGCAGAATCTGGTCGGCCAAAAATCTCAGGCCGCGATTCTGGCCGCCGATCCAAGCAAGGGCAATCTCATCTTCTCCTACTTCGTAGGGGTCGACGAAAACGCCCATATGTACGGCGGAGATTCGCCACAGTACCAAGAGGCTATTCGGAACATGGACTACAACCTCGGTCGGCAACTTCCTACAAGTATGGGCGGTTCAGGCCTGCTAGGAGCGGTAGCCGACTGGGAGCAGGCCAACCCCACCGAGCAGTTCTCCACGCTCGTGGTCACCGACCATGGTGAAACCGGACCCCAAAACTTCGGCCTCACTCATGGCTTCCAATCGCCCCGTGAGACAGCGACATTCCTGATCTTCGATCAGGCCTTCAACGATGTGAGAGACGGCTATATCAACAACTCGTGGCAAATCGTCAGCACGACGCCGACGATCATGGACCAATTCGGCATTCCGCCGCTGCCGTATATGCAGGGCGCGCCGCTGACGTCCGTGGCGTTCGACGGCACCTACGTTGATCCCGGTCCCAACCTGTTCAGTGTCCTCGGCGCCGATTTCGCCGGACAGGGGTATCCCGACATCGTGACCAACCTGAGTCTGGGGTCACGCACGCTGGCGGCCGGCATTCCGTACTTCGTGTACGCCCCGATACAAAACATCGTCGATGCGGTGCCCGGCTTCTTACAGCTACCCGTCTCATGGCTCGGCGCTGCGTTCTACCAGTCGCTTAACATCCCCGCACAGATCTGGGTCCGGCTCACCGGTGTGACCGGCAACCAAATCATCCCGCCCGTTCTCAATCCATTCCTCACCTAGCTACTTCGAACCGTGCCTGCGGCGCCCCGGGGGGACCCGTCGCGCCCGGTAAACGCTGCGCGACAAGCCTCGGCAGCTCTCCGGGCAAGGCACGGTGTGGCCAACCAAGCCAACGGATCGGGCCAGTTGTCGTTAACGCTCTAGGTGACGCATCTGCGGAGGGGAGATCGGGTTTTGAGCAAGCTGGGCAAATTCGTGTGGGGGATCGCGGACCAACCGCGTGGCGTATACAAGCCGCACCAGTACGGCGGAGGGATCCTGCCGTTTACGATTCTGCGGCGCCTCGACTGTGTCCTGGAACCCACTCGCGACGAGTTCCGGGCGCTGGCCACCAAGTACACCGGCGGAGCACTGGATGTCCAGGTGAAACGCAGGACCGGGCTCGGACTTTACAACACCAGCGCCTTCGCCTTCCCCCGTTTGCTGGAGGATCCCGAAGGCCTGCGGGCCAACCTGGTGGACTGCATCAGCGGGTCCGGCCAACATCGACGTGTTCGAGCGGTTCAAGTTCGAAAATGAGCTGGCAACCCTGGACGAAAAGAGCCGGCTGTGTACCTGGTGACGTCGAAGTTCGCCGAAGTCGACCTGCACCCGGACACGGTGCCCAACGCCGAGATGGGTGACCTCTTCGAGTACCTGATCTACAAATTCGCCGAAGCCTCCAACGAGGAAGCAGGCGAGCACTACACACCCCGTGACGCGATCCGGCTCATGGTGGACCTGCTATTCGCCGAGGACAACAAGGCCCTCCTCGAGCCCGGCACCGTCCGCACGATCTACGACCCCACCGCCGGCACCGGCGGCATGCTGTCGGTCGCCGAGGAACGGTTGCTGGAACGCAACCCCGATTCCCGGCTGCGGTTGTATGGGCAGGAGATCAACGACCAGTCGTACGCAATCTGCAAGTCCGACATGATCGCCAAAGGACAGGATGCCGGCAACATTCGGTTCGGCGACACCTTGGCCGATGACCAGTTTGGGACCGCACCTTCGACTTCTGTATGTGCGGTGAATTACCGGCCGACCAGTTCGTCGTGCACCGGTGGGCCGGTCTTGGCGTCCTTACCGCGTTTGCGCTTGCCGAACGCACTCCAGCAGCCGTTGTCCGAACAGATCCGCCAGCCGGTGCGCGCCGCCATCGACAGACCAGCCTCACCGGCCTCATCGACCAGGAAGCGATAGCCGAACTCCGGATCATCTCGGTGAGCATCGAACAGGGCGTTGGCGCGGTTAGGCCTCAACGAGTTCGGCATCGGTGACTGGCTGGGCCACGCCATCGTCGCGGTTGCGGGCCACGCGTACGACGTCGTCGCGAAACTCGTGGGGATAAGGCCTGGGCACAAGGACATCCCGCCAGCCCGCCCTTCAGGGCAAGCCAACTCAGATGTCACCTATCCGTGCAGCTGACCCAACAGCCCTTGATCTGGACTTTCAACTGTGGGGCGGGCGGGGCTCGAACCCGCGACCAACGGATTATGAGTCCGCGGCTCTAACCAACTGAGCTACCGCCCCCGGTGCTAACTAGCTGTGGATATTGTCTCCGCTTCGTCGTACTCGGGTCCTGAATACCGCAGTGATACCGCAGTGCTCTCGATCGCTTTGCCCAATGCGTCCGCTACACCAGCCAAGTCGTCGCTGAGCAAGTGCCCGTAGCGGTCAAGAGTCATGGCCGCTGTCGCGTGTCCTAGAAGCCTCTGCACGACCTTGACATTAGCGCCCGCGCTGATCGCCAGCGACGCCGTGGTGTGCCGTAGCCCGTGCGGTACAAGCCCAGTGATTCCCACAGCATTGCAAGCTTTGTCGAACGCTCGACGGTACTCCTCGATGGGCAGGTGCCCGCCTCGATGGCTGAGGTTCCCCAGAAGCGGTGGACATCTGAGATAGCGGGACGGTGGTCCCTGGAAGGATGCTCCTATGTCACGCGTTGCTGAAGTTGCCCGCGAACTGGATTTGCACGAGAACCTGCTGCATACGTGGGTCCGTGATGAACGCCGGCGGATGGCGGCGGCTGGTGGCGCGGCCCGGCCTGATCCCGGTGGACCACTTT
>NZ_UPHT01000142.1 GCF_900566085.1 Mycobacterium attenuatum
GATCGAACGGGCAAACGAAGAGACCACCGACGCAACGCGCCGGTGGTCCCATAACTGGCAATCCAGGTGGTCCCATCACCCTGGCAAAAATCAGGTCACACTGGTCCCAAGCTCATGGCAAACGACAGGCGTCGCCATACCCCACGCCACCCCAACCGGAGGCCCCAAAGAAAGGCCCGAACCCTGAACGTGCGCTTCGGATCTTGCCGGGGTGCGGTGTTCATTTGACGACGATGGATGCCAGGACTCTCCAGTTGGGTCTGCCGGCGTAGAGCAGTGCCCGGATGCGGTAGCTGTCGAAGGTGGTGAAGCGTGCTCGATCAGCTCGGAGAGCATCGTGCGGGCGGCGTCGATGTCGGTGTGGCGATAGAACCCGCGGAGTCGTTCCTTGACGTGGTAGTCAAGGGCGACTTCGCCGTGCGAGTCGCCCAGGTGCAGTAGTGATGTCAGGCGGTGGGCGACCGTGGCGTCGAGGCGTTCCTCGCCGGTCAGCAGGACGCGGCCCGGTTGAGCGTGTCGCGACGTCGCCCACGGTGGCATTTGTGTTCACGTTGCCCGCGTCGTCGAATCTCGTCGGGTGCCCGGTTGGCCAGTCGCACGAAGTCGAAGGGGGCCACAACCTGCTGCGTGCGGAGCAACATCACCGGGTAGACCGCGGCATAGGTCGCCGACATGTCCAGGGCACCGAAGCGAACGCGGTGTTCCCGCGCCAGGGGTCGTTGGTCGATCCAACCCGCGACATCGACATAGCTTCGGGTGAGCAGGATTTCGATGATCTGGTGGTTGGCGACGTCGGCGATGGTGGTCGCATACGAGCGGCCCCGCCGGGGTCTCGTCCAAGCCGACCGCGGTCGTGGCGTTCCGGCGGCGCCGGTCCGCTGCCAGGGGCGCCCGACCGTAGGTCATGACCGCGTCGTTGACGGTGTGCCAATCGCAGGACAGCTCTCCGGCGACATCGGCGACCCCGCGGCCTGTTCTGACCTGCATCGTCGCTCATCTGGTGCAGCGGGTCGCCTGAAGGCATTTCTTAGCCGCAATGCGATGGCCGAAACTGGTCCAACTGTCCCCCCGCACAGTCAGGTCGCCGACAGATCAGACGGTGCTTGCACCACGCCACACGCATCGGCTGCCCGTAGACGGGCAAATCGACGTAGCGCACTGTCCGTCGTTTCTTGATCTGGCAGCAGGCACCGCAGACCCCCTTGATGGGCGGCGCTGTGAACGAGTTGGAACCGCTGGTGGGTGTGGTGGCCGCGTGTCGGCTGACTAAAAAATCCCGCGCGACGCTGCACCGGCAGCGCAACGCGAAGCCGCCCGTGCAGGGACCGCGGCGTCCCATCACGCGCCCGTCGTCGTTAGCGGAGTTGAAGCGCGACCAGGTGCTCGGGGGCTTGTTAGGCGAAATGGCCCGGGTGCCGATGGCGGCCGCAGCACTACCCGATGACGCCACAGCAATACAGGCGCTGGCGCGGGCCGCGACGGGCGTCGCACAGGACGCGACGCACGCGGCCGCCGAAGTTCAAGCGGATGTGGCAGACGCAGCTGCGGAGGTCCAGCGGGATGTCTCTTCTGCGCTACGTCGAAACGGGTTGCCGCTCTTGGGCTGACATCAGCGACTGGCGTTGCGGTCGAGACCGAACGGTATCGCAGCCACACCGGTACGGGTTGAACGGTGGCCGAGCCCGTGCCGCTTACGATGAAAGGCGTTCGTCAGGAACGCGTTTCGTGTTGCTTCCACCGATCCGGGTCTTCTTCCAGGAGTGCGCTATCCCACTCAGCTCTGGTGGCCACCGCTTCATACGTGTCCTGTAAGAATTCCAGAAGTACCTGATCCGGGTCGGCTGCCTGGCGCACGATTTCGTAGGGCAGTAGGTACTCGCCGTGGTCCTTGCTGTAGTAGGCCTGCTCGGGATTGACGACGTGACCGGCGAAACCGTCGGGTTCGGGGTAGGCGTAGGCATAGAAGGCGCCCTCAGCACCACCGCCGGGCCAAAACCCGCAGCTGCTCAGTTCCCGCGAATATCCTTCCGCCATAACCCAATCACCCAAGTTAGGGGCGCCGCCAGGATGGCGTGGTGCGCCACGGCCGGAAAATCTGGTACACGCGATATCCATTGCACCCCAGAAAAAATGTACCGGACTCACCTTTCCGACGAACCGGGACCGGAACCGACTCAACACCCGATGAGCCTGAATCAGTTGGCGCCAGAACAGGTTTACCGCGTCCAGGTCATACGAGGCGTGCTCGACGTCCTCGGCGAACCCAAGTGCCGGGTCGACCTCATTCGGGTGTGGCTGGATGCAGGTGGGGAAGCCCAATTCGGCCATTGCCTGCATGGTTTCGGCGTAGAAATCGGCGACGGATTTCGGTTCCAGTCGGACGGTACGGGTGGCACCGGCGCTGCTGCGGATCACCAACTGATGGTCGATGAAGTCGAATTCGATATCGAAGAACTCGTTCCCATAAGGGACTGCGGACGTCGTCAATCCGCGTGGGGTAACGTACAACGTCACCTGCCACCAGTGGTTGACCATCGGGGCATGAGCGAGCCGGATCTTGCCGACGATCTGAGTCCACATATGCAGCGTTTCCCGGGTCAGCGTCCAGTCGTCGACGCGCAAGCTGGGCCAGCCATTGATGCTTCGGTGCGCAGTCATATCGATCTCCTCGGGTCCAGTGCTACTGATGAATCGGCTCGGCAATCGGCGGGCAGCCGCCATCCTGATTGCCCCAAACGGGATACCCTCCTCCTCGGTGTGCATGCGCGATATCGACGGCAAAGTTGTGATTGGCAGCTGCCAGGTCAGGTTGCGGCCCGTTTGCGTTGACGAACAACGGTTCCCGTCGTGCCGATGCGCCGAAACCGGCGGTAACGGAAAGGCCGCGGATCGCGGCCGCCGCGACGACACTACGAGAGTGCGCACCCGCACTCCAGAAGCCGCACCACTAGCATGGCGACGACACGGCCAACTGTGTGGTAGGCAAGCGGGAACTACGCGGCACCTAGGAGGCACCCGGTGAGCACCACACCAATCGCCGACTACGCCCTGCTCTCTGATCGGCATACGGCAGCACTGGTCAGTCGCAGCGGTTCAGTCGACTGGCTCTGCTTGCCCCGGTTCGACTCGCCATCGGTATTCGCCAGGCTGCTCGACGCGGACGCCGGGTTTTTCTCGGTGCACCCCACCGATCCCGCCGCGGACGTCAAACGCCGTTACGTCGACCAGACCATGGTGCTCGAGACGACGTTCACCAGCGGCGCCGGCACGTTGGTGCTATGCGATGCGCTTGCCACCGGATACGTGGATGACCCGCATCAGTTGGGCGCGGCCGCCCCTCGGCTGCTAGTGCGGTCGCTGGCCTGTACCGCGGGCGAGGTCGACGTGAGCATCGAATTCTCGGCGCGTCCGGAGTACGGGGTGGTCACCCCGTTGGTGTCTGCCGCCGACGGCTGCATCTTGATCCGCGGCGGCGCCGACATCCTGCTGCTGTGTTGCCCTGTGCCCCTGAGGATTACCGATTCCGATGCCAGCGGGCGATTCCGGATGCGCGAGGGTGAGCGGATGTCCCTCGGATTGCTTCACCGCACCACCTCCGAGGCAAGTCCTGAAGCGATGTCGCCCGCCGAGCTCGAAGCCGCGCTCACGGCGACAATCGACGCGTGGCGATTGTGGTCGAAGATCCATCAGAGCTATGACGGACCGTGGCGCGATCTGGTGCATCACAGCGGCAGAGTTCTGCAGGCATTGACCTACCAACCCACGTGGGCAGTGGTGGCCGCCCCGACGACATCTCTACCGGAAGAGATTGGGGGAGAACGCAACTGGGATTACCGTTATTCATGGGTAAGGGACGCCAGCCTCACCCTGGAAGCCCTCTGGGTAGCCGCGTGTCCAGACGAGGCGGAGCAGTTCTTCGACTACCTGGCGGTCAGCTCCGCCGGCCAACTAGGCGCCAACGAGCCCCTTCAGATCATGTTCGGCATAGGTGGCGAACATGATCTGTCCGAACGTGAGCTCGGGCATCTCCGCGGTTGGCGCGATAGCCGCCCGGTACGGGTCGGCAACGGCGCGTGGGGGCAAAGCCAGATCGACGTGTACGGCGAGCTGCTGGGCGCGGCACACCGCCTGGCCAAACAGCTGCACCCGGACCGTCCCTGCGCCGCCGCGGGACGCGAGTTCCTCATCGGCTCCGCCGATGCCGCCGCACGTCTTTGGCAGCAACGTGATTCGGGTATCTGGGAAGTGCGTGGCGAGCCGCAGCACTTCCTCTACTCCAAGCTGATGTGCTGGGTCGCGCTCGACCGCGCCATCGCCATGGTCGATGCACTCGGCGCCGGGGACAGGGTCGACGGCTGGCGTAAAGCTGCCGATGACGTCCGGCAGCAGATCCTCACCCGCGGGTGGAGCGACGCGGCCAACGCGTTTACCCAGGCATTCGAAAGCGACGACCTCGACGCTTCAGCGCTGATGATTCCGCTGGTCGGATTCTTGCCCGCCAACGACTCTCGAGTGCTGGCCACCATCGACGCTATCGCCGGTCAGCTCGTCGACGCGCGCGGCTTGGTCTATCGGTATCGCACCAGCGTCGACGCCAATGCCGACGGCCTGACCGGACAAGAGGGCACGTTTCTGCTGTGCACATTCTGGCTGGCCCAAGCCCTGGCAGCCTCCGGCCAGCTAGACCGGGCGCGCGAAGTGTTCGAGCGCGCTATCAGTTACAGCAACGACGTAGGACTTCTCTCCGAAGAGGTCGACCCCGGCACCGGCGAGATGTTGGGCAACTTCCCGCAGGCGTTCAGTCACATCGGGCTGGTCAATGCGGCCTGGGCCATTGCCCAAGCCGAAGCTCGCGGTTGACCAAGGCAACTCATGGTCTGGCACCCGGAATGCCGATATTCCAATGCTCACGCCCACTTTCGTGGAGTGCGTTGCCCTGAGTTGGCGACTCGGTTGGTTCGCAATCACGTCCGCCAGGAGCCCAAGATAATGTCGGTACGCGACTTGGCCGCCTCGCAGCGAGAAGCCAAGTAGTGCAGGGTTTGTCGCTATTTAGGTGGGCACAACCAACACGCTCACCCAAAGGCCAGTGCGGCTGATGTGGCAGTAGCCGGTTGCCCCGGCCAGCCAGGAGCACAATCTTTCTCCATCGCCATCCGCCCCAACACCTCGGTGGAGGAAAACAGCTCGTAGGTGGCCACCGGCAGCTCACCGGACCCGTCGGCCGCCCGTACCCGCGGCCGCTACACCAGCACGCGCCGCCCACCCAGCGTCACTGAGCCGTCCTCGCGGCCGTGGCGCACCGCAGTCCGTGCCGGATCATGCTTGCCCTTCGGCCCGGCTTGGCCGGTCACGTCGGCCTCCATCAGGGCCTGCAACACCTGCAACCCGGCACCGACGGCCACCGCCAGCAACCCCTCCTGCATGTTTGCAGCTATCTCGGCCATCGCCACACCGACGTGCTCTTGGAACCGCGACCATGGTCGCGTCCACAGCCCGGTTCTGAGTACTGTCCTTCATGGTGGTCCCCTTCTTTGGTGGTGTTCTTGGCGGAACGCCCGACACCCACCGCACCGGCAGGTCACGAGCGGGGGACCGTCACCTCAATTTCTACGAGACCCGGGACAACCTCTTGCCCACGGCGTTGCCACCTACCTGCGCCGCCGCGACCGCAGGTAGTCGCCCACTACTGCCGCCCCCAGCCCGTCGAGATCGGGGACCACAACTCTGCCCTCGACCCGACGCGCGACCTGGTCTATGAACCGGGCCAGGCCGAGATCACTACCCAGCCGGAAAATGGTGACCTGCGCACCCAACCGGGCCATGTCGTCGAAACCCCGTACCGTGTGGGCAATGGTCCGCGGATGCGGCGGGTAGTCAAAAAAGACCGAAGATCCGTCGCCGCTGATGTCCTCCAGGTGGGCGGTCGGCTCGCCGTCGGTGACCACCAGCACCACCGGCTGCGCGTTGGGGTGGCGTCTGAGATGCCGTCCGGCCAGCGCGAGCGCGTGATGCAGGTTGGTGCCCTGCTCATAGACACCCTCCAAACCCGTCAGCTCGGCAGCAGTCACCGTCCGGGCGTAGCGACCAAATGCGATGATCTGCAAGGCATCTGAGCGAAAGCGTGTGCACACCAGGTGGTTGAGCGCGAGCGCCGTTCGCTTCATCGGCAGCCAGCGATTCTCCATCACCATCGAAAATGACGTGTCCACCAGCAACGCAACCGCGGCCTGGGTACGCGTTTCCGTCTCGGACACCTCGACGTCGTCGACGGTGATCCGAATGCCCGAGTCGTGCCGGCTCGCCGTTCCGGCCTGGCGCAGCACCGCATTGGTCAAGGTCCGGGAGATGTTCCACGGCTCGGTGTCACCGAACTGCCACGGCCTGGTCGCACCGGTCAGCTCACCGGCGGCACCGGCGCGCCGGTGATCACGCTCCCCACGACGTGCGGAAAGCTGTTGCACCACATCACGTAACGCGGTCTCACCCAGCCTGCGCATAGCCTTGGGCGACAGTCGCCACTGGCCGTCGGAACCACGGTCCAGGAAACCCTGGTTGACCAGTGCGCGTTCCAATTCGGCGAGCGTCCGGGCGTCGATGGCGGCCTGATCGCCGAGCTGGCGGGCCAGTGCATCGAGGTCGACGTCGTCCATCGTGGCGCCCGGATAGCTTTGCGACAACTGCTCGGCCAGCTGCTCCAGCTCGCCGATATCGGCCAGCGCCTGCGCGCCCTCCCCCATGCCGAACGGGTTGTCGCCGGAGAACTGCTGGGATCCGGTCCAATCCTCACCCGGGCGCGCGGCTTGCAGATGGGCATCGAGCCGGCTCAGCGCCTGCATCAGCGAGGGCGACCCGAATGCCTGCTGCGCCAACGCATCCAGCTCGTCTCGCTGCTGCTGGCTCAGGCTGTTACGGAACCGCTGTGCGGCGGCGGCGCGCTTGGCCAGCGAGTCCAGCAACTCCTCGACATTGCGCGGGTTCTCGGGGAAAAACTCACCGTGCTTGTCCATGAAGTCCTGGAAGTCATGCTGGGTGTCTTCACCGCGGGCGTGCTTGTCCAGCAGGCCGTTGAGGTCGTCCAGCATCTCGTTGACGCGGCGGCGGTCCTCGTCGGTGGCACCCTCCAGCGCCTGCTTCATCCCCGCGAAACGTTGGTCCAGCAACTCGCGGCCCAGCAGATCCTTGATCTGCTCGTACTTTTCGCGAGCCTCACCGCTGCGCCAGCGGTATTCGGACAGCTCCTGCACGGCCTTGGCCGGTGACGGTGGCAGCGCGTCCAGCTGGAGTTCACCGAAGCGGGCATCGTCGTCCAGCGCGCGGGCCAACTCCTTGCGTTCGGCCAGCACCGCTTCGTCGAGCAGTCTCTTGATTTCTTGCAAGGTGCCGTCTAAATTGTTGCGGCGCAACAACTCCCGTCGGCGCTGATTCGCCTCGGCTGCCAACCGGTCGGCACCCGGCAAGGACTTGGTGCCGCGGCGCAGCAGCTCGGACAGCGCGCGGCGCGGCGAGGTGCCGGCCATCACGTCTTGCCCGATCTGCTCCAGCGCCTCACGCAAATCTACCGGCGGGGCCAGCGGGTCAGGCCCGCCGGTATACGCCGAATATCGCGAAGAGTGCGCGCCAAAAGGCTTAGCCATAAACGGTTTGGCCTTCCCCGGACACCTTGTCGATGCGCTTGGCAAGGTACAACGCCTCCAACGCGAGTTCCAGCGCGGCGGCGCGCTCACCCTCGGATTCCGCACCCAGCTTTCTGGCGATCCTGTCGACGACCGGCAGCCCCGGAACCGCGGCCAGCACGTCCTTGGCCGACACCCGCTCGCCTGTCGTCACGGCCGAACCCCGCTCGACGGCAGTCACCAGTTGGCCGACGTCGATGCCGCCGAGCACTCGAGACGCGGTGTCGGCGGTCGAGCGGCGCAACAGATGCTCGAGCACGGCCTGTTCGCGGCCCTCTTCACCGGACTCGAACTCCAGCTTGCCCCGCAACACGTCGATCACCGTGCCCAAATCGACCACCCGCGCCACCGGATCCGTCTCGCCCAGCACCGCGCCCCGATGACGCGCCGAGGCCGCGACCGTTTCCGCGGCCGCGATCGCAAACCGGGCCGAGACTCCAGACCGTTGGTCGATCGAATGGGACTCCCGCAGATACCGCGCGAACCGCGCGATCACCTGCATCAGATAGTCGGGTACCTGGGCGCTCAGGTGCGCCTCCTGCACGATCACACCCACTTCCGCGTCCAGCTCCAGCGGGTAGTGGGTGCGGATCTCGGCGCCGAAGCGGTCTTTGAGCGGCGTAATGATGCGACCGCGGTTGGTGTAGTCCTCGGGGTTGGCGCTGGCGACCACCAAGACGTCCAGAGGCAGCCGTAGCGTGTACCCGCGGACCTGGATGTCGCGCTCCTCCATGACGTTGAGCATCGACACCTGAATACGCTCGGCCAGATCGGGCAGTTCGTTGACCGCGACGATGCCGCGATGTGCCCGCGGGATCAGGCCGTAGGCGATGGTCTCGGGGTCGCCGAGACTGCGTCCGTCGGCGACCTTGATCGGGTCGATGTCGCCGACCAGGTCGGCCACGCTGGTGTCGGGGGTGGCCAGCTTCTCGGTGTAGCGCTCACTGCGGTGCTTCCACGCCACCGGCAGGTCGTCGCGCAGCTGTGCGGCCCGCCGGAGGGACTCCGGGGTGATCGGCCGGTAGGGGTGCTCACCCAGTTCGGCGCCGGCGACCACCGGTGTCCACTCGTCGAGCAATCCGGTCAGCGCGCGCAGCAGCCGGGTCTTGCCCTGGCCGCGTTCGCCGAGCAGGACGAAGTCATGACCAGCGATCAGAGCCCGCTCCACTTGCGGCAATACCGTGTCCTCAAAGCCCAGAATGCCGGGCCAAACATTCTCGCCCTCGGCGAGTGCGGTCAGCAGATTTTCCCGGATTTCTTGCTTGATCCCCCGCTCGCGATGACCGGAGGCACGTAGCTCGCCGACGGTGCGAGGCAGGTTACTCGGTGAAGTCACCACTCCACGCTACGACGCCATCTTTCTTCTGGCGACGAGACTGGATTTGAACTGTCACTTTCCCGGTACTTGGCGGACCTCAGTGGGCGAAGTGGCGTGCTCTGGTGAGATACAACGTGATCCCGGCTTCGGCCGCCGCGTCGGTGACCTCGTCATCGCGCACCGAACCTCCGGGATGCACGATCGCTGTGACTCCGGCAGCGGCCAGCGTCTGCAATCCGTCGGGGAACGGGAAGAAGGCATCCGATGCCGCGACGGCGCCGCGCACTCGCTCGCCGCCGCGTGCATTACCTCGTTCAACGGCCAGCCGCGCAGCATCGACCCGATTGACCTGGCCCATGCCGACACCGACGGTGGCACCGTCGGCGACGATGACGATCGCGTTCGACTTGACAGCACGGCAGGCTCGCCAGGCGAATACCAAGTCGGTCAACGTCGCCGGGGTGGCCGGCTCGCCGGTGGCTAAGGTCCAGTTGGCCGGGTTGTCGCCGGGTGCATCGAGCTGGTCGCGCTGCTGCATCAGCAGTCCCCCGCTGATCGGGCGCAATTCGGCGCCGCCGTTCTGCGGTTCGGGCGCCAGCAGCACCCGCACATTCTTCTTGCGCGCTAGCACGTCAACGGCACCGGGTGCATAGGCGGGCGCGACGATCACTTCGGTGAAGATGGTGCTGACGTACTCGGCCATCTCGACGCTGACCTCGGTGTTGGCCGCGATCACGCCGCCGTAGGCGCTCAGCGGGTCGCAGTCGTGGGCCTTGCGATGTGCGTCGGCGACGGAGACCGACGAGATGGCAATGCCGCAGGGATTGGCGTGCTTGATGATCGCCACGCAAATCTGCTCGTGGTCGAAGGCCGCCCGCCAGGCCGCATCCGCGTCGGTGAAGTTGTTGTAGGACATCTCTTTTCCGTGCAGCTGCTCGGCTTGCGCCAGCCCGGGCCAGGCGCCGGGGTCGGTGTAGAGAGCGGCCTGCTGGTGCGGGTTCTCGCCGTAGCGCAGCATCGCCTCGCGGCGCCAGTTGCGCGCGAACCAATGCGGGAAAGCCGCTTCGGGATGCTCGGGGGCCAGTGTCGACTGCATCCAGCTCGCCACGGCGATGTCGTATTCGGCGGTGTGCTGAAATGCCAGTGACGCCAGCTTTTTACGCTCGCCGACACTAAATCCGCCGCTGCGCACCGCGGCCAGCACGCCGTCGTATCCGAGCGGGTCGGTGACCACGGCCACGCTGGGAAAATTCTTGGCCGCCGCCCGAATCATCGAGGGCCCGCCGATATCGATCTGTTCCACGCATTCGTCGACACCGGCGCCGGATTCCACGGTTTGGCTGAACGGATACAGGTTGACCACCAGCAGTTCGAATGCGGCCACGCCGAGTTTGTCCAGCGCGGCCTGATGCTCGGGCTTGCGCAGGTCGGCCAGCAGGCCGGCGTGCACTCGCGGATGCAAGGTCTTGACCCGGCCGTCGAGCACCTCCGGAAAGCCGGTGAGCTCCTCGACGCGGGTCACCGGAATGCCTTTGCTCGCAATGGTCTTCGCCGTCGATCCGGTCGAGACGATCTCGATGCCGGCCGCGGTCAGGCCTTGGGCCAGCTCGACCAGCCCGGTCTTGTCGTAGACGCTGATCAACGCGCGGCGGATCGGCTTCCTTACGCCGTCGCCGGTCATACTGTGCTCATCCCAGGGTCGCCTTTCGTCCGATGCAGGTCAGGCCGCCGGTCGCAATCGCGGCCACCACGTCGACGAGGAGTCGCCGTTCAATGACCTTGATGCGCTCGTGCAATGTCTCTTCGCCGTCACCGTCGAGCACCGGAACTGCTTGCTGCGCCAGTATCGGCCCGGTATCCACGCCAGCATCGACCAGATGCACCGTACAGCCGGTGACCTTCACACCGTAAGACAACGCGTCGGCCACGCCGTGAGCACCCGGGAATGCCGGCAGCAGCGCGGGATGGGTGTTGAGGACGCGGCCGCCGAATTTTGAAAGGAATTGCGGCCCAAGGATCCTCATAAAGCCCGCGGATACCACCAGATGGGGCGAGTGTGCGGCGGTGGCTTCGGTCATGGCCGCGTCCCAGGCATCGCGGCTCGGATAGTCGCCGACCCGGACCCGAAAGGACGGCACCGAAGCCTGCGCGGCGATCTCGGTGGCCCGACAGTCGCGGTCCACACCGACGGCCACGACCCGCGCCGGATACTCGCCCACGGCGGCTTCCAGAAGCGCGTTGAGCAGCGATCCCGTGCCCGATGCCAGCACTACCAGCCGCGCCGGTGTACTCGGGGGTACCCGGAGCGGTTCATGCACACGGCGAGCCTAGTCTGGCGGCCCACCATATCCGAGCCGGGCGCGCCAGCGGCCGGAGGAGGAGCCAGACAATCGGGCCGAGCCTGGCGGCCCACCATATCCGAGCCGGGCGCGCCAGCGGCCGGAGCAGGAGCCAGACAATCTCGCCTAGTCTGGCGACCCACCATATCCGAGCCGGGCGCGCCGTGTTGGTGCGTCGCGCCTGCGTCCATAGCTACCACCACCCGGCGTGTCAGCGCGCTGTACGCAGACACGACAACATCAGTTCAGGCTCGTGCGGGAACACCGCGCCGCCGCAGCAGGCGGCGCGCCTATGCAGCCCGCTAATCGTCGCGTTCGGGGGCTGAGTCCAACTCGGATTCACCTGTTAAGGACACGCCGTCGTCGCCAGAAACGCCGACGTCCTCGGGCTGCGGCGACTCATCGACGACATCGTTGGGCCGATCGCCCTCGTCGACCGCGATCGCGGACTCTTCCTCGACCGGCTCAACCGGCGGGGCGGGCCGTGGTTTCGGCACGCGCGGACGACGCGTGATCCCGCCGGCCATCGCCACCGTGAGGCAGCCGACCACGGTGAACCAGAAGAACGCACCGATCAGCAAGGCGCCCTCGTCGACGCCGACGGCACCGAAGTTGCCCAACTTGCCCCCGCCCGCGTAACCGAGCAGCGCCATCACCAACGCCCCGGCAAGCGCCGCTACCAGCACCTTGGCCATTGCCGGCAGCACCGGCAGCGGCCGGCGGGCGCATTGCTGCCCCAGCGCCACACCGGACGCTGCTCCGATGATCAGCAAGGCAACCCAGGCCGGACCCAGCGGCGGTGTGGGCGCTGCGGCCAGGATCGGTACGGCCGGAATGTCGCCGCCGAAAACGGCGAACGAGCTGAACGTGGCAAAGCCGATATGGGCACTGGATCCGACCGTCACCGCCGCGGCTCCGACGATGACGTTGGGTGCATACAGCACTGAGAGCACCGTGAGATTGAATTGTCCCCAGATCGAATCGGTGATCCCGTAGAGCTCTTGCATGCTCGACCAGTGAACAACCAGCGACCCAGCCGTCACCAAGCCGGACAGTCCCAGCAACGCCAACACCCCGCCGGCGGCCGCGCGCAGCGAATCGCCCAGCCAATTCGGAAGCGGCGAGCCCGCCAACACCTGTCTGCCCACCCGGGACCACACTCCGATTGCGGCGCCGACGGCGTGGACCACCAGCACACCGGCGAACGCACGCAGCGCGCTGGGCGTCTGGAGTTCGGTGATGACCGATGAGGCATCGTGGATGACCGCCAGGGCGATCGCCGCGATCAGTAGCGGGCCGCCCAGCGCCGACGCGACAACCCATCGCACGACGAGCCACGACGAGTAGGGCGAGGTGGCCGAGGCCGTCGTACGCGCCGTGCCCCACACCATTAGCAGAACCGGCAGCAGCGGCATCACGCCGAGTTCACGACCGCCGATCGAGATCGGCACCTGGTGCACGCCCAGCCACATACTGGCGATCGCGCCCAGCGCTCCCGTCATGTCGCTGTTGGCGATCAGCAACTGCAGCAGGGTAACGGCGGCGATGATGACCAGCGCCACGACCGCAGGCGCGAACGCAACCTTGACGAGGTCACGCGTCTGGCGAGCACCCGCCGCTCGGTTGTCCTCGTTTCTTGCCGACACCCTTCTCACTCTTCGCGCACGTGCCTACTCAGCGCGAGAGCGCCCGGTTAGACCGGCGCCGAACCAGGCGACGACGACTGCTGGCCGGGCACCTGCCCGTACTGCTGCCCCCCGGGCGGGTTTGAGTAGTTGACGGGCGCCGAACCTGCCTGGGATCCCGTTCCGGCGCTGACCGGCGGCGGCGGACCGAAGCTTGGGAAGCCGGTGGGCGGGGTGGATGGACCCTGGTGCATGGGCTGAGGCGCGGACTGTGCGGGTTGTGGGGCGGCGAATCCGCCGGTCGACGGGTTGGAGCCGGCGTTGGACGAGTAACCGCCGTATTGGGATCCATATCCGGATGGCTGCTGAGGGCTGGGCGCGGCCTGCTGCTGTGCACTCGGTTGACCGTAATACCCACCGGGCTGACCGCCGTACTGGCCGTACTGACCGTACTGGCCGTACTGACCGTAGGCGTCGAATTTTGGCCGCGGCGTGGGCGCCGAAATGACACCCGCATCCAACAGCAGTGCACCGACTGCGGCAACTGCCTGAAACACGATGCACACCAAGACAATCCACAACGCCCAGCCGGTTGCATAAGCGCTCGGCTTGTTGAAAGTCGCCGAGATCATCAGCAACACGCCCAGCACCGAGACCACCGCCACGATGGCCACATAGCTCTTGGCTTTGGGAAGCAGGCTCGCCCCGGCAAGCAGCGCGGCCAGCAGAGCCAGGCCGACAGCCAATCCCGTGTCGCCCGAAACTTCGCTGCCGGCGCCCCCGAGTTCTGAGCTGACCGTGAACATCGGACCGAAGCTGAGCAGGTATGCCAGCAACCCAAGTGCGGCCACAGCGATGCTCAGATACATCGGGAACTTGCTGACGCCGTCGTTCGTCTTGGCGAAAGACGGGGTGGCGCCGCCGTAGGAGCCGGCCGATTGCGCGGGCGGATATCCGGGACTACCTGGCGAGTAGGTCATGGCTTCTCCTGTTACCTCCGATGCCGTCGCGACGCCTGCCGCCATGCGACGCTTGCTCCCTGCGACATAATTCGATCATCCACGCTAGCGCACGGTCGGGTGTTCGCGCCGTGGCGTCCTTGGCGCCGGGATAGCGGCCCGTCGCCGCAGCCGACGATCCGCAGATGAATCGCTTGCCCGCCTGAGGTAGAACACGTTCTAATTCTGGTCATGGATTATGGGCTTGTCCTTTTCACCAGCGACCGTGGCATCTCGCCGGCGGCAGCCGCGAAGCTGGCCGACGACCATGGTTTCCGTACCTTCTACGTGCCCGAACACACCCACATCCCGGTCAAACGCAAAGCCGCTCATCCCACAACTGGCGACGCGTCACTGCCCGACGACCGTTATATGCGCACGCTGGATCCGTGGGTGAGTTTGGGCGCGGCATCAGCGGTCACCTCCCGGGTCCGGCTGGCGACCGCGGTGGCACTGCCCGTCGAGCATGACCCGATCACGCTGGCGAAAAGCATTGCCACGCTGGACCACCTATCCGAGGGGCGGGTCAGCCTGGGCGTGGGATTCGGCTGGAACACAGACGAACTCGCCGACCATGGAGTGCCGCCGAGCCGCCGCCGCACCATGTTGCGCGAATACCTCGAAGCGATGCGGGCGTTATGGACCCAAGAGGAGGCCGCCTACGAAGGCGAGTTCGTCACGTTCGGGCCAAGCTGGGCCTGGCCCAAGCCGGTTCAGCCGCACATTCCGATCCTGGTGGGCGCCGCGGGGACCGAGAAGAACTTCGCATGGATTGTGCGCAGCGCCGACGGCTGGATCACCACGCCGCGCGACGTCGATATCGACGAGCCGGTGAGGTTGCTGCAGGACACCTGGGCGGCCGCCGGCCGCGACGGGGCTCCCCAGATCGTGGCTCTGGACTTCAAGCCGGTGCCCGAGAAGCTGGCGCACTGGGCCGAGTTGGGGGTGACCGAGGTGCTGTTCGGCCTTCCGGATCGCTCCGAACGCGAGGTCGCCGCCTATGTGGAGCGGCTGGCGGGCAAGCTGGCCACTCTGGCGTGACCGCGAGCAGCCGCAAAAGCCCAGCCACGCTCGGGGTGTCGGGGGCTTTTGCGGCTGCTCGCGCTAAGACGTAACGCTGAGCGAAAGCCAACGGCCGGCGCGTTGTCGACATTGCCGGGAATCCCCGCTGTGCACAAGCGCAGGCGTCTCTCGTCTTCCCGCTGTCGCCGAGCAGTTGGCTGGCGAGGCCTGGCCGGCAAATGTCATGAAAGCCCCCGATCAGGAACCCCGACGGCTCTACCATGATGGCTTGCCGACGTATCGATCGGACCTCCGAGAGTCATCGATCGGTGCCCACACCTTCTGGGGAGGTGGCATATGTCGTTTGTCGTCGCGGCACCGGAATTTCTGGCGGTTGCTGCTTCGGATCTGGCAGATATCGCTTCGGCAGTCATTGCGGCCAATGCAGCCGCCGCGACCCCAACGGCCGGTGTGCTGGCGGCGGGTGCCGACGAGGTATCGGCGGCGATCGCCGCGGTATTCGCGGAACATGCCACCGGGTATCAGACCCTGAGCGCTCAGGCAGCGGAGTTTCATCGCCAATTTGTCCAGCTCTTGGACACGAGCGCGGAGCATTACGCCCTCACCGAGGCCGCCAATGCCTCGCCGTTGCAGCTGCTGGAGCAGCAGTTTCTCGACGTCATCAATGCGCCCACCACGCTGCTGCTGGGTCGCGCGCTGATTGGTAACGGGGCCAACGGAGAGCCAGGGGCAGACGGCCAGCCCGGCGGACTGCTGATCGGCAACGGCGGAGCCGGCGGGTCGGGCACCGCCGCCCATCCCGCCGGCGGGAACGGCGGGGCCGGCGGGATGTTCGGCAACGGCGGAGCCGGCGGCACGGGCAGGCCCGCGGCCCCCGGTGGCAACGGTGGAGCCGGTGGACTGTTCGGCAACGGCGGAGCCGGCGGGAGCGGGGGCGTGTTCGGCGGCGCAGGCGGCGCCGGCGGAGCCGCCGGGCTCTTTTTCGGTACCGGCGGCATTGGTGGCGCCGGTACCGAAA
>NZ_UPHT01000221.1 GCF_900566085.1 Mycobacterium attenuatum
GGCTCTTCCGACTTAGCAGGGGTGTAGATTCCTGGTCCTGAGTGGCACTCGCCGTGATTGGCGGGTGCAGGCCCACCGTACCCGGCGGCGTTGGTTTTCTGGGTTGCGGAAGCCGAAGGCGACGCGTCCGACGTGTTTGACGATCCGGTTATAGCCTTCGCTGCGCGCGTTGGTCAGACCGGTGGTAATCGCGAGAATCATTGGCTGCTGCCATGTTTCGATCGTTTCGGCGAGGTCGTGGATCTCGGGGACTTTGGTGGCGGCACAGAAAGCGTAGAACCGGTACAACGTGGTGGCGATGTCGTAGCGCATGGCGCCGGTAGTGGCGCAGGCCAGTACGTCGCGTAGGAGTTCCTTGGCGATCCAGGCGGCCAGGATGTCCCCGCCTGGATCGGCGGCGGCCAATGCGGCTACCAGGCTGTCACGTTGGGTGTCGGTGAGTCGTTGGGCTGCGCGGAGCAGCCGGCGCCGGTTGAGCCATTCGGGGTCGGCCTTGCGACCGCGGCGTCCGCGACTGTCCCAGGTGGTCCGCCGACGTACCGCTTCGACGGTCTGGTTGGCTCGTTTGACCAGATGAAACCTGTCAACTATGAGCTGTGCGTGCGGCAGGGCGTCACGGGCGGCCTTGGCGTAGGTCATCGACATGTCGATCGCCACATGGGTGATCTGTTCTCGCCATCCGGGGATGCGGGCACCCAGCCAGTCGGACACGGGTTTGGCTGATCGGCCGTTGACCTGCACCAGCAGGCCCGCGTTGCCGGTGATGTCGACCAAGCCGGTGTCAAAGCGGTCCACCCACACTCGTTTGCCGGTATCCGGGCAGGTCTCGTATTTGGCCTTGCCTCGGCGGGTCTCGTCGATGCCCAGCACGGTGATCGAGGCGGGTTCAGCGCCGAGCACCGGGTCGGCGGTGGCCGCAACGGCTGCATGGCAGGTGTTCCAGGTGCAGCCATAGTCCTCGGCGACGGCGGCCACTGGCCGGATGTCATCGAGTACCGTTGCGGCCATTTGCGCCTTGGCTCGTGTGGTCATACGCGCTCGTGGCGGAACATCCGGTGTGGCCTCGGTGAACGTTTTCCTGTCACAAGAGGTGTTGGTGCACAACCATTTACGTTTTCTCCACACGATCTGTGGCCGGTCCGCTCCGATCTTGATATCGCGTGGCCGGGTAATGAC
>NZ_UPHT01000042.1 GCF_900566085.1 Mycobacterium attenuatum
CACCACCGAACCCCCCACCGCCACCTTCGCCGCCGTCACCGCCCGCGCTGCCATGAACGAGAGTGTTTCCGGCAGCGGTCGTGCCGTTAGGTGAGGTCGGGCCGCCGCCGTTGCCGCCGCCGCCGCCGTTACCGCCGGTTCCGCCGTTCCCGCCGTTGCCGCCCGTCCCGCCGGCACCACCGTTACCCGCAAAGATTCCGCCCGCTCCACCGTTGCCTCCGGCACCACCGGTGCCACCCGCACCACCGGCTGCGCCGTCCGCGCCGTTGCCCCCGTTTCCGCCCGCGCCGCCCGTCGCGGCGGCTCCGAAGGCGAATCCGCCGGAGCCGCCGTTCCCGCCGTTCCCGCCGGGGACTCCGCCATCGGCGCCATCGCCGCCCGCACCGCCGGCGCCGTTGCCACTGAGGGTGGTGCCGCTGCCGCCGTTGCCGCCGCTACCTCCGGTTCCCCCGGCGCCTCCGTGACCGCCGGCGCCGCCGACGGCGTCACCGGTCCCGCCGACAAGTACCTGCCCGTTACCGCCAAGGCCGCCGGTGCCGCCGGTGCCGGCGGGACCGGCATTGCCACCCGCGGCGCCATCGCCGCCGGTGGCGCTGATCGTCACGGCTTGCACGGCGCCGTTGGCACCGGTGGGGGCCACCGGACCAGGAGTGGGGTTGACGCCGTTTGTGCCGGTCAGTCCGGTCCCACCGGTCCCACCGGCACCGCCGTCGCCGAACAGTCCGATGGCGTTGCCGCCGTTGCCGCCGGCCCCTGCGTGACCGCCGTTGCTGCCCGCCAGGGCGGCACCGCCGGTCCCGCCATTACCGCCGTTGCCGTAGAGCCATCCGCCGGATCCGCCGTTGCCGCCGGCCGAGCCGGCACCCCCGGCGCCGCCGGCGCCGCCGTTGCCCCACAAACCGGCGGCACCGCCCGCGCCACCAGCCACCCCGGCGGCGGTACTGCTGCCGCCCTTGCCGCCATTGCCGTAGAGGATTCCGCCGGCGCCGCCAGGCTGTCCTACCCCGTTGACCGTCTGTCCGTCGGTGCCGTTGCCGATGAGCGGGCGACCCAGCAGCGCCTGGGTGGGCGCGTTGACCAAGCCGAGCGCTTGTTGCTGCAGGATCTCCAGCGGCGAGGCATTGGCGGCCTCGGCGCTGGCATACCAGCTCGCACCCGTGGTCAGGGCCTGCATGAACTGGCCATGAAACGCGGCCGCTTGGGCGCTGAGCGCCTGATATTCGCGGGAGTGCGCGGCAAACAATGCTGCGATCTGCGTCGACACCTCGTCGGCGGCGGCGGCCACCAGCTCGGTCGTCGGAACAGCCGCTGCCGCATTGGCCACGTTGATCGTTGACCCGAGCCCCGCTAGGTCCGAGGCCGCCGCCAGTAGAGCCTCGGGCGCCGTGATCAGAAAAGCCATTCCGCACCTCCGCCATTGGAGAACCGGTAATTGCCGCGAGCACGTGGCGGAAACGAATCGTACAGCGTTCGGCATTCGGCATTCGGCATTCGGCCGAGACTCTCGCCGACCTACCTCAAGGATTCGTTGAGTGCGCGCCAAGGCCGCGTCCCCAGCCTGGTCGCATGAGCAACCTTTCCGCGCACCAAGTGAATCAAGCCATGCCGACACGGTTTGCCGGCCTCGAGCCGGCAGTCCTGGAGTTATCCGCCGGCGAGAAGGAGCGGCTGCACGGCTTCGCCCGGCAGCTGGCCATCGAACTGCGCGACTCCGATCTCGATTCGCAGACCGTATTGACCGCCGTCGAACTCGCAGGACGCCAGTTGCCTCGCCGGATTGCCCAGTCGCTGATCGACTTTCGGCGCAACAGCAACGACTACGGCACGCTGATGCTGAAAAACCTTCCGCTGGAACACGATCTGGTCGGCACTCCCGAGCGCGGAAAGCTGGAATCTTGGCAGCGTGCTCCGGTGTCGACGCTGGCGCAGTTGTTGGTGATGTCCTGGTTCGGCGACGTCATCGCGTACTCCGACGAGAAGGACGGCGCCCTGGTGCAAGACATCGTGCCTCAGCCGGGTGCCGAGTCGCGGCAGGAGAACAGCGGAAGCGTGTTCCTGGAAATGCACACCGAGGACGGCTTCCACCCGTTCAAACCAGATCACTTGAGCCTGTTGTGTTTACGCTCGGATCGCGATCGAGTTGCCTATACCCTGACGGCGTCGATCGTGCGGGCTCTGCCCAGGTTGTCGTCGGCGGCCATCGATCTGCTGCGCGAGCCGATGTACCGGATCGGCTACGCCACGTCGTTTGGAGCCGCCGGCGACCGCCGATACTGTCCGGCGCTTCCGGTGCTTACCGGGCCTATGCACCAGCCGGAGCTGTGCGTCGATTTCCACGCCATGGAGGGTCTGAGCGACGACGCCGCCTGGGCGCTGGATCAGTTGCGTGAAGCGATGACGGCGGTCATGGCGGGCGCGGTGCTCGAACCCGGAGATCTGATCATCGTGGACAACCGCGCCGCGGTGCACGCCCGTACCGCGTTCGCCCCCCGCTACGACGGCCGGGACCGGTGGCTGCGCCGTTGCTTCACCGTGAGCGATCTCAGTCGTTCGCGCGCGGCCCGGGTGCCGGGCTCACAGGTCTGTGCCCCGCTGCGAGTTATCTCCCCGCGCCGTGGCAGCTCTACGGGTTCGTCCACCGGTGTGACCAACGTGTTGGGGCGGGCGTGATGGAGCAGGAACTTCACCGCGCCGTCGGTCCGCTGGGCGGGACGGCTGTCGCGATCAGCGTCGTGGTGGGCAGCGGTCTGCTGGTGCTGCCCGGCGTCACCTATTCCCAGCACGGCGCGGCCGCGCTCTACGCCTGGCTACTCGACGCGGCGATCGTGTTGCCACTGCTGGCGGTGTTCGTCTGGCTGGGTCGCCGTTATCCGGGTTCCGGCGGCGTTGCCGGGTACGTGCGCAACGCTTTTGGTGCCCGCGCCGGCACCGCGACGACCATCGTCGCGCTCGGCACGGTACTGCCGGGGCTGAGCACCGTGGCCGTCGCGGGGGGCTATCACGCGCAGGAACTGTTCGGTTCCAGCCGGGAGGTGGCGCTGCTGGGGAGCCTCGGCTTGCTTGCCGCGGCGGTGCTGGTCAATCTGCTCGGGGTATCGGTGTCCGCCCGGGCACAGGTCATTGCCGCCGGTGTTTTCGTGGCGGCCATCGCGGCGGCCGCCATCGGCGCCATGGTCGTCGCCGATCCCGGCAATCGCGGTGTGGTTGCCGGGCCCGCCCAGATACCGCTGGTACTGCCGGCGCTGGGTTCGGTGTTCCAGGCATTTACCGGCTGGGAGATGGTGTCCTGCACTACCGGCGAATACCGCAACGCGCGCCGGGATTTCCCGATCGTCGTGTGGGGCAGTTACGTCCTGGTAGTCATTCTCTACCTGCTCGTCGGGCTCAGCGTCCAATTCGCGCTCACCCCAACCACTTCCGGTGTTGCCAGCGCGCCCATCGCGGCGTTGGCATCGGTCGCGGCCGGGGCGGTGGGTCGTGTGCTGTTCTCGGCCATCGGTTTGGTGCTGGTCTTCGCCAACCTGGTCGGAGCGGTCTGGGCGTTGTCCCGGCTGGTCTATGCGTCGGCTCGCTCGAGCCTGCTGCCGGCGCCACTGGCCCGCATTTCAGCGCGGGGTGTGCCCAGCGGTGCAGTTCTGTTGACCGGCACGGCGGTAGCGGCAACAGCAGGTGTGACCGCGGCCGGACTGATCCCGATTACCGTGCTGTTCTCGTTCGCCGGCCAGTCGTTCTTCGCGTTATACCTGGCGTGCTTGGCTGCCTTCTTGCGGCTGGTCCGGTCGTGGGGTCGTCGGGTGCTTGGCGTGGTCGCCGTCGGACCGTGCCTGTTGATGCTCGGAACGGTTGGGTGGCACAGTCTTTACCCGCTCGCCCTCGTCGCCATCGGCGCCGTCGTCGCCTGGCGTCGCCCCGATGCCGACCTGGTGGCCGCCGAGCTACTCGAAGAGATGCCGATTCAGCACAGCTGCCCGCCGGCGGTGCCGCTGCTGTCCGCTGAACTGGTGCCTGCCGGTGCCTAGAAACGGTGCCCGATTTCCGGTGCCAAAGCACACTCTAGGAATGCCGCGCAGCTTCCTGGGCGAGTTGCACCCGCGAGTTCAGGTCGAGCTTGGTGTAGACGTGGGTGAGGTGGGTTTGCACGGTGCGCGGCGAGACGAACAGCCGTGCGGCGATGTCCTTGTTGGAAAGACCCTCGCCGACCAGGCTTACCACCTCACGCTCCGCCGGTGTCAGCGACTTCCAGCCGGTGGCTGCCCGTCGGCGTTCACCGCGGCCGCGTTGTGCGTAGGCAATGGCCTCCTCGGTGGACAATGCCGTCCCCTCGGTCAATGCCTGATCAAACTCCTTGTTGCCCAACTTATTACGCAACAAGCTCACCGAATCAGGGTAACTTGAGTCGTAGATCTTGAACCGTCGTGCCCCCATGCGTTGCCGCATCGAATCGGCTGCGCCGTACAGACGAGCGGCCTCCCGGTGGCTGCCCTGTTCGACCGCCAGGCCGGCCAAGCAGTCGAGGATGTCGGGAACGCAATTGTGCGCGCAGGCTTCAGCCGCAGCAGTCAACGCGTCGTGAGCGTCGCGCTCAGCCTGTTCGGGTTCACGCTGTGCCATCGCCACCCGGGCGCGGCTGGTCAGCGCCAGCGCCAAATGCCATCCCGACAGCACCGCGGCGGCGTCGTCGGCGAAGCGCCGGGCTGCGGCAACATCCCCGCTGGCCAATGAGATCCGGGCTTTGGTGGGACGCAGATAATTCGCCACGTGCGGCTGTAGTTTGAGGTTCTGCCACGCCTTGGTGCTCGCCTCCCGCGCCGCGCCGATATCGCCACCGGCAAAAGCCGCTATCGCCAGCGTCGCATAGCCCAGTCCCAGGAAGTACTCGCTGCCTTCACCGGCGGCTTCGACCGCCGCCTCGCCTGCTGCCCACGCGGCGCTCACGTCACCCTGGTATGCGTGCGCATCCCCCAGCCCCTTCAGGATGAGTGGGGTGAGGACGTCCGCGTCCGCCTCCACCGACTGCGCCGCCAGCTCGCTGAACTGCGCCGTGGCTGGGGCCAGTTCCCCCTGCCACAGCAAAGCGAACGCCAGGCTCAGCCGGCACCGCCGGGCGCCGAACCGGTCGCCGATCTCGTCGGCTACGTCGCGTCCCGCGCTGCCCGCAGTACGTGCGGTCATGGTGTCGCCCGACACCACGGCGGTATTGCTCTGCCAGCTCAGGATCTGGCTGAGGGTCCACTGGTCGTCCAGCGCCCGCACAATGTCGGTCGCCTCTGCGAAGTACTTTCGGGCCGCATCGGATTGATAGCTGAACCCGGCCGTCAAACCGCAGGCGGTCAGTGCGCGCGCCGACAAAGCCGGGTCATCGACTTCGCGAGCGATGGTCAACGCTTGTTGGGCCTCCTGCAGGCTCGCGCCGCTGGTGTCGAAAAACATATCGAGCACGGCTTTGTCGGCCAGCGCCCGCGCCCGCACCGCGGCGCTCACCGGTCCAGGGTGCGCGTCGAGCTCGACGAGTACCGTTTCGAACCACCTGCGTCCCTCCCGGATCCGGCCCCGGCTGAGCCACACTGGCTGCAGCGACGACGCCAGCGCCAGCGCGGACTGCAGGTCGGAGTATTCGTGGCAGCACAAGAACGCCACCCGCAGGTTGTCCAGCTCAATTTCGGCCTGATCGAGAAGCTGCTGATAGTCGGTGCGGCCCGGGCTGTCGAGCCGCGCGGCCAGCGCCATGTAGTGGTCGCAGTATCGCTTACGGGTAGCGTCGGTTTCCCCGGCTGCACCGAGTTTTTCCATCGCGTACTGGCCCACTCCCTCCAGCCGGCGATACCGCGTTCGACCCTGCGAGCTATCCGCCCATATCAGCGACTTGTCCACCAGCAGTGCCAGCTCATCGAGCACCTGATGACGCGGCAGGTCGCCGAAGCCGGCCACCGCCAGCGCCGCGTCGAGGTCGAATCCACCGACGAACACCCCGAGCCGGCGCAGCAGGATCCGTTCCGGTTCGCTGAGCAATCCATACGACCAATCCAGGGACGCGCGCAGGGTCTGGTGGCGGCGCAGCGCGGTGCGCGCCCCGCCGGTCAGCAGCCGGATGCTGTCGTCCAGGCCGGCAATGATGTCCGACAGCGACAGCGAGCGCACCCGCGCGGCCGCGAGTTCGAGCGCCAGCGGCATGCCGTCGAGCCTGCTGCAGATTTCGCGCACCATGGCGGCGCTGTCGTCGTCGACGACGAAGTCGGGCCTGGCCAGCAGGGCGCGGTCGGTGAAGAATGCAACCGCGTCGTCCAAGCACAGCGGTGGGATCCGCCAGGTCAGCTCACCGGCCACCTTGATCGGTTCTCGGCTGGTGGCCAATATCGTGACCCGGGGACAGGTCTGCAGCAACGCGTTGACCTGGCCGGCGCCCACGTCGAGCAGGTGCTCGCAATTGTCCAGGACAATGAGCATCTCCCGCTCGGCGAGATAGCGCAGCACCGTATCGGCCGTTGAGCGGCCCAGCTGGTCGGACAGGCCCAACGCGCGCGCGAGCAAGGTGGGCGCCATGTCTGGATCGGTGATCGGCTCGAGATCGACGTAGCACACGCCGTCGGGAAGCTCCGCCGTCAGTTGTGACGCCACTTGGATAGCCAGGCGGCTCTTGCCGAAGCCGCCCGCGCCGATCAGCGTCACCAACCGGTTCTCGGTCGTCAGCCGAACCACCTCGGCCAGTTCCTGCTCGCGACCCACGAAACTGGTGAGTTGCACTGGGAGGCGTTGGGACGCAAGGGTGTTCGGTGTACGAAGCGGCGGGAACTCATTACGCAGCTGCGGGTGGCACAGCTGCGCCACCCGTTCTGGGCGCGGCAGATCGCGCAGCTGTTGCGTTCCCAAATCGACGAGCCAGGCATCCGCCGGCAGCTCATCGATGACGATGTCGCTGGTGGTGGCGGACAGCAGCGTCTGTCCGCCGTGGGCCAGGTCGCGCAGCCGCGCCGTGCGGCTGATCGCCGGGCCGACATAGTTGTTGTCGTCGCGCAGCTGGACATCACCGGTGTGGATGCCGATGCGTAGCCGAATCAGGGGTAGTTGTGCGCTCTGCAATTGCAGGGCGCACGCGACGGCGTCGGCCGCCCGCCCGAACGCCACCACAAAGCTGTCGCCTTCACCCTGTTCGACGGGCCGCACCCCGCCGTGGGCTGCGACGGCCTCGGCCACGGTTTGATCCAACAGCGCGATGGCGCCGGCCATCTGCGTGGGCTGCGTATGCCACAGCCGTGTCGATCCTTCGATGTCGGCCAGAAGCAACGTCACGGTCCCGGTCAGCAGCAACTCGCCCACGCTCCAGTCCCATGCCACGCATGCCCGCACATTGGGTCGACCCCGCTCATGCTAACCAGCATGACCAGCCGTGAGTCGCAAATCTCGGCGAAAACGCGTACGCGGCGCGGTTGTCTGCCGCAAACCTACGACCCCCGGCCGGGCAAAGATGCGCATTCCGGCCGATGGCCGCAGCCGCGCCACAGAGGACAGTCGAATCGTCCAGTTTCGAGAAAGAAGCCGAAAGGAACCCGACGGTGAAGAACCAGACCAAATCGAACCGTGGCCTGAACGACGAGGCTGGCGCCCTCTCACGCGACCACCGCAAACGGCCACACTCGCGTCGGTACACCCCCAAGCGCTATTCGTTCCTCGAGGACTCGTGCATGTCGCGTGCGATGTATCGACTCTGAACGACAGCTCGCGGCTGGGGCGCTATTCGCGTCGTAGCCGCGACTCGACGAACCGCTCCAACTGCTCCCACTCGCGGACCGCCTTGGCATACGGCGCTGCGGGCTTGCCGACCGAGTCGGGATTGAGCACAGAGGCCACCAACTTGCCCAGCGGCTTACCCGGGTCGAGCGCCTTGTCGACCGTGCTTTCCTCCGAGTAGTCGCCGATGTCGCGCAACAACTCGACCGCCAGGTCCAGCTGGTCCCGATCCACGGCGTCGGGGCCATCGGCAAAGTCGTCGGCCAGTCCGGTGAGCACGTAGACGTTGTCATCGGTGACGGCCACCGCCAGTGAGCCGTCGGTGGCCGCGGTCCGGATGTCGTCGTAGGTGCTCAGGTCCGCCAAGTCGTGGTCGTGCTCGTCGGCAAGGTAGCGCGCCAGCGCGCGCTCGGAATTGAACACACTGATCCGGCCGTTGCGGCCCAAGAAAATCGGACGGTCGTCAAGGTAACAGCGCAGGGTGTAGAAGGTACCGGCACCGGTCATGATCTGGACCGGGTCGATGCCGACCTTCAGCCAGAAGTCCTCGTCGCTACCCAGAACCGCGGTCGCCGCGGCTTGTTCTTCTTCGGAGGCTTCGTCAGAGTCCCCGTCGGATGCTTCGTCGGTGTCTTCGTCGGTGTCCCCGTCGGATGCTTCGTCGGTGTCTTCGTCGGTGTCCGGGCCACCCAGGTCGGCGTCGCTGTCTGTCTCGTCGTCCGATTCCGCCTCCTCGGCAGCCGCCTCACTCTCGTCGCCGTCGGCTTCCTCTTCGGCCTCTTCGGGCTCCTCGGCCAATTCGTCGGCGGCGCCTTCCGCCAGGTCGGCGTCGACCTCGGGAACGCTGACGATGTCGTCGATGGCCTTGAGCACGTCGTCCCAGCTGCGCGCGATGATCTCCGCGATCGCATTCCAGCGCTTCTGGCCGGCCTTACCGGTGAAATATTCGATCCCCCCCGACACGGTGCCCAGCGTGGGGTTGCCGTTGAAGAACTTCGACACCGCCGGCAGCTCGCACACCGATCCGATGGACGACACGATCGCCAGCGTGGCGGCCAACGCGGTCACCGACTCCTCGGTCGGTTTCTCGGCCACCAGCTCCTCGACGACCACCAAATCGAACGTCTTGTCGGCCGCCGGCTCGAAGGCGTGCGCGTGCGCCTCGGTCAGCGTCTGCCACGCCGGGTGGTCCGCCAGGTCGTTGTCGGTATCGCTGCGGACGAATGCAACCAGGTCTGCCACGCTTTCGAAGGCGTACAGGTCCTCGTCTTTACCCAGGAACGCCTCCCACTCGTCGCCGGAATCACGCCAGCGTGGTGCCCACAGCGTGTAGCGGTCACCGTCGGACAGGCCCAGGCGGATGGGCACGAGGTCAGCAGCCATGCGGCACAGAATAGCGACGGCCGGGCGACGGGCCCGGCCCGGTAGCGCTCACCCGCTCCAAATATCGGTGATCGGGGGAGCGTTCATCGCATTGCCCGTCTTGGGCAAGCCGTACATCTGCTCCAGCGTGGACAGCAGGTTGTAGTGGCTGATGGTCTCGTCATAAGTGCCCGGCTGCACGTGCGCGCCATAGAACACCGTCGGAATCTGGTTGCGGCTGGCGCCGTCGTCCTCGTCCCACGTGACGATGAGCAGGCTGTTGTTGGCCTTGGCCCAATTGGCGTACGGCGACAGTTCCCGGTTGAGCCACGCATCGCCGGCGGCGATGCTGCCGTCGTGCATGTTGTTGTCGGCGTTGGGGATGACGAAGGACACCGTGGGCAGACTCGCAAAGTTCTCCGGGCGTGGAAATGCGGTAAACGGCACCGACAGCGTCGGCGGGACGTTGCTGAAGTTGACCCACGGTACGTGCTTGCGCGCATACTTGCCGGCACTGCAGACGGTCGAGCCCACCGCGGGCAGGTCCTCGGCGAAACCGACGAAAGTGTGCCCGGCGGCGAGCAATTCGGATGCCAAGTTGGGCATCGAGCCGGCGTCGACCGGGCAGGTGTTCTTGGTCAGGCCGAATGTGTTGCCGGCGAACAGCGCGAGGTAGTTCGGTTCGCTGGGATGGGTTTCGGCGAACGACTGCGCCATCATCGCGCCGTTGGCGGCAAGCGCGTTGATGAAGGGCGCCGCCTGGTTGCCGATGATGTTGGTCTGCGAGCGGTTCTCCTCCACCACGATCACCACGTGCGCAAACGCCGGCAACGGCGCCGCCGTCGGCCGCACCCCGTCGTGAACCCTGACCTGGCCCGACACGGCCACCGCGACCGCGCCGAACACCGCCACGACTCGACCCGCCCCCGCCAACAATCCCCGAAGCCCGCGCACGCCCGGAGTATAGGGGCGGACTAGACCCGCCGCAGCGCCGAAGCCAATGTGTCAGCCGCCGTGAGTCCGATCGTTATAGGGTCCACCCGTGGACGTCCACGTCATCGACCACCCACTGGCGGCGGCCCGGATGACCGTGCTGCGCGACGAACGCACGTGCAACGCCGCCTTCCGGGCCGCGTTGCGTGAGCTGACACTGGCGCTGGTCTACGAGGCGACCCGCGACGCGCCCACCGAGCCGGTTACGGTCCGCACGCCGCTCGCCGAGATGATGGGGGTGCGGCTGGCCAAACCACCACTGCTGGTGCCCGTGCTGCGTGCCGGACTGGGCATGGTCGACGCCGCGCATGCCGCGCTACCGGAGGCGGACGTCGCCTTTGTCTGCGTCGGCCGGGACGAACAGACGCATCGGCCGGTGTCGTATTTGGAGCTGGTGCCCGAAGACCTGAATGGTCTGCCGGTCATGGTCCTGGACCCGATGCTGGCCACCGGCGGTTCGATGACGTACACGGTCGGCCTGCTGGTGGCCCGCGGCGCGACCGACATCACTGCGCTGTGCGTGTGCGCGGCCCCGGAAGGCATTGCGGCGCTGGAAAAAGTGGCGCCGGACGCACGGTTGTTCATCGCGGCCCTCGACGACGGGCTCGATGACGCGGCGTTCATCCTGCCCGGCCTCGGTGACGCGGGCGACCGTCAGTTCGGCCCCCGCTGAATCACCAGTTCCGTACCGAGGCGACCAGCTCGTCACGCAACTGCCCTGCGAGGCGCCGGGCAGCGGCCAAGTCACCGGCCACCGCGCAGCGAACCTCCAAGTAACACTTCAGCTTTGGCTCGGTGCCCGAGGGTCGCACCACCACCCGGACGGTGGTGTCGCCGTCGCCACCGGTAAGAATCAGCGCGTCGGTGATGTCGGTGACGGTCGCGGCAAAACCGGCCAGCCGGGCGGGTGGGGTCTCACGAAGCCGCGTCATCAATGCCTGGGCCGCGCCGGCATCGGCGACCCGACGCGGCATCGCCGCAACCTCGTGGACGCCGTAGCGCCGGGCGAGCTCGTCGAGCTTGTCCGGTACCGAACGGCCCTGCCGTTTCAGCACATTGACCAGGTCGCACACCAACACGGCGGCGCTGATGCCGTCCTTGTCCCGCACCGCGGCCGGGTCGACGCAATGCCCGATCGCTTCTTCGTAGGCATACACCAGGGTTCCGGGCCGCTCCACATCGGCGCGGGCCAACCACTTGAAGCCGGTCAGGGTCTCCACGTGCCCGGCGCCGTGATCGGCGGCGATCGCCGCCAGCATCCGCGACGACACCACCGTACTGGCGACTATCCTGGTGCCGTCTTGCGGTTGCGACAGGATGTAATCGCCGAGCAACCAACCCGTTTCGTCGCCGGACAACATCCGCCAACCGGTTGCGGCGGGAATGCCGACCGCGCAACGGTCGGCGTCGGGATCCAGTGCGATCGCGACATCGGCCTGGATATCGGCAGCCAGCGCCAGCAGCGCATCGGTGGCACCTGGCTCCTCGGGGTTGGGGAACGCCACGGTGGGGAAGTTGGGGTCGGGTGCGAACTGCGACGCGACGGTGTGCACGTCGGCGAAGCCGGCCCGGCTCAGCGTCTTGACGGCCACCGCGCCACCGACACCGTGCATGGCAGTCAAGGCCACCCGGACCGAACCCGTTGAGCGGCGAACGCCGGCCGCCCGCTCCATGTAGTGGTCGAGCAGATCGGTGTCAGCGGGTTCGACGGGTTTTCTGGCGATCTGATCGGCCGGGGGAGCGGCGGCCATGGCCGCTTCGATGTGGCGGTCGGTGGGCGAGACGATCTGGATGCCGCCGTCGAGGTAGACCTTGTAGCCGTTGTCGGTCGCCGGGTTGTGCGACGCCGTGACTTGTATGCCGGCTGCGGCCCCGGTGCGGCGCACCGCAAACGCGACGACCGGCGTAGGCACCGGCTCCGGCAGCAGAACCACCGAAAACCCTTCAGCAGCAAGCACTTCCGATGCTGCGGTGGAGAAAACCGCGGAGCCGTGCCGAGCGTCACGCCCGACGATCACCGTGCGGGAGCGCGGCCCCGCCGAGTCGAGTACCCGGGCCAGCGCCCAGGTGGCGCGCAGCACCACCGCCACGTTCATCGCGTCCGGGCCGCCGCGTACCGGCCCGCGCAGCCCGGCGGTGCCGAACGTCAGCGGACGGACAAACCGCGCGGCGAGCTCGTCGGCGCTGCAGGCGGCGAGTTCGGCCGCGGTCGCCGGGTCGGGGTCGTGGGCGATCCATTCCTCGGGCGTCATGGGCGTCATGGGCGTCATGGGTGTCACGGCTCAGACGCGGGCCAGGCGCTCGATCAGTGAGGCCAGCAGCGCGCCCATCCGGGCCGCCGACGCCGCGCCGGCGGCAAGCACCTCGGCGTGGCTGAGCGGTTCACCGGTGATGCCGGCCGCCAGGTTGGTGACCAGTGAGACGCCCAGCACCTCGGCGCCTGCGGCGCGAGCGGCAATCGTCTCGTGGACCGTCGACATGCCCACCAGGTCGGCGCCCAGCGTTTGCAGCATCCGGATCTCGGCGGGTGTCTCGTAGTGCGGTCCCGGCAGGCCGGCGTACACGCCATCGGTAAGCTCCGGATCGCACTGGCGGGCGAGCTGGCGCAGCCGCGGGGAATACGCGTCGGTGAGGTCGACGAACTGCGCCCCCACCAGCGGGGACCGTGCCGTCAGGTTCAGGTGGTCGCTGATCAGCACCGGCTGTCCGACCTGCATATCCGGCCGCAGCCCGCCCGCGGCATTGGTCAGCACGACGGTGTGTGCCCCCGCCGCGCACGCCGTGCGCACCGGGTGGACGACGTGGCGCAGGTCGTGACCCTCGTAGGCGTGGATGCGGCCGGCCAGCAGCAGCACCCGGTGACCACCGACCGGCACGGACAATAGCTGGCCGACATGCCCGGCCGCCCGTGGCGGCGCGAACCCAGGCACGTCGGCCTGGGCCATGACGGCGGTCGGCCGGCCGAGCGCGGCAATAGCCGCTGACCAGCCCGACCCGAGAACCACCGCGACGTCATGCTGACCGATCCCGGTGCGCTCGGCGATGACGTGCGCCGCGTGCCGAGCAAGTTCGGCCGGATCGGGCTGCGGGACAGTCACACTGCGCGAGCCTACCCAGCGCGAGCAGACCGCGAGCAGACATGGAGTCGCACGGCGCCCGGCCTCGCGATGCGACTCTGTGTCTGCTCGCCACTGAACCGGCGCCCGTCGATGAGATACTGCCAAGATGTCCGCACTCACCGCCGCCGACCGCGTGGAGGCGCTGGTGCGACGCCGCGGCAGTGACTTGGTCGAACTCTCCCACGCTATCCACGCAGAGCCGGAGTTGGCGTTCGCCGAACACCGCAGCTGCGCCAAAGCCCAAACGCTGGTCGCCGAGCGCGGTTTCGCGATCACCGCGGCCGCCGGCGGATTGGACACGGCGTTTCGGGCCGACTTCGGTCACGGCCCGCTGGTGGCGGGGATCTGCGCCGAATACGATGCGCTTCCCGAGATCGGGCATGCCTGCGGCCACAACATCATCGCGGCATCGGCGGTGGGCGCCGCGCTGGCGCTGGCGGAGGTGGCCGACGAGCTGGGTCTGACGGTTGCGCTGCTGGGCACTCCGGCCGAGGAGTCCGGAGGCGGCAAGGCGCTGATGCTGCAGGCCGGGACGTTCGACGACGTGGCGCTGGCGGTGATGGTGCACCCGGGCCCCACGGATATCGCCGGGGCCCGGTCGCTGGCGCTGTCGGAAGTCAGCGTGCAGTACCGCGGCAAGGAATCGCACGCGGCGGTTGCCCCGCATCTGGGCGTCAACGCCGCCGACGCCGCGACCGTCGCGCAGGTGGCCATCGGCCTGCTGCGCCAGCAGCTGGCACCCGGGCAGATGATGCACGGCATTGTCACCGAGGGCGGGCAGGCGGTCAACGTGATTCCCGGGCACACCACCCTGCGCTACGCGATGCGCGCGCTCGAGTCCGGGTCGCTGCGCGACCTGGAGGGCAGGGTGTATGCGTGCTTTGCCGCGGGGGCACTGGCCGCCGGATGTGAATACAACATCGACCCCGCCGCACCCGCGTATGCGGAATTGAGGCCCGACCCCTGGCTGGTCGACACGTGCCGGGAGGAAATGCGCCGGCTCGGGCGCGACCCGGTGCCCGCCGCCGTCGAGGCAGCACTGCCCATGGGCAGCACCGATATGGGCAATGTGACGCAGGTGCTGCCGGGGATTCATCCGGTGATCGGTGTCGAGGCGGGCGGGGCCACGGTCCACCAGCGCGCCTTCGCGGCGGCCGCGGCCGGCCCCAGCGCCGACAGTGCGGTCGTTGACGGCGCAATCACGTTGGCGCGCACCGTTGTTCGCCTCGCCGAGAACACCGAAGAGCGGGACCGGATGCTGGCTGCGTGGCAGCGCAGGGCGGCGGCCCGATGAGCCTGGTCGACAGCGCCGAGTCGTGGCTGGCCGCCCACTACGACGACCTGGTGGCCTGGCGCCGCCACATCCACCGCTACCCGGAGCTGGGCCGCCAAGAGTATGCCACCACCCAGTTTGTCGCCGAGCGGTTGGCCGACGCGGGTCTGAACCCCAAAGTGCTGCCCGGCGGCACGGGGCTGACGTGCGACTTCGGCCCCGAGCATCAGCCGCGGATCGCGCTGCGCGCCGACATGGACGCGCTGCCGATGGCCGAACGCACCGGCGCGCCGTACGCCTCGACGATGCCCAATGTCGCCCACGCCTGCGGCCATGATGCGCACACCGCGATCCTGCTGGGTACCGCGCTGGCGCTGGCCGCGGTGCCCGAGCTGCCGGTCGGGGTGCGGCTGATCTTCCAGGCCGCCGAAGAGCTGATGCCCGGTGGCGCCATCGACGCCATTGCGGCCGGCGCGCTCACCGGAGTGTCGCGCATCTTCGCCTTGCACTGCGACCCCCGCCTCGAAGTGGGCAAGGTCGCCGTCCGGCACGGTCCCATCACCTCGGCAGCCGATTCGATAGAGATCACACTGTATTCGCCCGGTGGGCACACGTCGCGGCCCCACTTGACCGCCGACCTGGTCTACGGCCTGGGCACGCTGATCACCGGCCTGCCCGGAGTGCTGTCGCGCCGTATCGACCCGCGCAACAGCACCGTGCTGGTGTGGGGCGCGGTCAATGCGGGCGTGGCCGCCAATGCCATTCCACAAACCGGCGTCCTGTCCGGCACCGTCCGCACCGCCAGCCGGCAGACCTGGGTGGATCTGGAGGACATCATCCGCCAGGCCGTCGACGCGCTGTTGGCGCCGCTGGTGATCGAGCACACCTTGCAGTACCACCGCGGGGTGCCGCCGGTGGTCAACGAGGACGTCTCGACGCGGATCCTGACTCACGCCATCGAAGCCGTCGGACCCGACGTTCTGGCCGATACCCGGCAGTCCGGTGGCGGCGAGGACTTCTCCTGGTATCTCGAAGAGGTTCCCGGGGCCATGGCGCGGTTGGGCGTGTGGTCGGGCGAGGGGCCGCAACTGGATTTGCATCAGCCGACATTCGACCTCGACGAGCGAGCCCTCGCGATCGGTTTACGGGTGCTGGTCAACGTCATCGAACAGGCAGCAGAGTTCTAATCCGAAACCGCCGCGCGGGTAGTGAAAACCGTTGCGCCGCGCGGAGAAACCTTGTGATCGCCACGTGACTGGAGCAACGGCAAAGGTTTCGCGTAGCCTCAGGGGTATCGGATCGCATGGCAATCTGCCAGGTTCAAGCACACAGCCTGCGCGTGGCAGTACCCGGGAGATGCGGCTACTTCAGTTGTCTGTCGGGCAAACGAGGCTGATGAACACCCTCTTCTGGCCGAAAAGGCTTCTCGTGCAGCTAGATACAGACTTGACGTACCATTTCGGAAGGCGCCCATAGACGCTGTCGCACATTGATGTCGTGAGATTAGGCGGCGGAGACGACAACGTAGTCACTGGTTTCCGGGAACCACCGGGGATCTCGGGTTTTGGTAGCCCAGCATACCGGGATCTGTTGCCGCGCAACGTCATCAGCGCGGCGATATTGGCATCTGGACTGCTGCCGTCTCGCACCCGCTCTACCGGAGCCTCAACAGCATCTGTAGCTCCATTCGAAACGATTCAGCGGCTTGCCGCGAAATCAGTCAACAGCAGACGACCCGAGATGTCCGCCGATCGGGGGACGATCCTTTCGCCCGAGCAGCGGATGGTCCGGCATTGATGCAATCGTTAGGCTCGCCCTGATTTTATTGCCGGGTGTGCAGGAGACCGGCATACTGGTCGCGGTCTTGGGTGACTGATGTGCCCTGCGTGAGTGAATTGTCTACCCCGAGTTTGTCGATTAACCGAATTCATGAAAGTCTGGTCTGCCTATGTCTCGACCGCCCCGCGGCCCGATGCCTGAGCGCTACGGCGGCGCTGCCGAATTCGAACCGGCCCCGAAACCGGCACAGCCGGCCGAATTGCGGCGGCAGCGCAAACGCGCCGCCGCCGGGCTAGGTGCACTTGCGTTGATCACTGCTGTCGGCGGTATTCTTGACCTACCGATGGCCAAGGACAACGATGTCGCCGCTAACAACACCCGCGTCGACAGGTTCACCATCACCCTGGCTGCGCGTGACGGATTTAAGCTTGGCACCGGGGATGGCGGGGCCAATAGTCCCGCGTCTGGCGACGGGGGCAACGACAAAAATGGCTATATTGACTATTTCGCGTTAGAGAATCATGGCTATGTTGACTATTTCGCGTTAAGTGAGCAAGCGGACAACGTCGCTATGTACCCGGGCGAAATCTATCCATACACTCCACCGCCGGTTAAATACGATGAAGATTTTGTCAGAAACCGCGGAGATCAAATTTACTTTGACCTTTATCCTCCAGAGTCTGGCATTCCTTATCAATACATCTATGCGCACGAGTCCAATATGGAAGCGCAGGTCCGCAATTTGTTTGGCTCACGTTTCGACATCGACCCCGTAGATCCTAATGTCAACAATAATAACAATAATTATTACTATCACAGTGATAGTGATACCGATAGTGATAGCGACAGCGACTCTTGATGATTAGCATGGTGACACCGGCAATAAGCCTGAGTGTTCTCCTTGCATCGCGGCATTGGCGTGATAAAGCTGCGGTTTCTTGTCGCGATCAGAGCGGGCGCACGCTTGACGGCACAGCGCGAAAGTTCAGGAATGCGCTGTGGATTAGCGGCGACGTCACCGGCACGACGGTCGTCGCATGCGCATCTTGTGGAAGTAGATCGAGCCCTGGCTCGCAACGATCGAAATGAACTGCTCGGGTTGATGGCCTAGGCAGATCATTCGGCGACGCCTGGTTGTCCGAGGTGCGAAATTATTGGATGGTGTCGATTGCGACCACAGGGTCCCGGAAAGGTTGCCGCGCAACGTCATCAGCGCGGCGATATTGGTATCTGGACTGCTGCCGTCTCGCACCCGCTCTACCGGAGCCTCAACAGCATCTGTAGCTCCATTCGAAACGATTCAGCGGCTTGCCGCGAAATCAGTCAACAGCAGACGACCCGAGATGTCCGCCGATCGGGGGACGATCCTTTCGCCCGAGCAGCGGATGGTCCGGCATTGATGCAATCGTTAGGCTCGCCCTGATTTTATTTGCCGGGTTTGCAGGAGACCACCTAAGTCGTGATTCCACCGCGGATTGGTCAGGGCGGGTGGGCCACCATGGCCTGCCGTGCGGCGTCGGCCGCCTGGAACGTAGGTTCCCGACGGTTGCCGACCGTCGCGGTCAAGCAGTGTGGCGTGAAAGGCGAGGTGTTGCTTTCCTGACGCTGTTGCGCGCGATCGATCTAGGTTTCCGGTGCTTTTTCAAGAATTGTCGATGAGAAGGAAATTTCGTTATGTCCAAGCCGTCTTGTGATTCCAATCCGAAACACAGCCGATGCGCTGTTGAGGCTCAGGAGATTTGCGCACCAGAGCAGCGCGCCAAATCGCAGCGCGCAAAATTACGGCGCCAGCGCGTCGCCATGGCGGCGTTGGGGGCGTTGGCGCTAACCGGCGGCATCACCGCGGGCCTTGATGCCACCGCCAAGAGTTCCGAGGTCAACCCGGGCCAGCTCGCGCTCACCCTCACCGGCCATGACGGGCTCAAGCTCGGCACGGGCGACGGCGACGACCAAGGATTTAGTAGCCCGTGGCAACCGTCAAGGGATGACAGGAATAACACCAGCAACGATAATAACAATAATATTCCCAATGAGATGCAACTGTATAACATAACGGGCGACACCGACTTTCCTGTCGGCACTTACAACGGTGAAGTCGCCCCAACTGTTAATGCCAACAATGGCATAAGCGACAGCTCTGCGAGCGAAACTTACACTAATCCGTTTAGCAATAACGATAATAACAACAACAGCAATAATAACAATGACTACGAAATGAATAATCTGACGTTCCAGGTCCCTGAAGGATGGACCACGGATCCGCCGAAATCGCCGCTCATAGCCTCGGTATTTGGAATTGAAGGAAAAGATGCTTATGGCAACGACGCGGGGACGACGATATATCCAGATAATGCCGACGAAATAGACTTGAACTTTCCTCCGATGGGTGATTTTAATTCCAGCATTACGTACGGAAATCGCACCATTGACAACCCGTACTATGACAACTCGGGTAATGATAATTCGACGGGCTTGCCAGCAGTTTCGGCGGGACCCGCCGTCGCGCCCAACGGCAATAGCAACAACAATAACAATGACACCAACAGTGACACCGCTAGCGATAGTGACAGCGGCTCTTGGTGATTGGCGAGAGCTAGACAACACTTGGCGATCACCCTGAGTGTTCTTCTTGCATGACCGAATTCGCAGCGCATCATTTGTCGCGGTCAGGACGCGTCGACGATGCGCACTCTTGATAGTCGAAGACAAGTTCGGGAATGCGCGTGGATAGCCGCGACGCGACCAACAAGAAGGTAGTCGTAGGAGCCTCGTGCAAGAGTTGATGCTGCCCGCGCGGGGGTGGAAGTGAGCTGCTCGGGTGGCAGACCCGAGCAGCTCACTGACCGACGACTGGTTGTCCCGCGCGCTGATTAGGTGGTGTCGACGGTGCCGGTGGACTTGCCGCTCGAATCAGGTGAGGCCAGCCGGTCGAAGCGACGCAGCCGCAGGGAGTTGGTCACCACGCTGACCGAGGAGAGGCCCATCGCCGCACCCGCCACGACGGGGTTGAGCATGCCCAGCGCGGCAAGCGGTATCGCGGCGCTGTTGTAGCCAAACGCGAACCCGAGGTTCTGGTAGATCGTGCGCAGGGTGCGCCGGGAGAGCTGGATCGCCAGCACGACGCCGTCGAGCCGGCCGGACATCAAGGTGATGTCGGAGGCCTCGATGGCCACGTCGGTGCCGGTGCCGATCGCGATGCCCAGATCGGCCTGCGCCAGCGCGGGGGCATCGTTGACGCCGTCGCCGACCATGGCGACCACCCGGCCCTCGTCTTGGAGCCGGCGCACCTCGGTGACCTTGTCCTGCGGCAACACCTCGGCCAGGACCCGGTCGATGCCGACCTGCTTGGCGATCGCCGCCGCGGTGCGCGCGTTGTCGCCGGTGATCATCGCGACCTGCAAGCCCATTGCGTGCAGCTGGCGGATCACCTCGGCGGCGTCGTCCTTGACCGTGTCGGCCACCGCCACCACTCCGATCACCCGGTCCCCCTGCCCGACGAACACCGCGGTGCGGCCCTGCTCTTCGAGTTCGGCCGCCGCGTCGGCGAGGCGGTCGGGAAGCAGTAAATCGTGCTCAACGATCAGCTTGCGCCGACCGACCAGCACGGGCCGGCCGTCGATCGCGGCCTGTACGCCGTGTCCGGCCAGGTTTGTGAACTCCGTCGCGGCCGGAATCGGCAGCGCCTGCTCACGCGCACCCGCGACGATCGCCGCGCCGATGGGATGTTCGGAACCGCACTCGACCGCTGCGGCCAGCTGCAGCACCAGGTCTTGCCGGTGTGCCTCGTCGGCGACAACATCGGTGAGCCGCATGTGGGCGCGAGTGAGGGTGCCGGTCTTGTCGAAGACGACGGTGTCGATCTTTTGCGAGGCCTCCAGCACCTCGCCACCCTTGACCAGGATCCCCAGGTCCGCGCCGCGGCCGGTGCCCACCATGATGGCCGTCGGGGTGGCCAGGCCCAGCGCGCATGGGCAGGCGATGATGAGCACCGCGATCGCCGCGGTCATGCCGGCGACCGGGTTGGCGGCCAGTATTGTCCAGCCGGCGAACGTTGCGGCGGCGATACCCACCACGGCCGGCACGAACACCCCCGAGACGCGATCGGCCAGCCGTTGCACCGGCGCCTTGCCGCCCTGCGCCTGCTCGACCAGGCGCACAATCTGAGCCAGCGCGGTGTCGGCGCCGACGGCCACAGCGCGCACCGTCAGCAACCCGTCGACGTTGACCGTCGCTCCCGCGACACGGTCACCCAGGCTCTTCTCGACCGGAACCGATTCCCCGGTGAGCATCGACTCGTCGACCGCGGCACGGCCGTCGACGACTTCGCCGTCGACCGGGATCTTCTCCCCGGGCCGGACTCGCACCAGGTCGCCGACTTGCACCTGGTCGACCGGGACGAGCTGCTCCTCGCCGTCGATGAGCAGCCGGGCTTCCTTGGCCCCCATGGCAAGCAGCTTGCTGATCGCCTCCGACGCCTTGCCCCGAGCTCTGGCCTCCAGATACCGGCCCAGCACCACGAACGCGATGATCAACGCCGAGGTGTCGAAAAACAGTGGGCCACCGGCGAACAACTCATAGGTGGAGTAGCCGAATGCAGTCAGCGTGCCCAGCGCGATCAGCGTATCCATGTTGGCGCTCAACGTCCGTGCCTGCGCCACGGCCTCCTTGAGAATCGACCAGCCGGCCACGAATTGCACCGGCACCGTGACGGCCAGTGCCAACCAGCCCGCCCACGGGGCGGCCATCATTGTCAACCCGGCCGACAGCAACCCCAACGGCCAGGCCAGCCAGACCCGGCGCAGCCACGTCCGCCGCTCGGCGGCGGGATCCGCGCCCGGCGAGGCGTGGCACGAAGCGACCTGGACCTCGCCACATCCGCCGCGATCGGCGGGGACATCGTGCGGGCGCCGCAGCAGCCGGTCAATGATCGTGCGCACCACGCCACCGCTGTGCGCGGCGGCTGAATGCAGGGCCCGTGTGGGCACCAACTCTGCTGGGATCTGTTGGGCGTCAACGATTGCCGACCGCACTGCCGCGGTATCGCAGTCTTCGGCCGCATACCAGATCACCACCGACGCGGTTCTCGGATACGCCTGGACGGCCCGGACACCGGCCACTGTGGCAACGGTCTCTTCGGTCGCGACGGCTCGAACCTCGTCGAAGCGACATCCGCCGACGTGAACCCGCATCCGCCCCGCCGCATCGGACAACACCGTCAGCTGGACACCAGCGTCAGGGCGAACATCAGTGATCGTGGTCATGGCACTCTCCCGCTACCGAAGACAGTGAAACATCTTCTCCAATACGCTCTTTCGCCTCTGCAATCACATCGGCCAGCGTCAGCCGAGCCTGCTCGGAGCTTTGCTGGGCCTTGCGTTCGGCGGTACGCAGACCCCGCAGTCCCCACGCCGTGGTGGCGACCGTCGCCTCCCGCAGCGGCAGCTTGACCGCCGTCTTACGCAGCACCTCATATGCCGCTGCTCCCACCACGCCGGTCACCAGCGTAGGTACCGATTTCGCCAAGACTCCATGCCACGAAACCATCGAACGATCCCTTTCCTATCGTGCGTGCCAACTTGCAAAACAACGATACCCCGGTAGGGTATACGCATGGTCGAAGTCGGCTTCTTTCACGGCAAATCCACAGGATGCGACTGCGGTGGTTCGCGATGTCTGTGCTGACCGACTCGGCGCTGCGCTGGTCGGCCACAATGATTTTCGGCATCAGCATGGCAGCGGATATCGTGGCGATCTCGGATCCGGTGTTAGACGCCAGAGGTTTTCGATGGACCTGGGCGATCGACCACCTGCTGCACCTGTCGATGTCGGCGGCCATGATCGCCATGGCCTGGCGGGTTGGGCCGGTCTCGCACAGCCCGGGGCCGGTTGTCTTCTTTCTCCTGGCGGCAGGCTGGTTCGTGCTTATGGCGGGGCGGCACTGTGCTGCGGGCGACCGAATAGCCAACTGCTACAACGCCACAATGATGGTCGCCATGGCGTGGATGTACACGCTGATGAACGGCGCCGGCCATCCACCCGACCACGCGATGGCCGGTCCGGCGACCACCCATCTCGCCGGATCATCGATGCCCGCACACCAAATGCCGCAGGCCCGACCCGAATCGTGGGTCACTACGGCGAACTGGATTGTGGCAGTGGCGTTCGCGGTCGCGGCCGTGCACTGGTTCTGGCGGTACTTGGCCGCGCGGCGGGCCGACCGGTGCGCGGGCACCGGCCCGCTGATCGGGTTGGGGCTGCTGTCTCAGGCCCTCGCCGCCGCCGGTACGGCCCTCATGTTCGGCGCGATGCGGTAACCCCCGCGCCGATGCGTGCCGCACTGCCAGGCCCGTCGGGACCAGCCCACACGGGCACCGTCAGGTCGTCGTCCCCGGACCGATGTTGCGGGCCGGACGGGTCCGCAGGTCGTGCACATAATCAGCCGGTGCCCCCGCGATTTCGGCGGCGTCGGCCATCACCCCCAGATAGCGCGCCGACGGTAACCCGCCCTCCCAGGCGTCCAGCACGTACAGCCACGCCAGCACGGGGTCGGTGGTGGTGTCGGAGGACAACCGCTCCACCCGGCAGCGAATCTTGGTATGGACGCCGAACTCGGACCCCTCCCAGCGATCGAGGTTCTTCTCGTCCGCGGGCGTCATGTCGTAGAGCACGACGAACACCCGGGAATCCGGGTCCTCCACCACGGTGGCCAGTGCGCCGTCCCAGCCGAGATCCTCACCGCCGAAGGTCAGCCGCCAGCCGTTGAGCCAGCCGGTTCCGGCCATCGGTGAGTGGGGTGCTCGCTTGAGCATCTGCTCGGGATCCATGTTCGACCCGTAGGCGGCGTAGAGCGGCACGGGAGAAAGCTTAAACGTCAGCTGGATGGATGGCGTCCACCCGAGGGTCTGAGGCGGGTGTGATGCAGCCCTCACCCGGTGTTGTGGCGTAGCCTGACGGGCTCGCCCTGCGGCCTGCTCGTGAAGCACCGGGCGAGCGGGCTAGGTTAGGCCTGTGGTGACCCGCATCGTGATCATCGGTGGCGGCCCGGCCGGCTACGAGGCCGCTATCGTCGCCGCCACCGCACGCCCCGAATCCGTCCAAGTCACCGTCATCGATTCCGACGGAATCGGCGGGGCCGCGGTGCTGGACGACTGCGTGCCGTCCAAGACCTTCATCGCCTCCACCGGCCTGCGCACCGAGCTGCGCCGGGCGCAGCGCCTGGGCTTCGACATCGACATCGACGACGCCAAAATCTCGCTGCCGCAGATCCATGCCCGGGTCAAGGCGCTGGCCGCCGAGCAGTCGGCCGACATCACCGCCCAGCTGCTGGGCATGGGCGTGCACGTGATCGCCGGCCGCGGCGAGTTGGTCGACCCCACTCCGGGCCTGGCTCGGCACCGCGTCAAAGCCACCCATTCCGACTCGGGCCCGAACGGCCCCGTCACCAGCGAGCACGACGCCGACGTGGTGCTGATCGCCACCGGCGCCCGGCCGCGGGTGCTGCCGTCGGCCCAGCCCGATGGGAAACGCATCTTGACCTGGCGCCAGCTCTACGACCTCGAGGCGCTGCCGCAGCACCTGATCGTGGTGGGATCGGGAGTCACCGGCGCCGAGTTCGTGCACGCCTACACCGAATTCGGTGTCCAGGTCACGGTGGTGGCCAGCCGGGACCGGGTGCTGCCGTACGAGGACGCCGACGCCGCGCTGGTCCTAGAAGAGTCGTTCGCCGAACGCGGCGTCCGGCTGGTCAAGAACGCCCGGGCGGAATCGGTGACCCGTACCGACACCGGAGTCCTGGTCACCATGACCGACGGCCGCACCGTCGAGGGTAGCCATGCCCTGATGACCATCGGGTCGGTGCCCAACACCGGCGGCCTGGGGCTGGATCGGGTCGGCATCGAGGTGGGGCCCGGCAATTACCTCACCGTGGACCGGGTGTCGCGGACGTCGGTGCCCGGCATCTACGCGGCGGGAGACTGCACCGGCCTGCTGCCGCTGGCCTCGGTCGCCGCGATGCAGGGCCGCATCGCGATGTATCACGCCCTGGGCGAGGGGGTCAGTCCGATCCGGCTGCGCACGGTCGCAGCGACGGTGTTCACCCATCCCGAGATCGCCGCCGTCGGGGTGCCGCAGTCGGCGATCGACGACGGGTCGGTGACCGCCCGCACCATCATGCTGCCGCTGCGGACCAACGCCCGGGCGAAGATGTCGGGTTTGCGGCAAGGCTTCGTGAAGATCTTCTGCCGGCGCTCCACCGGCGTGGTGATCGGCGGCGTGGTGGTGGCACCGATCGCCTCGGAGCTGATCCTGCCGATCGCGGTGGCCGTGCAGAACCGCATCACGGTCAACGAGTTGGCACAGACACTGGCCGTGTACCCGTCGTTGTCGGGCTCGATCACCGAGGCCGCCCGCCGCCTGATGGCCCACGACGATCTCGACTGAAGGCCACACCTGCGACGCCGCACGAACTAGCCTTGTTGAGCAACGCTACCGATCAGTAATGGACAGGAGTCCCCTTCCGTGAGCAACCCAATCAGCGCACCGCAAGGCGAGCAGCCCGCCGGGACGCTGGGACCGCAGCAGCGCGCGTTGGCCTGGGAGCGGCTCAGTGCCGAGCAATTCGACGTGGTCGTCATCGGCGGCGGCGTGGTGGGCTCCGGGTGCGCGCTGGATGCTGCCACCCGCGGCCTCAAGGTGGCCCTGGTGGAGGCCCGGGATCTGGCCTCGGGCACGTCGAGTCGATCGTCGAAGATGTTCCACGGCGGGCTGCGCTACCTCGAACAACTCGAGTTCGGGCTGGTGCGCGAGGCGCTCTACGAACGCGAATTGTCATTGACGACGCTGGCGCCGCACCTGGTCAAGCCGCTGCCATTCCTGTTCCCGCTGACCAAACGCTGGTGGGAACGTCCGTACATCGCCGCGGGGATCTTCCTCTACGACCGGCTGGGCGGGGCCAAATCTGTTCCGGCGCAAAAGCATCTGACCCGGGCCGGGGCATTGCGATTAAGCCCGGGCCTCAAACGGAGCTCGTTGATCGGCGGTATCCGCTACTACGACACCGTCGTCGACGATGCCCGCCACACCATGACGGTCGCGCGCACCGCGGCCCATTATGGAGCCGTCGTGCGGTGCTCCACCCAGGTGGTGGCGCTGCTGCGCGAGGGTGACCGGGTAACCGGCGTACGGGTACGCGACTCCGAGGACGGCTCGATCACCGAGGTGCGCGGCCACGTCGTGGTCAACGCGACCGGGGTCTGGACCGACGAGATCCAGGCGTTGTCCAAACAGCGCGGACGGTTCCAGGTGCGCGCATCCAAAGGGGTACACGTGGTGGTGCCCCGGGACCGGATTGTCAGCGACGTCGCGATGATCCTGCGCACCGAGAAGTCGGTCATGTTCATCATTCCGTGGGGCAGCCACTGGATCATCGGGACCACCGACACCGACTGGAACCTCGACCTGGCCCATCCCGCGGCCACCAAGGTCGATATCGACTACATCCTGGGCACCGTCAACGCGGTGCTGGCCACCCCGTTGACGCACGCCGACATCGACGGCGTGTACGCCGGGCTGCGACCGCTGCTGGCCGGGGAAAGCGAGGAAACCTCGAAGCTGTCGCGCGAGCACGCCGTCGCGGTGCCGGCGGCGGGGCTGGTGGCCATCGCGGGCGGCAAGTACACCACCTACCGGGTGATGGCCGCCGACGCGATCGACACCGCCGTGCAGTTCATTCCGGCCCGAGTCGCGCCGTCGATCACCCAGAAGGTGAGCCTGTTGGGGGCCGACGGCTACTTCGCTCTGGTCAACCAGGTCGAGCACGTCGGCGCGATGTACGGCCTGCACCCCTACCGGGTGCGGCATCTGCTGGACCGCTACGGGTCGCTGATCAACGACGTGCTGGCATTGGCGGCCGAAGATCCGGGTCTGCTCAGCCCGATCAAGGAGGCGCCCGGCTACCTGCGGGTCGAAGCGCTCTATGCGGTCACCGCCGAGGCGGCCCTGCATCTGGAGGACATCCTGGCCCGACGCATGAGGATCTCCATCGAATATTCGCACCGCGGTGTGGACTGCGCCCGGGAAGTGGCCGACATCATCGCGCCGGTGCTGGGCTGGACCGCCGAGGATATCGGGCGAGAGGTCGCCAATTACAAGGCGCGCGTGGAAGCCGAGGTGCTGTCACAGGCGCAGCCGGACGACGTATCGGCGGACATGTTGCGAGCCAGCGCACCCGAAGCCCGGGCCGAGATCCTCGAACCGGTGCCACTCAATTGAGAGCGCGCGGAAAACCCCTGGCCGCTGTCGTCGGTGGGAGCCTGGCCGGGGTGGTCGGCTGGGACCTCATGCAGCGCCGCCACACCATCTTGCGCAACTACCCAATCATCGGGCACCTGCGTTACCTGCTGGAAGCGGTGGGGCCGGAGCTGCGCCAGTACATCGTCACCGACAACAATGCGGAACGGCCCTTCAGCCGTGACCAGCGGCGCTGGGTGTACACGTCGTCGAAATTGACCAACAGGTATTTCGGCTTCGGCAGCGACAACGATCTCGAACGCGCCGAGAATTACCCGATCATCAAGCACGCGGCGTTCCCGGTGTCGGCCCCGGACGGCGACCCGGGCCATCCCGATCCGGCGGTGCCACTGCCGGCGGCCAAGGTGCTCGGCGGCGCGCAGGACCGTGCCAAGGCCTTCCGGCCCGCGTCATTGGTCAACGTCTCCGGGATGAGCTTCGGGTCGCTGGGCGGCGCGGCCATCACCGCACTGAACAAGGGCGTGGCCCTGGCCGGGGCACTGCAGACCACGGGGGAGGGCGGGATATCGCCGTACCACCTCAACGGCGGCGATCTCATCTGGCAGATCGGCACCGGGTACTTCGGCTGCCGCAACGACGACGGCACGTTCAGCCTGCCCCGGCTGGTCGACCGGGTGGCCGCGACCCCGTCGATCCGGGCCATCGAAATCAAGCTCAGCCAGGGCGCCAAGCCGGGCCTCGGCGGCATGCTCCCCGGCGCCAAGGTGACTCCGGAAATCGCGGCCATCCGCGGCATTCCGGTCGGGGTGGACTGCCGAAGCCCGGCCGGACACAGCGCATTCCGTGACGTCGACGGGCTGCTCGATCTCGTGGAGGCCATCGCCGCGCAGACCGGTCTTCCGGTGGGCATCAAGTCTGCGGTCGGCGAAGGGTCGTTCTGGGGGCAGCTTGCCGCGCGCATGGCCCGCACCGGTCGCGGCGTCGACTTCGTGACCGTCGACGGCGGAGAGGGCGGCACCGGCGCGGCGCCGCTGGTGTTCAGCGACCACGTGGCGCTGCCCTTCAAGTGGGCATTTCCCAGGGTCTACCGCGCCTTCGCCGAAGAAGGCTTGCATCACGACGTGGTGTTCATCGGCTCGGGCAAGCTCGGCATCCCGGAGAATGCGCTGTTGGCCCTGGCCATGGGGTGCGACATGGTCAACGTCGGCCGCACCGCCATGTTCGCCATCGGATGCATCCAGGCCCAGCGCTGCCATACCGGCCGTTGCCCGTCGGGCGTGGCCACCCAGTCGGCATGGCTGCAGCACGGTCTCGACCCGGCCCTGAAGTCGGTGCGCTGCGCCAACTACCTGGCCACGCTGCGCTTCGAGCTGCTCTGCCTGGCCCGTGCCTGCGGCCAGGTGCACCCGGCGTTGGTGCCCCTGGACGCCATCGAGTTGCTCGACATCGACCTGCAGACCGTGCGGGTCGACGAGATGTTCGGCTACAAGCCCGACTGGGGTTTGCCCGGGCCGGCAGACGTCGAAGCGATCACCCAGCTCATGGCCGGGTGATTTGTTCTCAGGGCTTTTCGGCGCTGGCATCGATCTCGGCGCCTGACGGGCGCGTCTGTGGGGCAGATTCAGTGCAGCGGCGACGCGGTCGCCGCGCGGGATTCCAGCATCCGGTTACGGACGATGTGTTCGACCAGGATGGGGACGAAGGTCTGCACCGGTGCATCGGCGAACTGTTGAGCGGCCTCCTCCGACCAGCGCCTGATCTGCGCGGTTCGCTGCTCGTCGGCGCGGCCCTCGTGGCGGGCCAACTTGTCTGCCACGTCGGCCACGGATCGGGCCACCAGGGAACGACTGGCGGAGGCGACGTCGCCGTCGGCGCATGATCGCGCGTCGTCGAGGGCCTGCCGGCCGCTCTGCTCGCTGACTTCGGGCGAAATGACGCGCAGCGTCACATGATGCCCGTCCTCCCCGATCAGGATCACACTGGTCGGCTCGTCACTGGTGAAGCCCAGCAGTTCGACGCAGCGGCCGTCGATCTCCACCGAAGACGGCGTCTCGTCCCAGCCGTTGTGGCGGTAGCCCACTATCGCGATCGGCCCCAGCCGCTCGGATACCGCCGCCATCAACGCCGGCAGTTCGTCGGCCAGGCTCCTGGACCGCGGCCACCACGCCCCGTCGATGTGCTCTGAGACTGGGCGAAATGTCTTGAGCTGTAACCGTATTTCGCGTTTCACGCGACTACGGTACGGGCGTTGCGGGCCGCTCGCGACTGGAAAACCCCACCTTCAGGTGGCCGCTGAACGAACATTTGGCTACCCGCGTGCCTGCGCATCAGCGGCGTCCACCGATGCCGCACTGTCTGCCGCGGCGGCGATGAGCCGCCGGGCGTTCTCCGACGAGCGAACCAGTAGGTCGGGAGCCAGCGCCGAGACCCCGCCGGCCACCGCGGCCGCCAGCAGCGCCTGACCCCAGCCCAGCGGACCCACGGGGGTGCAGCCGAACACCTGACTGAGGCCGGGCGTGGTCACCACCACCGCCAGCGCGCCGAAGGACCCGACGGTGGTCAGCACCACCAGCGCGCCGTGTGAGTCGGCCAGCGTCTGGGCCAGTTGCGTGCCGACCAGCCCGATCAACGCCACCGTCGCCGCGCGGTGCTGGGTGCCGGTTGCGCTGGCCAGCAGCCACGCCAGCATGGCGCCGATCGTGGTGGACGCGCCACGAATGCCGATCGCGCGCCACATCGCCGCCTCGCCGCGGTCGACCTCGGCGGTTCCCGCCTGGGGGCTGACGGCCAGGGCGGCGGCCGGCAGCGCGTCGGTCAGCATGTTGACCAACAGCATCTGGCGGGCGTTGAGCACCGAACGCCCGGTCAGGATCGTGGTGATCAACGCGAAGGACACCTCGCCGAGGTTGCCGCCCAGCAGCACCGACACCGCCGAATGCACGCGGCGCCACAGCTGCTCGCCCTCGTCGAGGGCGTCCAGCAGTGCCTCGATCTTGCCGTCGAGCAGCACCACGTCGGCGGCCGTGCGGGCCGCGTCGCTGCCGCGCGCGCCCACCCCGACGCCGACGCTGGCCGCCCGGATCGCCGCCGCATCGTTGACGCCGTCGCCGACCATCGCCGTGACCAGCCCGGCCCGTTCCAGGGTCTGTACCACCTCGATCTTGTGCTCCGGGGTCATCCGTGCGAAGACCAGCCGCGACACGACCGCCTCGGCGCGCTGGTCGGCGGACATCGCTTCCCAGTCGGACCCGGTGACCACCTGCTCGACGGTCACGTCGATGCCCAGTTCCTGGGCGATCACGGCCGCGGTCGTGGGGTGGTCGCCGGTGATCAGCCGCACACCGATCTCACGGTCGGCTAGTGCCGCCAGCACGGCCTGGGCGGTGGGCCGCGGGGTGTCGGCCATCCCGAGCAGACCGATCGGGGTCAGTTCGGAGGTGCACAGGCTTTCCAGCAGATCGGGATCGGCCGCCGCGGCCGCGGCCTGCTCGCGGCTGAGGCGGCGTTCGGCCACCGCCAGCACGCGCAACCCCTTGGCCGCCAACTCGTCGATCTGCTTGCGCAACGGGCCAATCCGGGCGCTGGGCCCGGCGAGCGCCGATGAGAGGACCTCGGGTGAGCCTTTGAGGGTCAGCCGGGTACCGACCAGAGCGGCCGCGAACGGGCGACCCGATTGGAAGGGCAAGAAGGCGTCCCGGTTCGGCCGCGGTTGTGGCCGCGAACCCCGAAGCGCGGGGTCGGCGGCGGCCTGGTTTATCGCATCGTCGGTGGCATGCTCAACGCGGTGGGCGTGCCTCGAATAGGTGGTGCTCAGCGCCGCGTCCAGCACCTGCGCGGGGGTGAAACCCGTCATCGGGCGCACGACCTTGACCTTGAGCCGGTTCTCACTCAGCGTGCCGGTCTTGTCGAAGCACACCACGTTCAGCCGGGCCAGCGCCTCGATGCAGTGGGCATTACGGATCAGCACCGACTCTCCGGTGAGCCGGCGCGCGGCGGCCAGCTGAGCCAGCGTCACCACGAGCGTCAGCCCCTCAGGAATGGCGGCGACGATCAGCGTGACCGCGCTTCCCACCGCCGCGCGCAACGGCGTGCCCCGCGCCACACTGAGCAACCCGACCAGCGCCCCGCCGGCCACGCTGAACGGCAACGCCCGCCGGGTGATGCGCCGCAACTGTCGTTGCAGACCGATCTCCGTGGACTTCCGCGGCGCCATCGCCAGTGCGCGGCGGACCTCCGAGCGCGAACCCACCGCCGTCACCACGGCCACGGCCGTGCCGGCGACCACCGTGGTGCCGGCATACAGCATGCAGTCCCGTTCGGCCAGCGGGGCACCGGGTGTGGGCTCGGTTTGCTTGGCCACCGGCAGCGATTCGCCGGTCAGCATGGATTCGTCGACCTCGACGTCGGATGCGTGCAGCAGCCGCGCGTCGGCCGGGACCACCTCGTCGGCATGGATTTCGATGACGTCGCCCGGTCGCAGCCGCTTGGCGGCGACCTTTTCGTGGCGCTGCTCCTCGAGCGGGCCGACCCGCCGGCGCGCGGGCGGATCCTGCACGGCCAGTAGACGATTGAGGATGCGTTCGGCGTGCAACTGCTGTTCGGCCGACAACCCGGCGTTGACCAGCAGCACGCCGCCCACCAGAACCGCATCCAGCGGCGAGCCGAGCAGCGCGCTGGCCAGCGCGCCCGTGGCCAGCAGCGGCGTGATCGGGTCGGACAAGTCCGAGCGCATCTCTTCGGCGAAGTCGCGGACGAGTCGCCACGACCCCACACTCGCCTTGTGTGCCAGACGAATCGGCGGCAGGCTTTGCCACCAGGTGGACGCTGCTTCGGCCCGGTGTTCGTCGGCGGGGCGAGGCAGCAGCCGCCGCACTTCGGTGACGGGCAGGCTGTGCCAGTCGTGGACGGTTTCGGGTTCGGGCAGTGGATCGCGGAAAACCTTTGCAGCCGAACGGAATCCGAACCACAGGCTGGCGGCCATACCGATGTTGACCGATACCGAACTGCGGCCCGGTACGCCGGGAATCAACATCAGGGCGCCGATCGCCGAGGCCGAGGCCGACAGCCGAACCGCGTTGTCGGTAGCCGCGCGCGCGGCCGGCAGCGCATGCAGCACCCGCCATGCGCCGGCCAGATCCGTAACGACAACGTCGGAACCCCAGGGCGGAGGATGCCGCTGCCGCTGCACGCCGATCGTGACATCGGCCCGCTGCGCGGCCTTCAGCTGTGAGGTGGTCAGCAACGCCACGGTGGCGCCACCCGCCTTCAGCTCGGCGACAGCCGCTGCCACCGCGTCGTCGACCGACCCGTCCACCGGATACAGCTGGTCGAATCCTTGTGCTAGAGAACGCAATCCATCGTCATCGAGGGAGGAGACGCGGGGGTGCGAGCGGCGTGCCTCGGTGAGCACCGCCGCGGCGAACGGATCGCGCACCGGGCTGATCAGCGCCTGGCCGGTGCCCCCGCCGGCTCCGGGGATATCGGCCAGGTCGTGCCATCCGGCGCTCAGCTCACCATTGTCCAGTGCGGCGCGCACCGCTTCCCAGGCTCGGGTACGTTGCGAATCCTGAACTCCCAGAATGCGACTGACCATCAACTCGTCATCGTAGAACGCCCGCGGGTCGATCATGATCGCGTCGACCCGGTCGAGTGTGCGCAAGGCACCAGGGCGCAGCACCAGCGCGTCGTGGCGGGCGGCCAGGCCGCGGCTCATCGCGCAGCCGAATGCCTCCCGCACCGTGCGCAACGGCTTCGGAACGGCGGCCAGCGCGGCGGCGCCGGCCGTGTCGGGGTTGCGGGAGAGCACGCCGGCCACGGCGGCGGCGCCGAGGCCGATCGCACCGATGCGGTTGGCGTAGCGTTCCGCCGGACCGTCGGCGGGAGTCGGCACGCTTCTGGGTGCCGACGCGGCGTCGTCAGGCACCGGCCGGCTGCCCAGCCCAGGTTCATGGCGACGCCAGGTGAGCCGGCCGGTCCAGGCCTCGGCCGCCAGCATCGCGCGGGTCGCGGCCTCGGCGGCCGCCGCCGTCGGCGACAGCGTCAGCGCGGCCGCCGTGGCGTTGACGACGCCGAAGAACATGTCGGTGCCCTCGGGTCCGAGGCGTCGTTCCAGCTCGCGGCGCAGTCGCGGCACGTGGTCGGCCAGGGTCGGCGGCACGGCCACCAGGTCGGGCAACCTGGGCAGCCGCAGCAGGCTGCCGGTCAGCGACAGGGCGAAGCCGGTGGTGGCGGCCGCGGCCGCGGCCGCGATCATCCGTCCCATCAGCAGCGTGTCGTCGCCGGGCAGACTGGCCGGGTGCGTGTCGCTGGTCCCGTGGCGCCGCTCGGCGCCGGCGACGATCCGGCAGAGCTGCGCCGCCGAGGGTCCGTCCGGGTCGACGGTGGCGACCAGCCGCGCAATGGTGGGGTTCAGGAAGGCCTCGCGCACACCGGGCGTTGCGCGGACGGCCGCGAGTATGTCGGTGGCGATCGCTGCGCCGTGCTTGTCGCCGAGGCCGCGCACCTCGATCCAGTGGCGGGGACCGTTGGTGCTGATGCGCCGCGCCGGCGGGCCACCCATCGCCTCGACCGCAACCCCCGCCGCCGCGCGGGTCAACGCCGAAATATCCGGCGCTGCACGGGATAACGATCTGCCCATGCTCGCTGCCACGTCGCCACCCAGCAGGACGGTGCCGACGGCGGCACCGGCGACCGCGGTGCCGGCGGCAACGGTCCTGCGGGTGCCCGCCAAGGCAGCCCGCAGCGGCGCTGCCACCAGGCCGAAACCGGGTAGACGACCGGGTCCGATCAGTCTGTTCACACCCACCTCGCACCGATTCTCGAATAAGCCGGCCGGGAAAAGAAACGCTTGGTTGGGGCTCACCACATCGGCGCGCGCGTCATGTCGAATCAAGGTACGCCTTGGCGGCGCAGTAGCGGGTAGTGACGCCCCGATGTGGGTAGACATGGGCAATGGTCGGCATGACCCGGCGCGACGAGACATTCACGTACCGGGTTCACGTGGTATTGGCGGCGGCCTGACAAGATGGCCGTCGTGCATGTCGCGCCGAGTTACCAGGGTCGCGTATGGCGTTGCGGTGAGCCACAGGACGACTTCGAATTCGACCGCATCTCCGATTACCTCAGCGAGGACGACACCTTGGTGTGGGTCGACTTGTGCGGTCCGGACCACGAAATACTGCGCGAGCTGGCGGCCGAACTCGGCCTGAACCCCTGGGCCGTCGAAGACGCCGTGGCAGCAGCCGAACGTGTCAAAGCCACCGCATACGAAACCCACACCTTCTTCACCGTCTACGCCGTCGACGTCTGCCCCGTTGCCAAAGCCGGCACCGATCCCCGGCCGATGCTGGCGATGCGCCGGGTTTCGGCGTTCGTGCTTGCCAGGGGTTTGATCACGGTGCGCCTGACGACGGACTTCGACATGGCGCAGGTTGCTCGGCGATGGCAGGAAATCGGGGGGCAGCACTACGGTGTCGGCGCTTTGGTGCACGGTTTGCTCGACGTCGTCGTCGACAGTCATTTCGCGGCGGTGGAGGCACTCGACGACTGCATCGAAGACATCGAGGACGAGTTGTTCGACGGCAACTCGCGGCAGGCGAGCTTTCAGCGCCGGACGTTTCAATTGCGCAGGGACCTGGTGAACCTGCGGCGGGTTGCGTTGCCGATGCGCGAAGTCGTCAACTCCATCCAGCACCATCGCCTACACGCCTTGCAGGCCGAGGCGGCCCGAGAACTCGACCCGCTCTACGCCGACCTGTATGACCACGTGCTTCGGGTATCGGAATGGACCGAGTCGTTACGTGACATGATCACAACCATTTTCGAAACCAATCTGTCACTGCAGGACGCGCGGCTGAACACCGTCATGAAGAAGCTGACCGGGTGGGCCGCCATCATTGCCGTACCGACCGCGATCACGGGCTATTACGGCCAGAACATTCCCTACCCCGGTTTCGGCCACGTCTCGGGTTTCATTGTCAGTACCAGCGTGATCGTCGTCCTGATGGTGGTGCTCTATGTGACGTTCCGGCGGCGCGACTGGCTCTGACCGCGCGCGCCGCACAGTTCGGTGATTATTGTTCGTAAGTCCGGTCCGCAAGTCCGCCGAGATCTGTAGTCTGCGAGCGTGCTTGGCGTTCGTGACGCGCTCGGGCCCGCGCGGGTGCGGCTGTACGGCGGGCCGGTGCTGGCCGAACTTGACGCACGGTTCGGCACAGCGGCTGGCCGGAAGGTGCTTGCCGGCGAAGTGGTCGACAGCCGCGGCGCGGTGATCGATCGCGATACGGTCCTGCCGCCGGGGTCTTTCGTCCACCTGTATCGGGATCTGCCTGACGAAGTTCCCGTGCCCTTTGAGATGCCGGTGCTGTATCGCGACGACGACATCGTCGTCGCGGACAAACCGCACTTCCTGGCGACCATGCCGCGCGGGCGCCACGTCGCCCAGACGGCGCTGGTGCGGCTGCGCTGTGAACTCGGGTTACCCGAGTTGAGCCCGGCGCATCGGCTGGACCGGCTCACCGCCGGGGTGTTGCTGTTCACCACCCGCCGCGAGTTGCGTGGCCGCTACCAGACGCTGTTCGCGCGCGGTTTGGTGCACAAGACCTACCTGGCCCGGGCCGCGGTCGACCCCACCGTGGCGCTGCCGCGCGTGGTCCGCAGCCGCATCGTCAAGCGTCGCGGTCAGCTGCAGGCGGTGTGCGAACCTGGCGAGCCGAACGCGGAGACGTTGGTCGAGCTGATCTCACCGCAGGGCCTGTACCGGCTGACGCCGCGTACCGGACGTACCCACCAGCTGCGGGTGCATATGGCGTCACTGGGACTGCCGATCACGGGAGATCCCCTGTACCCCAAGGTGCTCCAGGACGTTGACGGTGACTTCAGCTCGCCGCTGCAGCTGCTGGCGAAGCGCATCGAGTTCGACGATCCGCTCACCGGCTCGCGCCGTGAGTTCATCAGCCGCCGAGAGGGAATCTGGTCATGAGTGAAGACAACGTGCTGGTCATCGTCGCCGGGTATCAGGACATTGATTCGGCCCGGAGCGATTTCGAGAACCTCACCGGCCGGGCCAACGCCAAGACGGTCCCGCTGCAGGGCGCGGTGCTGGTCGGCAAGGACGACGAGGGCAATCCGGTGCTGCTCGACACCGGGAATCGTCTGGGCCGCCGCGGCGCCAAATGGGGCGCGGGTGTCGGCTTGGCGGTCGGGCTGTTCTCACCGGCGCTGCTGGCCGTTGGGTTGCTGGGCGCCGCGACCGGAGCATTGGCCGGCACCTTCGCCCATCATCGGATCAAGAGCGGCCTGGCCGACAAGATCGGCCAGGCGCTATCGGCGGGCAGCGCCGTCATCATCGTCGTGACACCGGCGCCGGGCCGGCTGCCGGTCGAGCAGACCCTGGCCGGATCGCCGATGAAATCGGTTGCCGAACTGAGTCATTCGACATTGCGAAGCCTGGGCGCAGCACTGCAAGAAGCGATGGGCAAGTTCAATCCCGACCGTACGAAGCTGCCGATACCGCAGCGCGGCTTCGGCGGCACGATCGGTCGCACCATGGCAGAGTCCGTCGGCGACTGGACGATAGTCCCCGGCCCGAGCGCGCCGGACAATGCGCCCAATGTCTTGATCGTGCTGATCGACGACGCCGGGTTCGGCGGACCGGACACCTTCGGCGGCGGCATCCGAACGCCGACGCTGTCTCGGGTGGCGCAGAACGGGTTGGCCTACAACCGTTTTCATGTTACCGCGGTGTGTTCGCCGACCCGTTCGGCACTGCTGACCGGGCGCAATCATCACCGGGTGGGGTTTGGTTCGGTGTGCGAATTTCCGGGTCCGTTCCCGGGTTATTCGACGGTCAAGCCGCGCAGCTGCGCCGCGCTGCCGCGAATCCTGCGTGACAACGGTTACGTCACTGCGGCTTTCGGCAAGTGGCATCTGACTCCGGACAACGTCCAGGGAGCATCCGGGCCGTTCGACAACTGGCCGCTGGGTTGGGGCTTCGACCATTTCTGGGGTTTCCCCACCGGCGCCGCCGGCCAATACGATCCGATCATCACCCAGGACAACTCGGTCCTCGGCATACCGGAGGGACAACACGGCAAGCCCTACTTCTTTCCCGACGACCTTACCGACAAGGCCGTCGAATGGTTGCACACGGTACGGGCCCAGAACGCCACCAAGCCGTGGCTGCTGTATTACTCCACCGGCGCCACCCACGCCCCGCACCACGTGTTCAAGGAGTGGGCCGACAAGTACCGCGGGCAGTTCGACGAGGGCTGGGATGTGTACCGGCAGAGGACGTTTGAACGCCAGAAACAGCTGGGAATCATTCCTGCGGACACCGGACTGACCGAGCGGCCCGACCTGTTCCCGGCGTGGGATAGCCTGTCGGACACCCAAAAGCAGCTCTATGCACGGCAGATGGAGGTGTTCGCCGGGTTCTCCGAAAACGCGGACTGGAACGTCGGGCGGCTGCTGGATGCCATCGAGGATCTCGGCGAGGCCGACAACACGCTGGTCTTCTACATCTGGGGCGACAACGGTGCCAGCATGGAGGGCACCAACACCGGTTCGTTCAACGAGATGACGTTTCTCAACGGCCTGGATCTCGACGCCGATCAGCAGCTGGCGCTCATCGAGCAATACGGCGGCATCGAAGCTCTCGGCGACGAATTCACCGCACCGCATTTCGCGAGCGGCTGGGCGCACGCCAACAACACGCCGTTCCAGTGGGGCAAGCAGATGGCCAGCCACCTCGGCGGTACCCGCGATCCGATGGTGGTGGCCTGGCCGGCCCGGATCCGGCCCGACGGCCAGGTTCGCGGCCAGTTCACCCACTGTATTGACATCGCACCAACGGTGTTGGCGGCCATCGGTTTACCGGAGCCGACCAGTGTCGACGGTGTCGAACAGGAGCCGATGGACGGGACCAGTTTCCTACACACCTTCGACGCCCCGGCCGCCGAAGAGCGCCACACCGTGCAGTACTTCGAAAACTTCGGCAGCCGCGCCATTTACCGGGACGGCTGGTGGGCGTGCGCTCGGCTGGACCGGGCGCCGTGGGACCTGTCGCCGCAGACCATGCAGCGCTTCGCGCCCGGGAATTACGACCCCGGCCAGGACGTCTGGGAGCTCTACTACCTGCCCGACGACTTCTCCCAGGCCCACAACCTGGCGGCCGAGCATCCGGACATGCTGGCCGAACTGCAGCAGCTGTGGTGGCAGGAAGCCGAACGCAACCGGGTGCTGCCGTTGCTGGGCGGGCTGGCCGTGATGTTCGGTGATTTGCCGCCACTTCCCACCACGACACGCTTCGCCTTCAAGGGAGACGTGCAGAACATCCAGCGCGGCATGGTGCCGCGCATCTTCGGCCGCTCGTATGCGATCGAGGGGCGGCTGCACATGCCCGACGGCGGGGCACAGGGTGTGATCGTGGCCAACGCCGACTTCATGGGCGGCTTCGCGCTCTGGGTCGACGAGCAACAGCGGCTGCACCACACCTACTCCTTCCTCGGCGTCGAGACGTATCGACAGGTATCGACGGAGCCGCTGCCCACCGGCGACGTCACCGCGCGGATGCTGTTCGAGAGCGACCAGCCGGTGGTGGGTTCAGGCGGCAAGGTGACGCTGTGGGCCGACGAACGGTTGATCGGGGAGGGTCGGCTGCCGCAAACGGTGAGCCTGTCGTTTTCGTCGTATGCCGGTATGGACATCGGCCGCGACAACGGGCTAGTGGTCGACCGCGACTACGAGGACAAGGCGCCGTACGTGTTCACCGGAACCGTCAAAGAGGTGATCTTCGACCTCAAGCCCGTCCACCCCGAGGCGGAACAGGCGTTGCGCGAGCATGCCTCGGTGCAAGCCGTCGGGCAGGGCGCAGCGGGCTGACCCCAGCCGGCCCCGAGACAACCGGACAGCTCAGGTCGAGGTGTGGTGATGTCTGGGGCAGTACGCGGCGACGCTCAGGCCGACAAAGTACCCGGCGTGATAGCCGTCCAAGTTGCCGCCCTTGGCCAGGTCATTGGCGACGTCGGCCTTGTGCCTGCCCTGATCGAGTTCATCGCACACCTGGTGGCCGGCCAAGATAGCCGCCTGTGGGGAACTGAAGTTGATGCCCTTGCCCTTCACCGCATTCAGGAACGCGTCATCGACGCCGTCGGCTTGTGCCGTCGGGGTGGCCCGCTCGGCCAGACAAAACAGCGCGACTATCAGGATGAGACGCACCGGCAGCGATCGGGCGGTTTCGCTGTGGCGCAATAGGCTGGTCGCCATTGCTGGAACCTCCCGCTGACAAATCCGACGGCATGCCAGACCGCCCGCCTGCGATCATTGCCCGGCGTAATCGGACGTGGGAACCCCTCGCTGCTTGCGGCCCCGTTAGCCAAAGTTTGCGATGCCCCCGACCGTCCTCGTTGGTCCGCAGCTATGGCCATTGTTCTTCGGTTGCTGGTAAAGCGTGAGCAAAGCCTCACCACTTTTGGTGGCGTCGGCATGTCGCGACCGTATACCGGGTGGAAACTGTCGATGAAATCGTGAATCATATTGTGCCCAGGCATGGTTGGACACCAAATCGGAATGGTCGATGTGGTTACCATGCCTCATGGCTGCGAGGAAGACAGCAGTTTGGCGGGCCCCGGATCGGTCGGTGACGATTGTGCCTTTCGGGCTATCCGCCCAAGCTCCACCGAAGCGCGGCCGATTCTGGATCGCCCTGGGCAGCCTCGGCTTTGCGGTGATATTGACGGCATGTGGCAGCGACACTTTAGGGGCAGATGCGACAACAGTAACGTCGTCGAGCAAAGTGGCTTGCGGCGGTAAGCCGGCGCTGAAGGCAAGTGGTTCCACCGCTCAGGAAAACGCAATGGTGAAATTTACCAAGGATTTCCAACGCGCCTGCCCGGGGCAGTCGGTGAATTACACGCCTAACGGTTCCGGCGCCGGCATCAGCGAGTTTACGGGCGGTCTAACCGATTTCGGCGGCTCCGATTCACCGCTGAGCAAAGACGAGTATGCCAGCGCGGAGCAGCGGTGCGGCTCGCCCGCGTGGAACTTGCCGGTCGTATTCGGGCCCATCGCGATTACCTACCATGTCACGGGCCTGGCGTCGTTGAGCCTCGACGGCCCGACCGCGGCCAAGATCTTCAACGGCGGCATCGTGACGTGGAACGACCCTGCGATCCACGCGATGAATCCAGCTGTCACGTTGCCCGATGAACCAATTCGTGTCGTGTTCCGCAGCGACGAATCCGGCACCACCGACAACTTCCAGAGATACCTCGATACCGCTTCCAACGGCGCATGGGGCAGGGGTGCGGGCAAGCGGTACAACGGCGACGCCGGCGAGGGCGTCGACGGCAACGACGGCGCAGCCGCGGCGGTGAGCCGCACCGAAGGATCGATCGGCTACATGGAGTGGTCGTTCGCGCGGGCACGACACCTGGGCATGGCCAAGATCATCACGTCGGCCGGTTCGGATCCGGTGGCCATCGGCGCCGACTCGGTAGGCAAGGCGATTTCGGCTGCCTGGTTCATCGGAGAAGGCAACGACTTGGCATTCGACACGATCTCGTTCTACCGGCCGAACCGGCCCGGCTCCTACCCGATCGTGTTGGCGACCTACGAGATCGTGTGCTCGCGGTATCCCGATGCTCGGGTCGGCGCCGCCGTCAAGGCGTTCCTGCAGAGCGCAATCGGCGTGGGCGAGCCCGAGCTGCAGGACAGCGGATATGTCCCCGTTCCCGACGAGTTCAAGACCCGGCTGTCGACCGCGGTCAGTGCCATCTCGTGATCGGTGGTCCCTGCTACCGGCGGGGGTTGACGCTGCGCTCCGCCCACAACGGCGATAGGGAAGTGGCCAGCGGCTTTCCCGTCTTGGCCAGTTGCCGTGCCGTCACCCCACTGAGTCACTGTGAGATGTCATGGATTTCATAAGCCTGCCGCCCGAGGTCACCTCGGCGCTGATCCACTCGGGGCCTGGCCCGCAGTCACTGCTCGAGGCCGCCGACGCGTGGCAGCGGCTCGGCAGCGACGTGGAAGAATCCGCGGGCGCCCATGCCCCGGTACTGTCTGCGCTGACCGGCGTCTGGGGGGGTCCATCCTCGCGGGCGATGATCGAGGCCGTCGGCCCCTACCTCGCCTGGTTGCGCGCTACCGCGCAGCAGTGCCGGCAACTGGGCTCCTCGGCCCAGGTTGCTGCGGCAGCATTCGGCTCCGTGCTGGCAGCGACGGTTCCACCCGGCGAGGTCGGTGCCAACCGGAGCCGGCTGGCGAACCTATTGGCCACCAACGGATTCGGCAGGAACGTTGCGGCAATTGCCGACACCGAGGCGCAGTACCAGACCATGTGGGTGAACAATTCGGCGGCGATGTGTCGGTATGAGGCCGCCGCCGCGCAAGCTCTGGCGCTGCCTCAGTTCATTTCGCCGCCGGCGATCGCGGCCCCGGGGGCGGCCGCTGCTCAAGCCAAGCTGGCGACGGCCGCTGCCGCCGCTGCGTCTCCGGTGGACGCGGCGTTGCAGGCGTTCGGTGTCACCTTCGACCCCAACAGCGGCTGGTTCGGGTTGGCGAATACCTATGCCAACCAGTTCATTTCGTCCGGGTTTCCCATCAACCTGCTCAGCTACCTGGCGCAAAACACCTCGGCGCAGGCACTGCAGTCGGTGGCTCCCGACATCGCCGAGGGCCTGTCCGAAGGGGAATCGGCACTGGGAGCGTCGGCGGGTAGCCTGGCCAGCGCGGCCCGAGCCCTCGGCGCGGCAGAAGTGCCGGCGGCCGCGTTAGGTGTCGGAGTGTCGATGGGCAACCTCACCGCGCCGCCTGCCGTGGTCGGGCTGTTGACGGCTTCGCATACGCCGGTGCAGCTGGCTTCGGCGGTGTCGCCGTTGCCCGCGGGGGATTCCGGATTCCCGATGCTGCCGCCGCTGATGCCGCCGCCGATTTCGGCGGGCAGCGGCTGGCGCAAGAGGAAGCAACCGAAGTACGAGGACCTCGAATACGGTGTGGAGCTCAAGGGCTCTGTGATGCCGCGACCGCCGTCGGCGGGCTGATCGACCGTACGGCCGGGCGGCCGGCTCGGCCCCAGGTTGTTCCCGGCGGACCGCGACGTGCCCGCGTGGGCTGCAGGGCGTGGGAGAACCCGCTGTGTGTGTGGGGGGCTTCTCGGCTGCTTGAACCGCGCCCAGTGGGGTAGCCGGCGGTATGGAATCTGGCAAGGCTATGGAATCTAGGCAGGCGGTGCAATCCGGGAAGGCGGTGGCGGCTCGGAAGGCTGCGGACACCGTGGCAATCACCGTGACGTTCATCGGCAACGCCACGACATTGATCACCGCCGGCGGCCTGACCGTGCTGACCGACCCGAACTTTCTGCACCGCGGGCAACACGCCTACCTGGGCTACGGGCTGGTGTCCAAACGACTGCCGGAACCGGCTATGACCATCGACCAACTGCCGCCGATCGATGCCATCGTCCTGTCGCACATGCACGGCGATCATTGGGACCGGGTGTCGCAAAAGGGGCTCGACCATGAAATTCCGGTCGTCACAACCCCGCACGCCGCCAAGAGACTGCACCGTCGCGGTTTCCGCCACGCACTTGGCCTGCAGACCTGGCAACGTCACACGATCAGCACGGCCGGTGTCGGTTTGACCGTGACGTCGCTGCCCGGCCGGCATGCGCCGCTGGGAATTCATCGGCTGCTGCCGCCGGTGATGGGCACCATGCTCGAATTCACATCGGCGAACGGTTCGGTGGCGCGCCGGCTGTATGTCTCCGGCGACACCTTGTTCGTCGAGGAGCTCGCCGAGATTCCCCGTCGCTTCGATGCGATTGACCTCGGCGTGCTGCACCTGGGCGGGACTCGACTGCCGGCCGGCCGGCGACTGCCCCTCGGGCTCACCGTGACGATGGACGGACGCCAGGGCGCGAGACTGGTGCAGCTGCTGGAGCTGCCGAAGCTCATCCCCATCCACTTCGACGACTACGGTGTCTTCGCATCGCCCCTGGCGGATTTCACCCATGAGATGAAGCGCCGAGGTATGGCCGACCGAATCATCGAGTTGGAGCGCGGCGCTGCGGTGACGGTGTGAAACAACGGGTGAAATTGGGTAGGTCTGTGAGCGCTGACGGGCCGCGGTCGGTAACTTGGCCGTCATGCCGTGGGCACGATGGTTGTTGCCGCTCATTCTGGCGGCGTGCCTGGCCGGCTGCGCGGAGCAGCACGTATCGGCGGCCCGCGCTCGCGATCAGGCCGGAACGTTCCAGTTCGGCGGTTTGAAGCGGACCTACATCGTGCATGTGCCGCCGGGTTCGCCGGCGGGATTGGTGCTCAACTTGCACGGCGGCGGGGGCACCGGCGTCGGTCAGCAAGGGCTGACGGACCTCGACTCGGTGGCCGACGCCCACAACCTGCTGGTGGTCTATCCCGACGGCTACGACAAGAGTTGGGCCGACGGGCGGGGAGCCTCGCCGGCCGATCGCCGCCATCTCGACGACGTCGGATTTCTGGTCGCGCTGGTGGGCAAGCTGCGGAGCGAGTTTTCCGTTCCCGCCGGGCGCGTCTTTGCCACCGGAATGTCCAACGGGGGCTTCATGTCCAACCGGTTGGCCTGTGACCGTGCCGACGTGTTCGCCGCGATCGCGCCGATCGCCGGCACGCTGGGAGTGGGTGTGGCCTGCAACCCGTCGCGACCGGTTTCGGTGATGGAAGCCCACGGCACAGCCGATCCGGTGGTGCCGTTCAACGGCGGGAAGGTGCGCGGTCGGGGCGGTCTGAGCCAAGCCATCTCGGCGTCCAGCATGGTCGACCGCTGGCGCGCGGTCGACGGATGCCAAGGCGCACCCACGGTGGACGAGCTGCCCAACGCCGGCGACGGAACCGTGGTGCGCCGGTACGACTCACGGTCCTGTACGGCGGGCACCGAGGTGGTCTTCTATCGGATCGACAACGGCGGACACACGTGGCCCGGCGGCAAGCAATACCTGCCCAAGGCAATTGTCGGTACGACCACGCGTGCCTTCGACGGGTCGCAAGCCATCGTGGCGTTCTTTATGGCGCACGGCCGGGATTAGTTGGGATGGCTTGAGGGGGAACCGGACGCCGCCCCCGCTCACAAGCGCCACGCGCAGTGCACCTACCAAGCGGGCCCCGATCAGCGCTGGCAGGCTGGGCACCAGAACTGAACCCGCTCGGCGGTGTCGCGGGCGCTGAGATATTCGACGCGGGTTCCACAGCGCCAACACGGCTCACCAACTCGTCCGTATACCCACAGCCGCCGGCCGGCCCGGGTGTCGCCGGTGGTGCAGCGGTTCCACCGAAATCGGTTGAGCCACAGCATCTCTCGCGCGCGAGCGACCAGCCGCTGCGGGTCGGCGATGGCGCTGACCGGTGCGGTCGGCAGATGTCCGCTGACAAAACACAGTTCATTGCAATAGACGTTGCCGATCCCGGCCAGCACCCGCTGATCGAGCAGCGCCTCGGCGATGGGCCGCTGGGGGTCGGCAGCCAGATTGGCGGCCGCAACCGCAGCATCCCACTCCGCGCCCAGTAGATCTGGTCCCAGGTGCGCGACGACGGCGCCGTCGTTGTCCCGGTCGAGGAGTTCCAGCACAGCCAGGTCGACGCCGACCGCGCGAATGTCTCTGGCTTCCAAGATGATTCGTGCTCGGTGGTCTACCCGGACCGGCCGGTCCGCGACTCGCCAGCTGCCGTCCATCTGCATATGAGAGTGAATGCTGACCCCGCCGATCCTGATGAACAGGTGCTTGCCCCGGCTGAGCACCTCGTCCACCACCTGCCCGGTGAGGTCGACGGCGGCAAACCGTGGCACCCGGATATCGCAGCGGGTCAGCGTGCGGCCGGCCAGCCGCTCGCGCAGCGTGGCCGCCGTGTGCCAGACGGTGTCACCCTCGGGCATGGCTCATCGCAGCCGCAAACCGCGTGGCGTGCGGACGAACCCGGCCTCGACCAGGGCGGTCGTCACCGCGCCCGGCCCGCCCGGTTGCAGGACCGGTGCCCCGTTGACGCGCTCCACCAGAATCGAGGACACCCGCCGGGCCGATACCAGATTGGCCACCGCGATGGCCGCCGCGTGGCCGGCGCCCGGGTCGCCGGTGAAGGTCAGCAGCGTTCGGCCACCACGCTCGAGGAACCACGCCAATTCGCCGTCCACCAGCACGACCAGCGCCCCGGCCTTGCGGCCCGGCCGGGCCGCGCCGTCACGTTCGGTGGTAGGCCAGGGCAGGGCCGCGCCGTACGGGTTGGCCGGGTCGGCGGCGGCCAGCGCCACCGCACGGTATTCCGGCCGCTGCGGGTCGATTCCGTCGAGGTAGCCGCGCAGCCGGTCCACGGTGGACGCGACGGCGAACTGAGCGCCGCCCAGCGACTCGACGAAGTAGCCGCGCTGGCAGCGGCCGGCCTCCTCGAACGCGCTCAGCACCTTGTACAGGGTGGCGAACCCGCCGGGCACACCTTCGGCGGCCGCCGCGCCCTTGGTCAACACGCCGTGGCGGTTCAACAGCAGCTCGGCGTGATAGAGGGCCTGCAGGGTGGAGTCCGGTTCGGGAGTCGGCAGCGCCGACCATCGCCCCGCTACCGTGGGGTCGGCGGCACGGGCCTGGGCATGCGCGACGCTGTATCGGCTCAGCCGCGGCGGGCGGTGTCCCCGGTGTGCGGGGGCGGACCGCTTGCGAGCACCCGGTGCGCCCCCGAGGATCGCGCGCACCGGCGCGAAGGTGTCGCCGGTTACCCAGCCGGCCCAGATCAATTCCCAGAGAGCGGTTTTGAGCTCGGTTTCGGTATGTCCGTTTCCGGTGAGCTGGCGGAAGAAGTACGCGCCACCGCCGGCCAGCGTGTCCAGGATGACCCGATGGGCATCGGTCAGCTCCATCTCGGCGGGCTGGTTGGGCGGCAAGGCCAGCGTCAAAGGCGCGGAATCGGCGAGGTGCAGACTGACCCAGCCGTCACTGCCCGAGATCGACCCGGCGCCCGACCAGAGCACCTCGCCGCTGGCGAGCAGCTCGTCGAGCATCGCCGGCGAATAGTCGCGGACTCGCGGCGCCAGGACCAGTGGCTCCAGCGCAGAGGCCGGAATCCGCGCGCCGGCAAGCTGTTCGATGACCGCCGAAAGTCGGTCGACTCCGCCCGCATCGGTGGCGCCCACCTGGTGCCACTGCGGCAGAAAGCGCCCGTAGGCCGCGGTGCTGACCGGCTCGATCTGCGCCCGCAGCGCCGCCAGCGACCGGCGCCGCAGAATCCGCAGCACCTCGACGTCGCACCATTGCTGCGATCCGACGCCGCCGGGCGCGGCAGCGACGACGAAGTCGCCGCGCACCAGCCGGCCGTCTCCGGCCAGCCGGCCCAGCACATCGGCGGTCACCCGCAGGCCCAGGCCGAACCGGGCCGCGGCCTCGGCGGTGGTGAACGGGGTGCGGGTGCGCGCGTAGCGGCCCAGCAGCTCGCCCAGCGGATCGGCCACTTCCTCGGTGAACGTCGCCGGCAGCCCCACCGGAACCGCCGCGCCGACGCCGTCACGCAGCCGGCCGATGTCTTCCACGGCCACCCACCAGTGACGGCCGGCGAAGGACACCGGCAGGGCGCGGCGGGCGGCCCGCAAGCCCTCCAGCCAGCCGCCGACGTCGGGCGCGCTGGCACGGGCGGCAACTTCGTCGTCGGTGAGTGGACCCAGCAGCCGCAGCAGGTCCGCGACGCCTTCGGCGTCGCGGGCCGCCCGGTCGGCCGACAGATGCTGCAGCTGGCGACCGGTCGTGGTGATCACCTGAGGGTCCAGCAGCTCACGCAGCTCGACGCGGCCGAGCAGTTCGGCCAGCAGTGTGCTGTCCAGCGACAACGCCGCGGCGCGGCGTTCGGCCAGCGGGACATCGCCCTCATACATGAAGGCGCCGACGTATCCGAACAGCAGCGACGCTGCGAACGGAGAGGGCGTGGCGGTATCGGTCTCGGCGACCCGCACCCGGCGCTGGGCGATATCGGTCATCAGCCCGATCAACGTCGGGACGTCATAGACGTCCTGCAGGCACTCGCGGACGGTTTCCAGCACGATCGGGAAGTCGGGGTACTTGCGGGCCACCTCCAGCAACTGGGCGGCGCGCTGGCGTTGGTGCCATAGCGGCGAGCGGCGGCCGGGGTGGCGGCGGGGCAGCAGTAGTGCGCGCGCAGCTGATTCCCGGAACCGGGAGGCGAACAGCGCCGACTCGCCCACTTCGGCGGTCACGATGGCGTCGATCTCGTCGGCATCGAAAACGAACAGTTCGGCCCCCGGCGGGGGGTCCCCGGAATCGGGCAGTCGCACCACGATGCCGTCGTCGGACGCGGTCGGCTTCTCGTCGAGGCCGTAGCGCTCCCGCAACCGCCGGCCCACTGCCAGTGCCAGCGGCCCGTGCACCCGCAACCCGTAGGGCGAATGCAGGATCACCCGCCAATCGCCCAATTCGTCGCGGAACCGCTCGACCAGCAGGGTGGTGTCGGTGGGCACCACCCGGGTGGCGACCCCCTGGTCCTCCAGCAAGCCCCACAGGTTGTCGGTTGCGTATTCGTCGAAACCCAAAGCAGCACAACGCTTGCCGAATTGGTCGCGGTCCAGGCGGGCCAGCTCGCCGGTCAGCGCGCCCAGCGCGGCGCCGAGCTCGGCCGGACGGCCCACGTCGTCGCCGCGCCAAAACGGCAACCGGGCCGGCTGGCCCGGCGCCGGGATCACCAGCACCCGATCGTGGGTGATCTCGGTGATCCGCCAGCTGGTGGCCCCCAGCGAGATCACATCACCCGGGCGTGACTCGTACACCATCTCTTCGTCGAGTTCGCCGACCCGCGAAGGCTTTTCGGTAGCCAGCCACACGGTGAACAGCCCGCGGTCGGGGATGGCGCCCCCGGAGGTGACGGCCAGCCGCTGTGCGCCCGGCCGGGCGGTCAGCGTGCCCGTATCACGGTCGTAGATCAGCCGCGGCCGCAGCTCGGCGAACTCGGTGGACGGGTACTTGCCGGACAGCAGATCCAGGGTGGTCTCGAACGCGCTGCGCGGCAGGGTCGCAAACGGGGCACTGCGACGCACGGTGTCGAACCAGCGGTCGGCGTTGAGCGGCTCGAGCGCGGCCGCCGCCACGGTGTGCTGGGCCAGGATGTCCAGCGGATTGGCCGGCACCCGCATGGTCTCGATCTGACCGGCGAGCATGCGTTGCACGGTGACCGCGCAACCGAGCAGGTCGGTGCGATGCTTGGGAAACAGCACCCCCCGCGAGATCTCGCCGACCTGGTGACCGGCCCGTCCGATGCGTTGCATGCCGCTGGCCACCGACGGCGGCGCCTCCACCTGGATGACCAGGTCGACCGCGCCCATGTCGATGCCCAGCTCCAGGCTCGAGGTGGCCACCACGGCCTTGAGCAGCCCGCGCTTGAGGTCCTCCTCAACCAGGGCGCGCTGCTCCTTGCTGACCGAGCCGTGATGGGCCCGGGCCAGCACTGGTGGAGCGCCGAAGCTCTGACCGCTTGCCATGATGTGGGCGGGGGCGCCGCCGGCCACCAGCGGGTTGGTCTTCTGATCCGGCGCGCCGGCGAGCTCCACCCCACCCCGCTCGGCGTGAATTTCGTTGAGCCGGGCGGTAAGTCGTTCGGCAAGACGGCGCGAGTTGGCGAACACGATGGTCGAATTGTGTGCTTCGATCAGGTCGGCCAGCCGCGCCTCGACATCGGGCCAGATCGAGTTGTTGGCCAGGTTGGCCATGTCGGGCACCGGCACCTGCACCGACAGCTCCACCGTTTTGGCCGCGGGTGGAGCCACGATGGTGGTCCGGGACTGACCCGACAGAAACCGGGCGAGTTCCTCGGGCGGGCGCACGGTCGCCGACAGCCCGATGCGCTGTGCGCGCCGCCTTCCAGGTAGCCGTTGCGCCAAGTCGTCGAGGCGCTCCAGCGACAGGGTCAGATGAGCGCCCCGCTTGGTGGCGGCGATGGCGTGGATCTCGTCGACGATGACGGTCTCGACGCGGGCCAGCGTCTCACGCGCGGCCGAGGTCAGCATCAAGAACAGCGACTCGGGGGTGGTGATCAGCACGTCGGGGGGCCGTGCGATGAGCTGGCGGCGCTGTGCGGGCGGGGTGTCACCGGAGCGGACCCCGACGCCGATGTCGGGCGCGGGCAGACCCCGGCGCTCGGCGAGCCGGGTCAGCCCCGCCAGCGGGGTGCGCAGGTTGCGCTCGACATCGACCGCCAGCGCCTTGAGCGGAGAGACATACAGGACCCGAGTGCCCGGGTGTCGATCCGGCGCGCCGGCCAGGCTGTCGAGCGCCCAGAGGAAAGCGGCCAGCGTCTTACCGGAGCCGGTCGGGGCGATGACCAGGGTGTCGTCGCCGTCGGCAATAGCGGCCCAGGCCTGCGCCTGTGCGGTGGTCGGCGCGGCGAAGGTGCTGGCGAACCAGTCGCGGGTGATAGCGCTGAATCGGCCCAGCGGGTCAAAGCTCACCGGACCATCGTGCCAAGGGGCACCGACAAATTACGACTGCGGCAAGTCTCGTGCGGTCGCCATCGCATGGGCCAGTTCCTCGGGAATCTGCGGTACCCGGGCTATCGCGTCCAGCAGCGTGTGCGCACAGGCGTCGGCAAGGCGTTCGGCGTCGGTGGTGGGGTCAATGATGCGCTGACGACATATCTCGAAGGTGAACGCGATCCAGCCGAAAATGATCACCCTCAGGTCGCGCTCGACCTCCGGTTCCAGCGCGTTGCTGCCCGGAATGCCGCTCACAACCTCGCCGATACGGGTCATGATGTGTTCCATCTGGCGGTTCTTGGCCTCGTCGTCGATGCCCAGCAGAACCGGGTCCGAGCGGCCGAGGCCGACGTAGGCCGCCCATGCGGCTTCCGGGTTCTGTTGGTGATAGGCCATGTAGGCCAGCACGCCGATGCGGATCTCTTCGAACATCGTCAGGCCCGAGGCGGGCGGCTTGTTGGTGGCCGCGTACAGCCGATCCGCCTCGTCCTTGACGACGGCGGCAAAGAATGCTCGCTTGTCCGGGAAGTAGTGGTACATCAGCGCGCGCGACACCCCGGCGCGCTCCGCGATCTCGTCGATGCGGACCTCGTCGTAAGGTCGCTTTCCGAAAACTTCCGCCCCCAGGGCCAGCAGTTCGGCGCGTCGGTCCTCAGGGGATAACCGCCTCCTGGCTGTCGCCATGGGGACGATACTACTCATCTCGACTATGGGCTCCGCTAGACCCGATTTTCAGCCGAACCGCACTCCTTGCGCCAGCGGCAACTCGTGTGAGTAGTTGATCGTGTTGGTGGCGCGGCGCATGTAGGCCTTCCAGGCGTCCGAACCGGACTCCCGGCCGCCTCCGGTCTGCTTCTCGCCGCCGAACGCGCCGCCGATCTCCGCGCCCGAGGTGCCGATGTTCACGTTGGCGATTCCGCAGTCGGAGTCGTTGAGGAAGCGCTCCGCTTCGCGCAGGTCATTGGTGAAGATTGCCGATGAAAGCCCTTGTGGTACAGCGTTATTGAGTGCGATAGCCTCGTCGAGGTCGTCGTAAGCCAGCACGTAGAGGATCGGCGCGAACGTCTCGGCCGCCACGATGGCCGTCTGCGACGGCATCCGGACCATGGCGGGGGCGACGTAGTAGGCGCTCGGGTGCTCATCCTGGTGACGCTGACCGCCGACGACCTCGCCGCCGTCGGCTCGCGCCTGTTCGAGCGCGCCCAGCATGTCGCGGTAGGCGGTCTCGTGGATGAGCGGGCCGACCAGGGTGCCCGGCGCCGAGGGGTCGCCGAGGGGCAGCTGCTCGAAGGCGGCGGCGACCCGGGCCACCACGTCGTCGGCGATCGAGCGGTGCACGATCAGCCGGCGCAGGGTGGTACAGCGCTGACCCGTAGTGCCCGCCGCGGCGAAGACGATGGCCCGGACCGCCAGCTCGAGGTCGGCCGAGGGAGTCACGACGGCCGCGTTGTTGCCGCCGAGCTCCAGCAACGCCCGGCCGAAGCGTGCGGCGACCCGGGGACCGACCTGCCGGCCCATCCGCACCGAACCGGTCGCCGAGACCAGCGCCACCAGCGGGTCGTCGACGAGCAGCTCGCCCACGTCGGCCTCACCCAGCAGCAGGCCGCTCACCGCGGGCGGGGCGCCGGCGTCGGCGGCTGCGCGGGTCAGCAACGCCTGACAGGCCAGCGCCGTCAATGGCGTCAATTCCGAGGGCTTCCACACCACCGTGTCTCCGCACACCAGCGCCACCGCGCTATTCCACGCCCACACCGCAACCGGGAAATTGAACGCGGTGATCACCCCGACCACGCCGAGCGGATGCCAGGTCTCCATCAATCGATGTCCCGGCCGCTCCGAGGCGATGGTGCGCCCGTAGAGCTGGCGCGACAACCCGACCGCGAACTGGCAGATGTCGATCATTTCCTGGACCTCGCCCAGCGCTTCGGCGGTGATCTTGCCGACTTCTACGGTCACCAGCGTGGCGAGGTCATCCTGGTGCGCGGTGAGCAGCTCGCCGAGGCGGGCTACCAGCGCGCCGCGCACCGGGGCGGGTGTCTCGCGCCACGTCGAAAACGCTTGTGCCGCTTCGGCGATCGTCCGGCGGGCCTGCTCGGGCGTGGTGTAGGCGAGGGTGCACAACGCCTCGCCCGTGATCGGGGTGCTGACCGGCGTCCCTGCTCCGCCCGGCTCGCCGAGGGCGGCGGTCACTCCGATCGCGTCGAAAGCCGCCACGACCCGGTCGCGTAGCTCGCTGGTGCTGGTCATGCGGCAGCCTCCTTGGCCTGTGCTTCGTACAGCGGGTACGGGTCGTGGATATCGCGTCCGAGGGCCCCGGCCAGCCACTGCCTGTCGTAGCCGGAATCATCGCCGACATCCACACCAGTGCGGCTGTCGCGGTCCAGGTTGGAGCGGAAGATGCCGGCCGCCGAGGCGGGCAGGAAGTCCTCGTAGACGATGGGCGCCGCCGGGTCGCCGCCGCGATAATAGGCCAGGCCCTGCGCGGCCAGCTCCGCGTCGGTGGACGGGAAGTAGTTGCCCCACACGGCGGCCGGGTCCGCCTGCGCCATGGCGGCGTCGTAGCGTTCGCGCCCGCGCGGGGTGAGCGCGACACCGCGCGCCTCGACTTCGCCGAACCGTACCCGCAGGCTGCCCTCGGTGATGCGGCCGTCGGCACAGCGAAACCACCGCGGTTCGGCCAGCGCGCGAAAAGAGGTCTGCCGCAACAGCACCGCGGGTCCGTCGGTGCGCGGCGGGCCCTGAATGGTGTCGATCATGGTGATCCCGCGCGCGGTCATGCGCCGGTACAGCTCGTCGATGTCCAGGACCCGCGGCGTCAGGTGATTGAGGTGGGTGGTGCCGACCCCGGCGATGTCGGCCGCCACCGCCGACACCTGGGACAGCTCCTCGTACCAGGACTTGTCGATCGGTTCCCGCGACAGCGCGAATGCGGCCACTGCGTCTGCGACGAAAACCTGCGCTTCCGCGGCGTCGCAGCCGCCGTCGGCCGCGATCGCCCGCGCCCGGGTCAGCAGCGCGGGATCGAACAACTGCCGCTGCGCCAGGAAGTTCTGCACGCGGTTGCGCAGCCCGGCCTCGAAGAACCGGCTGTCGCCGGTGGCCAGCATCGACGTGAACACCCGAAACGGGTTGCGCGCTAGTTCATTTGCTTGAATCGGGCGAAACGCGGTGGAGACCACGGGAATCGGCGACGGTGCCGAGCGCAGGTCGTAAAAGCCGACCGGTTCCATGCCGAACGCGGCGAACAACTCGGCGACGGCGGCGAGCTCGGCCGGGGTGCCCACCCGGATGGCGCCGTGGCGTTCGGCGGTAACCCGCCGCAGCGAGCCCAACCGTTGCGCGTCGCCATGGCGCGCCGCGTAGTCGGCGTTGACCTGAGTGCTCACCTGCACCAGCGTGGTGTAGGCGGGAACTTGGGCGGCATAGCTGGCCGACAAGCCGGCCGCGAAGCGGGCCCGAAGTTGCCAGGTGTCCAGCCTCGTGACCGGGCTCATCGGGCGCCGTGCCTGGGATAGTCTCCGCGCATGGGTGACAGGCTCGACGACATCGACCGGATCCTGTTGCGTGAGCTGGTCGCCGATGGGCGTGCCACCCTCTCGCAGCTGGCTGCCAGCGCGGGCCTCTCGGTCTCCGCGGTCCAGTCTCGGGTGCGCAGACTGGAATCGCGCGGCGTGGTGACCGGGTATTCGGCGCGGATCAATCCGGAGGCCGTCGGGCATCTGTTGTCGGCATTCGTGGCCATCACTCCTTTGGATCCTTCCCAGCCCGATGATGCGCCCGCGCGGCTGGAGCACATCGAGGAAATCGAAGCTTGTCACTCCGTGGCGGGCGAAGAAAGTTACGTCCTGGTGGTGCGCGTCGAGTCCGCCCGGGCACTGGAAGACCTGCTGCAGCGCATCCGGACCGCCGCCAACGTGCGCACTCGAAGCACCATCATCCTGAACACTTTTTACAGCGACCGCCAGTTCATACCATAATCTTTCCTGCATAAGTCCACTATCTCCGGAAATCTACGGCTAGCATGGTGGGATGACTGCCGCCGTGAGATCGTTTGCGCGCACCGGCCGGCAGGTAGCGCCAGACCAGGTCCAGGAAGTGCTCGCCCGCAGCCTTTTGGTCGACGGGCTCGATCTGGTGCTCGACCTGTCCCGATCGGCCGGCTCCTATCTGGTCGACGCCCGAACCGGTCGCCGCTACCTCGACATGTTCACCTTCGTCGCCTCTTCGGCGTTGGGCATGAACCATCCGGCGCTGACCGGCGACGAGGAATTCCGTGCCGAACTCACCGAAGCCGCGCTGAACAAACCCAGCAACTCCGATGTGTACTCAGTGGCCATGGCAGGCTTCGTCGAGACCTTCGTACGGGTCCTGGGCGACCCGGCGCTGCCGCACCTGTTCTTCGTCGAGGGCGGCGCGTTGGCGGTCGAGAATGCGCTCAAGGTCGCATTCGACTGGAAGAGCCGCCACAACCAGGCGCGCGGCATCGATCCGGCACTGGGCACCCGGGTGCTGCACTTGTGCGGGGCATTTCACGGCCGCAGCGGCTACACCCTGTCGCTAACCAACACCAAATCCGTTACGGTGGACCGCTTCCCGAAATTCGACTGGCCGCGCATCGAGGCACCCTATATCCGGCCGGGTTCAAGCGAGTCGGCCATGGATGCGCTGGAAGCCGAGGCGTTGCGGCAGGCCCGCGCGGCGTTCGAGGCGCACCGGCATGACATCGCCTGCTTCATCGCCGAGCCCATTCAGGGCGAAGGCGGCGACCGCCACTTCCGGCCCGAGTTCTTCACCGCAATGCGCCGGCTGTGTGACCAACACGACGCGCTGCTGATTTTCGACGAGGTACAGACCGGCTGTGGGATCACCGGAACCGCGTGGGCCTACCAGCAATTGGGTGCGGCGCCCGACGTCGTGGCATTCGGCAAAAAGACGCAGGTGTGCGGGGTGATGGCGGGTCGGCGGGTCGACGAGGTCGCCGACAACGTGTTCGCGGTCACGTCCCGGCTCAACTCGACGTGGGGCGGAAACCTGGTCGACATGGTGCGGGCGCGCCGCATTCTGGAGGTGATCGAAGGCGGAGGACTATTCGAACACGCGGCCCGCCAGGGCCGCCATCTGCGCGCCCGGCTCGACGAGCTGGCCGAGGATTTCCCGGGCCTGGTTCTGCATCCGCGCGGCCGGGGGCTGATGTGTGCCTTCAGCCTGCCGACCACCGCGGACCGTGACGAGGTGATCCGTCGGCTGTGGCAACGTGCGGTGATCGTGTTGCCAGCGGGTGACGACGGCGTGCGTTTCCGTCCGGCGTTGACCGTCACGCGCGCCGAGATCGACGCCGCGATCGCCGGTGTGCGTGCCGCGTTGACGGCTGTGACCTAGTCGGACCCGGTGCACCGTTTACCTGGGCTGACCGCGGGGTATGAAAGCGTTGTACTCCGCGAACGCGGGATTGGGGTTCAGGAATGCAGAAGACACGCGAACGGTCACATGGTGATCGACTTGGACAGGACGACGCCGAAGTTCGCGCCGCCATCCGGTTCGCGGTCCTGGCCGCCGGCGCCGGTGTGGGGTTCGTCATCATGGCGGCCCTGTGGGTCAGCACGTGCGGGGAAGCGGGCCTGGACACGGTGGCCTGTGGCCCACCGGAACGGACCCTGCTGGCCTTCGGCGGACCGCTGATTCTGTTGGCCGGTGGAGTCTGGGCCTTTGTCCGCACCTATCAGGTCTGGCGTGCCCGTGGCACCTGGTGGGGGTGGCACGGCGCCGGATGGTTCTTGTTGACGCTGATGGTGGTGGCCGTATCCATGGGGGTGTCTCCCATCGCCGGCCCGGCCCTGGCGGTGAGTTGGCTCTGATCGCTCCATCCTGTCCCGCGAGTCCGGCCGCTGACGAACGAGGAGAAGCCATGGGCGACACCTACCGCGACCCCGTCGACCATCTGCATACAACGCGGCCCCTGGCCGGCGAGTCACTGATCGACGTGCTGCACTGGCCCGGGTACCTGCTGGTGGTGGCCGGCGTGATCGGCATCGTCGGCTCTCTGGCCGCCTTCGGCACCGGGCATGACGTGCAGGGCATGATCGCCGGCGTCGCGGCGCTCGTGGTCGCCGTGGCCGGGCTGGTGTGGCTGGCCGTCGAGCACCGCCGGGTACGCAGGATCGCCGAGCGGTGGTACGCCGAACACCCCGAGGTACCGCGCCAACGGTTGGCCAGCTAGCAGTGACAGGTACGGCACCGGCCGCTGATCCTGGCCGGGCGGCACCGGCTGCCGCGTCACCACAAACCCGAGTCGGCAGTTTGTTTTACCGGTGGCGCCGACGGGGTATCAGGTGTGAACCATGACGAGTACTGGCTGTGCCGCGTCGGCGCTGTTACCCCATCATGGGGGACAGAATCACGTAAGCACCGACATAGATTGCTGCCGCGACAGCGATCAACACCACCAGGCTGATGCCGGCGATCACCGCGATGCGCCTGAGCCGGCGTGCCTGGATGGTGTCCGTCACGTCGCGTTCGTGCATAGCTGGTTGAATACCCGGTGCCAGCCGTGACCAACCGGTTAGAACGCGCGGCCCACACCGGGCCTCCGGAAGGCAATCGAGAAGGGACCGAAATCGACAGCCAAATCGGGACCCACATCAGTAGTAGTAGTGTCGGTCAAAAATTGCCGGGAGGCCACATGAGCGATGCCGACGCGCGTCTCAACAGGCACCAACGCGGCGACCGCGCCGTCGAGCTCAACGTTGCTGCGCGCTTGGAGAATCTGGCCATCCTGCGCACCCTGGTCGGTGCCATCGGCACCTTCGAGGACTTGGATTTCGATGCCGTCGCCGACCTGAGGCTGGCGGTCGACGAAGTGTGCACCCGGTTGATCCGCTCAGCCACGCCGAACGCGACCCTGACGCTGGTAGTCGATCCGCGCGACGACGAACTCGTCGTCGAGGCGTCGGCGATCTGCGACACCCATGACGTCGTGGCGCCGGGCAGCTTCAGCTGGCATGTCCTGACCTCGCTGGCCGACGACGTCCAGACGTTTCACGATGGTCGCTTGCCCGACGCCGCCGGCAGTGTGTTCGGCATTGTGTTGACGGCCCGACGGGCGGCCTCTGGCAGGTGACGCCGCGACCTGGCGGCGGTTCTGCTTCACGGCCGAACGAATACGCCGATGTGCCGGAGATGTTTCGTGAGTTGGCCGGATTCGAGGCCGACTCACCGGACTTCCAGCGCCACCGCGACAAGATCGTGGAGCGTTGCCTGCCGCTGGCCGATCACATCGCCCGGCGGTTCGAGGGCCGTGGCGAACCGCGCGACGACCTGATCCAGGTCGCCCGGGTCGGACTGGTCAATGCCGTCGTCCGCTTCGATGTCGAGACCGGGTCGGATTTCGTCTCGTTCGCCGTGCCCACCATCATGGGCGAAGTCCGCCGGCACTTTCGAGACAACAGTTGGTCGGTCAAGGTTCCCCGCCGGCTCAAGGAACTGCACCTGCGGTTGGGCACCGCCACCGCAGACCTGTCGCAACGGCTCGGCAGGGCGCCCACCGCCACCGAACTTGCCGCCGAACTTGGTATGGATCGCACCGAAGTTGTCGAAGGGCTGGTGGCGGGCAGCTCCTACAACACCTTGTCCATTGACAGCGGTGGCGGTAATGAAGACGACGACGCCCGTGCCATCGCGGACACGCTCGGTGACATGGACACCGGCCTGGACCGCATCGAAGATCGGGAGTCGCTGCGCCCATTGCTCGAAGCGCTGCCCGAGCGCGAGCGAACGGTGTTGATACTCAGGTTTTTCGAGTCGATGACGCAAACACAGATCGCCGAGCGGGTCGGCATCTCGCAGATGCACGTATCGCGGTTGCTGGCCAAGTCGCTAGCGCGGCTCCGCGACCAGCTCGAGTAGGCGCAGGTCCCCCTCCGGTGCACCGTTCACCGCCTCTATGACGGGCAGCGCGCCGTCGGGATCGCAAATCTCCAATAACCGCGACACGACCCGGCTGGGCACCAGCGCCCACCGGATGTCTGCCGCCGAGCAGACCACGTTGATTCGGTGAAGAGCGGAAAACCCGGCAGTACCAATGAATTCCAGGTGGCGTAGGTCCAGGGTCAGCCACCGGCAAGACCGCACGCACTGCTGCACGTATCCGGTGAGCTGATCGGCATTGGCGGCGTCGAGCTCACCTTCCACGGTGATCACGCCGGCCGACGGCCCATAGCTGGCAGTGAAGTCAGCGGTTCCGCATTTCTGCCAGGATTGGATCACAGACAATCGTGGACTCCATCCATCGAGCGTTTGTTGCTGTCGACCACGCCGCGTCTGCGCGGGACCGCTATACAGGGAGTTTGCCTTCCTGGCGACCCTGACGCACTGACAGGACGTAGCTCCGGGCGGCTGTGAACTCAACCTGTTTCGAGGCTACCCGGCGGGTGCCGGGGCGACAACGTTCTCCGATCTGACTCAGAGAATCGCTGGTCAGACGGGGTTTGGCTCGGTGATCGGCTACTTGATCTCGGCGAGCACCGTGCCCTGCGTGATGGCTGCCCCGGCCTCGACCGCCAGGCCGGTGATGACGCCGTCCTTGTGGGCGGTGACCGGGTTTTCCATCTTCATCGCCTCAAGGACCACCACAAGATCGCCGGTGACGACTTCTTGTCCTTCTTCGACAGCGACCTTCACCACGGTGCCCTGCATGGGTGCGGTCACCGCGTCGCCGGAGGCTGCCGCGCCGCTGTGGGCGCCGCGCTTGCGCGGCTTGGGTTTGCGCCGGATGACGCCGACCGGGTCGCAGCCGCCGCCGCCGGACAGCGCCAGGTCGGCGGGCAGTGACACCTCGACCCGTCGACCGTCGACCTCGACGACCACCTTCTGCCGCGGCCGGGCGTCTTCCTCGTCGCTGGGCTCGCCGGCGGTGAAGGGTTCGACGGTGTTGTTCCACTCGGTCTCGATCCAACGGGTGTGCACCGAGAAGCCGTCCTGGTCGCCGATGAACGCCGGGTCGGCCACCACCGCCCGGTGGAAGGGGATGACGGTGGCCAGACCCTCCACCTCGAATTCGTCCAGCGCGCGACGCGCGCGGGCCAGCGCCTCGGCGCGGTCGGCGCCGTGGACGATCAGCTTGGCCAGCATCGAGTCGAACTGGCCGCCGATCACCGAGCCGGTCTCCACGCCGGAATCCAGCCGGACGCCCGGGCCGCTGGACGGGTGGAATTTGGTCACCGGTCCGGGCGCGGGCAAGAATCCGCGCCCGGCGTCCTCGCCGTTGATCCGGAACTCGATGGCGTGCCCGCGGGGGGTGGGGTCCTCGGTGATGTCCAGCTTTTCGCCGTTGGCGATCTTGAACTGCTGCAGCACCAAGTCGATACCGGCGGTTTCCTCGGTGACCGGGTGCTCGACCTGCAGGCGGGTGTTGACCTCGAGGAAGGAGATGAGGCCGTCCTGTCCGACCAGGTATTCGACGGTCCCGGCGCCGTAGTAGTGGGCCTCTTTGCAGATCCGCTTGGCCGATTCGTGGATTTCCTTGCGCTGCGCGTCCGTCAGGAATGGTGCCGGGGCCTCCTCGACCAGCTTCTGGTAGCGGCGCTGCAGTGAGCAGTCGCGGGTCCCGGCGACCACGACGTTGCCGTGCTGGTCGGCGATTACCTGCGCCTCGACGTGGCGCGGCTTGTCCAGGTAACGCTCGACGAAGCACTCGCCGCGGCCGAACGCGGCGGTGGCTTCCCGCACCGCCGACTCGTAGAGTTCGGGGATTTCGTCGATGGTGCGGGCCACCTTCATGCCCTTGCCGCCGCCGCCGTGGGCGGCCTTGATCGCGATCGGCAAGCCGTATTCGTTGGCGAAGGCGATCACCTCGTCGGCGTCTTTGACCGGGTCGGGGGTGCCGGGCACCAGCGGAGCCTGCGCGCGGGCGGCGATGTGACGAGCGGTGACCTTGTCGCCGAGGTCGCGGATCGACTGGGGGCTGGGCCCGATCCAGATCAGCCCGGCGTCAATCACCGCCTGGGCGAAGTTGGCGTTTTCCGACAGGAAGCCGTAGCCGGGGTGGATGGCGTTGGCACCGGACTTGGCCGCCGCGTCGAGCAGCTTTTCGAAGTCCAGGTAGGACTCGGCCGAGGTTTGACCACCGAGGGCGAACGCCTCGTCGGCCAGCCGTACGTGCGGAGCCTCGGCGTCGGGTTCGGCGTAGACGGCCACGCTGGCCAGACCGGCATCCCGGGCCGCCCGGATCACCCGGACTGCGATCTCACCGCGGTTGGCGACGAGAACCTTGGTGATCCTGGAGCTGGCGTGACTGGCCACTGCGCCTCCTGTAGGGCTGAACGTCCTTAAGAGAATTTCTTACAAGTCTTGTTCCGGGAAGTTTATGCGCCGCGCCGTGGGGCCGGGCACGCGGTTCCCGGTTCAGGCCGTCTCGCGCAGTCGGCGCTTGATCCTGGCCAGCATCGCTGACATGCCACGCAGCCGAAGCGGGCTGATCAGAGCGGCCAAACCCAGTTCGGCGTAGAAATCCTCGGGCACCGCCAAAATGTCGGCTGCCGGCTGGCCGTCGAGGCCCGCGGCCAGTATCGAGGCGAAGCCGCGGGTGGTCGGCGCTTCGGCCGGCGCGCTGAAGTGCAGGCGCACGCGCTGCGGATTGCTGGCGTCAACGTGCAAGAACAGCGGCGACTGGCACTCGGGCACGGGTTCCATAGCGGATTCGGCGAGGTGCTCAGGAAGCGCCGGCAGCTCGTTCGCGAACTCCAGCAGCAGGCTCAACTTGTCCTGGCCCTGAACTTCGGCGAAGTCGGACACCACCTCGGCTAGCGGCGCAGGCAGACTCATCAGGCTGATACGGCTCCTGGAGCTTCCCCGGCGACGATCGGTACGCGGACGGTGTTACCCCATTCGGTCCACGATCCGTCGTAGTTGCGCACGCCGGGCTTGCCGAGCAGATGGGTGAGCACGAACCAGGTGTGGCTGGAGCGTTCGCCGATGCGGCAGTAGACGACGGTCTTGTCGTCGGGGTTCAAGAAGCCGTAGAGCTTTTCGAGCTCCTCGCGGCTGCGGAACCGTCCGCTCTCGTCGACCGCCTTGCTCCACGGGATCGAGCGCGCCGTGGGGATGTGGCCGCCGCGCAGCACGCCCTCTTCGGGGTAGTCGGGCATGTGGGTGCGTTTGCCGGTGTACTCGTCGGGCGAGCGCACGTCGATCAGTGGCTGGCTGCCCAGGATGGCCAGCACGTCGTCCTTGAAGGCGCGGATCGGGCCGTCGTTGCGCTGCACCACCGGGTAGCCGGCCGACGTCTTTGCCGGCACCTCGAGGGTGGTGTCGCGGCGTTCGGCGAGCCACAGGTCGCGACCGCCGTTGAGCAAGCGCACATCGGGGTGGCCGAACAGGGTGAACACCCACAGCGCGTAGGCTGCCCACCAGTTGCTCTTGTCGCCGTAGATCACCACGGTGTCGTCGCGGGCAATACCTTTGCGGTCCATCAATGCGGCGAACTGCTCACCGGTGATGTAGTCGCGCACCGTCGGGTCGTTCAGGTCGGTGTGCCAATCCACCTTGACCGCACCCGGAATATGGCCGACGTCGTAAAGCAGGACGTCTTCATCGGATTCGACGATCGCCAAACCGGGAGTGCCCAGGTGGGCAGACAGCCAATCGGCGGTTACGAGCCGTTCTGGGTGGGCGTAGGCCGACAGACTGGGACTCGGATCAGAGGGAAGCGGCACGTGTTTCAGCCTACCGTTGACCATGCAGCCGTCCGCCCGGCTGGTCGAGCCATGCCTGCGGTTGCGCGGACATACACTCGCCGCGGTCTCCAAGCTCCGACGCACTGGCCGGGCTCACGTGCCGGCGTTGGCCGCCCAGAGCGCGGCGACGGACAGCCCTAGCTGCTGCAGCAGTGAACGCAGAAGTGGCAGGCTCAACCCGATTACGTTCGACGGATCGCCGTCGACCCCGTCGACGAACCAACCGCCCAGACCGTCCAGCGTGAAGCCGCCGGCAACCCGCAGCGGCTCCCCGCTGGCCAGGTAGGCCTCCAGATCGTCGGGCGATGGTGTTGCGAAATGAACCGTGCTGATTGCAGTTTCGGCAAGACTGTCGACGATTTCGGCGTTGCGCAACCGGATGACGCAGTGGCCGGTATGAAGCTGGCCGGAGCGGCCGGACATGGAATGCCAAAGCCGGCGGGCATGGTCGACCGATTGTGGTTTGCCGCACAGCCGGCCGTCGAGGTAGAGCATCGAATCACAGCCCACGACAACGCAATCGCCGGCAACAGTGCCGTCCAGCGACGCGGCGACGTGCTCGGCTTTCGCCCGCGCGAGCGCGGCTACCACCGTGCCCGGCGAAGCATCGGGTTGCAGACCTTCGATGACCATGTCCTCGTCGACCCCGGATGCCAAAACCAGCGGCTCGACGCCGGATTGCCGTAGCACTTTGAGCCGACCGGGGGATGCCGACCCGAGCACCAGCCGGGTCATCGGCGCATGTGCAGCATTTCCTGCAGCGTGATGCGCTGCCAGCTGAAGACGGGGAACCGCAGCTTGTCGACTGCCAAGCCCCACCGAGTGGGCTCGGTTTCCGGCGCCGGGGGCGCACCGCTGACGCTGCCCAGCACCGCGACCAGCGCGGCCAACTCCTGATCGGTGGGGTGTCCCTTGAGGATCTCGATGTGGGGTTCGTGGGGGTGCGGTGCGTGGTCGGCGGTTTCGCTCGTCTCGTTCCGCTCAGTCATTGCGCTCGCTCCGCTCACTCGACTCACAGTGGCCTGATTGTTCGTCTCGTTCCCGTCGCTCGCTGCGCTCGCTCCGCTCACTCGACTCACAGTGGAATATTCCCGTGCTTCTTTGGCGGCTGCTGCGCGATCTTGCGCTCCAGCAGCCGTAGCGCAGTCCCGATGTAGCCGCGGGTGTACGACGGCGGGATCACGGCGTCGACATACCCGCGTTCGGCGGCGATATACGGGTTGACCAGCGTGTCCTCGTATTCCTGCTGCAGCGCAAGCCGCAACGCGTCGACGTCCTCGCCGTCTTTGGCCGCCTGCGCGAGCTGCTGACGGTACACGAAGCCCACGGCACCGGAAGCGCCCATCACCGCGATCTGCGCGGTAGGCCAGGCCAGGTTGACGTCGCAGCCCATGTCCTTGGAGCCCATCACGCAATACGCGCCGCCGTAGGCCTTGCGGGTGATGACGGTGATCTTCGGAACGGTCGCTTCGCCATAGGCGTAGAGCAGTTTGGCGCCGCGGCGGATGATGCCGTTGTATTCCTGATCGGTGCCGGGCAGAAAGCCCGGAACGTCGACGAACATCACGATCGGAATGTTGAAGCAGTCGCAGGTCCGCACGAATCGGGCGGCCTTCTCCGAGGCGTTGATGTCCAGGCAGCCAGCGAACTGAGTGGGCTGGTTGGCGACGATTCCCACCGGCCGGCCCTCAATGCGCCCGAACCCGACGATGATGTTCTGCGCGTAGCCGGCCTGGATCTCGAGGAACTCGTCCTCGTCGAGGATGCGGGTGACCACTTCGTGCATGTCGTAGGGCTGGTTCGGGGAGTCGGGGATCAACGTGTCCAGCTCGAGGTCCTCGTCGGTCAGGTTCTGCTCGACCGGCCCTTCGGGGACGGCCGCCGGGTAGCGCGGCGGATCGGTGAAGTTGTTGGGCGGCAGGTAGCTCAGCAGCTCGCGAACGTAGTCGAACGCGTCCTGCTCGCCGGACGCGACATAGTGCGCGGTGCCGGATTTGGCCATGTGGGTGTGGCCACCGCCGAGTTCCTCCATGGTGACGTCCTCGCCGGTGACCGTCTTGATGACGTCGGGTCCGGTGATGAACATCTGGCTGGTCTGGTCGACCATGACGACGAAGTCGGTCAGCGCGGGGGAGTAGACGTGACCACCGGCGGCAGCGCCCATGATCAGCGAGATCTGCGGGATCACGCCGGAGGCCAGGATGTTGTTGCGGAAAATCCGGCTGTACAGGCCCAGCGAGACGACGCCTTCCTGAATGCGCGCGCCCGCCCCGTCGTTGATGCCGATCAGCGGACGGCCGGTCTTGACCGCCAGCTCCTGCACCTTGACGATCTTCTCGCCGTACACCTCACCCAGGCTGCCGCCGAACACGGTGGCGTCCTGGCTGAAGATGCACACGTCGCGGCCGTCGATGGTGCCGTATCCGGTGACCACGCCATCGCCCAGCGGGCGGTTGTTCTCCAACCCGAAATTGGTGCTGCGGTGCCGTGCCAGCGCGTCCAGCTCGACGAACGAATCCTCGTCCAGCAGTGCGTAGATGCGCTCCCGGGCCGTCAACTTGCCTTTGGCATGCACCTTCTCGATGGCGGTCTCGCCTACCGGATGCAGGGACTCGGCCCGACGCTTGTGCAGCTCCGCGAGCTTGCCCGCGGTGGTATGGATGTCGATCGTGTGTTCGGCGGCGGGCTCGGCAGTATGGTCGGTAACGCTCGTCATGGGAGTCGATGGTATCGGCAGCCACCGCGTCTGCCGTCAGGAAGCCATCGTTGTCTCACATCCAGCGTTCTCGCCGTCGTGCAGTGTGCCTCTGCAGCGCGTGCATTCGGGCGGCCGGCTGGGCCTACCTGTCTAGGTTCCAGTAGTCCCGCGTCTGCCGAACAGCAGCCCGCCCTTGCCGCCGTGGCCGCCGCCGCCGATCACGGCGCCGTCGCCGCCGTTGCCGCCGTTGCCGCCGTCGCCGATCAAATGAGCGTTACCGCCGGTGCCGCCGTCCCCGCCGGTGCCGCCGTCACCATCGGTGCCGGGGGTGCCGCCGATGCCGGTGATGCCGCCCGTACCGCCGTTGCCGCCGGCGCCGCCGTTGCCGCCGTTGCCGTATAGCAACCCGCCGGCTCCACCGGCCTGCCCTGGCGCGCCGTCGGCGCCGTTGCCGATCAGGGGTCGACCGAGCAACGCCTGGGTGGGCGCATTGATCACAACCAACAGATCCTGCGCAACGGCCTGCAACGGCGACGCGTTGGCCGCCTCAGCGGCCGCGTACGACCACCCGGCGCCGGTCAGCGCCCGCACAAACTGATCATGAAACGCCGCCGCGTGTCCGCAGAGCTCCTGATAGGCCTGGGCGTGACCGGAAAACAGCGCCGCTGTCGCCGCCGACACCTCGTCCGCGGCGGCGGCTATCAGCCCGGTCGTGGGGTTTGCTGCCGCCGCGTTGGCCGTGCTGATCGCCCAGCCGAGACCTTCCAGCTCAGCCGCCGCCGAAGCCAGCACCTCCGGAATGGCTACCACGGTTGACATCAGGTAATTCTCCGCTCGGTCCGAATGGCGATCACTTTGGTCAGACGAAGAATATTCGGTGTGGCTGCCCGGCCTTCGGCGTTTTGCCGACTTTGCGACGCGGTCCGGAACGCAGCGACCGCGGCCAAACGCACACTTGTACCTCGACTTGGCGGGCGCGCCCTAGTCCTAGGCTAGGGCCGTGATGGACCGCGATCAGCTCAGACCGCCACTCGACGCCGCGGCCTTGCGTGCTGAGGCGATCGGTTCGGGTTGGCGCCAACTCGACGTGGTGGAGCAGACCGGATCCACCAACGCCGATCTGCTGGCACGCGCGGCCGCCGGAGCCGATATCGACGGGGCGGTCCTGATCGCCGAGCACCAAACCGCCGGGCGCGGGCGCCATGGCCGGGGCTGGTCGGCCGTCCCGCGCGCACAGCTCACCATGTCGTTTGGGGTGCGTATCGACGACGTCGCGACCGCAGCGTGGGGCTGGCTGTCGCTGGCCACCGGCCTGGCGGTCGTCGATGCGGTCGCCCCCCTGATCGACAGCAGTGCCGTCCAAGCCAGCCTGAAGTGGCCCAACGACGTGTTGGCCGGGTCTGCGGGAACTATGGGCAAGCTGGCGGGCATCCTGGCCGAGGTCGCCCACCCGTTCGCTGTGGTCGGTGTGGGGCTCAACGTCACCCAGTCGCGTGAGGAGGTCGGTGTTGGGGGGGCGACGTCCCTGTTCGACCTGGGCGTCCGCGCGCCCGATCGGAACCGGCTGGCCCGCACGCTGTTGCGAGACCTGACAGCCCGGATCGCGCAGTGGCGCGCCGCGGACCGGCAACTGGCGGCCGACTACCGGGCCCGCAGCCTGACGATCGGCTCGCGCGTGCGGGTGCTGCTGCCCGGCGGCAACGCCAGCCACGGCGGCCAAGGCGGCCAAGGCGGCCAAGGCGGCCAAGGCGGCCAAGACGGCCAAGACGGCAAAGTCAGGGCGGGGCCGGCGCATGGCATCGTCGGGGTCGCGCAGGACATCGACGACCAGGGCCGGCTGTGTCTCGACACCGGCGGTGAGGTGGTCGTCGTGTCAGCCGGTGACGTGGTGCATTTGCGTTAGCTAAGGTCGCCACCATGAGGTACCCCGACAATGCCATGGCCGCCGGTGAGCAGGTTGTCCTGCATCGCCACCCGCACTGGAAACGGCTGATCTGGCCGGCGGTGGTGCTGATCCTGGTTACCGGGCTGGCCGCGCTGGGTTCGGGGTTCGTCAACGCCACGCACTGGCAGCAGCTGGCCAAGAACATTATTCACGGCGTCATTTGGGGCATCTGGCTGGTGATCGTCGGCTGGGGCACGCTATGGCCGTTCCTGAGCTGGCTGACCACGCATTTCGTGGTCACCAACCGGCGAGTGATGTTTCGCCGCGGCGTGTTGACCCGAACCGGTATCGATATTCCGTTGGCGCGGATCAACAGCGTGGAGTTCCGCGACCGCATTACCGAACGGATGTTTCGCACCGGGACGCTGATCATCGAGTCGGCGTCACACGACCCGCTGGAGTTCCCCGACATTCCGCGCCTGCGCGAAGTGCACGCGCTGTTGTATCACGAAGTTTTCGACACCCTGGGTTCGGAGGAAGCGCCCAGCTGATCTAACCGGCCGGCCCGGTTGCGCTTGCTTCGCCAGGCGCGCAGCAGGGTGACGTTGCCGCCCTCGAGGGTGTCTTCCAGGACTTCGGCGATGCCGCCGGCGGTGAGCGCCGATTCCAGCGCCTTGTCAGGGTTGCGCGCGAATTCGTCGGGGAATACCCAACGCCGGAACGCCCAGAACCGGAACGCCATCTGCAGCAGGTTGCCGATGATGTAGGCCGAGAGGAAGTCGGCCAGGTTTTCCACGGTCAGCGACACATTCGGGACGCGTAGCTGCAAGATGTAGCTGGAGAACCACAACGGAGCCATGCTCAGCAGCACCCCGACGCCGCTGAAGGCGAAAAACAGCAATGCTTCATGGTGGCGCTCGCGGCCGCCGCGGTCGCGGAAGCTCCACTCCCGGTTCAGCACGTAGGAGGCGATGACGGCGACGATCCCGGCGATTACCTTGGCCGTCACCGGCTTAGGCTCGAGAATCGTCAGCTTCAGCGTGTAGAAAATTGCCGAGTCGATGATGAATGTGGTGCCTCCGACGATGGCAAATTTGATCAGCTCGTGGTGGCGCTGCGCATAGGGCTGAACCACCCCGGGAAGGCGCGCAATTGTGGCATCGGCAAAGGACACAACACGTCAGTGTACGGATCGACGCGAAATCGACGCAAAATGGTACATAACGATTTGGTGCTGCAGCCGGGAAACACGCCGGTCGCGGGCCATGAAAGCATGATGGCCGTGCCGAGTTCCCGCACCCCGGAAGTGCCCCCGGACGTGGCGCCGAAAGTCGCCCCGGACTTGGCCCCGATGGCCGCCCCGGAAGTCGCCCCCCTAGTGGCCATGGTCGGGGGTGGCCAGCTGGCCCGGATGACCCACCAGGCCGCCATCGCGCTGGGTCAGAACCTGCGCGTCTTGGCCACCTCGGCCGACGAGGCGGCGGCGCAGGTGACGCCCAATGTGGTGATCGGGTCGCACTCCGACATCGATGACCTGCGCCGGGTCGCGGCCGGCGCACATGCGCTCACCTTCGACCACGAGCACGTCCCCAACGAGCTGCTGGAAAAGCTGGTCGCCGAGGGAGTCAACGTGGCGCCCCCGCCGCAGGCCCTGGTGCACGCCCAGGACAAGCTCGTGATGCGACGGAAATTGGCGGCGCTGGGCGCCCCGGTGCCGCGCTACACCGGCATCGAAAGGCCCGACGGCCTCGAACAACTGGACGCCTTCGCCGCGCAGGTGGACGCACCGCTGGTGGTCAAGGCGGTCCGCGGCGGTTACGACGGCCGGGGCGTGCGCATGGCACGCGACCTCGCCGATGCCCGCCGCATCGCCGGGGACTACCTGGCCAACGGCGTCGGGGTGCTGGTGGAGGAGCGGGTGGCGCTGCGCCGGGAACTGTCGGCGCTGGTGGCGCGCTCACCCTTGGGCCAGGGCGCGGCCTGGCCGGTCGTCGAAACGGTGCAACGCGACGGCATTTGCGTGCAGGTGATCGCGCCCGCACCGCAGCTGCCCGACGAGTTGGCCGGGGCCGCCCAGCAACTGGCGTTGCGGCTGGCCGCCGAACTGGGTGTGGTCGGGGTACTCGCCGTCGAGCTCTTCGAGACGACCGGCGGCGCGCTGCTGGTCAACGAGCTCGCGATGCGGCCGCACAACTCCGGGCACTGGACCATGGACGGGTCCCGGACCAGTCAGTTCGAGCAGCATTTGCGCGCGGTACTTGACTACCCGCTCGGCGACACCGACCCGATAGTTCCGCTGACGGTGATGGCCAACGTGCTCGGCGCCGCTGCACCGCCAGCGATGTCCCTCGACGAGCGATTGCACCACCTGTTCGCGCGGATGCCCGATGCGAAGGTCCACCTGTACGGCAAAGCGGAGCGGCCCGGCCGCAAGGTGGGACACATCAACTTCCTCGGTACCGAACTTGCCGAGTTGCGTGAGCACGCGGAGCTGGCGGCACACTGGTTGGCACACGGACAGTGGACGGACGGATGGGATCCGCATGACTAGCAGTCCCCGCGTCGGGGTGATCATGGGCAGCGACAGCGACTGGTCGGTGATGGCCGACGCCGCTGCCGCGCTGGCCGAATTCGACGTCCCGGCTGAGGTCCGGGTGGTGTCGGCGCATCGCACGCCGGCGGCGATGTTCGACTACGCGCGCGGCGCGGCCGAGCGCGGTATCGAGGTCATCATCGCCGGGGCCGGCGGCGCCGCCCACCTGCCCGGCATGGTCGCTTCCGCCACGCCGCTGCCGGTGATCGGGGTGCCGGTGCCGCTGGCCCGGCTCGACGGCCTGGATTCGCTGCTGTCGATCGTGCAGATGCCGGCCGGGGTGCCGGTGGCTACGGTGTCCATCGGCGGGGCGCGCAATGCCGGCCTGCTGGCGGTGCGGATGCTGGGGTCGTCCGATCCGCAGCTGCGGGCACGAATAATCGCATTCCAGGACCGGCTGGCCGAGACCGTGCGGGCCAAGGATGCGGAATTGCAGAAGCGTGCGGGTAAGTTGACCCGCGACTGAAGGAGACTAGGAGGGCTCGCACAATGGCTGGTTGGTCCGGAAACCCGTCGTTCGATTTGTTCCAGCTGCCCGAAGAGCACCAGGAGTTGCGGGCGGCGATTCGTGCGCTGGCGGAAAAGGAAATCGCTCCTCATGCCGCGGAGGTGGACGAGCATTCCCGGTTCCCGCAGGAGGCCCTGGATGCGCTCAACGCCTCCGGCTTCAACGCCGTGCACGTACCCGAGGAGTATGGCGGCCAGGGAGCCGACTCGGTGGCGGCTTGCATCGTCATCGAAGAGGTCGCCCGCGTCGACGCGTCCGCCTCGCTGATCCCCGCGGTCAACAAGCTGGGCACCATGGGCCTGATTTTGCGCGGCTCCGAGGAGCTGAAGAAACAGGTGTTGCCCCAGGTCGCCGACGGCACGGCGATGGCGTCCTACGCCCTCAGTGAGCGGGAGGCAGGTAGCGACGCGGCTTCGATGCGCACCCGCGCGAAGGCCGACGGCGATGACTGGATTCTCAACGGCGCCAAGTGCTGGATCACCAACGGCGGCAAATCATCGTGGTACACAGTGATGGCGGTGACCGACCCGGACCGGGGCGCCAACGGCATCTCCGCATTCATGGTGCACAAGGACGACGAAGGCTTCACCGTCGGTCCCAAGGAACGCAAGCTCGGCATCAAGGGTTCGCCCACCACAGAGCTGTACTTCGAGAACTGCCGCATCCCGGGCGACCGGATCATCGGCGAGCCGGGCACCGGTTTCAAGACGGCGCTGGCCACGCTGGACCACACCCGTCCCACGATCGGCGCCCAGGCCGTGGGGATCGCCCAGGGCGCGCTGGACGCCGCCGTCGCCTACACCAAGGACCGCAAACAGTTCGGCGAGTCGATCAGCACCTTCCAGGCCGTGCAATTCATGCTCGCCGACATGGCGATGAAGGTGGAGGCGGCCCGGTTGATGGTCTACTCCGCTGCCGCGCGCGCCGAGCGCGGCGAGCCGAATCTGGGCTTCATCTCCGCGGCGTCGAAGTGTCTGGCCTCCGATGTGGCCATGGAGGTCACCACCGACGCGGTACAGCTGTTCGGCGGCGCGGGCTACACCGTCGACTTCCCGGTGGAGCGAATGATGCGCGATGCCAAGATCACTCAGATCTACGAGGGCACCAACCAGATCCAGCGAGTGGTGATGTCCAGGGCGCTGCTGCGCTGACACGTCCCGCCAACGCCCGACGACGCCGTCCCAGGCTCAGGATCCCTCAGTAAAGTCGAGTTCGTGGCGCTGCCGACCGTCGGGGCGGGAAGCATGTGTGGGCACAACCGAGATATTGTCGGTCATCGTCGGACTCGAGCAAACGGGTACACCGCGGCCAGGGGGAGTGAGGTAGAAGGCGTGGTTATCTGTGCGCGCACCGCATGAGCGCGACCTGACGCCCGAGCCGGGTTCCAGCATCGACCCCGCAGCGCAGTGGCAGTCGTTGTCTTTGCTGTTGATCGAAGACGATCGGGCCGACGCCGTCCTCGTCGAAAACCTGATCGCCGACGCGGTCGCCGAGATCGAGGTGCGGTGGGCGCCCTCGATGGCGGCCGCCGAGCATGAGCTGGACGCCGGCCGGCCCGACTGCGTGCTGCTGGATCTGAACCTTCCCGACGCCAGCGGGATGGATGCACTGGACCGCATCGCCAACCGCGATGCCACCGTGCCGATCGTCGTGCTCACCGGGCTAAGCGATGAGTACTTCGGCGCCACGGCGGTGGCGGCAGGGGCGCAGGACTACTTGGTCAAGGGGCGGGTCGAACCCGAAATGCTGCGGCGCGCACTGCTGTATGCCATCGAGCGCAAACGTGCCGAGCTGATTGCCGCCGACCTGCATGCAAGCCGGCTTCGAGCGCGTGAGAATGCGCTGCTGGAACGTGGCCTGCTGCCTTCTCCGCTGCTGTTGGACCGCCCGGGCGTCGACATCGTGGCCCGCTACCGGCCGAGCCGTGAAGATGCCCTGCTGTGCGGGGACTTCTACGACGTCGTCCAAACCCCGGACCGGGTGGTCCATGTGCTGATCGGTGACGTCGCGGGGCACGGCCCCAACGAGGCCGCGCTGGGCGCGGCGCTGCGGATCGCCTGGCGTGCCCTCACACTCGCCGGCGTCGACGGCGTTGACCGGATGCGGCGGCTGGAGCAGGTGCTACGCGCCGAACGCACCGGTGAAGGGATCTTCGCGACGGTGCTGAGCCTGACCATTCCGGCTGGATCCCCGCGCCGCAGCCGCATCAAGGTGATCCGGGCCGGTCATCCGGGGATGTTGTTGCACGGCAGCGGAACCGTGGACTGGCTCGAGCCACCGGGCGGGCCGGCGCTGGGTCTGCACCTGCGGGACGGTCAGCGCGACTGGCCGCAGCATGAGCTGGCATTGCCCGCCGGCCACGGGCTGCTGCTGCTCACCGACGGGCTCTTCGAGGGGTATTCGGGGTGCGGGCGGCAACGCCTCGGTGAGGACGGCCTGCTGGCGCTGGCCCGTTCGCACGCTGCGCTGCCCGGTCCGGCGTTCGTCGACGCGCTGATCGACGGGGTACAGCAGCGTGCCCAGGCGCTCGGCGGGCTCACCGACGACATCGCGGTGCTGCGCGTGGAACCCACGAACCGATGACCGCCGGCGGGTTGGCTCGGCGGCGAATAGAACTCACCGTGCGCGGGTGGCAAGCGCTGGTGCTGGCGGTCATGGGCGTGATGGTGCTCGCGGGCGCGGTGGCCGGTGCGCTGTTGCTGAACCGCACCGACGAGTTGTCGCGCCAACTGCGCGACGACATTGCGCCGTCGCGGGTGGCGGCCTGCCAACTGCAATCGGCATTGCGCGACCAGGAAACGGGCATCCGCGGCTACCTGATCTCGGCCGACAAGCAGTTCCTCGGCCCCTACTACGAGGGACAACGCGCCGAACAGGCGGCCGCCGACGACATCCGGCGCCGGCTCGCTCACCGCCCCGATCTGCTGGCTGATCTGGACGCTGTCGAAAACGCCATCGCCGCCTGGCGGACCAGCTATGCGCAACCGCTGATCGCGCAGGTGACCCCGGACACCCCGATCGTGGTCAACAGCGCCATCGCGGCACTAGGCAAGGCCCAATTTGACCGGCTGCGTGAGCTCTTCCAAGTGCAGAATCAGCATCTGGCCGAGGCCCGGGAACAAGCGGCGGACCGGCTGCAGCGCATGGACGACTGGCGCGACCGGGTCCTGGCCGCGATGGTTGTGGTGTTCTTCGTCACGGCGGCGCTGCTGGGGCTTCTGGTCCGACGTGCGGTGACGCTGCCGCTGGCCGCCCTGGCGGGGGCATGCCGGCGGGTCACCGAAGGCAACTTCGGCGAAGCCATCACCCCGCCCAGCAGACCCAAAGACATCCGGGGCATCGCCATCGACGTCGAGAACATGCGGCAGCGGATAGTCGAAGAGCTCGAGGCATCGCACTCGGCCCGGGCGCAACTGGACGAGCAGGCCCTCGAATTGCGGCGTTCCAACGCCGAACTGGAGCAGTTCGCCTATGTCGCCTCCCACGATCTGCAAGAACCGCTACGCAAGGTCGCCGCGTTCTGTCAGCTCCTCGAAAAGCGTTACGGTGATCAGCTCGACGAGCGCGGCATCGAATACATCGGCTATGCGGTCGACGGGGCCAAACGCATGCAGGTGCTCATCAACGACCTGCTCAGGTTCTCCCGCGTCGGCCGGCTGGGCACCACGAGCACCGACGTCGACCTCGACACCACCCTGGAAGCGGCGCTGGGCAACCTCGCCACCGCGATCGAGGAATCCGACGCCGACATCGTGCGCCCCGCCGAGCCGCTGCCGCGGATCGTGGGTGACCCGACGCTGCTGACGATGTTGTGGCAGAACCTGATTGGCAATGCGATCAAGTTCCGCCGTCAAGACCGCGTACCGCGGGTCGTCGTCGACTGCCGGCAAGGCAGCGGCGAGCGCACCGGTCAATGGGTGTTCAGCGTGACCGACAACGGGATCGGCATCCCGGAGGAATTCACCGACAAGGTCTTCATCATCTTCCAACGGCTGCACGGCCGAGACGCCTACAGCGGAACGGGTTTGGGTCTTGCGCTGTGCCGCAAAATCGTCGAGTACCACGGCGGCGTCGTCTGGATCGACACGTCGTTCACCGATGGAACGCGCTTCCAGTTCACGCTACCCATTGCCGCGCCCGACGGCGCCGATGCCGCGGGCGTCGGCGCGGCGGGGGCCGGCGGAAGATCCCTGTCCGTTGCGAAAGGACCAACCGAATGACCACACCAGGTCGCCCCATCGACATCCTGCTCGTCGAAGACGATCCGGGCGACGAGCTCATTACTCGAGAAGCGTTCGAGCACAACAAAGTCAAGAACAGACTCCACGTCGCACACGACGGGGAGGAGGGACTGAACTATCTTTACCGGCGCGGTGAGTTCCACGATGCGCCGCGGCCCGATCTGATCTTGCTGGACCTGAACCTGCCGAAATACGACGGCCGGCAGCTGCTCGAGAAGATCAAGTCGGACCCCGACCTGTCTCGTATCCCGGTCGTCGTACTCACCACCTCCGCGGCCGAGGAGGACATCTTGCGCAGCTACAAGCTGCACGCCAACGCCTACGTCACCAAGCCGGTCGACCTCGACCAGTTCATGACCGCGGTACGCCAGATCGACGAGTTCTTTCTGCAGGTGGTGCGGCTACCGCCGGGCTAAGCGCTTGCCGTTCAACGAGATTCCGCATGCAGACGGGCGACCCAGCTGATCAGCCGGCCGACGATTATCAGCAGCCCTACGAAGACGATCAACAACAGCGCCGCGTCGTAGGACAGGTCTTGCGCCGATTTCGACGGCACGTTGTAGAACGTCCAAATCGGATAGGTCAAGTAACCGACCGGCGATCCGGTGAGCTGTCCGGTCGACGGCAGATTGGACCAGCCCGCGGTGTAGAGCATCGGCGCCGTTTCGCCGACCGCCAGCGCGAGTGCCACCAGCATGCCGGTGACGATTCCGGGCAGTGCGGACTTCAGCACGATCTTGCGCAGCGTCCAGGCGAACGGCAGGCCCAGTGCCGTCGCCCCCTCCCGGTAGGACGTCGGCACCTGGCCCAGCGCGGACTCGGTGGCTTTGGTGATGTACGGAATGCTCAGCACCGACAACGTCAACACCCCTGCGGCCAACGAGAATCCCCAGTCGAAATACAGCACCAGCGCCAGGTAGCCGACGTAACCCAGCACGATGGACGGGATGCCGGACAGCACCTCGTAAGCGCCGCGGAGAATGGAAAGCCTTCGTCCGGAAGCGAATTCGGATAGCTAGAGCCCAGCCAGCACGCTGACGGTGCCGCCCACCAGCAGCACCGCGGCGTCCAGGACCACGGTGCCGATGATGGCGTTGCGCAGCCCGCCGCCGTTGCCCTTGGTGTTTTGGGTCAGCACGCTGAAATGGAACACCGGCACCGCCCGGCTGATGACCCCGATCAGCATCCGTAACGTCGGGGCGATCACCACGACCAGAGCCCCCAGGCACGCCGCCCGGAACAGCGTGTTGGCGATCTTGCGTCGGGTCATCTCAGACGCCTCGTCCCACCGGCAGCGCGGTTGTGCAGGTGCGGCGCACCAGCGCGCGGGCGGCCACGTTGGTCAGCAAGGTGATCACCATCAGCACCAGACCCGCCTCAGCGAGGGTCTTCACGGCGAGCTTGGTGGAGTCGGTGAGCGCCGAATCCAGTTGGGACACTATGGTGGCGGCGATGGTGGTCATGTTTGACCCGGCGCGCACGTTCCCACTCCGACATGCCCGGCGCGGTGGCGCCCTCCTGGGGTAGCGGCGGCCCTGCCGAATCAGGTCCCGGGTGGTACTGGCGACAATGGGAAATGATCATCACCGCGAGCAGCAGGCCGGACACAGCATGCCCTGGCCGTTTCCGGTGTCGCCGCGGAAATAGGAGAGCACCGGCACGTCGGGAGTGTTGCGAACGATCACCGGTGCGACGTATCGGGAGATGAATGGCCCGAAAGTCATTGCGCCCCATAGCCCGACAACGACGCTGGGAATGCCGGCGAGCAGCTCGAGTGTCATGTCGACGGCCGAGGCCAGCCGTTTCGGTAGCTGCTGGGTGATCGCCAACGCCGCCCCACCGACACCGGCACCGCGATCACCACGGCGATCGCCAGGTTGCCAGGGTGCCGACAATGAGCGGCAACGCCCCGTAACGAGCCCCCGGCGGATGTGCCACACCGTTGGTGACAACGGCCTGGTCGTAGAGATTGCCGGGGTCCCAGTCCGTGCCGGTGAATAAGTGCAACCCGTTGAACCTGATCGCCGGCAGCGCCTCGATGACCAGCGTCACCAGCACGAACCCGAGAGCAAGCAACGGGATTACCGCAGCGGCACCGCCGGCCCAGCGGATCATGGAGCCGTCGCGGCCGAGGCTGCGCCGCAGGGCCGGTGCCCTGGTGTCGCCGCCAGGTGCGGGCTGCCCGGAAAGGGTTGTCGCAGCCACCCTTACCCGGAGATCTTGGCGATCTGGGCGTCGGACAGCTTCACCACCGAGGCCGGCAGTGGTTGGAAGTGAACCTGATTCGGGAAGTCGGTGCCGTTGCCGTCGGTGATAGCCCAGTGCAGGAACGCCTGCAATGTCTGGGCGGTGGCGGCATCCTTTTGGTTGCTGTTCACGATGGCGTACTCGTAGTTGATCATCGGGTAGCCGTCGGGGGCGGGCCCGTTGATCAGCGAGATCACCTGGTTGGCCGGCATCGAGGTAGTGAACCTGGCCGCCGCGGCCTGGATGCTGTGCGCGTCGGGCAGCAGGAAATTGCTTGCGGCGTTGGCTAATTGGGCCTCACCCAGCCCCTTTTGGATTGGTCGAGGTAGCTGATTCCGATGTAAGCGACGCAGTCCGCGGTGTCGGCGCAGCCGGTGACCATGCCGCCGTTGCCGTTTTCGCCCAGCGCGCCCGGCACGGCCGGAAAGTCGACGGTGGTGCCGAAGCCGGGCGACTTACCCCAGCCGTCGGGATCTTGCTTCGACAGATATTGGGTGAACAAGAAGGTGTCGCCGGATCCGTCGGAACGATGCAACGGGACCATCGGGGTGGGCGGCAGGTTCACCCCGGGATTAAGAGCGGCGATCTGGGGGTCGTTCCAGGTCTTGACGGTGCCCTGATACATCGTCGCCAGCACCTTGCCGTTGAGTTTGAGGTGCTCGCTGAGACCGGGCAGGTTGTCGTTGATCTGCTGAGCGGAAATGGCCAGCGCGATGTTCATCAGCCCGTGATGGGCCGTCATGTCACCCTCGGACAGGTAGGCGTCGGAAGCGCCGATGTTGACCGCGCCGGCGGCGGCCTGGGCGATCCCGGTGCCCGACCCGGTGCCCTGGGTGGTGATCGTGACGCTCGGATACTTCGCGTGATAGGCCGGACCCCACAGGTTGAACAACGGATAGGGCAGCGTGCTGTCGGTCTCCGACAACGCCACCTGTGACGTTGCGGGCGTCGTCGCGACTGTGCCTGCGGCATTCGGGGAACTGCCGGTGCTGTTCGATCCGCAGGCCACCAAGAGCAGGACCGGCACCGCGACCAAGACCGCACGCAACCGAATCTTCATCAGCCCCACCTTTCTTCGTGTTCTTCGCTCGTCGGCTATCCACCCGCGGTGCTCGACGACGCCGACGCGGCCACGGTCGGCTGAAATGCGGAGAAGTATCGAGCGGTTTGCTCATGCTGCGGTGACCGGAACACCTGTTCGGTGGGACCCTCCTCGACCAGCCTGCCGTCGAAGAACAAAGCGGTCCGGTCTCCGATGTGTGCGGCTTGGGCCAAGTCATGGGTCACGATGATCACGGTCAGGCGGCGCGCCAGCGATGGGATGAGCCCTTCGATCTTTTCGGTCGTCGTCGGGTCCAGTGCGGAAGTGGGCTCGTCGAGCAGCAGCACCTCGGGGTTGACCGCAAGCGCGCGGGCCAGACACAGCAGCTGCTGCTGGCCGCCGGAGAGCCGAAACGGCGAATCACCGAGCCGGTCTTTGACCGCGGGCCAAAGGCCCACCTCGGTCAGCCGAGCCTCGGCAACGTGGCCGAATTCCCGTCGTGGCACTATCTTGTGGGCGCGCACACCGGCGACCACGTTGTCGCAGATGGACGCGGATGAACATGGGAAAGGGATTGGGACGCTGGAACAGCATGGTGACCCTGCGGCGAAACTCCATCAGGTCGCGCTTTTCGAAAATGCTGCGGCCGCCCAGCAAGACCTCACCGGTATGCCGGTATCCAGAAACTTTGTCGTTCATCCGATTCGGGGTTCGCAAGAACGTCGTCTTGCCCGAACCGGCGGGTCTCAGTAGTGAGGTCACCGCGCGCGCGGGAAAGTCCAGGCTCACCTCGTCGAGCACCGTCTTGGCTCCGAAGCCGAGGGTCCGGTTGACCGTCCGCATCACCGGCGCGACGGCCTCATCGGCGGCAGCGCCGGTCGTGGCGTCGGGCTCTTCAGCATCCATCGGCAGCCGATGCCCCTTCCGTTCCGCGCCCGGCGATGCCCCTTGTCACCCTTCCGTTTACCCGCGAAGGTTTACATATTCACCTTTTCGTTCATACGTTTCGCAGGAGCGGTTCCGGTTCGGCTCGCGGCCTGTGGCGACGTGGGTGTAGAGGAGTTCCGTGAGGTTCAACCGACCTGGCGTCCCGAGCGCCATAGTGTGCCTGCTCACCGCGGCCGTACTGGTGTTGCCGGCATGTGGCGGGCATAACGGCAGCGCCGCCGCGAAGATCGACTGCGGCGGCAAGAAGGAACTCCAGGACGCCGGCTCCACCGCGCAACAGAACGCGATCGAGCAGTTCGTCTACGCCTACATCCGGGCGTGCCCGGGTTACACGCTGGACTACAACGCGAACGGCTCGGGAGCCGGGGTTGAGGAGTTCGTCAACAACCGGACCGATCTCGCGGGCTCCGACGTGCCGCTGGACCCGACGACCGGTCAGCCCGACCGGGCCGCGGCCCGGTGCGGTTCACCGGCGTGGGACCTGCCCACGGTGTTCGGCCCGATCGCGGTGACCTACAACGTCAAGGGCGTGAGCAAGCTGAACCTGGACGGGCCCACCACCGCGAAGATCTTCAACGGCACCATCACCAGATGGGACGATCCCGCGATCAAAGCCCTCAACGCCGACACCGGCCTGCCGCCGACGCCCATCCACGTCATCTTCCGCAGCGACAAATCTGGCACCACGGCCAACTTCCAGAAGTACCTCGACGGGGCATCTGATGGCGCCTGGGGCAAAGGCGTCGGCGAGACGTTCAAGGGGGGAGTCGGTGACGGCGCCGCCGGCAATAACGGCACGTCGGCGCTGCTGGAGACGACCGACGGGTCGATCACTTACAACGAGTGGTCATTTGCCGTGGGCAAGCAGCTGCACATGGCCGGCATCATCACCTCAGCGGGCCCGGACCCGGTGCTGATCACGACCGACTCGGTTGGCAAGACGATCGCCGGGGCGCGCTTCCAGGGCCAGGGCAACGACCTGGTGCTCGACACGTCGTCGTTCTACAAGCCGACGCAGGCCGGCGCCTACCCGATCGTGCTGGCGACCTATGAGATCGTGTGCTCCAAATACCCGGACGCGGCGACGGGCAAAGCGGTCAGGGCGTTCATGCAGGCCGCGATCGGGCCGGGTCAGGACGGCCTGGAACAGTACGGATCCATCCCGTTGCCGACCTCGTTTCAGGCCAAGTTGTCGAAAGCGGTCAATGCTATCTCGTGATGCGGTGAAGGGAGCTCGGCCGTGACCGATGCGCGGACGGGGGCCCGGTTCGGGCCCTATGAGCTGAGGCGATTGCTGGGCCGCGGCGGGATGGGGGAGGTCTACGAGGCTGAGGACACCCGTAAGCACCGGGTGGTGGCGCTGAAGCTGATCTCCCCGGAATTTTCCGGCGACCCGGTGTTTCGCGCCCGCATGCAACGTGAGGCCGACGCCGCGGGACGGCTGACCGAGCCGCACGTGGTTCCCATCCATGACTACGGCGAGATCGACGGCAAGCTGTTCCTGGAGATGCGGCTGGTCGACGGCACCGACTTGGCCACGCTGGTGAAGCGGGCCGGGCCGTTGAGCCCGGCGCGTGCGGTGGCCATCGTGCGCCAGATCGCGGCCGCGCTGGATGCCGCGCACCTCACCGGCGTGACCCACCGCGACGTCAAACCGGAGAACATCCTGGTCACCGCCGATGACTTCGCCTATCTGGTGGACTTCGGCATCGCCCGCGCGGCCACCGATCCGGGGCTGACCCGGGCCGGGATCGCGATGGGCACCTACAGCTACATGGCTCCGGAGCGGTTCACCGGCGACGAGGTCACGTATCGGGCCGATATCTATTCGCTGGCGTGCGTGCTGAACGAATGCTTGACCGGGTCGCCGCCGTATCCGGCCGACAGCATCGAACGGGCCGTCGGCGCGCATCTGACCCAGCCCGCTCCGCAGCCCAGCCGGTTGCGGCCCGGGCACGTTCCGCAGGCGTTCGACGAGGTGATCGCCAAAGGCATGGCCAAGAATCCCGGGGAGCGCTACCGCAGCGCCGGCGAGCTGGCAGCTGCCGCCCACGCGGCGCTGAGCGCGCCCGAACAGGACCAGGCCACCACGATTCTGCGGCGGCTGGACCAGGACGCGCACCCGCCGCTCGGACCGGGCGGTGCACCCGGCTACCGCGCGCCCGGCTCCGCCGGCGTCCCGTTGAGCCCGGCCCAGCCCTCGCCCCGCGCCGAGACGATGGCGGGGCCCGTGCCTTCGGCATTGGGCACCGGCAGCTGGCGTGACCAGCCCAGACCAGCGCCGCCCGCGGGCCCGGCCGGGGCGCCCGGGTTCGGCCAGCCACCCCGCGCGCCGGCGCCCGACTTCGCACCGGCCGCGCCCCAGCGCCGCTCCAAGCGCACGCTGTGGATCGTGATGGGAGCCGTCGCAGTGCTCCTCGTCGCCACCGCGATCGGGTATGTGGTGACCCGCCCGTCGCACCCCTCGACGCCGGCGTCCGGGCAGACCGTGCTGCCGTTCAAGGGCATCGACTTCCGGCTCTCGCCGGGCGGCGTTGCAGTCGACAGCGCCGGCAACGTCTACGTCACCAGCGAGGGCATGTACGGCCGGGTCGTGGAGTTGACGAAGGGGTCGAGCACCGCGACGGTGCTGCCATTCACCGGGCTTTACCAGCCGCAGGGGCTGGCGGTGGACGGCTCCGGCGCGGTGTACGTCACCGATTTCAATAACCGGGTGGTGATGCTGCCCGCCGGCTCCAACAGCCAGACGGTGCTGCCGTTCGACGGCCTCAACTATCCCGAAGGGGTGGCCGTGGATGCGCAGGGCAGCGTGTATGTCGCCGACCGTGGCAACAGCAGAGTGGTCAAGCTGGCGGCGGGCGCCAAAACCCAGACCGTGCTGCCCTTCGACGGCCTGAAGAACCCCGACGGTGTGGCGGTGGACGGCGCCGGCGCTGTCTACGTCACCGACACCGACAACAACCGGGTGGTCAAGCTGGATGGCGGGTCCAACAGCCAGACCGTGCTGGCCTTCCGCCAACTCTCCGTGCCGTGGGGTATCGCGGTGGACACGGTGGGCAACGTCTACGTCACCGAGCACAACAAGAACGATGTGGTGAAGCTGGACGCCGGGTCGAACACCCAGACGGTGCTGCCGTTCACCGGCCTCAATACCCCGCTGGCGGTCGCGGTTGACGGGTCGGGGAATGTGTACGTCGCCGACCGCGGCAACGACCGGGCGGTCAAACTGACGCGCTGAGCGCTACTGCGCGCCGGCCGGCTCTTCCAGGAACACGATGCCGCTGCGGTCCACCTCGTGCACCCGGCCCGTCGAGAGATCGAAGAACATCCCGACGATTCGGACCGCTCCGGAAGCCACCGCCGGGGCCAGAATCGGGTTGCGGGACAGCCTTTCCGTCTGGACGGCGACGTTGACAACGGCCAGTTGGTCGGCGTCGGTGAAGCCGTTGGACACCGCGCTGAGCCGGGCCGGATGGTTATCGCGGAATGCGGCCAGGCTTTCGTGTGCATGCTGCAGCCACTGGCCATAGGGCCCCAGGGCACTGGTCGGCTCCAGCAGCACCTGCAGCGCGTGGCATGACGAATGTCCGCACACCACAACCGAACTCACGTCCAGCTTGTTGACCGCGAAGTCCAGCGCCGCGTCGACGGAATGCTCGGCGGGATCGGTCGGTACCAGGTTGCCGACGTTGCGGATGATGTAGAGGTCACCGGGGCGGCTGGCGGTGATGACGTCCGGCAGGATCCGTGAGTCGGCACAGGTGAGAAACAGCGTGTCCGGGTTCGGCGGACCGGTCAGCGCGCGCACCTGGTGGTGCAGTGCCCTGGCGCCGTTGCGGTGGTACTCCTCGACGCCGTGGAGGATGGACGCGCGTTCGGGATGCTTGTCGCGCCGCGACGGCCATGCGACATCCCGCAGCGACGTGGTCCCGAAGTGACGCTTCGGCGGACTGCTGTGCGCGCTGATCATGTTCGCCGGCGACGACTCGATGATGGCGACCGATCCGCCGGTTGCCTCATGGGCGGTTTTCCAGTCCGAAATCGCCTCGGACACCGCGTGATCGATGTAGTCGGCGTTCAGGTTCAGCGTCACATCGACACCTGGCGGCAGCGTCGAGAGCACGTGCGTCAGGCGCGGCAGCAGCAGGAAGCTCAGCGTGCCGTCGATGTCAACCCGCCAATGCTTGGCCTCTTCGCCCACCGGCTTGGCCTCGATCGGCGCACGTACCACCCGGATCAGCAGGAACAGGATTGCGACCGCCAGCCCGATCGCCACGCCTTCGAGCAGGTTGAGGAACACGACACAGAGGATGGTGATGGTGTAGATGACGAAATTGCCGGTGCGCAAAGCGATTCGGATGTGAGCCAACTTGACCAGCTGGATGCCGATCACAATGAGCAGGCCGGCCAACGCCGCCTTGGGAATGAGTTCCACCAGGTTGGTGAACAGCGACGCGAACAACAGGACCCATACCCCGTGCAATATCGCCGACATCCGAGTTCGGGCGCCGGCCGCCACATTGGCCGAACTGCGGACGATAACCCCGGTGATGGGCAGGCCACCCAAGAGTCCGGACACCATGTTCGCGCTGCCCTGCCCGATCATTTCCCGGTTGAAGTTGGTGCGGGGCCCCTTATGCAGCTTGTCGACACCGACTGCGCACAGCAGCGATTCGACGCTGGCGATCAGCGCGATAGTGACGACCCCGATGACGATGGCGCCGATCTCCTGAGTCCACGGGCGGCCGTCGGGGGACATGGCTGGAAGATTGGGCAAGCTGATGGCCTCGAAAAAGTTGCCGGACAACATAACTCGCTCAACGTCCAATCCGGTGGCCTGCGCCAGCGCGGTCGCCGCGACGATGGCCACCAGAGCGCCCGGAACCATTCGCAGCTTGGCCGGCAGCTTCGACCACGACAGCAAAATGGCGATGACCGTCCCGCCGACGATCACCTCGTGCAGTTCGTGATGCAGGAGGCCGTTGGGTAAAGCCACGATGTTCTGCCATGCCGAGCTCCGGGACGAACCACCCACCAGCACGTGAATCTGCTGCAACGCGATGGTGATGCCGATGCCGGCCAGCATGGCGTGCACCACCACCGGAGCAATGGCGAGCGCCCCGCGGGCCATCCGGCTCACCCCGAACCCGATCTGCAGGGCACCTGCCCCGATGGTCATCAGGCACAACATCGGCCAGCCGAGTTGGTCGATCAGCCCGGCGACCACCACGGTCAGGCCCGCAGCCGGCCCGCTGACCTGAACCGACGACCCGCCGATGGTTCCCGCGACAATGCCGCCTACCACTGCCGCGATCAGACCCGCGACCAGCGGGGCTCCCGAGGCGATCGCGATCCCCAGCGACAGCGGCAGCGCGACCAGGAAGACGACAAGCGATGCCGGAATGTCGTGCCGCAGGTTAACTAACATCGACCGTGACCGGGTTCCGGTACGTAGGGCGGAGTCCTTGATAGCAGCACTCATATCGTGGCTCCTCGAACCGATCAAGAGGTCATCGGCGGCAGACCGCTTCCCCGTCGCCAGGCTCTGCTGTCCACGGCTTGGAAGACGAGAGTTCATATTGAGTAAGTAGTGAATATGTGCGGGTATGGAATACGACCATGTAATCCTCTACGAGGGGTCTGAACGCGGTCACCGCCGGTAGGTCAACTCATCGGCAACTCAAAGAAAGCTGTCGACGGTGACACCGGAATTTAGGGTTCAGTCAGAAACACGTCGTTGTGCTCTCCGGCGGCCGGCGGTGACTCGGCGACCACCGCGCTGAAGCTCGAGTAGCGCGCCGGCGTCCGGATCACGGTGACGGCGTGGTTCCCGCGGCCGACTTCGACGGCCAGCTCATTCTCGGCGAACAGCGCGGTGTCGACGACCTGCTTCCAGGTATAGGGAAGGCAGGCCATCAGGCCGGCGTCTTGCAGCAGCTCCACCCATTCGGCGGCGGACCTGGCGGCCAGTGCCGATTGCAGCTCGTCGGTCAGCTCGTGATAGTGGATCGCCCGCGCGCGCTGGTCGACGAACCGCTCGTCGTCGAGGAGATCGGGCCGGCCGATCAGCTGGCACAGCTTGTTCCAATGCTTGGGCACATAGGCGCTGATCAACAGATATCCGTCGGCGGCGCGGTACGCGTCTGACGGCTGGGTGGCAAAGCCAACTCCCTTGCGCCGCTTGGGTTGTGGTGCCTTTTCGGGTTTCGGCCGGTCGCCGCTGGTCTTGTTCAGATGCATGGTCAGCTGGTTGGCCTGCAGGCCCACCGCGACGTCGTACATGGCTACCCGGACGGTGTCGGCCACCCCGTGGCGCTCGCGGTTGAGCAGCGCGGCCAGCACCGCTTGGGCCAGCACGTGGCCGCTGGCGTTGTCGACCAGCTGGAACGGGATGATCTGCGGCTTGCCATCCGGGGTGGGCATTCCGGTGGTCATCCCGGCCTCGGCGGCAACCATCAGGTCCACCCCCGGCCGGTTGCCGTGCGGGCCGTTGCCACCGAATGCCGACAGGCGCGCGTAGACCAGTTTCGGATTGCGTGCGCGCAAGTCGTCGGGACCCAGGCCCATGCGCTCCATGACGCCCGGGCGAAAACCTTCCAGCACCACATCGGCGGTGTCGGCGAGCCGCAGTATCTGCTGCCTGGCCGCGTCGGTGGTCAGATCCACCGTTACCGACTTCTTGCCGCGGTTGTTGGGCAGAAAATACGTGGGCAGCGGCGGCCGTCCGGGAAGGACCGCGGTGATGTGGCGCGCCGCCTCACCGCCGGGCGCCTCGATCTTGATCACCTCGGCACCCAGGTCGGCCAGCACCTGGCCGGCGAGCGGCCCGGCGACGTTCTGGGTGAAATCGAGTATCCGAAACCCGTCGAGTGGCTTGGCAGCTGTGTCCTTCGGCATCGGCGAGCCCTTCCTGGTCGTGCCTCACGTGCCGTCGCCTGCCGGCGCAGCACCGCCGTACAGTTCTCGGCCGTCGGCCCATCCTGGCGGCGCGCCCCTTCGGCGATCTTCTCGACGGCCGCAGGCTTGTGGTCAGTCAGCGTAATCACCATCGCTTCGGTAACAGTGGGCCGGTCGAACCGGCACCGCGTCGGCCTTGCCTCTAACATCGTCGGGATGGATACCGGGATCTCGCAGACCGACCACTGCCATGGGGCCACACCCGCAATGCCGGCGGTCGAGCGGGATTCCGAATGGCAGCACAACGTCTTGTGGGCCCGCCGGCTGGCGTGGGTCAGCCTGGCGGTGTTGCTCATCGAGGGTGCCATTGGGTTGTGGCAGGGCCTGTCGGTGCGATCCGTGGCATTGACCGGGTGGGCTCTTGCCGGCGGCTCCGAGGGCCTGGCCAGCGCCATGGTGCTGTGGCGCTTCACCGGCGACCGCACGCTGTCGCCGACCGCCGAGCGGCGGGCGCAACGTGGTGTCGCGGTGTCGTTCTGGCTGACCGCCCCCTACATCGCCGCCGAATCCCTGCACCACCTGGTCGGCCGCCAGCACGCCGAAACCTCGTTGCTGGGCATCGCGTTGACGGCCATCGCGCTGGTGCTCATGCCGATGCTGGGCTGGGCCAACCACAAACTGGGCGGCCGCCTGAAATCGGGGGCCACCGAGGGCGAAGGCACCCAGAACTACCTGTGCGCCGCGCAGGCCGCGGGGGTGCTGCTGGGCCTGGCGATCACGGCAGGCTGGCCCGGCGGCTGGTGGGTCGACCCGGTCATCGGACTCGCCATCTCCGGTGTCGCCGTGTGGCAGGGTGTCCGGTCCTGGCAGGGTCACGACTGCGGCTGCTGACGCGAGAAGAGGAGGTGACCAAGACCTCGACTACGTCAAGGGCGCTTCAGCCCGTTCCGCTGCACACCAATTGCTGAGCTAGTCAACAGTTCTCAGCCCCGTCAGACGCAGATGAACGCCTCAGTTGGCGGAACTTTTGCCCGCGGAGCCGGATTGACCGGCTTTACCGCCGGGTCCGCCTTGTCCACCGCTTCCGCCTTGCCCTGCGATAGCCAGGTTCAACTCGCTTGCAGTGGCGTTACCGCCGTTACCTCCACCGCCGCCCGTGGCGCCAGCGGACTGGCTGTCGCCGCCGTTGCCGCCACTGCCTCCCCAGGCTATTTCGCTATCGTGCGCAGTCGTTGCAGAACCGCCTTGGCCGCCGTTGCCGCCGGTGCCGCCGGTGCCGCCGGTGCCGCCCAAGCCGCCCCAAGCGTCGCCAGCCAGGCTCGACGCCGTCCCGCCGGATCCGCCGTTTCCGGCGTAAATGATGCCGGTGCCGCCGTTACCGCCCTTGCCGCCGTAGGTCGCATTGTTGGCACCGGCCAGGTTGGTGGCGTTGCCGCCGTTGCCGCCGTTACTGTAACCAGCAGTTGCGTTGAAACCGTTGCCGCCGTTCCCGCCGTCTCCGGCAAGGGCATACCAAATGTTATGGGCATTGTTCATTGTGGCGTTGCCGCCGTTGCCGCCGCTGCCGCCGGTGCCGGTGTTGCTGGCGGTGCCGTTGCCGCCGTTGCCGCCCCGACCGGCTGAGGTTTGTCCGATTCCGAGGGTGGAGGCGCTACCACCGTTGCCGCCGTTTCCGCCGCCGGAGTAGCCATTAGCGCCGGCGCCGCCGTTGCCGGCGGTGGCGTTACCGTCGGAGGCACTGCTGTTGATATTCGCGTCGCCACCCTTGCCGCCGTTGCCGCCGGTTGCGCCCTGGCCGCCCGAGGCCAGGGCGCCGTCGGCCCCCGTGCCGCCGGTAGCGTTGCCGGTCCCGTAGTTGTTGGCCGACCCGCCGTTGCCGCCGCTCCCGCCCGAGACTCCGGCGCCGCCACGCCCCCCGTCGCCGCCGGTAGCACTGCCGGTTCCGTAGTGGGTTGC
>NZ_UPHT01000206.1 GCF_900566085.1 Mycobacterium attenuatum
TTCATCCGCAAGCCACCCCAACCGCCCGCCCTGCCGACCTTCAGGGCCATCAACTCACCCTCGAAGGAGGAAGAACCGACTCGCTAAACCACCGAAAATCGTGTCTCAGAAACGTTGACAGGTTCCGCAGGGTCAGTATACTAATTGCGCGAAATCTTCTACATCAAATGAAAGGATTTGCGCAATGAAAGATCCTGTTGAATCAACACCTATGTTGTACAGTTCTGAACTTCAAGATAATTCAGAGATGGATCTTGAAGTGACCAAGCCTGGATATGCTTACAGCACGTTTCCATGGATAGTGGACCAGCCTGAATGATTGTAGGCTGCGAGGATAGTGGTAGTTTTGCGGGTCGCGTCTCGGATTGAGCTGAGATCAATTGATTCGCGGATTACCAATAGTGGAGGCATGGTGCGGGCGGCGGTGGACATTGAAGCGGTCGCGAGGCGAGGTTTGCAACACTGGGATTGCGACAGCGACGGCATTCGCTCGATGGCGTCGATCTGGCAAGCGGAGTTGTTACGCAGATTAATCACGACCGCGATCTCGGTTGCCCGCACCACGGCTCCCGGCGATGAATTGAGTGCGTGGCATGAACTTCTTGACCACCGCAACGAACTGACCTGGAGCACTCCCGAAGATGTGTCGTTGGTATTTGGCGGCGTGATGGACCCTTCGGCTCGCATCGATGCGTTGAGGCGGCTTACCGCGCGACGAGGACGGATGGTGCCGGCGTCTTTGCGCTACCTCGCCGATTCGCCGGCACCGCAATGGGCCAAGACTGCCATGGAAGAGATAGCGCAGGATCAACGGTTCGGCGGCCGTCCTGAGATGATCGAGCCCGTCGTCGGTGACATCAGCCAGCGCCGCGCGCAATCCCAGTACGTTTTGGGTCTCATCGAAGCCGTCTGGCCAGAACTCGCACTCGAACGTCACCTCCTGGTAAGGGAGGTAGTGTTCCTAAAGGGATGCACCGGACTCTCATCGACTATCCCTGGCGCTTTAGGGGCTGTCTTCATTGGCCAGCCGGAACCTGACATCGGGTTGTACCTGACCTGGATACACGAGATCAGCCACCATGCCCTCCACGTCCGCATGGCATTTGACCGTTTGGTGGTAAATGGCGAAGACCGTGCCCCATCTGCGCTCCGAGCAGAACCGCGGCTCCTCGTCGGCCATTTTCACCAGGTGTTCGTTCTTGCACGCATGTGTCAAGGCGTGCAGCGTCTTCTACCGCACTTAAGCGGCGCGGATGTGTCACCGGCCCGGCAGCGACTAGAGCTGCTTACCAGTAAATTCGGTCTTGGCATAAACGCGCTGCGCAAACACGCCGTCTTTACCCCGGTCGGAGGGCGGCTAGCCGACGACCTTGAGCGTTATCACCATCGGTTGGTCAATGAAGTTAAATAACCCGTGATCGAGCAACAGCGTGTTCTTGACAACACAAGGGTCAGCGTCATCGCGCGTCATCGGGTGACACTGGAATCGTTGGCGATCTGCTCCATCGTCACACCGTCGTCGCGGGGGCCATGACCCCGCGTGTTGGACACGCTTAATCCCGGTGTCAGACCGGGGGAAGCGAGAGGATCTGACTCGATGGCAAAGAAGAATTGCAGTGAAGAGTTCCCCTCTCTGTCAACCTTGAGTGAGACACTTCGACCCGAAATATTTACTGAGCCTGACCTGAGTTAGGACATTTGGTTTAGTAAGCCACTTTGATGCCGAGGTGGGCGAGGATTGTCCGCTGGGGCTCAGGGATTTCGGGTGGGAAGGTCTGACTGGCGCCGTTGATGGTGATGGTCGCTGAGCGCAGCGGTCGCAGTTGCTTGATGATGTTGGCGATGGCCAGCCCACTGCGTTCCTGAATGCAGTGCGCGA
>NZ_UPHT01000097.1 GCF_900566085.1 Mycobacterium attenuatum
CCCGCCGACCCCTCCGGCCCCGCCGGCACCGCCGATACCGAGCAGGCCCGCAGCACCGCCGTCCCCACCAGCCTGTCCCGGCGCACCCGACCCGCCGTTGCCGCCGTTGCCCACCAAGATGCCGCCGGCCCCGCCCTTGGCGCCGGATCCCGGCCCCCCGTCACTACCGTTGCCTATCAGCGGACGCCCCAACAGAAAGTTGGTCGGCGCATTGATCACCGCCAGCATGTCGTCCAGCAGCGCCTGCAACGGATGGGCACTGGCCGCTTCGGCTGCCGCATAGGCATTGCCTGCCCCCGTCAATGCCTGCACGAACTGGGTGTGGAACAGCGCCGCTTGTCGGCTCAGCGTCTGATATTTCTGGGCATGGCTAGAAAACAGCGAGGCAATCGCCGTCGATACCTCGTCTTCGGCGGCGGCCAGCATCGTGGTGGTCGAGGCCGCCGCCGTCGAATTGGCCGTACCGACCGACGAGCCGATAGCCGTCACATCGGCCGCCGCCGCCGCCAGCATCTCGGGTATCGCGATCAGGTATGACATCGCAGCCTCTCAACCGGCCATGTACTGACCGCAACAGAAGTGACGGTGCTGATAATTCCATGCATCACAACACCGCGAGCGCGTTTTCAGCCCAGGTCCTGCTGCGTCCGGACAAATCGGGTGATGCTTTCCGGCGGTGCACGTCGGGGACCAGCGCCCAGCGAACCTGGCCAACGGACCCGCTAGAACGCCGGCCAGGGAATCGGACGATGCCGGTTGGGTCCGGGCATCACTGGAGTGTCCAGCAGGGCGCGCGCCCGCCGCCGCAGCGCGGTGATCTCGGCGCTGGTGATGTGGACGCGCAGCTCATCGGCGAGTGACCCGCGCAGGTCATCGGCGAGTCTGGCGATGGACTCCAGCGTGGGGTCGTCGATCGGCTTGCCCGCCCACCCCCACAGCACGGTGCGAAGCTTGTCCTGGACATGCATGCACACGCCATGGTCGACGCCATACACCCCGCCGTCGATGCCGCACAGGATGTGGCCGCCCTTACGGTCGGCGTTGTTGACCAGGACATCGAACACCGCCATCCGCCGCAACCGGTCGTCGTCGGCGTGCATCAAGACGACCTCGTCGCCGGCGTAGTCGTAGGCGCGCAATACGGGCAGATAGCCCGGCTGCGGCTTGCCGGTGGGAAACAGGTCGACCAAATCCGGGCCGGGACGCGCATCGGCGTCCAAGGAATCACCGGGTTGCCGCACCCACAGCTGCAACATGCCCGGCCCCGCCGGTCCGTCACGAATGACGGTGTAGGGCACGATCTTCCAGCCCAACCGTGCCGACACCAGGTAGGTGCTGAGTTCCCGACCGGCCAACGTCCCGTCGGGAAAATCCCACAACGGCTGCTCGCCTGCCACCGGTTTGTAAACGCAGTGGACGGTGTCGCCGCTCAGCGTCGACTCACACAGGTATGTCGCGTTGCTCGCCGAGCGGATGCGTCCCAGAACGGTCAGCTCGCCGTCGCGCAATACCTCACAGTCGTCATTGCTCGGGTTCATCGTCAGACCCGAACAGCAGGTCGCGCCGGTAGCCGTTGGTCCGTGCGCAGATATGTCCCTGTGGGTCCAGCGGTTCTTGACATAGCGGGCACGGCGGACGGCCCGCGGAGATGACCCGGTTTGACCGGGTAGCGAACTGCCGCGCCGACTCCGGGGTCAGGAACACCCGTACCGCGTCGGGCCCTTCGTCGGTGTCGTCGAGCACCACCGAAGCGTCGAACTCCGCGTCGGTGACGGCCAACAGCTCGACGACCACCGTCTGGGCCTCCGAATCCCAGCCCAATCCCATCGTCCCGACCCGAAATTCGGCGTCCACGGGCATGATCAACGGGTTGAGGTCCTCAACCTCGGCGGGCTCCGGGGGCACCGGCGTGCCGAACCGGCGGTTCACCTCTAGCAGCAGCGCGCCGATGCGTTCGGCGAGCACAGCGACTTGCTGCTTCTCCAAGACCACCGACACCACGCGGTCGTCATGGGCCGCCTGAATGTAGAACGTGCGGTTTCCGGGCTGGCCAACGGTCCCGGCGACGAAGCGGTCGGGTGTGCGGAATACGTGAATTGCGCGCGCCATGGCACCTCCAAAATACCGTGCAGACGCCTCCCGATCGACCAGGCCTGCGCAGGCCGGCCGGGCTAATCGGTAGACCCGCCCACTACCGCATCGCCGGAAGGCACCTCAGCGTCCTGCGCCGCCGGCTGCCCGCCGCCAGGCTCCGCTGTGGGCGTAGGTGCCGCACGTAGCCCGGCCGACAACCGCGCTCCGGTGTGGTTGACGTGCAGCACGTAGGGCCGCAACTCGGTGTAGCGGATCACACTTGCCGAGGCGGGGTCGGCGGTGACCCGTTGAAAGCTGTCCAGATGCATCCCGTAGGCATCGGCGATCACGGCCTTGATGACGTCGCCGTGGGTGCAGGCCAGCCATAACGCGTCGCCCCCGAATTCCAGAGCCAGCCGCCGGTCGTGCTCGCGCACCGCGGCGACCGCGCGGGCCTGCACCTGCGCCAGACCTTCGCCGCCAGGAAACACCGCAGCGCTGGGATGCGCCTGAACCACCCGCCACAACGGCTCGTTGATCAGCTCGGTGATCTTGCGGCCGGTCCAGTCGCCGTAGTCGACCTCGGCGAGCCGGTCATCGACGAACAGTTCCAGACACAGCGCGTCAGCCAGCTGTTCGACGGTGGCGCGGCAACGCAGCAGCGGCGACGACACCACCGCCCGGACCGGTAAGTCACCGAACCGGTCGATCAGCCCGGCCGCCTGCTCCTGCCCCTTGTCGTCGAGGTTGACGCCCTCGGAGCGACCGGCCAGGATGCCGGCGGTGTTCGAGGTGGAACGGCCGTGGCGCAACAGGATGACGGTCATGTCGCGGCCACCGTCCCGGTTGCCAGCAGGATCAGCACCGCCACTCCGACCACGATCCGATAACCCACGAACCAGTACATGTTGTGCCGCAACAGGAAATGCAGGAACCAGGCCACCGCCGACAGGCCCACCACGAACGCGATCAGGGTGGCCACCAGCAGCTGCGGCCCGGTGGCGCTCATGCCCTCAGACACCGGGTGGAAGGCATCAGGCAAGGAGAACAACCCGGAGGCGAACACCGCGGGGATGGCCAGCAGGAAGCCGAACCGGGCAGCGAGCTCGCGGTCGAGACCGAGGAACAGGCCCGCGCTGATGGTCGACCCGGACCGCGAGACGCCCGGGACCAGCGCCAGCGTCTGGGCGATGCCGACCACCAGGGCGTCGCGCCAGGTCAGCTGCTCGACGTGACGGCCCTGCCGACCCAGGTATTCCGCCAGGGCGATCACCCCCGAGAACACCACCATGGCTGTGGCCACCACCCACAGGTTGCGGACCCCGGAACGAATCTCGTCTTTGAAGAACAACCCCAGAATGCAGATCGGGATGGTCCCGATGATGACGTACCAGCCCAGCCGATAGTCGGCGGTGCGATGCGACTTGACCACCAGACCGGCTAGCCAAGCGCGCAAAATCCGCACGATGTCGCGGGCGAAGTACACCAGCACGGCGGCTTCGGTGCCCAACTGAGTGACCGCGGTGAACGAGGCGCCGGCGTCGTCACTGAAGAAGATCCGCGACATGATCGCCAGATGCCCCGAGGATGACACCGGCAGGAACTCGGTCAAACCTTGCCCAACCGCCAATGAAATGACTTGCCACCAGGACATCGCCGCAACCGCAGACACGACGACGACCGTACCTGGTACGGCACGAGCGTATCGGGTGCTACTGGCGCGAAACGGGTACGGCCTGGGCGACGGAGTCGCGCACCGCGGCTGCCAGGCTGCGCTCGTCGGTGACGTCGATGTCGACCAGACTGCGTACCGACCGCGCGACGACGTCTTCGGCTTGCGGAACCGGTACCGTCAGGCGGGGTCGGTAGATTTCGACGACAAGCGACCGGTGTTCGATATGGAAGGAAAAAGTGCGTCCGTCGCCGACTTGTCCATAACCGCTGGCGAAGATGCCCGTCGACATGTCTTCGATCGCAAAATGCTTGTTTGCGACATGCCGGTCAGCGGTGACGGTCATGCCGCGACAATACCTCTCCAGAACTCTCAAGCACCGCTTTTCGTGGGCAACATGGCCAGATCGGACGCCGTTTGGATAGTCGACGTTGCCCTAGACTGTGGAACCCACGCTCGACGTTCGGAGGACGAGTAGTTGCTGATAGCGACTAAGCAAGCAGCTCAGCGCTTTCTTTGGGGTGCTATCGCTTTGCTGACGGTGGTGACGGGTTGTTCGTCGAATCCACTGCACACCGCGCCGCCCACAATCCAGCCCGCGCAGCCGGCCGTGTCTCCGCCGGTATCGCAGGCCCCGGCGGGGGTGATTCGTCCGCTGAGCGGCCAGCCGCTTGCGGCCGTATACGACAACGGCATTCGCCGGCTGGCGGTCCTTACCCCGGGCGCCGATGCGTCGGCGCCATCCGGCATCACTGTGTTCGACGGTCCCCGGACTCCGGCCCGCGTGATCACGCTGCCCGCGCCCGCGACGGCGTTGACCTGCGACGGCCACGGCATGGCCTACCTGGCCACCCGAGGGGGTTACTTTGTGGTCGACCTGTCCGCCGGCAGCATCGGGCAGGTCGGTGTTGCCGACGCCGCGGGCGTCGAATTCACCGCGATCGCGCGTCGCGCCGACGGCAAGCTGGTGCTGGGCAGCGCCGAAGGCGCGGTACACATCCTGGATTCCCCGAGTTCCGGCACTGCCCGGACAGCCAACCGCATCAAGATCTTCGCACGCGTCGATTCGCTTGTGACACAGGGAAACACCACCGTCGTCCTGGATCGCGGGCAGACTTCGGTGACGGCGGTCGGGGCGGACGGTCGCGTCCGGCAGGCGCTGCGGGCCGGAGAAGGCGCCACCACGCTGGCCGCCGATCCGCTGGGCCTGGTGCTGGTCGCCGATACGCGCGGCGGCCAACTGCTGGTGTACGGTGTCGATCCGCTGATCCTGCGCCAGGCCTACCCGGTGCGACAGGCCCCGTACGGGCTGGCGGGCTCACCCGAGTTGGCCTGGGTATCCCAAACCGCAGCCAACGTCGTCATTGGTTACGATCTGTCCACCGGAATACCCGTGGAAAAGGTGCGTTACCCAACCGTGCAGCAGCCCAACTCGCTGGCCTTCGACGACGCGTCGGGCACCTTGTACGTGGTGTCGGGGTCGGGCGCCGGGGTCCAGGCCATCGAGCACGCGGCGGGTACCCCGTGAAAGGCCGGCCCGCGTCGAGATGGAGCCGGCTACCTACGGGCTGGGATGCCGACATGTCGGACGAATATGAGTGGGCGCCGCTGCGCCTGCCGCCGGACGTGACCAGACTCAGCGCGTCCACCCGATTGTCCATCGAGGCCGAGTATCGCGGCTGGGAACTGACGCGGGTGCGCCTCTACACGGACGGCAGCAGACGGGTGTTGTTGCGCCGCAAGAAGTTTCGTCTGGAAAACGCGTCGTCCGATCAGCCGGAACCGTGACGGCCGGCGACCGGCGCCAGGATTGGATATACGGCCTGGTGCGGCGGCTGCTGTTCCTCCTCCCGCCCGAGCGGGCCCACACTTTCGCATTCGCCGTGCTGCGTGCCGTCACCGCCGTTGCGCCGGTGCGCCGGATGCTTCGCCGATGGCTGGGTCCGACGGATCCGGTGCTGGCCAGCACGGTGTTCGGGGTGCGCTTTGCCGGTCCGCTGGGGTTGGCCGCGGGGTTCGACAAGGACGGCACCGGGCTGGACACCTGGGGCGCGTTGGGATTCGGCTATGCCGAGGTGGGCACCGTCACCGCGCATCCGCAGCCCGGAAACCCGCCGCCGCGCATGTTCCGGTTGCCCGCCGACCGTGCCCTACTCAACCGGATGGGGTTCAACAACCACGGCGCCGGGGCCCTCGCCATTCGGCTCACCAGGCATCGCCCCGACGTTCCAATCGGGGTCAACATCGGCAAGAGCAAGACGACGCTGCCAGGCGACGCGGTTGACGACTACCGCGCAAGTGCACGGCTGGTCGGTCCGCTGGCCGCCTACCTGGTGGTCAACGTCAGTTCGCCGAACACACCCGGACTGCGGGATTTGCAGGCGGTGGAGTCGCTGCGGCCAATCCTGGCCGCCGTGCTGGCCGAAACCTCAACCCCGGTGCTGGTCAAGATCGCGCCGGAGCTCTCCGACTCCGACATCGACGACATCGCCGACCTGGCCGTGGAGCTGGGCCTCGCCGGCATCGTCGCGACGAATACCACGGTGTCGCGCGCCGGCCTGGCGACCCCCGGGGTCGACGGGCTGGGCGCCGGCGGCATTTCCGGACCGCCGGTGGCAGCGCGCGCTGTCGAGGTGTTGCGGCGGCTTCAACACCGGGTCGGTGATCGTCTGGTGTTGATCAGCGTGGGCGGTATCGAGACCGTTGACGACGCATGGGAACGCATCACTGCCGGCGCGACGCTGCTGCAGGGCTATACCGGGTTCATCTACGGCGGCGGCTTATGGGCCAAGCACATTCACGACGGCATCGCCCGCCGGATGCATGATGGCGGGTTTGCCTCGCTGGCTGACGCCGTGGGCTCGGCTGCCCGGAAAGCCGGCTAACCGCCCGGTTAGGTCCGGCAGCCCTGGCGTGACGATTTGCCGACACGGGGCGCGCAATCGTGACTTCGCGGCACATCCGCGGTGGCGCTCGCCAAGTTGCGCCGTTCGGTTCGACGGCCGCAGATCAGTCCCGGAGAACTGTCGGCGTGCGCAGACATACCGCCGTCGGGGACGACCCTGGCGCGCGCCCGCGGCCGTGACCGCCCTCAGCGCCCGGAGACCGGCGATCCGCCGCAGGGCAATGACGATTCCTTGACGTACAACAGGATTCACGCGGCGGTGGAACATGCCATCATCCTGCCCACCACATCCGCCGGACATTCATTGCCATGCCGATCCGGTGCTGAGTCGCTTCCTCGGGTGACGATCCTGCGCCGCAGGACAATCGTCGAATGTTGGGATCGGTAGCTGTGCGGCCGGTATGTCATTGCCACGACGACGCCCCACACCGACGGAAACGAACCCCCATGAAAATCAGAACGATCGCGGTGGCTGGTCTGCTGGCCAGCACGCTGCTGGCAGTTGCTCCTGCCCATGCTGAGGTGGCGGCTCGCCCCTTGCCAATCCAGGTCCATCCGCTGCAGCCGGCCCCCCGTGTGGAACCCGACCCCAGGTCGGAGGTGCAAGAGCTGCTGCAGCAAATTTCCGACCTGGACGATAACTGGGACGGCCTCACGCCGCAGCAGCGTCAGCAGCGCGTAGCCCAGTTACAGCAGCAGGTCACGGTCGTGGACCGGGATACTCGTAATCTGCCTGCGGATCAGCAGCCGGAGGTGCAAGCGATGCTGAGCATGGCCGTTGTCAAGCTGGTCGACCTGGTCATGAAGGCTCAGCCTCCGGGTAGCCCCTGCTATTTCCCGTTCTGCTTGCCCGGGCTGTAGCGCGGCCCGTCCAACAGATATTCCGCAACGAAATCCGTTGTGCGCCAATGCCACTGACTCCAATGGCGCACCATGTAATGACCTGCGCCGCGGATTCCCACCCACTGGGCATCCACTCCTCGGCGGCGGGCTCGAGTGACCTGAGTACGTGAACTGCGCGGGTCGGTCCACCTGTCGGCGGTGCCGTGCAGGACCAGGAGCCGGGTCCGCGCAGGGACCACGTCGCCGTCACCGCCTATCCACCACGGCGCCAGGGCCACCACTGCCTCGACGTCACCTCGACCGGACAGCTGCGCCGCAACGCGGCCGCCCATCGAATGGCCCACCAACACCACGTGTTGGGGTGCAAGCCGCTGTCGCACATCGTCGAGCGCCGCCAAGCCGTCGCGAACGGCATCCAAGCGCGGACTGTTCCAGCCGCGCACGCGGTACTGAACGCGTCGCACGTGCACGTCGCGCCCCAGCCGACGCCGCAACGCTCGGGTGAGGAACATCATCCTCAGGTTGGCCAGCTGCCACCACCTGGATGCGTCGTCGCTGCGGACCTTGCCGCCCGGCAGGACGAGAACACAGGAACGCGCGGCGAAACGACGTGGGGGCACACCTGTCATTCGGAGCCGAGGCGGGAACGGACTGGGATGTCCGTGCCTTCATTCTCAGGTCTGTTGGTAGGTGCCGTAGATGACCGCCCGTGCAATCGCGTGCTGGAACAAGTTGAAACCGAGAAACGCCGGGCTGGCGTCTTGGCTCAAGTCCAGTTTCTCGACGTCCACCGCATGCACCGCCACGTAGTAACGGTGCACACCGTGCCCGGGCGGCGGCGCGGCGCCGACATAGCGGCGCATACCGGCGTCGTTGACCAGTGTCAGTGCGCCGCCGGGCAGCTCTTTGCCGTCGCCGGCATCTTCGGGCAGCTCGGTCACCTCGGCCGGCAGGTTGGCCACCGCCCAGTGCCAGAACCCGGACAACGTCGGGGCATCGGGGTCGTAGACGGTGACCGCGAAGCTGCGCGTCTCCTGCGGAAAGCCCGACCAGCTCAGTTGCGGGCTGGCGTCCTGTCCGCCCGCGCCCATGATTCCGCTGACCTGTGCGGTACGCAGCGGCTGGGCGTTGGTCACCGAGTCCGAGGTCAGGCTGAAGGACGGCAGCTCGGGCAGTGCGGCGTACGGGTCGGGCGGTGTGGTCATGCTCGGTCCTTTCGGGTTGTCGGGCTCACTCAACATCAGCAGTGGGTCAAGAAACGTGTCAGCACCTCGGTGCCGAACCGCAGCGCATCGATGGGTACCCGCTCGTCGACACCGTGGAACAGTGAGGTGAAATCCAGGTCCGGCGGCAGCCGCAGCGGGCTGAAGCCGAAACAGCGAATGCCCAACCGCGCGAAGGCCTTTGCGTCGGTACCGCCGGAAAGCATGTACGGCACAATGCGGGCGTCGGGATCGACCGCCAGCACCGCAGCGTTCATGGCGTCGACCAGATCGCCGTCGAAGCTGGTCTCATAGGACGGCAGGTCCCGAATCCATTCCCGGGTGACGTCCGGCCCGATCAGCTCGTCCACCTCGGCCTCGAACGCCGCCTGCCGGCCGGGCAGCACGCGGCAGTCCACCACCGCCTCCGCGGTCGCGGGGACGACGTTGGCTTTGTACCCGGCCTTGAGCATGGTCGGGTTCGCGGTGTCGTGCAGCACCGCCTTGAGCATGCGGGCCATCGGGCCGAGTTTGTCGATCGCCCCGTCTAGGTCCGGCGAATCGGTGTCGAAGATGAGGCCGGTCTCGTCGCTGACGGCGGCCAGAAACTCGGCGACGGTGTCGGTGCACACCAGCGGGAATTGGTGCCGGCCCAACCGGGCGACGGCTTCGGCGACGGCGGTGACCGCATTGTGGTCGTGCACCATCGAGCCGTGCCCGGCGCGGCCCCGTGCTGTCAGGCGCATCCACTGGATGCCCTTCTCGGCCGTTTCGATCAGATACAGGCGGCGGTCACCGCCGTCGCGGGTCGGCACGGTCAGGGAAAACCCGCCGACTTCACCGATCGCTTCGCTGACACCGTCGAACAGATCGGGACGGTTGTCCACCAGCCATTGCGCGCCGTACTTGCCGCCGTGCTCCTCGTCGGCCACGAACGCGAAGACCAGGTCGCGCGGCGGCACGATGCCAGCGCGCCGGAAATGCCGGGCGACCACGATCATCATGCCGATCATGTTCTTCATGTCGACCGCGCCGCGGCCCCATACATAACCGTCTTCGATCGCACCGGAAAACGGGTGCACGCTCCAATCGGCCGGTTCGGCCGGCACCACGTCCAGATGCCCGTGGATCAGCAGTGCACCCCGGGAACCGGCCTGCCCCTTTGGGCCGGCCAGCCGGGCGAACACGTTGCCGCGGCCGGGCGCACCGGATTCCACATATTCCGGCTCGTAGCCGGCCTCGGCGAGCTGTTCGGCCACCCAGTGCGCGCACTCGGCCTCGCCTGTGGTGGTGTCCGGTTCACCGGTGTTGGTGGTGTCGAACCGAATCAACCTGCTGACCACCTCGGCTACGTCATCGCCCGCACCTGTCACAGTCACCTTTCCTACCACTGTCGAGCAATGCCGGACGCCCCTGAGGTGCCCCGCGCATCCGGATTCACCGGCCCAAGGCGCGAGCCCGGTTGGGCTGAGGTGAGCCAATCGGATAGCCTTAGCTGCCAACTCATGCGAGTGGTTTTGTCCGAGTGGCGGAATGGCAGACGCGCTAGCTTGAGGTGCTAGTGCCCTACTAATGGGCGTGGGGGTTCAAGTCCCCCCTCGGACACATCCGGCGACACGACTCAGGTCGGCCGTCGCCTTGACCCGTCGCAGATGCGGATCGTAGTCAAGGCGGAGTCCCAGGCTCGCGTACACCTCGGCGCGTTCCGCACCGGTCGCCGCACCGAGCACGGCTGACAGCCCACCAAGTTCCTCGACCAATTCGCTGATCTGCGCGGCAGACATGACGCGCGGCCGCACCGCTTGCTCAAGACGGTCCTTCAGCTCGTCGCGCTCGGCGGTGCGGCGACGCAATGCGGCGGTCAAGTCCTCCACGGCCACGCCAGACTCCACGGCAGCAACCAAAGCAGCAACCTTGGCATTCGCCTCGCGAAGCTGGCGCTGCAGAGCGGCGTAGCCAGTACCGGCTGCCGGGTCCACGTCCTGCCCGCGTGCTAGGTCTTCCGGATCCGCCAGGGTGGCGATCCATTCGTCAAGTCGCGCTGTCACCTCCTCTTCACGGAGGTAGACGGTGCGCGGATGGTGACTCAGGTCCACAGGTACAGAACGCGACTTGCCCAGCTCGCAGCGATAGAGGATGCGGGTCGTTCGTTTCCCGACGCGAGCGGCGCCCTGCATCCGCCGGCCACACGCGGCACAGAACAGCAGCCCACGCAGCGCATACGGCACCGTCGATTCTCTGGTGCACACGAGACCGGGACCACGCCGTGCCTGCGTCCGAAGACGAACAGCCTGCACCAGTTCATCGGGAATCAGCGCTTCGTGCGTGCTGCGGTCTGGTGCGATCCAGTCGGCCTCATCACGCCACCGCATCCGGGTCTCATACCCCGCCGCGACATCGTTGGGGTTGACCAGGACCTCGTACTTCTCCTGCTTGCCCCAAACACGAATACCGCGGTACGCCGGGTTGTCGAGTATCGCCCGGATCGCCGAATGGGAACATCCTCGCGGGTCACGATGACGATTCCACGCCGGGTCGTACTGGCTCGGTGACGGCACGCCATCGTCGGTGAGCTGTTGCGCAATGTAGCGCAGGCCCGCTCCGTCGGCGTACATGCGGTAGATCCGCTCGACGACCGAAGATGTCGCAGGGTCAGGCTCGAGGCGGTGAAGCCGCTGCCCAAGATTGGCCTTGGCAGGATTTGGGTGCGGGCCGGCATCGACGAGCCGGTAACCATAGGGTGGTCGACCACCGAGGTATCTCGACGTGTCCTGCGCGAGTGCTGACATCGCCGTACGGACGCGGATCTGGATTCGCGCGCGCTCTCCCTTGCTCATGCCGCCGAACAAAGTCATCACCAGGTCGTGTGCCTCGGAGCCGGGATCGACTGCTCCGCCGACCTCGGGTACCCACAGGCCGACGCCGTAGTGCGTGAGGACAGGGAAGGTGAGCGCGAACTGCGGCCCGTAGAACGCACGGGCGGGTTCCCCGATCACTACGGCATCAAAGCTACGGTCCCGACGAGCGACATCAGCAAGCAGACGTGATGCCTCCGGCCTGCGCTTCCACGGCAGCGAACGGCTTTGTCCCACATCGAAGTAGTCAGCGGCCAGGACTCCGCCGTGCGGGGCGATCAGGTCCATGGCACGCCGCTTCTGCCAGCTGCGGCTCGCCTCCGGGTCTTGAGCGTCCTCCGTGCTCACTCGGCCATAGAAGGCGAACCTCAGGCTCACGCCACTCCCCTCCCTGATCCCAGCATCCGGTCCCGCACAGCCATTATCACGTGTACCAGCGCGCTGTTGGCCTCGCGCGGAAGTCGATAGTGGTCGGCCACGACAATTTCAACATCCCCCTCTGACATCGTCGGCGCATCGATTCGAGCGTCGCGCTCGGACCGGGCATGTGCTGTTCGGGATCTGTCAGCCACCGCTGCCCCCTGGCGAATCCCATCGTTGGTTGCCGGCTTGGCCACGGACTTCCATCAGTCCGATCCGGCGGGTTTCCATGCGTCGGAGAGCCGCGGAGTTCACCAGGGTGCAGTCGCCGAGGCTGGTGAGGCCGGCACGGTCAAAATCCCACACCACCAGATCATCGCCATCGATGGAGTTGAAGCCGAAACCATGTTGGTGTGCAGTGCTTTTCAGACGTTGTTCACGTGTCCAGGTCGCGCGATGTTCGCGTAGCGCGGTCATCGTGGTGGAGTAGCGGCGGGATTTGCTGGTGATGTGGCCTCGGAAACCCAGGGTGTGCAGCCACCGGCCGACACCGGCGAGTCCCCTATCGGCGAGTTGGCTGATGGTGGTCAGGATCGCCCGGACGTGATCGGACACATCCAGGTCGACAATGGCCTCGGTCGAGATGCGACGCGCGCTGATCCCGACGTCAGCTAGGGATTTGGTGACGTATTTCGCGAGGTAGCGAGCTACGCGGCGGCCTGGCAGCGCCCGGCCGTGTGGTGGATCCTCCTGCACAGCAAGGCTGTCCGTGCCAGCGTGCCGGTTCTCAATGGGTTGGGTGTCGACTTGTGTGCCAAACCTAATCACCCGTGTCGCTGTATCTGAGGATGAGTCGGTGACCGTCACGGCCACGGTTCGAGCGGCCTGCTGAATGATGGTGGCCAGTTCCGTGGCCGTGAGGGGCGCGTGCCACTCCTGACCACCGCAGTTATCGCTGTCGTGCGGGTCGAGGCGGATCAGGGCATGAATATGCGGGACGAGCCGGGCTTGCAGCTCGACGACTTTGATGAAGCTGACCCGCACCGCATCCGGGTCGGCGCCCGAGGCGCGTAGCTGGCGGCGCAGCGTGCGTCGCAGGGTGATGGTGAAGCGTCGCCACAGTTCTGGCATGTTCCAGGTGAAGAGCACATGCCCGGTGTAGTCATAGCAGTCCGCGCAGATCGGCTGTCCCACGTGGATGTCACCTTCTCCGTGGGTTGTGCTGCACCACAGTGGTTTTCCATGCGGGCAGCGGCGGTAGCCGCCAGTCCCTTGGTGGTCGCGGCACACTCGCAGGCGCTTGTCGCCTGCACGTGAGGTGGTGTGGACCGGCCCGTAACTGGGTGCGGTCAGAGTGACGAACACTTGCGGGCGATCCGCCACTGCTTCGGGGATGCCGTGGTGGCCGCCGGCGGTGCCAGCGTGCACGAGTTGCCACGTGTCGCGCGCGTACAGGTCTGAGCACGACGGGCAGATCTGGGCGCGGCGGTTATTACACCGTGTCCACACCACCCGATCGCGGCCGAACTCGTCTGTACCCGTGAGTTGAATGGGGTGGGCGCAGAAGCCAACGGATTCCACGCGCCGCCACCACGATTCGAATCCCATTGAGGACGCGCGGCGCACCATCTGCTCCACCACGTTGGCGGCGTCGGCGGTGTCAGGAACCCCGGGCAGGGCGAGGTGCGCCGGCGTCTCGGCGCTATTCACGGCTGCCCTCACCCGATGCCTGGCCACTGTCATCGTTTCTCAGCTGCCTGTTGCTGCTCGGCCGGCCGGTAGGCCGGCGGAACCGGGTGGCGAGGGTGGTGATGTGGTGGTCGGTGACATGGAAGGCCCGCACCCGTACTGGTTGGGCGCTGCCGTCGATGAGCACATAGCCGACACCCGGAGTGGCGTCAGCGATGCGGTCGCATTCCGCACCGGCGTCGCGTGCACCTTGCCCGAGAACCATGGTGGTTTGGCTGGCTTCGGTCAGGCGCAGCCCGATGCGGACGGTAAACAGTTGCCGCACGGGCAGCGTGTCTTTTGCTGGGTCTTGCACCGCGGCGACCACGCTGATTCCCACCGCCCGCCCCTGGGAGAGCAGCAGGCCGAGGAGTTGTTCGATTTCGGTGCGGCTTTTGCGGTCGGTGACGTAGCTGGTGAGCGCGGCGATCTCATCGATAACCACCACGAATAGCGGTTCGGATGGGGTGGGGGTGTGCAGGCGGGTGTGGCCGCGCAGCCGGTTCGCCCTGGCGTGCATTACCTCCACCAGTTGGCGCAACAGGTGCACGGTGGTGTCGCTGGCATCGTGGGTAAACACGGTGAACATGGGTGCGCCGGCGCCCAGTTCCATGCCGCCTTTGGGGTCGATGACACACAGCCGTACGAGGCCGGTTTTCACGTTGGGGGCGATCCCGGCGATCAGTGACCACAACACGCTGCCTTTGCCGGCCCCGGTGGCTCCGGCGATTAGCACATGGTGGCCTAGCAGGGGCACATGCCACCAGTGGCGGTTTTCGGTGATCCCGATCCGCACCGCCCGTAAATCCACTGCGGTTGTCGATGTGGGCATGGGTAAGTCGACGGGGTCAGCCAGCACGTCGCCGCGCATGAGGGTGATCCGCACCTCTCCAGGCGCCATCGAGCGGATCGTGATCCTGTCGGCGCGCCAGGCGGCGGCCAGCCCGTCGGCTTGTTTGTGCCAATCAGTCAGGCACTGGCCGTTTACGATCCGCAGTTGCAGTGCATCGGTCGTCTTGCCAATCTGTACCGACTGCAGCGTCGGCACGAGGGTGCGTTCACCCAGGCGGGCCGTCAGTCCGTGCAGTCTGCACACCGATTCCCAAGTACGGGTGTAGCGCCACCAGCTCAGCCAGCGGTGTCGCATCGGTTCGGTCACCCAGGCGTGAAATGACCGCGGGTCGAGCCAGGCCCAACCCGCATACGCGGCACCAAACGCAGTAACGGCGATCAGGCCCAGGCGTGGGCCGTGCGTGATGGCTACCGCCAGGCTGGCGATGATGGGGATGCTGAGGGTGGGGAACAGAATCGACCACCACAGCAGGTATCCCGCGGCTTTGGCCAGGGATAGGATGAGGTCTTCGAACCAATCGTCATGAGTCGACCCAGTGTTGTTGGTGTCCTTGTTGTTTGATGCCATCACAGGTGCCTTCCGTGAGTGTTTCGCTGATAGCAGGCCCGTGTTGGGGCGCGACCGTACGGGTTCTGCGCCCCAACACTCGGGTTATTTCTGAGGGCGAGCCTGTTCGTTGGGCGCAGCCGCGGGCGTGGTGGAGGTGATGGCGTCGGCGCGGAAGGCCACACCGCTGCGATCACCTTGAGCCCACGGAATGGCCACCAGACCTGACACCGACACTGCCTGTGTCACCGACACTTTCGGATCCCCGGCCACCGTCACGTTGAGCACTTCGCCGCCGGTGTCATCCAACGCCAGCAGCTGCGCTGCATACAACGGCACCCCGGTCGCGGTGTCGACTTTCGGGCTGCCGGTCTCGAAGTTCAGCCGCGGCTCGGCAGCCCTCGTGACGATGAACCGCGTCCCGGATGTATCAATTCTCAATCGCATTGTCCTGCTGTTCCTTTCGTGATCTGAATGCACCCGGTAAGGCGCTGGAATCAGTTCACGTGGACACCGCGGACGTTGCGAGCGACGTTTGCAGGCGTTGCCGACACGGCCCCAGACATTTCGGACACGACAGGGACATCGCTGACGGCACCAGGCAGACATCACCGCTGCGGGGACGCGCCAGCCCCATGGCAAACTAGGAACCACGCGTTAGTGATGGACAGGATCAACACCGAAAGACATGTGCTGAGACGATGGACGATCAGGACGGTTGCATCGACACCGCAGTGATCCCCAACGATCGCCTCACGCAACGGCTACACGCCAAGGGGCTGTCCCATGGGCGGTTCGCCACTGCGGTGGGCGTAGACGTCAAAACGGTGCGCCGGTGGCTAGCCAACACCAACTACAACGTCCGTGACGATAACGCACGCCGCGCCGCCGACGTGCTCGGCTGCACCCCGCACGACCTGTGGCCCAACCAGTTCCAACCCTTTACCGCACGCGCGCTGGCGACAAACCCGGGCGGGCCGTTCACCGCGACGCTATATGCCAGCCGCACGCAATTACCGATCACCGAGTGGCAGCAGCATTTCGCCGACGCCACCACCGGTATCGACATCCTCGTCTTGGCGGCCACGTTCCTGTTCGACACGCTCGACGGATTTCTCGACACCGTGCTCGACGCCGCCGCCCGTGGTGTTCAGGTGCGATTCCTCATCGGTGACCCCGACACGGCCACCACGATCCTGCGCGGTGAGGAAGAAGGCATCGGTGAAGCCGTCATCGCACGCTGCCGCACCTCCGTCGAATTGCTCACTCCGCACGCCGGCACACCGGGGCTGCACATCCGGACCCACGACACCACCCTGTACACGTCAACCTTCCGGGTCGACGACACCATGATCGTCAACTTCCACATCTATGGCTCACCGGGACGCAACAATCCCGTGCTCGTGCTGTCCCGCCACCACGAACCCCGACTCTGGGCCACCTTCGAACAAGCATTTGCCCGTGTCTGGGACAACGCCACTCCACTGCCCGCGAAAGGCTGATCCTCAATGCGCACCGACTACTACAACGACCCCGGCGCTCCCCAGCCCAACAGCGTGGTCCCGTCCGCCTCGGCCATCGTCACCGACGAACAAGGCCGCATTCTGTTGATCAAACGCCGCGACAACACCCTATGGGCGCTACCCGGCGGTGGACACGACATCGGCGAAACGATCGCAGGCACCGCCGTGCGCGAAGTCAAAGAAGAAACCGGTCTCGACGTCGAAGTCGCCGCCCTGGTCGGCGTCTACACCAACCCGCACCACGTCGTGGCGTTCACCGACGGCGAAGTCCGCCAACAATTCTCCCTGTGCTTCACCACCACCCTGCTCGGCGGTGATCTGGCCATAGACCACGAAAGCACCGACATCGCCTGGGCCCACCCCGACGACATCCCCACCCTGGATATGCACCCCTCGATGCGACTGCGCATCGATCACTACTTACAGCACCGCGACAGTCCCTATCTCGGCTGACCCACGGCGGTTACAGCCAGTCGCGCACTCGCCGGACCGCGGCTAACAGCTCCTCGCGGCCCGCGTCGACCGCGCGATGCACCGGATCCCCAGGCCCATAGCGAGCCAACACGTCGCTCAGTCGATCATCTGCTGAAACCGGCGACCCGTCCGGCCCGGTCGTCAAATCACAAAACGTCAACACATCCAGAGCGTCGCTGGGCGGATCACTGAACTCCGACAACCCCTGCAGACCGCGCTCGGAGGCCTCCAAATGTGCCCCGCTATGAAACGCCACCAACGACGCAACCCGCTCACCGAAGTCCGCAGACCGGGCAAACACCGCGCCATCGAGCGGATGAAAACCCGCCCGACGCACCGACGGCGCGTACCCGATATCGTGTAACCAGGCGGCCGCCACCAAACAATCAGCAGTCTCTGCATCGAAACGCCGACTCATCCGCTGTGCCGCCGCCGCCACACCCCGCACATGCGCCAACCGCCCAGGCTGCCCCGCCAATCGCGCCTCAGCCTCGCGCCGTGCACGCTGCGCCAGAACCCCGCTCACACCCGCAAGCCTACGAGCCCCACCGCCACGGCGCAGCTCACAGCCGACGCCCGCACACCGAGCGCAACGTCTGGCGAGCACGCCAAGCGACGGTTACCTGGGGCTTCGCTACGCTCCCTCTGCTTCCGTCCGCTGACGCTCCCGTCCGCGCCGCTCGCTACGCTTCGCCCTCCGTCCGCCCCTACACCGGCATGCCCACGACAATCGCGCCCACACCCCAACGGCCTCAGCACTTCGGCATCACGACAAGCCGAAGCCGCCCTCGCAAGGCCGCCGCATCGCGCCGTCACGGACAGCAGGCGCGTCAACGCGCGTCCACTGCCTCTGACCTGCGATGTGAGAACTTTCTTTACTGCTATCAAGGCGCCTGCCCATCGCTAGTCGGTGTAAACGAGCGAACGATCCGGTGGTATGGGTGAGGCTGGCACAATCTGAGTCCTGGGGGGCCTAACGCGCATCCTGATCGGCCACCAGAACCAGCGTCCCAGGATCGCGGCGATGGACGGGGTCATGAACGCGCGCACGATCAGCGTGTCGAACAGCAGACCCAGGCCGATGGTGGTGCCTACCTGTCCGATCATCCGGACGTCGCTGACGATCATGGATGCCATGGTGAACGCGAACACCAGGCCCGCATTCGTCACGACCTTGCCGGTGCCGCCCATGGACCGGATGATGCCGGTATTGAGCCCAGCGTGAATTTCCTGTTTGAACCTGGATACCAGCAGCAGGTTGTAGTCAGATCCCACGGCCAACAGCACGATGACCGACATCGCAATGACCAACCAGTGCAACGGAATACCGAGAATGTGCTGCCAGAACAACACCGAGAGCCCGAAGGAGGCGCCCAACGAGACCGCCACAGTGCCCACGATGACCGCGGCGGCCATCAGCGCGCGGGTGAGGATCAGCATGATGATGAAAATGAGGCACAGCGAGGAGATTCCCGCGATCACCAGGTCCCATTTGGCGCCCTCGGAAATGTCCTTGAAGACAGCCCCGATTCCTGCGACGTAAATCTTCGCGTCTTCTAATGGGGTTCCCTTGGTGGACTCTTCGGCCGCGGTGCGTATCGCGTTGATGCTCGCGATTCCCTCGGCCGATGCGGGATCCCCGCGATGCAGGATGATGAAGCGCGCCGCGTGCCCGTCCGGCGACAAGAAGTTATTCATCGCGCGTTTGAAGTCAGCGTTCTTGAAGACCTCTGGCGGCAGGTAGAACGAATCGTCGTTCTTGGACGCGTCGAAAGCATGACCCATGGCCGTGGCGTTGTCGCTCATCTGGTCCATCTGATCAAAGATGCCGGACATGGTGCTGTGCATGGTCAGCATCATGATCCGCATGTTCACCATGGTGTCGATCATCGGCGGGAACTGGGCGAGCATCTGCGGCAACAGCATGTCGAGCTGCTTGATGTCACCGACAAGAGTGTTGAGTTTGTCGTCGATCTTGTCGACGCCGTCGATCGTGTCGAAGACGGACCGAAGCGAAAAGCAAACTGGAATGTCGAAACAGTGCTGCTCCCAATAGAAGTAGCTGCGGATGGGCCGCCACATATCTTCGAAGTTCGCGATGTCATCGCGTAGCTCGGAAGTAATTTGTTGCATCTCGACGGTGTCCCCGACCATGCGGTGGGTGACGGCGTCGAGCTGCTGCATCAAGGAGTACATCCGTTGCATGGTGGCGATCGTCTTGTTCATCTCGTCGGCCTGCTTGAGCATGTCGTTCATCCGGTCGCGCTGGTATTTCATGGTCAGCAGCTGGCCGGCGTTTTGCATGCTCATCTGGAACGGGATCGACGTGTGGTCCATCGTGGTTCCGTCGGGCCGGGTGATCGCTTGCACGCGCGAAATCCCCGGGACCCGGAAGATGCCCTTGGCCAGCCTGTCTAAGACCAGGAAGTCGGTCGGATTGCGCATGTCGTGGCTGGTCTCGATCATCAGGATCTCTGGTGTCAGGCGGGCCGGGGAGAAGTGGCGGTCTGCGGCCGCGAAGCCTTGATTGGCGGGGATGGTCTTGGGGAGGTACGCGCGGTCGTCGTAGCTGGGTTTGTAGCCGGGCAGTGTGAGCAGGCCTACGAGGGCCACGGCGGAGCTGACGGCGAGGATGGGCAGCGGCCAGCGCACCACCGCGGTACCGATCCGCCGCCAGCCCCGGACGCTCCATTTGCGCTTCGGATCGAACAGGCCGAATCGGCTGCTCACGGTCAGGACCGCCGGGCCCAGTGTCAGGGCGACCACGACGGCGGTCAGCATGCCCACCGCACATGGAATGCCCAGTGTTTGAAAGTAGGGCATCCGGGCGAAGCTGAGGCAGAAAATTGCCCCGGCGATGGTCAGGCCGGAGCCCAGGATGACGTGGGCGGTCCCACGGTACATGGTGTAGAAGGCCGTTTCCCTGTCTTCGCCGGTGTGGCGGGCTTCCTGGTAGCGACCAATGACGAAGATCCCGTAGTCCGTTCCCGCGGCGATTCCCAACGAGGTGAGCAGGCTGACTGCGAAGGTGGACAGTCCGATGAGTCCGCTGTGCCCAATCAGCGCGACGGCTCCGCGCGCAATGACCAGTTCAAAACCGACCGTGACAAGTAGCAGAATCACGGTGGTGGGCGATCGGTAGACGAAGAGCAGCATAATGAAGATCACCGTGACGGTGGTCAGGAGGATTTTGGCCATGGATTTGTCGCCGCTTTTGTTCAGATCCGCGGCGAGCGCTGCCACCCCGGTGACGTAGGCCTTGACACCGGGCGGCGGCGGCGTGTTGTCCACGATTTTGCGGACCGCTTCGACGGATTCGTTGGCCAGCGGCTCGCCTTGGTTACCGGCGAGACTCACCTGCACGGTCGCGGCCTTGCTGTCGTCGCTTTGCGCGCCCGACGCCGTGAGTGGGTCCCCCCAGAAGTCCTGGATGCTCAGTACGTGCGCCTTGTCATCGCGCAACTTGCGAATCATGGCGTCGTAGAAGCGGTGCGCGTCATCGCCTAAGGGCTTGTCACCCTCCAACACGATCATCACCACACTGTCGGTTTCGCCTTCCTTAAAGGCGTGCCCGATGCGCTTCAACGCCACAAGTGACGGCGCGTCTTTGGGGCTCAGCGATACCGAACGTTCTTGGCCAACCACTTCCAAGGCCGGGACGAAAACACTGAGGACGACGACGACTACCAGCCAGAACAGGATAATCGGCACCGCGAATTTGCGGATCACCCTGGCGACCAAGGGCCGCTGGGAGCGGGTGTCGTCGGCGGATTCGGCGCTCACGCGAACTCGATCCTATTGCTATTAGCTTGTGCCACAGAATCTTCCATTACAGCGGCGGAACATCCGCGCGTTAAAAGGGCCCGGACCGCCGTCGGTTTCGCGGCAACCTCGGCAACGCGATCGACTCCCAGGGCGATTGTTGGGTAATCCGCCAGGTACTCCGCGTACGAGCGCGCACCCAGCCTCATCCCCAAGGTGACCCAGGCATCGAGCACTGCCCACCTGGCCGGATTCAGCCTCGCCCAGTTGCTTTGGTCCAGTCGATACTTCCATTCGGCAACATCGAGCTGGTCGAACCCGCACCCGCTGAGCAACTCCCCGTAGGACATCGCCTCACCGCGCACTACGGCAATTCCGCATCCCAGTTCGCCTGATCCTGACAGCTCGGGCAACAGACTCAGCACGGCTTTCGCCGCATCCCGGCCCGTGGTGACCTCCTCGGTCAATGTCAGGGCAGGGTAGCCCCGTAACGCGCTACACGCGTCAAAGACGGACACGAGAATGTCAGCGGAGGTGCGCAATTGGTATTCGTCGCCCAGTACCCGGGGCAAGCGCACGAGGGTGAAATCGAGTGGATGCGGTGAGCCGGCCACGATCAGCTCGGCGAGCGACTTGGATGCGGCGTAGGGATACGGCGCCGCGCGGGGATCGGTGACTCGCGGCGCGGCAACGTCGGCATTGACGACGGATGTCGATAAATGCACCAGTCGCGTACCGCGGTTCGCGCACGTCTGCGCGACCGTGGCGACCAATTCCACGTTCGCCAAACGAAGTTCGCGATACGGCACCACCACGTTGGTATTGCCGATGCAGTTTATGACGGTCCCGGCGCCACAGTGTTCTAACAGCTCCGCCATTTCGGTTGCGTCACATTCGGCAGAGAGCTTTACTGTTCGTACCCCGTCAGCGCTCCGGAGAGCCGCCCATGGATTGCGTTCGGGGAGATCGGATCTCGTGACCAAGACAACATCGGCGCGCACTACTCCAGTGCGTTTCAGGTCGAGAATCGCCTCGGCGAATCCGGTACCGAGAATGCCTGACGCACCTAGCACGACGATTGCCTGTGTTCTTGTCGGTTTTCTCGGGTTGCCTGATGGCTGTTCGACGCTCGACTCCCAAGCTGGGCGCCGCCCGCTCAGTGAGCCAAGGTCGAGCTCTATCTGGGCGGCAGTGTCAGCGTCCATCCAAGCGTCGGCAGTCCCTGAGCCATCGGCCATGTCACGTACCAGGTTGGTCGCGCTGTCGGCGCCGATGAGGTCCAGAATCGACAGATGCCGACCCAGATACCTGCGCGTGTCGGGCAGGATTCCGGTGAGATCCAACGAGCCGATACCCTCACCCAGCAGCGATGAGTCTGGCCCGATGGTCCGCCCGAGGCGCCGGCTCCAGATCTCAGCGAGACCGGCGGCCCTCCGGTCCGTTTCGGCGTCGTTTGGCACAGCATCAGTGGACTGGGGCATTGCCCGCAGGTTGTCGCTATCGACCTTCCCGTTGGGCTTCCGGGGGATATGAGGTGCGCCGACAACGAAAAACGAAGGCACCCTTAAGCTCACGAGAATAAGCCTGATCTGTGCGGCCACCGCGGTATCCTCACGGCCTTCGCGGGTCTGCTGGGTTTCGAACCACACACCGAGACGGCCGTGGTGAAGCTCGACGGCGAGATCGGAGATGGCGCTGTCCTCGGCGATGCGCCTGGTCACATCAGCGGTGTCCACGCGCTTGCCGGAGATCTTGACGATGGCGTCCTTGCGACCGGAGAACACTGGGAAACCAGCGTCGTCGACGGTTACCCGGTCGGCGGTGGCAAATGCGCGGCGTTGAGAGCCGTCGACGGTGGTTATCGTGCCAAAGCTGCGGTCGTCGAGCCCGAGATACCCGGAGGAGACCAGGTCGCCAATGACGACGACTTCGCCAAAAGCGGTGAACACCGTATTCGGCACCAGCGGCCGGCCCAGCCTGCGTCGAGCGCTGCCGGTAAGGCTCGCGCCATCGCAGACGATCGGCAGGTAGCTGACGACGACCGTCGTCTCGGTCGGACCATAGGTCGAGACAAGTGAGATCGCTTGTGAAATACCAGAGTCGATCCACTTGTCGACGGCAGCAGAGCGGATCGCTTCGCCACCGACGACAATCTGCCGCAGGCGCGAGCGGCGCATCGCATCAATGGCGTCGCCGTCCTCGCACAACAGATGCCACACGGCGGTGGGCAGATCGATGACCGTCGGCCCCTCGGCGAAGAGATCGTGTGCGAGAGCGGCGAGGTCGCCGGTCCTCACGGCGGCCGACCGCACGACCGCCGATCCGCAGAGCGCGCCGCCGAAGATCTCCTCGACGCTGATATCCGACGTCAGGGGCGCGCATTGCAGGAGCGTGTCGTTCGGCTGCCATCCGTAGGCACGTCTGACCGCGTCACAGAAAAGTGCGAGCGATCCGTGCATGATTCGGACGAGCTTGGGCTGCCCGGTCGTTCCCGAGGTCGGCATGATGTAAGCCGTCTTGCAGGCGAGGTGGACGTCGTGTCTCACCTGTTCGAGGCGCCCAGCAACCAGCTCCCGCAGCTCGTCATCGAGGGCCTCAGCGAGCACGGCAGTGGCCGCGTCGATGACATGTGCCGATACGCCATCGGCATGCTCGGCAATTGCTTTCGCCCGCAACGGAATTTCGTCGGCCCTGTCGCAGACGCTATAGCCGCAACCCGCGAGATGACACGCGATCAGAAGATCGATCGTCTTCGCGGTGTTGTCGTCGACGAACACCACGACGTCACCCGGCGCAGCACCGTCTCGCACCAACCGGACAACCCAGGGGTAGACGTAGCGGCGCCGTTCCAGGAATCGCTGCACACCCCCCGCGGGGTCCAGGAACCACGCTCTCGACGTCGGCGGTCGCTCCGGCTCGGGTGCCGAGTCGCCGGGGCGGCGCGTGCCGTCTTGGTGGATCTTGAACCACTCGTTGACGGTTGCGGCGATCGGCCGATCCCACATCGTCGCCATCGATCTCAGCGCCGCAGCGATGCGTTCCGCGATCCGGGGGTGAGTCTTGCTCTGGGGCAGGTCTGCTCTGTTCCAGATGGCCAGGTTGAGTACGCGCTGCTCTTCGTTCAGGACAGATGCGACGGTCATGCCCTCTACCGGGCCGATATCGGTCGCGACCGGCGCTTCCGACAGGAAAGGACGAAGGGCGGGCGCGCACGGCTCTCGGATGAAATTGAAGGTCACCGCCTCGACGTGTGCTGTCCGGTTGATCGCCAAATACATCCGGCGGTAATGCTCTTCGCGAAGCCACCGCCGTCTTACTGCCTTGACGTAACCGCGGTCAAGCGTTCGAACGACATCCCCTACTGACGCAAGCGGGCCAAATCGGACCGAGTGCGCAACCGAATTGACCAGGCATGTTGCAACGTTCAGCTCGGGATCGCCAAACCTGTTGTCCACCGCGTGAACTAGCAGGCTCTCGGTGCTCTGCCGAACGCTGGCGTCCACCGCCACCCCCGCCGCGGCCACCAGCACGTTCAGTGGGACCTGTTTCGCCTCGGAGAGGCGTAGGACCGCGTCGTAGGCTTCGCCCGAGATCGTCGCGGATTCGTGCAAGACCCCCTTGGCTGCGGTCCCGGGAGCCTCGTTCGGGCGTTGGCCGAACCCCCCCTCGCGCGCCTCAGCGGCTAACTCACGCTGCACGACCTCGGAGAGACGCGGCAGCGATTCTGCGACCTTCGTCGTCTCGTTGCGGTGTGCTGCCGCTAACTTGGCTAAACCATCTCTAGTACAGGGAGTTTCGACCGAGCCACCAGATGCAAGTTCGGCTGAGAGGTAACCCGCCAGGTCGGCTTCGATGATCCCTGTCGCGCCCCCGTCAACCAGGATGTGGTGGGTGTACACATCGAGGCCTGACACCCGGCCGCCTTCGTTGGTCCGGACGGTGTAACACACGAGCGGCTTACCGAGGATGCCGGAAGACCACAGGCGCTTGAGTTCTTTGTCACCGCGGTCCGTGGTGTACTGATCGTCGGACCGAACCCGCACGATGTCCTCGAACTTCAGTTGCAACACAAGATCTGGATATGAAGCCGCCGGAGGTGCCTCAAGGACGCAGAGTTGCCCCGGGTTCGTGAGAACCGTGGCCTCCAAGGCGGCCAGGAATTCTTTGAGCTCCAGTTGGTGGAATCGATACCTCTTGCCGATCAGATACAAAGCCGGATCGCTGTCCTGCAGCACTCCGTTGTAGAGATTCTGTTGCGACCTGCTCAAGGGAACCCGGTCCGCTCGGCTGGGTGCTGCCGTGGTCACTTAGGTGCTCCGGCATTCTCGAGCTCCCGAACCCAGCCCGCGATCGAGAGATTCTCGGCCAGTCGGGACGGCAATTCGGACTCGCGGTCCACGCCGAGCTGCTTCATCAGGAGAACGAACCGAACAGAATCCAGCCCGAGGTCCCGAAGGTCGGTCGCGTCGCCGTCGGTGAGATCCGCTTCGTCGATGTACAACACCTCGCAGACAGCGTCGAACACCCTCTCCCTCACGGTTTCAGCCACGGACTGCGGCTCCGGACCCGTCTATCGCGGCGGCCAGTGAAGCCCGCATGACCTTGCCGGACTGTGTTCGTGGAATATCGACGACGATGACGATCGTCGAGGGGCGCGCCATCGACTCCGACTCAGAACGAAAACGAGCCGCGATTGCTTGCTTGAGCCTGCGGGCGTCTGACCCGGTGAGCTCGGCTGACGGGACCACGGCCAGACCCACCAGCGCCCCAAACTCCTTGTCGGGAATTTCGTAACAGGCGGCATCCCGCACTCCCGGAACGCTTTCCGCGATGCGATCGACTTCGTCGGGTGCGATGTTGACGCCGCCGGAGATGATCATCTCCGACGATCGCCCCTTGATGTAGAAGAAGCCGTCCTCGTGGTGTTCCAGAAGGTCGCCGGTGTTCACCCATCCGTCAACCAGAACCTCCTGGCTGCGTGCCGGATTGTTCCAGTACCCCAACATGTTTGCCGGCGATTTTATCCACAGCGTGCCGAATGAAGCAGAAGGGGGAGCGCCGGCGTCGGTCGGGCTGCCCTCGTCGGTGGCGGCCAGATAAACGTCCACGCCCGGGTACGGGCGTCCCACAGCTCCCGCTTCGATCTTGGCGATCGAGCCTTCATCAGTCGGTAAACACAAAGCTGTGCAACCAGTTTCGCTCAGGCCATAAACCTGTGCGGTGCGAACCCCGTGAGATTCAATGAAACACACGTCGGCCGCGATCGCCCGCGAGCCGCCGTATCCAAGTAGCCGCAGCGAAGGGACGGTGGCTTCAGCGGACTTCAATTCGGCAACCAGTTTCGACAGCAGAGTCGGAACCAGGCAGGTCGTCGCGACCTCATTTGTGGTGAGAATCTCCAACAGGGAGGTCGTATTCTCGCCGCCGGTAATACACAACCCGCCTCGCATCAAACAGGTGAGTATCCACCACAATCCGCCGATGTGGGTAGCCGGCAGCGGAGAATAGGTGGTTTCGCCGTCTACCCACGTGACCCAGTTCAACCCCTCTTCTCGCAAAATGTCGGGGATCGCAAAAAATGTGCGATTGGCGAGCAGCACGGCCTTTGGTTCACCCGTTGTGCCGCTGGTGAAGATCATCGCCAGTGGATCATCAGCGCCGTCACCCGGGTCAGCGGTCAGCCGGTCGCTATCCGGAAGATCAGCAGATTCCCCAGCGCTCGAAGCGATTGTGACTGCGATGGTCGGTATTGAGCCGAGGGAGTCGGGCAGCGAGGACGGTCCTATCTTGCTTCCCGGCGTAATGAGAATGGCCGTGGGGTCAGTGATCTGACAGAACCTTTCGATGGTTGCGGGCGGAAGATTGCCGTCCGCCATGACGGCGATCGCCCCGAGCTTCGCACAGCTCAGCACCGACAGATAGGTCTCGGGTCCATTGTCGGAGACGACGAGCACCCGAGACCCCAGGGAAACGGCATGCGCGCGAAGATCCGCGGCAAGCCGTTCGGTTTCGGTGACGAGTTGCCCGTACCGCAGCGCGCTGGTGCCGTCGCAGCGGCGCAAGGCGATTGACCCGGGCCTTTGCCGCGCCTGCTCATAGACCCGTTCCAGCACCGTGGGCGGTGAGTGAGACATGCCGTAAAGTTCCTCCTTTCAGCGGGTTACGGGATATTGAGGGCCGCCAGTTCAACCTCACCGGACGCCTCCCCGCCGTACTCGTCCCAGAACTGGATCACGCACGGGACCGAGAGATAACGCAGCGATCGTTCGATGACCTTGAAGTTCTGACACAACAACCGCGCGGAGAATTTTGGGGCGTGGATCGGCCTTCTGAATCGCGATGATGTGGTCTTGATCAGCATGCTGGGCAATTGCTCGTCGAAGTAATCGGAGATCGACCAGCCGCGGAGCACAGGAATCTCCTCGTTGAGGATGGCCGGCGCGAAAGCGCAGTAAGCGAGTTGATTGAAGCACACGATCAGTTCGGCTGCATTGAAGTGACCGGTGCTTCGGATGTAGGCGGGCTCATCGATGCTGAAATTCCCGTAGGCAAGCACGGAATCGGCCGTGGCTTTGTATTTTGCGTCGATGAGATAGCGACATCCCTTGTAGGAGTAGGGCTCAAGTACGCGGACGAGAAGATCCTCGTCGATCGGTGTGGTGTCCGTAGCGTCCGCCGGTTGGGCGCTGGTCTGCGCCGAAGGGGATAAGTCGGCGGTGCTCATACCGCATACCCGGGTGTCTCGAGGCCATCCAGCATGGTCAGGCGATACGTCGTCAGCATGCCCGCCGCTGTGCCGTGCTTCGCTCGGTGCATGAGAACTCGGTTGTCCCACAGCACGATGTCCCCAACCTCATAGTGCTGAGTGTGGATGAGCGGCGAGGTGAATTCGCTGTCGAGTTGCCCTGTCGCGGCCATGAGTTCTTGCAGAACCGCCGGATCGAGCACGGTGCCGTCCTTGTGCTCGATCTTGTTGGTACCTGACGCGCAGATGTAGAGAATCTCCTGGCCGGTCTTCGGGTGCCGGATAACCGTGGGCCACTTGATCGGCGGCGTGGTCCGGTTGATCTCGTCCCAGACTTCCCCGATGGGCCGGTACACGTCGCTCGGCCGGATTTTGATGTGGCGCCGAGGGTCGTGGGTACTAATCGTTCCGCGGACGGGGTCCTGCTTGGCGGCGGGAAGCGACTCCCATACCTTGTTGAGATCGATGAAATATGTGCCGCGGTCCTTTCCCGGCACGGCCAAGGGCACGACCATGGAAAAGGCAAATGGCTTCGGCATGAACATGTAGTCGATGTGCCAGAACGCGCCGGTTTTTGGGACGCCTTGGCCTTCCTCGGTGGAGGAGACAAAGATCTCTGGATGATTCTGGTGGTGATACATGGTTTCGTAATACGGAACGATCTCTCCGACTATTCTTCCGAGCTTAATGAATTGCTCCGGTGACGGATGCACGTCCTTGAGGACAATGAGCTTGTTTTCGTACACTATTTCGCGTATCTCGTCGGTGGATATGTTATCCAGGTCTGTGGGATCCAGCCCGGTGACCTGTGCGCCGATACCCGAACCTTTCACATTGAGCGTCATCGGACCGTCTCCTAATCGACTTCGTTTGCTGTTTCGGTTTGTTTTTGAGGCTGAAATTTCCGGTGCATGGGGCACGAATACGCATCAGGTAGCTAGGTGTTCACCCCCGTCGGCCTGCTGCGCTCCGCCGGTACCGGGTGTCCAGGTAGTGGGTAGTAGCGGAGTACTGCCGCTTATGCCGCTGGACGACTGGACAAGTCCGGCCGGGGTCCTGGTCATGGTCGTCGGTGCCGTGCCGACAAAACCGAGACTGCCTGCGCCGTGGCTACTTGCCGCGTAAGAGGTGGCTGCGCCGTTAACTGGGGTATCGATGATTTCGTCCGAGTTGGCGTTTGCGTCAAGGAATTCATCACGGAAGCCGCGCATCCCCACTCTGTCCGTGCTGCGTCTTCTGCGGCGCGTTCGGGTGGCGGCGCCCGCTCTTTGTGCCGCAGCCGCTTCGGCGGAGCCACTGGCGAAGTTCTTGGATTTGGCGCCGGTCTTGGGGTCAGAGCTCACGCCAGGTGGCGGCAGACCAGGCACGGCGTAGCCGAAGGCGGGTGCTGTCGCGGCACCGTCGACTGGCGCCGAGGCGGGTGTCCTCGGCGCCGGATTGCCGGTTTGCGAGCCGGCGCCAGGCACGGCCGACGTGGTCGGAGCGACCCCGACAGCGATGTTTGAGCCCGGTTGACGGGCAGGGCTGGACGTCGCGGGAACGGGAAGCGTTTCGGGCGGGGTCTCTGTATCGAGCAGGGCCAACGCACCCAGGGCGCTCAGCGCACTTAATGCTGGTGTGAAAAAAGGAAGGAGGAGAAGTCCGTACGAAGCGTAATAGGGGTACCAAAGAAAGTCGTATAATTGCAGAGCTATAATGGCGAAGATAACCGCCAACACTGGACTTAATCCGAGTCTTTGGAAAAATTCCAGGAAATACTTGTACGGATTATCGATGAAATCCACGATGTCCTTCAATAGCTGAACAAGCCAACTCGGCGTGATCTGCCTGACACTGTCGGCTGCCGCGCCATGCGTAAGGATGATTGGCGCTGGTCGGGTGACCGGTACTGCTGAGCTCGCGGACTCAGCAACGGCCTGGTAGGTGGCCATGATGTCGGCAGCTTGAACCCACATGCGAACGTAATCGGCTTCGTTCAGGGCGATCGGGATGGCGTTGATACCGAAGAAGTTCGTGGCGATCAGTGCGCCATGGGTAGCGTGGTTGGCGGCCAGCTCCGCCAAGGTCGGCATCGCGGCAAGGGCGCTGCCGTAGGCCGCCGCCGCCGCTTCGTGCTGGGTAGCGGTGACCGCGCTATCGACGGAGGCTTGTTCGAGCCAGGCCAGATAAGGGGCATGTGCAGCCAAATACATTGTGGCGCTTGCCCCCTCCCAGCTGTCAGCCTCGACTCCGGCGAGCAGCCGGCTCAACTCGGCCGCTGCGTACGTGTATTCACTGCTGAGTTCCTGCCACTGCGCGGCGGCAGCAAGCAGTGCTCCGGGACCTTGCCCCGCGCTCAAGAGCGCCGAGTGCACCTCAGGCGGCGTAGCCATCCATATCGGAACCGTCACGGCTCAACTTCCTTGCGCGGGCGAGCGGGGGCCGCGCGACTGAACGGAGTCGCGCCGCGTCGCCCTACTTTTGTGTTAGTCGGCCATAGCAAACGGAGAGTTCCCGTCGCGCGGAGATACTTTTGTCGCGGTACCGTCGCTTCCTCCGCATCCGGTGATCGCATCGAGATCGTTCACCAATGCGGCCGCACTCGCAGGGGCTAGTTGAAGAATCCCGACTGGTTGTCGCTGAAGTTGTAACCGCCGGAGTTGTTGTTGCCGGTGTTCGATAATCCTGAGTCGTGATCGCCGGAATTGTCGTAGCCCGCATTCCAGACGCCCGTGTTGCCGTAGCCGATGTCGAAGCTGCCCTTGTTTTCGAAGCCGGTGTCGACCATTCCGGAGTTCGCGTAGCCGACGACGTTGAAGCCCGAGTTGGAAATGCCCACGGCGTAGTCGCCGGTGTTCGAGAAGCCCACACCGTTGGCGCCCGAATTGAAGAAGCCCACATTCGGAGCCAGATCCCCGGTCACCATCCCACCGCCCTGGCCGTTGCCCACGTTCTGGAAGCCGTAGTTGTACTCACCCGCGTTCCCGTAGCCGGAGTTGTAGCTGCCGGTGTTGTAGAAGCCGGAGAGGTGGTCACCGGAGTTGCCAAAGCCCGAGACGCTGCCAGCCTGGGTGATCGAACTGAAGAACCCGGTGTTCACACTGCCCGCGTTCCAGGAGCCGGTGTTGATGTCACCCGAATTCGCGAAGCCGGTGTTGAGCGAGCCCGAATTGAAGAAGCCGACGTTGCCGCCTTCGACCGTCAGCGTCGTCAAGTTGACACCCCCGGAGTTGAACGCGCCCAGGTTGCCGAAGCCTGAGTTGAAGGCCCCCAGATCGCAATAGCCGGAGTTGTAGATCCCAAAGTTGGTGTAGCCGGCGTTCCCCAGGCCGAGATTGAAGGTTCCCGAATTCTCGATACCGTAGTTCCCGGTGCCCGGGTTCAGGACACCCACGTTGCCTTCGCCGGCGTTCAATGTCCCGACGCTGTAGGTGCCCGCGTTCGCGGCACCCGTGTTGTAGCTGCCCGCGTTGAACAAGCCGGTGTTGTGGTCGCCGGCGTTCAATAGGCCGGTGTCGAAGCTGCCCGAATTGTACAAACCGGAGTTTGCTGTGCCCGAGTTGAACAGGCCCCAGTTTCCGCCGCCACCGAAACCATTGCCACCGGAGTTGAAAAACCCAGTGTTGTTGGTGCCCGAGTTGAACAGACCGGACGTGCCGGTGCCCGAATTCCATCCTCCGAAGCCGACCTGATTGTTTCCGGTCAAACCGATACCGATGTCGTTGTTGCCCGTGTTGGCGAGGCCCCAGTTCCCGTTGCCGGTATTGGCAAAACCAACGTTGAAGCTGCCGCTGTTGGCTAACCCGAAGTTCCCGCTACCGCCACTCCAGTTCAACCCGCCAATGCCGATTTGGTTGTTACCAGAAAGCCCGATACCGATGTCCCCGCTACCGGTGTTGCCAAAACCGATGTTGTGGTTGCCGGTGTTGCCGAAACCGAGGTTGTTGTTGCCCAGGTTGCCGTAGCCGAAGTTGATGTTGCCGACGTTGGCACCACCTAGGTTGTAGTTGCCCAGGTTGGCGCTACCCAGGTTGACCGTGGACAGCTGGTCCGCCAGTGCAGATTGCGCAAGGCTTCCGTTGCCGAAGCCGAGGTTCAGGGCACCCACGTTGCCCAGGCCCAAGTTGCCGTAGCCGAGGTTGCCGTAGCCGAGGTTATAGCTGCCCAGGTTGCCGCTACCAAAGTTGAGGCTGCCTAGGTTGCCACCACCGAAATTGAAGTTGCCGGTGTTGCCATTACCTAGGTTGACGCTGCCGATGTTGCCTAGTCCCAAATTGATGTCCGGAACGTCGGCGACCAGCGCCTGCACGGCCTGCTCGAACGCCAGCAGCGGCGACGCGTTGGCGGCCTCGGCGGACGCGTACGCACCGCTAGCGCCGCTCAACAGCTGAACGAATTGAGAGTGAAACGTCCCGGCCCGGGCGGTCAGCGCTTGAAATTCAAGACCGTGCCCGGAGAACAGCGTGGCGACCGCCGCCGATACCTCATCGGCGCCCGCCGCCAGCACCTGCGTTGTCGATTGGTGCGCTGCTGCGTTGGCCGCGCCGATAGTCGAACCCAGGTTGTTGAGATCTGTTGCCGCTGCACCGATCCACTCCGGTGCTGCGATCGCAAACGACATCTGATACCTCCGTGTGACATGCCAATATGGCGGTCGCCCCGCCGCGGGGACTTGAAATCCACTGCGGGCAGTCAAATTCGGTCATCCGCGCTCGCGCGGCGACCCGCTAATCAGTCAGGTCCGAATCACCCATCTCGATACCAAGGGATGAGCCGCCGCGTGCCGATCGATGACCGGGACACGACCACAACGGCCGATCCGCGCTGCCGAGCGCACGGATGCCGTGGCGGACGTGGCCTTCGGCGCTGGCAACAAAGCTTCACGTCATAGGAGTCGGTTCAAGCCGCCGAAAAGTTCCGCACGATCTGTGACGAGCGTGTCGGCCGGCCGTAACTGGTTCTCCCAGTGGGGGCGTGGTGACCGCCGATACCGGAGGGGTGTGCCGAGGCGCTGCGCCAATCGGGTCCGGCTCCGCCGATCATTGTGCGGATCTCTCGAATGAACACTGCGCTAGTACAGTCAGCTCCGTGTCCGTCATCGATGCTCGTTTTCTCGGCGGGATATCCGAAACCGCGCTCCTCACGCTGCATCAGCGAGCGGCCGAGGCCGCCCGGCCCGACGGTATCATCGACGACCCGATGGCCATCGCTCTACGTAACGGCATCGACTATGACTACCATCACTTCGGCCGAACGCACCAGGCTACTGCCTTGCGAGCGTTGGCATTTGATCAGGCGACTCGCGAGTATTTGGACGCGCACCCCCGTGCCACCGTGGTCGCGCTGGCCGAGGGGCTGCAAACCAGTTTCTGGCGTCTCGACAATGGTGTGCTGAATTGGCTTTCGGTGGACTTGGTGCCGATTATTGGGCTGCGCGAGCAGCTGCTTCCGGGGTCGACTCGACTGCGCTACTGTGCCCAGTCGGCGTTCGACTATGCGTGGATGGACGAAGTCGATGACGCCGATGGGGTCCTGATCACCGCTGAGGGCGTATTTCAATACTTGGACCGTGATGAGGTGTTCGGGCTGATCGCGGCTTGTGCCAGACGATTTCCCCGTGGCCAGCTGGTTTTCGACAGTGTTCCATGGTTGTTGAGCGTTTATTCGCGGAAGCGCGGTTTCAGGCTCAGCAAGTATTACACCGCGCCGCCGATGCCCTTCTGGTTCACCGCAAGGCAGTACGGCGAGTTACGTGCTATTCCGGGTATCCGGGCGGTGCGCGAGCTGCCGGTGCCACCTGGCCGTGGGAGGTTCCTGCGGTGGGCCACACGACGGCTCTACGGGACGTCACGCCTCGATCGGCTTCGGGCCCCCACGACGCTCGTCGAATTCGGCTGACGCACGCGTTCGACCCAAGGTCCTTTCGCGCCGCGATCGCTCAGGCGCCCCAAAAGTATTGGGGGGGAACTCCTGGGGGGCTTCAAACGACCAATAAAGCGCACGGTTCGGACAACAGTGGCGGTAGGAAGGAATCACGTTGACGGTGGTGGGCGGATCTGAGGCTCGAATGTCGGGTACCGAACGCATTCTGCTTGACCTCGAAGGCTTGTCGTGCGGGGCGTGCGTACGCCGCGTCGAGAACGCGCTGAACAAGATCGATGGCGTGCGCGCACGGGTCGACTTCCCCAGCCGCGTTGCGACCGTCGAAACGGACCGCGACGTCAGTGTTTCTGATCTCTGCGCGGCAGTGCACAACGCAGGCTACGGGGCCAAACAGCGCTCCTGCTCAACCGCCGAAAGTGAGGATCCCATCCTCAGTCGGTCACCCGGCCTGCTGGGGGAAGTCATCGGCCATATCGCCCCGGTTGCTCGCTGGCTGCTTTCGCCGCTACATCGCTGAACCGCGGGAGGGTTTCAGTTGGCCGATCGGTGGAATCTCGACGAGCACCAGCGCACGCTGCAAACGATCGAAAACCGGGTACTTGAGGAAGTTTCGATAACCCGAGCCTGGCGCGCGATCGGTATGGCATTGGCGATAGCGCTGGCCGGGCTGGCATCGGCGTGGTGGCTCGGGGTGGCGGGTCAGGTGTCGCCGCAGCCCGCCAACTCAGTGCCCACGGTGGCGGTCGCGGCGCTTGGTGGGGCGTCTGCTGTCTCAACGCTGGCGCTTCGGCTGCAGCGCTACCGATGGTGTTGCGCTGCCCGCATATTGCTGCGGACTGGCCGCAGTAATTGGAATCGGCGCCTTCTGGTGGGTACGAACCGGACAAACAGGAATAGGGCTGTTGTGGCTGGTCTTTGGCGATCTGGTCACGGTGACCCTGACACTGGGGTGGCTGGCCGTGATCGTCACGCCGATCGAGCGTTCTCAGCCCGATATGCGTGAGCATTTGGTCCACCGCGGAACGCGACGGACGAAATAGGTTGCCTGCCAGCCGGACTGGTGGCCTCGGTGCGACTCCTTCGGTTCAGGCAGTGACCTTGTCCATTGGTTTGTTGCAGCACTTTTCAGCGTGATCGCTCTCGGAGCAGCAGGGACAGTCCTTCTCGTAGACGAGAGTGGACCCGCACTCGCTGCACAGGTAGCGGTCTCCGGCCTTTCGTGTCATGTTCGTGTCCTTCTACGGATCTTGACTGCGCTTGCGTGAGTGCGCCGCTCGCTTAGGATTTGAGTGAGCGCCCGTACATTGTGCACCCAGAGTGCGCCCGGCAAAAAGGGGTTTGGTCCCAGCACGTCGCGACGTCAAGCCTGGATTCGGAAATCACCGTTGGCCGCTAAAGCCGCTTGCACGTGATCGGAATCCAACACCCGGTCTGCCTGCACGTGGACGGGTGAGGCTGCGCCGGTCTGGAGTGCGACCTCGACTGCGCTCACACCGTCCATCTTCAGGAGGGTCTGTTTGACCGTGTCCGCGCAGCCCGCGCACCGCATCCCTGCGACGGAAAATGTCTGCTGCCTCATCCCGGCAACGTTTCTCCGAAGCTGCGCAATCGCAGGCTGTTTGAGACGACGAAGAACGACGAGAACGCCATAGCGGCTCCGGCGACCAGTGGGTTGAGCAATCCGGTGGCCGCGATGGGGATGGCGGCGATGTTGTAGCCGAACGCCCAGACCATGTTGAGTTTGATGGTGCGCATCGTGGCGCCGGCAAGATCTAGTGCCAGCGGCACGATGTCCAGGCTGTCGCGTACCAGGATGATGTCGGCGGCACCGATCGCTACGTCGGTCCCGCGCCCGATGGCCATGCCCAGGTCGGCGCAGGCGAGTGCGGGTCCGTCGTTGATGCCGTCACCGACCATGGCGACCACGCGGCCGTGGTCGCGCAGCTGCTCAATAACGTCGACTTTGCCCTCGGGCAGGATGTCGGCGATTACTTCGTCGATACCGACTCGTGCGGCCACGGCGGCCGCAGAAGCCGGGTTGTCGCCGCTCAACAGCACGGTTCGAAGGCCGCGATCGTGTAGTGCCGCCACCGCATGGGCCGCCGAGTCCTTCACTGCGTCGGCCACCGCGATGACCCCGCACGGTTTGCCATCGACCTCGACGAACACCGCTGTCTCACCGCGCGATTCGGCCTCGCGCCGGGCGGCGACCAACATTGTCGCGCTGCCCGACGGGGCGATCCATGACGGTTTGCCGACCCGCACCACGCGTCCGGCCACGTTGCCGCTGACTCCGCGGCCGGGTAATGCGCGGAAGTCGGCGACTGGTTCTCGCTGACTCGTCGATGCGACGATGGCGAGGCCGATAGCATGCTCGGACGCCGCTTCCACTGCGGCAGCCAGGTCGAGGATTTCATCGGCGTCCCACCCCGGCGCGCTCACCACCGCGCTGACCGCCAACTGGCCCGACGTCAACGTGCCGGTCTTGTCGAACACGACGGTGTCCACTGCGCGGGTGGCCTCTAACGCGTTGTGGCCCTTGAGGAATATGCCGAGTTGGGCACCGCGACCCGATGCCACCATCATGGCGGTCGGGGTCGCTAGCCCGAGTGCGCACGGGCAGGCAATGACGAGTACGGCGAGTGCCGCCGAGAACGCCCGGGCAGGTTCACCCCCGGTGATTAGCCATCCGGCGGCGGTCACCGCTGCGACGGCGAACACGCAGGGAACGAACACCGAGGCGATGCGGTCAGCTAGTCGCTGTGCGTTGGCTTTCTGCGCCTGCGCTTGCTCTACCAACCGGACCATGCCGGCGAACTGGGTGTCGGCACCCACCGCGGCGGCCTCCACGATTAGCCTGCCGTCCAGCACTGTCGTGCCGCCGATCACCTGTGCGCCGGGTTTTACACGGATCGGCTTGGCCTCGCCCGTCATCGCGCTCATGTCGACTGCAGCTGACCCGTCGACGACGAGGCCGTCGGCGGCGATCGTTTGGCCGGGGCGAACTACGAACCGTTGTTGCTCTTTGAGTTCGTCGGCCGGGATGACCATTTCCGATCCGTCGGGCTGTAGGACGGCGACGTCCTTCGCACTTAGGGCCGCGAGGGCTCGCAGCGCGTTGCCCGCCTTCGATTTGGCGCGGGCTTCGAAATAGCGTCCGGCCAGCACGAATACCGTGACACCTGCCGCGACTTCGAAGTAGATGGCGTCGCTGCCCAGCAGGGCCTGCCATATGCCCCGGCGCTCGGTGGACTGGTGGTTGCCGAAGACGGTGTAAAGCGACCACACCGTGGCGGCGGTGATACCGACGGAGATGAGCGTCTCCATGGAGGCGCCGTGGTGGCGCGCGTTGCGCATCGCGACTCTGTGGAACGGCCACGCGGCCCACGTCACCACCGGGATGGCCAGGAGGGTCAGCACCCAGCTCCAGCCGGCGAAGCGCGTGCTGGGCAGGACCGCGAACATCACCGACAAGTCGGCCAACGGAACGAAAAGCACGGCGGCGACCGCCAATCGGATCAGCAGAAATCGCGCATGAACGGCATCGGGATCGCGAGCGCCATCGCCACGAACGTCATCCCCGCGTAGCTCGGCCTGATAACCGGTGCTGTGAACCGCCTCGCATAGCGCCGCGGGCTCGGTGTCCTCGCCGGCCTCGATGGTTGCCACCCGGGTGGCGAAATTCACAGACGCCCGAACGCCCGGCAGCTTGTTGAGCGCCGACTCGACCCGGCTGGCGCAGGCAGCGCATGACATGCCGGTGACGTTGAGTTGCACCCGCTGGAGACGCGCAGTCTCGGCGTCAGCTGGCGCCGTCGTTGCCGACATCCTAGGTTTTCACCTCCTCCGAATTCATCCCACCGACAAGTCGTATACGGCCGCAGAAGAGTTCCACCCACGTTCAAAATCCGTGGCGTCACGCGGCGGTGCTCACCAAATTACTCACCCCTTCACCCCCTGAGCCAAATCCTTTAGATGGGGCTATCGCCTCAAACCATGGCAATACCCGATCGGCATCGCCGGTGATGGGGAACATTTCTTCGGTATTGCGCGACTATAAAGGCATGGATTGCGAAGTGGCCCGTGAGGCGCTGTCGGCTCGACTCGACGGCGAGCGAGAGCCAGTGCCCTCAGCGCGAGTCGACGAGCACCTAGGCGAATGCGTCGCTTGTAGTGCGTGGTTTGAGCAGGTGCTCACCCAGGCTCGCGATCTGCGCCGCCTCGTGGAGTCCCGACCGGTTATCGCGCCGGTCGGCCCGTTCGGGTCCGGCCACGTTGTGCCCAGGCGACGGATTCGGATGGCTTGGCACCGATGGGCGCTGCTCTGCGTGGGCGTCGCGCAAATCATCGTGGCAACCATGCAGGGGCTTGGTTGCGGCGTTGGGTTGACCCCCGCTCACGTAACGAGTTCAGGGGGCCATCTGCTCAACGAATCCACGTCGTGGTCTATTGCACTCGGTGTTGTCATGGTGGGCGCCGCGTTATGGCCGAATGCGGCCCTCGGCCTCGCGGGTGTTTTGACGGTATTCGTCGGTGTGCTCACCACCTATGTCGTCATGGATGCGCTGTCGGGTGCCGTCACGACCGCGCGGGTGCTGACTCACCTGCCGGTGGTGATTGGTGCGGTCCTTGCGATCGTGGTATGGAGATCAAGTTCCGGTTCGCGGCCGCGACCGGACGAGGTCGCCCACGAGCCGGATATCGTGTTGCCCAAGAACGCATCCCGTGGGCGTCGGCGCGGACATTTGTGGCCCAGCGATGACTCGGCGGCCTAGTCCGGCGCTAGAGCATCACTGCGAACATGATGGCCATGCCGGCGGCCATCAACGCTTGCCGAGCCGCACCCGGGACGCTGTGCCATGGCTCCGTTCGATTCGTCTTCCGCAGCGTGAAACATCGGTACACCCACCAGAGAGCGGCGATCGCGAAGCCTATCGTGCAGGCCCAGTCGATTGCGTCGATCCAGGCCGAGTGATCACCGCGTGACGAAGAAGTATCCGTCCCGTGCATGTCCATCCCTGGCATGTCCATGTCCGGCATGCTGGGGTGTGGCGGCGTCGGTGGGTGTTCGTCGCGGGTAGCGTCGCGCTGACCGGGCAGCAGATTGCCGTTCATCACGGCGTACATCCATGCCATCGCCGACATCATCAGCGCGTGGTAGCCGTTCGCGACGCGGTGGCCGGCGTCGCTGAAGCCGGCGGCCACGAACCAGACTGCGGCAAGCAGAAAGAACACCATGGGACCGGTGGTGGGCAAGCTGGCGCCCGAGGGCCAGGCCATCGCCACCATCGCGATCGACATGGCGAAGTGCATTAGCTCGTGGACGACGCGTGTCCAGGTCCGACGGCCGGCGGCGATTTCGAACACACACTCGGTGGCGCTGAGAACGAACAGCACTGTGACGATCCAGCGCAGCAGGAGGTCATGGATCATCGTGGCTGCACCTGCTTAACGGCCTGGTTGAGGGGCAGAACGCCCCCGATTGGGTCTTGCGGTGCGGTTTGGCTCACGAAGTTGGGCGGCTTTCGCTCGGCTGACGGGGCACAGGCACGATGGTTCGTGTGCAGTGGTCGGCACCGGCGGGGAAAAAGTTCCGCCCGCAGTCGCCTACGACGGCCAGTCGTAGACTGCGAAGCATCGCATTGTCTTGGTGAAAGGTCGCAGCGACGGTGCAATTGAGCCAGACACGTCCGCCGGAACGGGTGAGGCGCAGCGGGCCGCTTCCCTCGTTGGCCGCCGGCTTCGTCGCGGCGTTGGCCGGACTGGCCTGTTACACGCTCGCCGCTGGCCAGCGCGTGTACACCGTCAAGGGCGACTCTTATCCAGGGGCCGCGACGGCGCTGGCCGAGCCGCTGGGCTACTTCATTGCGACCTTGGCCGGGTGCATCTGTCTGGGTGGGCTGGTCTATGTCGTTATCGTTGCGCGCCCCGATGCACGCTTGGTGATCGACGAAAAAGTCTTCCGAGCACATCTACTGGTCGAGTGGTCATCGGTGGTGTGGGCGCTGACCGCGATGGCAATGGTGGTGGTTCAGGCCGCCAACGACGCGGGGGCGTCGGCGGTCCGGCTGCTGGGCAGCCGTGCACTGGGGGACGCGATTCTGGTTTCCGAGATGTCGCGGGCCTGGATTGCCGTGGCCCTCGCCGCCGTCGTTGTGGCGGTGTGCGTACGGCTGTCGCTGCGCTGGGTGACGCATTTCGTATTGCTTGTGCCCGCGCTGCTCGGTGTCGTGGCCGTGCCGGTCAGCGGCAACGCGGGGCAGGGACCCGGTCACGACTACGCGACAAGCGCGGCCATAGTGTTCGCTGTTGCGCTTGCGGCGCTGACGGGCGCCAAGGTGGCGTGGGCGATTAGTCCACCCGCCGCGGAGCTTGCGCGCCGCGTGTTTGTCTTGGAAATCGTCAGCGGCGCGGTTGCTCTCGGTTACGGAGCTGTGCTGCTGTCGGTGTTATCCGGTTCAGCGAATCTGGGCGCGACCGCGTACGGCCGCGCCGGTGCCGCGGCCGTGGCTGTGCTGATTCTGGTGTGGTTGGGCGATATCGCATCGCTGGCGTTGTCGCGCAGCCGGAGTCTGCCCGCGTCGCGGACTCGCGGCACCGTCGGCGCGTTGGCGATGACCGCGGTGGTCGCGCTGATCGCGTCGATGGCAACTCAGACGGCGCCGCGGCTGCTTGCGCACCGGTTCACGACCTGGGATGTCTTTCTCGGCTTTGCGTTGCCGGATCCGCCCAGCGTGCTAAGGATCCTGACGCTGTGGCGGTTCGACGCGTTCATCGGCATTGGCGCTCTGGCCTTGGCGGCCGGCTATGTGGTGGCGGTTTTGCGTCTGCGCCGCCGTGGCGACACTTGGCCGGTCGGGCGCCTCGTCGCCTGGACGGCGGGGTGCCTGATCTTGGTGTTCACCAGCGGGTCGGGTGTGAAGGCTTACGGGTCGGCGATGTTCAGCGTTCACATGGCCGAACACATGACCTTGAACATGTTCGTGCCGGTGCTGCTGGTATTGGGGGGGCCGGTGACGCTGGCGTTGCGTGCGCTGACCCCGGCCGGGGACGGTCAACCTCCGGGCCCTCGGGAATGGTTGCTATGGCTGGTGCACTCGAAGGTGACTGCGTTTCTGGCGCACCCTGTTACGGCCTTCGCGCTGTTTGTGGCGTCGCTCTACGTCGTGTATTTCACTTCGCTCTTCGACACGCTGGTCCGCTATCACTGGGGCCACGAGCTGATGAGTGTGCATTTCCTGCTGGTCGGATACCTGTTTTTCTGGGGCATCATCGGTATCGATCCGGGGCCGCGGAGGCTGCCTTTTTTGGGCCGGCTCGGGTTGTTGTTCGCGGTGATGCCCTTCCACGCATTCTTTGGCATCGCGACCATGGCGATGACCTCGATCATTGGTGGCCAGTTCTACCGCGACGTCGGGCTGCCGTGGCTGTCCAGCCTCGGCGGTGACCAGCATCTCGGCGGAGCGATCGCCTGGGGTTCCAGTGAACTGCCGGTGGTGTTGGTCGTGGTTGTGCTTGTCGCGCAGTGGGCGCGTGAGGACCGGCGATCCGCGAGCCGATCGGATCGGCATGCCGATTCCGGCTATGCCGACGATGAGCTGGACGCGTACAACGCCATGTTGCGCGAGCTGTCGCGCAATCGTATGTAATGTCCCTGCGTGGCCCCGTTCACATGAGATGAGTTTTTGTCACGTGCCGGACCGTATTGGCCTACGCTCACTATCCGTGGGTACACGCGGCGACGATGACCGAATCACTCACCTCGCCTTATCCGCCGGACAGGGAGACCGGGCCGCGCTTACAGAGTTCATCCAGGAAACCCAGCGCGATGTGTGGCGAATGGTCGCCTATCTCGCCGATCCGGCAAGCGCCGATGATCTGACGCAAGAAACGTTTCTCCGCGCAATCGGTTCCCTGTCGCGCTTCTCCGGCCGTTCGACGGCTCGGACGTGGCTGTTGTCGATCGCCCGGCGCGTAGTCGTTGACCAGATCCGCTACAACGCCAGCAGACCCCGGGCCGCCTACGTTGCCGACCTCGACGACGCGGCTGGGCACGGCCGTCGTAGCAGCCGGATCGAGGACATAGTGGAGATCCGTATTCTGCTCGACGGACTGGGAGCAGAACGCCGAGAGGCCCTGATTCTCACCCAGATCCTTGGTCTCTCCTACGCCGAAGCCGCCGGAGTTTGCGGATGTCCCATCGGCACCATTCGGTCCCGCGTGGCACGAGCCCGCGAAGATCTATTGCGTGCAGCCGATGAAGGCGACCTCGCCGGCTAGACAGATCTAGCCTGAAGGGGGACGGCCCCCCGACCGACCGACCGACCGACCGACCGGCAAGCGGTTTCGTCGCCTCGTATCGGGGGCGTCGGTCCAACAGATTGTCACGAGGTTGTCACTAGTCGGGTGAGATGTCGGCGAACGGGCTGGGACGACCATGGACGGTGATCCCAGGCCAGAAGGGGTTGCCGCGATACCGTGCAACATCTCGCGACACCCCGACGCGGACTGTAAATCCGCCGGCCTGTAGCTGCGCAGGCGTTCGTGCGGTCAATAGGCCAGCAATCATGCACGGTGCACGAGCCGCGACACCGTTGGCCTCTGGGTCGTTGCGCTCACGCACGCTTGATAACTTCACGCTGTTAGCCCACGATCGTCCTGATCGGGCCATGAAAACCATCCCGAATCGACGTCAGTCGCAAGGGGCCGATGGCGACGGTCGAAATTCGGCGAGCCGCCTTTTATCCTGCGGTCAGACGCCTACGTGCCGTCGCGACAAAACTGGAGGTAGATCCGCGCATGACCGAGTCAGCTGACACCTCGGATATCCCTGCCAAACCTCAGAACTACGCGGGCTTGCGGGCCGAATTAACCGCGCTGGCCGATGATTTCACACCCGTGATCACCGAGCTGTGGCCTCGCCTCGAAGACCACAAGTACCGCTGGGAACTGCACAGCTACGGGCTCGCGGAGGGATACGACAAGACGGTCGTATCCGAAATCATCGCTTTGCTGAACGAGGCCCTCAAGGGCATCGGCGCCGCGGATAACAATCTCCTCGGGGCGCACACCAAGGCCGAGAGCCACAATCCCACCAGCCCTGGCGCCGCCTGATCAAGCGCCACCTCATTCAGCAGTGTCCGACTTCCCGATCGGCTGAGTAAAGGGCGTCTTCGACGTCACTGCGTGATGGCTTCGCCACCCTTGACACATCCGTTGGTTAGCGCATGATCGCCGGGTATGAGGAAGCGGGAGGAGTGCCACCTGTTTCGCGCCGAGCTGACGACAGTCCTGACGACAACGATGACGGCAGTCGGGCTCACCGACACCTCTACCTACACGACAACAGAACTCGTATCATGCCTCGTCACGCCGTCCGCCCGTGCCTACGGATCAGAAGGTTAGGAGCCCGGCTGGTGACAACTTTTCCTTTGCCGGAATATAGGAGCATCTGGTATCAAGCCGAGCAAACAGCATTATTGAGATGGAGCTCATCGACTTCAGCCACCACGGCCTCCTAAGCCTCCGTGTACCAACCCTCTCGCATGCGAAGACAGGCGTCCGCAAATCACGGTTGCCACGCGATATGTGCGGCGCCCGCTGTTCGCTGCCGATCCAGCAACGTACACAACCAGCAACATGAACGTGCCATAGCGGACGTGGGGCACCGAGTATTAGCGTGCGAGGCCTGGCCGCTAGCGGCTGTCGAGGCGTTGTTGGGAAAAGTGCCTTAATGAGCCACCTCACATGGGTGATCAGTGTTCTCCGCCGCGCTCGGCTGTGACACCAATCCAGGTATCAACGTCGGAGAGAAATCCGCGGTAGAGCGCTAGTGCTGCCTTTTCCGTCTGTTCGATATCGAGCCTTTCGCCGAGCCAGCCCCAGATTGGTCCACCACTGTTGGCGGTGTCGAGATACCAGGTCTGTACTTCCCGGCGGCTCACTGTATCGTCGCGGCCTTGGTCGAGGTTGTACTCATCAATGTGCTCGCTGACGTTCCTCAGCCTGAGCAACGAAGGAGCGTCGAGGTCGAAGCTCCGCAGCCGCGTGGTGAGCGGACCACTGAGCCCGGGGATGCGTCGAGACACCCGCTCGATGCATCGGCGAGGGCGTACTGCCGCTACCAGGAAGAAGTGAAGGTCGACTTCAAGAGCCTGAATTTCTACGTGGCCGGCATGCTGCTTGCGGAAGCATCGGTCGATGCGTCCTGACTGGAGTGCCACGGCATTGATCCAGTTGGTCGCCTCGGCGCGCAGCCGGTGGACAACTACACCCTCCGCAGGGGCGTCGCCTTGGCGTTCGGTTGCCCTCATTCTGTCCCTGTAGCATGACCCGTGGCTTGTGGTCCGGCCGGGAGGAAGTGGTGTCGTGGGCCGGTGGCCGCGTGTGGCAAAGCGATGAGGTGTGTGCCCGAAATCGCGGGATCCGCTTGTTGGAGATGGCTTCCTATCAGGTTGACGAGGGTGGCTGCGACCGCCGCGAGATCGGCTGCCGACCCGTGGAATGTGGGGACCGAGCAGCCCCTGGTTGGTATGAGCTCATCGTCATCGCTGGGTTCCTGCCACAGCGCGTGGTAGAGCTCAAGTCCACTGTCGCACTGTATTGTTCGGCCCGCGTCTCGATCGATGTCGGATACTGTCGCTCCTGCGTTTGCGGCGCACAGCACAGCCAGGCCGAGCGTGCCGGAGCGAGCATCGGTGGCGACCTGAGCGACCAACGCTCTCCGACCAGACGCAGTAGCTAATGCATCCAGACAGCTTGTGACGCCGTTGTTCACTGTGGCGTCGATGATGAGATCCGCTGCAAGGCACGAGGTGAGATCCTCGGGCAGGTGTCCTTCCGTGACGGTCACGGTCAGGTCATCACGGATAGCGCGAAGGCGTCTAGCGAGTGCCTCGGCTTTGAAGCGGCCAATGTCGTCTTCGACGTAGTTCTGTCGGACCAGTAGACCGCCGGTGATGACGCCGGGGTCACACACGGCGATCTCCGACGCTCCGGCGCGGGCGATGAATTCGGCGATCCATGATCCGAGTCCGCCGCAGCCCCAGATGTGGACGGTCCTTCCGTGGAATCCGTTGACGGGTCGGCCAGTGTCACGACGGGTTGTCACTTCGGGTCGTTCGTCAGACATCCTGCACCACTCAATCGGGATTTCGGTATTAATCTTCGCGGGGTCGAGAACGACGCCCACGCCGTGTTGGTGGGCGATGGCGCGTAGCGCATTCGCTGTCGGCACGGGAAGCCGTCCGCCCAAAAGGTGGGGCGGGCCGCCGGCGGGGTGCGGCACGGCGAGGACGAAGTGTTGCTCTATGTCGTCGTGGTTTCGTACCGCGCTCGCCAGGAGGGCGGTGAGGAACGCGGGCGACTGCGGCTCGGTCGGAGGAACCCGTCCTTCGAGGCGGTCGAGATAGGGGTCGTCCAGCAGAGCCAGCAACAGCGCCAATGTTGACGCGGCGCCGAATGGCAGCGCGGTGGGCAGAGTGAACACCGGTGTGCGATACCCGGCTCCAGGTGAGTACGTCAGGTCATATCTGTGGGTTGATCGGGCGATCAGACAAGCCGTTTGATGGCGCTTTGCCGGTCCGGGTTCTCGGATGACGATGGTCGGTGTGTCGGCTGCTTGGTGAAGCACGCCGCCGACGGCGTGGTACATGGCGGTGGACGCGTCGAAGTTTCCGGCCGCGGCGTCGACGAGCCACTCCCAGAGTCGGCTGAGCAGGCCTGCCATACCGAGCATGGGCTGCCATTCCCGCGAGGGATCCAAATAAATGCATAATCGTTGGCCCGCAAGCACATGGGGGTAGCCAAGGAACCGGACGTGATCGACGTCGATCACTGGTAACGAGTAGGGAGTCGGGCGAATCCGAAGAATGAACTCCTCGGTCTCCTGTAGTTGCAGGCCGCCCGAATGATGTGGGATATCGGCCGTGCGCAGCGCGATGCGAAGCACCGCCTCACCATCAGGATCAAGCTCTGGCCGTCCTCGGACATGGATGTCGTCAGGGCGTTGTTGGGCTAGCGATTTAAGTTCGGCGAGAAGATGTTTCTGCCAGCCTGTCAGCGCCGGCTGGCGACGTCTGGTCACCCGGCGCGACCGGAGCGCCCCACAGTTGAGGCCACGGCGGAGGTGGCGGCCGGAAACTTCGCGCTAGCCGAGGCAGTGGCCGGCGCCTTGAATCCATCGCCAAAGATGTTCTGCCACAGCTGGATGCTGCGATCTTTGTCTTTCTCCTCGTAGGCCGCCTTGATCTCGCCGGCGTGCACGTGGATTCGGGCACGGAAGTAGCTGTAGGTCGCCTGGGCGCTCTCGGGGTCTGGTCCCCACCGGTGATCGAACGTCACGCCGGAGCCGGACGGGTCGGCGATAGAAGGCTTGATTGGGTTCGCTTGCAGCCAGGTGTCGAGGTTTTGCACGAGATGAAGAAGGGTCGTGGGGACGTTGCTGTAGTAACCCGGGTCGAGCAGCTTGCGCAATTCTGTCACCTGCTCACCGAGCATGGTCGTCAATAGGACTGAACGGGTGCCAGTGAACGAATTCTTGTGATCGCGAAGGTATTTCATCAGTCGGATCACTTTGCGGAGGTTTCCATTAGCGAGGAAGTCCTTGTTCTTCATCCAGTCGGTCAAGCCCTGCGGGTTGGTCAGCTCCCATTGGTTGTCGTCACGGTTGACGATGACCTCGCGGCCGTCGGCAAGGTTGAGGTGGGGGACGATATCGACGTGCATGGAGTTGGCGTAGACGAGCCGCACGCAGCGGCACTTCCGTGAGTGCGGCATGGTGCCATAGGTGCTGTGCCGGTGAAGGGCGGCGTACACCTCATCGATGTAGGTCTTGGGGCTGTCGGCCCAGTCCGGGTTCTCGCTCATATCGAGCATGAAGTCGGCGTCAAACTCGTTGGTGCCGACGGGGTCGATGATGGTGCGATGCGCCCACGAACCTTGCGGCCTCTTGCCGGTAATCAGCGCGCCGATTTGGTCGTCGGCTTTGAGCGCCTTATAGATTGCACCGACGCGATCGCTGAGTAGGTCCAGCTTGAACTGGCTGAGGTTGACCGTGTCCTTCAGCAAGACGTTGAAATGGTCAGCGAGTTGTATGGGAGCCCTCCAGGGGTGAGGTGCCGCTCGGATCACCGCGGCGGCGGTCTCCGTTCGCAGGCGTGTATGCGGGTGCGTGGTGGTTGGCGAATTTCGCCGTATAGGTGGGGCTGAGTTCTCGACTGACTGAGGCCGCAAGTCCGGCCACGTCCTTCGGGTCCGCCGAGTCGAGTGCGTAGAGCCCGCCGGGCACCAGGGCATCGAAGCGGGTGTAGTTCGATTTGCCGATCAGGTGTTCGGCGAGGCCTTGGCCGCCGCGGCTGCTGGCGCTGAGGATCAGCGGGGCGATCGGTTTGGCCCAGTGCAGTAATCCGCCCCGATCCAAGCGTTTCGGATGATCGGTGACGTGATCCATGGTGCCGACGTTGAGGACTGTGATCGCATCGAGGGAGACATTGAGCATGCTGACGGCCTCGGCAATCGCCACAACGGCGGGGTTGTTGGCCCATACCCCACCGTCAATGAGCCGGTGTCCGTCGACATGCGCCGCTGGCGTGTTCCCCGTGAATGAGTCCGGCTTGTTTTAGAGTCCTGTGGCCCGAGGTCGGGCTGGAAGGGACGATGAAACACATGGCTGGTCGTAAGCGGCATTCCGCGGAGGACATCGTGCGCAAGTT
>NZ_UPHT01000098.1 GCF_900566085.1 Mycobacterium attenuatum
AACTGCGCGGCCGTTTACGCGGCTGCGCGGTGATCAGGCCGTGGTGGTGCAGGATGCGCCGGATCGTGGAGGTGGCCGGTACGGGCAGGCCTTGGTGGGCCAGATGGTCTTGCAGGGTTAGCGGGCCCCCCTCGGACACAATTGTGATGTCGCGAGACATCGAGGACGGAGGGGATGCTGCACGGATAGGTGACATCTGAGTTGGCTTGCCCTGACGGGCGGGCTGGCGGGATGTCCTTGTGCCCAGGCCTTATCCCCGCGAGTTTCGCGACGACGTCGTACGCGTGGCCCGCAACCGCGACGACGGCGTGACGATCGAGCAGATCGCCACCGATTTCGGTGTCCATCCGATGACCCTGCACAAGTGGATGCGCCAGGCCGACATCGATGAGGGCGCTAGGCCCGGCAAGAGCACCAGCGAGTCCGGTGAGCTCAGTGAGGCCCGGCGGCGCATCAAGCTGCTCGAGCAGGAAAACGAAGTGCTGCGCCGGGCCGCGGCGTATCTGTCGCAGGCCAATCCGCCGGGAAAGGCCTTACCCGCTCGTAAAAGAGCTCGCCGACGACAGAATCCCTGTCGCGGTGACCTGCCGGTCCTCAAGCTCGCCCGCCAACCGTATTACCGCTGGCTGGCCCAGCCTGTCACCGATGCCGAACTCGTTGAGGCCTTACCGCGCCAACGCCCTGTTCGATGCTCACCGAGATGATCCGGAATTCGGCTATCGCTTCCTGGTCGATGAGGCCGGTGAGGCTGGTCAGTCGATGGCGCGCACCGCCTGGCGGATCTGTTCGGACAACGGCTGCTGGAGTGCGTTCGGCAAGCGCAAACGCGGTAAGAACGCCAAGACCGGCCCACCGGTGCACGACGAACTGGTCGGCCGGTAATTCACCGCCGATGCACCAAATCAGTTGTGGCTGACCGATATCACCGAGCACCGCACCGGCGAAGGCAAGCTCTACCTCTGTGCGATCAAAGACGCGTTCTCCAACCGCATCGTCGGCTACAGCATCGACTCCCAGATGAAGTCGCGACTGGCCACCAGGGCATTGCACAGCGCAGCGGCACGTCGCGGCGAGGTGGCTGGTTGCATACTGCATTCGGATCGCGGATCTCAGTTCAGGTCAAGGAGATTCGTGCACGCACTAAACCATCATGGGATGGTCGGCTCGATGGGTCGCGTCGGAGCGGCCGGCGACAACGCCGCTATGGAGAGCTTCTCTAGCCTGCTGCAGAAGAACGTCCTGGACCGCCGTCGCTTGCCCGGATCCGGGCGCCGCTACCCGCAAGCCGCGCTCAGCGGCCGCTGTCGTCACCGCCGCGGTCGGCCGAGACCGCTGATTCCTCTGGTTCCTCGGCCGCCTCCGCCTCGGCGTCGTCGAACGACTCGTCGTCGCCAGCTTCGTCATCCGGGTAGTCGACCGCCTGCTGGTCTTCGGGTTGGGCGGCGGGCTCTTCGTCGGCTTCGCCCTGCTCTTGGCCGCCCGCGTCCCGGTGCTGACGTTCCCTGATGGCGTCGACAATCAACAGGATCACGCCCAGCACGCTGGCGCCAATACACACCCACGCCACCAACACGTTGCTGGTGACCACCGCAAACACCAGCGCGACGAGCCCAATCAGGGCCAATACCAGGGCAATGATCAGCATGGGTCAACCTCCAGCCGGCGGGCAGCGACTAAACGTACCAAGCTTGCGGCACCGGCCTTGCAACCCCGCGAGGGTGCGGCCCGTGTCGAGCTAGTTGTTACCCCGGTTGAACTGCTCGAAACCGCCGGCATCGGCGCTGGAATCGACCGGAGCCGCCGATCCACGCTGACCGAGCTCTTCGAGCTGGGATTCCAGGTAGGTCTTGAGCCGGGTGCGGTATTCGCGCTCGAACGTGCGCAGCTGCTCGAGGCGGCCTTCCAGCACGGTGCGTTGCTGGTTGATGGTTCCCATGATCTCGGAATGCTTGCGTTCGGCGTCTGCCTGCAGGGCGTCGGCCTTCTCCTGGGCCTGCCGCAACTGGGCCTCGGACCGGGTCTGGGCATCTGCAAGCATCGCGTCGGCGCGCTGCCGGGCGTCGGCGACGGTGGTCTCGGCGGTGTGGCGGGCCTCGCTGACGATCTGCTCGGCGTTGGCGCGGGCGTCGGCCAGCATCTTGTCCGACTCGGCCTTGGCGGTGGCGGTGAGGCGATCTGCGGTGTCTTGGGCCAGGCTCAGCACGCGGGCCGCCTTGAGGGCTTGCTCCTCGTTGGTTCCCGTCGGAGCCGGCTTGACCGGTTCGGGTTCGGGCTCGTAGACCGGAATCGCCTGGGTGGGCGCCGCGGCCACGCCGGCGCCGGCGCCGCCGGCCGCCAGCTCCGCATCCAGCTCGGCGATCCGCTGGCGCAGGTCGGAATTCTCTTCGATGAGCCGGGTCAGTTCGTTTTCCACCAGGTCAAGGAAGGCGTCAACCTCGTCTTCGTTGTACCCGCGCTTGCCGATTGGCGGCTTACTGAACGCCACATTGTGGACGTCGGCAGGTGTAAGCGGCATTGTTTGTCCCCTCGAGTTCCTGGACGGTCAAACGATCTGGAAAGTGTAGAACGGAGCGGTAGCCGTCGTGCAACTACCGTCCATCCTGTCACACCAGACTCGGCGGTTGCCGATTGGACTAATAAATAAGGGTCAATTTCAATCTCTGAGGCAAATAAATCACATTTCTTAGATTTGAAAATCCCGCGCACAAACTTGTCGCCGAATCGTGGCCGAACCGTCGCCCAACGATGCCCGGGCAATGACCCCACGGCTCAGGCTGCGGCGCCGAACGCCAGCTGCATCCCGATGAACGCCACCAGCAACAGCACCATGATGGACAGGTCGAAGCGGACTGCGCCGATGGTCAGTTGCGGGATCAGCCGGCGCAGCAGCTTCACCGGTGGATCCGTGATCGACATGATGATCTCGAGGATCACCACGGTCAGCCCGGTCGGGCGCCAGTCGCGGCTGAACGAGCGGATGAACTCGACGACGACGCGCGCGATCAGCAGCAGCCAGAAGATGAACAGCGCAAAACCAAGGATCTGAAAAAACAGCACCAACGAGAGCCCGACCTTACCGACGAGGATGTGAATGTGCCGCCCGTGAGGCCGGCAAGCGCAAGCCTACCGACTCGGCTGCGAGGCATACACGTGGTGCGACGCCGCTCCCCGAGGCGAGCACCCGGCCAGCCCGGCGGGCCGAGCTGGCACCCACCCGGGCTGCGCACCGCCCGATGCGGCTATTGGTAAGCGTAGAAACCGGTTTCGGCGATCCGACGACGCTCCTCCGGGGTCACGTCGACGTCCGCGGGTGACAGCAGGAACACCTTGGTGGCGACCTTGTCGAACGAGCCGCGCAGCGCGAAGGCCAGACCCGCCGCGAAGTCGACGAGCCGTTTGGCGTCGGCGTTGTCCATCGACACCAGGTCCATGATCACCGGGGTGCCGTCGCGGAACCGCTCGCCGATGGTGCGCGCCTCGCTGTAGTCCTTGGGCCGCAGCGTGGTGATCTTGGACAGCGGATGGCCCTCCTCGAACATCATCGCCATCCGGCGTGGGTCCATCGCAAGCGCGCCGCGAGTGGAGTTGCGCAACCATGAGCCGAAGCGCGGCCGCGCCATGTCGGGACGATCGAACTCGCGGGGCGGGAATCGCGGTTCGTCGGGATAGCCGCCGCGATAGCTGCTGGGCGGCGGGTAGTCGGCCGGCTCGCCGCGCAGATCGCCGCGCAGATCGCCCCGCGGATCGCGACGGGGGTCGCGGGGATCCTCGTACTCGCGTCCTTCATAACGGCCGTAATCGTCGTCGAATCGGGGCCGCGAATAACCGCGTGACGGCGCGCGGTCGTCGTAATACTCGTCGTCGTATTCCTCCATCGGAGCCATACCGAAGTAGGCCTTGACCTTGTGCAGTGTGCTCATCGCGTGACCCTTCTAGCCCTGGGTTTCTTGTTGTCTGTGATGAAGGTGTGACTACAGTGACTATTCACGGTGACCGTAACCGCCGCGGGCCCAATAGCGCGGTACCGACACGCACACACGTCGAACCATGTTTGACGGCGGCTTCGAAATCGTCGGACATGCCGGCGGACAGGCCGACCGCCCGCGGGAAAGCCGCGCGAACCCTGCTGTGCTCGGATTGCAGCCGGTCAAAGGCCTCGTCCGGATCCCAGCCGAGGGGCGGAATGCCCATCAATCCGACCAGTTCCAGACCTTGCGCCGAGTCCACTTGCGCGCAGATCCGGTCCACCGCTTCGGGCGCGGTGATGTCGACACCGCCGCGTGAGACATCGCCGTCGAGACTGACCTGGACGTAAACCCGCAACGGATGCTCGCGCCGGCGCTCGGCGAGCGCAGCGGTCACCGCCCGATCCAACGCCGTCACCAGCCGCGGGCTGTCGACCGAATGTGCCGTGTGCGCCCACCGCGCCAGCGAACGCACTTTGTTGCGCTGGATTCGTCCCACCATGTGCCAGAGGATGGCGCCATGTCCGGTCCCCGGCGCCGCTGCCAAGAGCCGGGTCACTTCGGCCGCCTTCGCCGAAGCTTCCTGTTCGCGCGATTCGCCAACGGCGCGGCAACCCAATCGGCACAAAAGGACCACATCGCTTGCCGGGAAGAATTTGGTAATTGGCAGGAGTTCAATTTCGCCGACATTGCGACCGGCTGCCTCCGCCGCGGCCGCAAGCCGAGACCGCACCGCGGCCAACGCGTGCGTCAATTGTGATTGACGGTCTGCTTGTGCCGAAAGATCCACCACCATCGCGGTCATTCCATCCACACCACCGACGCCAGCCGCCCGGTGGGCGCGCCGCGTCGATGGCTGAACAACGTCGGGTCCGCCACCGTGCACCGGGGATCGACATCGATAGAGATGATGCCCAATCCTCTTAGCTGGCAAGCGATTCCGGCTCGAAGGTCCAGTGCGGGCGTTCCGGCCGAGGTTGTGGTGCGGCTGCCCGGCAACGCCGCCTCGACCTCGGCGGCCATGGCGGCCGGCACTTCGTAATTGGGGCCACTGGCCGCCGGGCCCAGCAACGCCGAAATATCGGCGGCCCGGGCACCCAGATCGAGCATCGCCTCGACCGCGCGGGCCACCACGCCGTGCTGGGCACCGACCCGGCCGGCGTGAACCGCCGCGATGACACCGGCACACGCATCGGCCAGCAACACCGGCACGCAGTCGGCCGTCAACACCGCCAGCGCCAGCCCGGCCGTGCCGGTCACCAATCCGTCGGTGCCCACCTTGCCGCCGACGGTGGCCCGCTGCGGCGCGTCGACCACCGCGATCCGGTCACCGTGGACCTGGTTCATCCACACCACCCGCTCGCCGGGCAACCCGATGGCCCTGGCCAGCCGGGCCCGGTTGGCGGCCACCGCGGCCGGGTCGTCACCGACATGATCGCCGAGATTGAAGGTGTCGAACGGCGCCTTGGACACACCGCCGACCCGGGTGGTGATCACCCGGCGGATACGAACGCTCACCCTCCCAGTATCCGAAACCCGTTGCCCGCCAGATTGCACCAATGTCGCGCCGCGGCCGGTTTGTCGCGCACTGGCAAGCAAATCGAGACCCTCAGCGGCGCATGAACGGCGGCACGTCGACGTCGTCATCATCGCCGCCGATGCTCAGGGTCGCGCCGTTGGTGTGCAGGGGCACGCTGACGGCGTCGACCGGCTCGAACAGCGTGGAAGTCAGCTTGCCGGCCCGGGCCGACTCGATGCGGTGCGCGCCGCCCGTCTCGGCCACCGCCGGCGGCTTGCGGCTGGTGCCACCGGCGTCGAAGCCCGCCGCGATCACGGTTACCCGCACCTCGTCGCCCAGCGAGTCGTCGATCACGGTGCCGAAGATGATGTTGGCGTCGGGGTGAGCGGCGTCCTGCACCAGCGAGGCCGCCTCGTTGATCTCGAACAGGCCCAGGTCGCTGCCGCCGGCGATCGACATGAGCACGCCCTGCGCGCCCTCCATCGAGGCTTCCAGCAGCGGCGAGTTGATGGCGATCTCGGCGGCTTTGAGCGACCGGCCCTCACCGCGGGCCGAGCCGATGCCCATCAGCGCGGTGCCGGCCCCGGACATGATGCCCTTGACGTCGGCAAAGTCGACGTTGATCAGGCCCGGTGTGGTGATCAGGTCGGTGATGCCCTGCACACCGTTGAGCAGCACCTCGTCGGCGCTACGGAAGGCGTCCATCAGCGACACGTGCGCGTCGCCCATTTGCAGCAACCGGTCATTGGGGATGACGATCAGGGTGTCGCAGCTTTCCCGCAGGGAAGTTATGCCCGACTCGGCCTGGTTGCTGCGGCGCTTGCCTTCAAAGGAGAACGGGCGGGTCACCACACCGACGGTCAATGCTCCAAGTTTGCGGGCAATGCTGGCCACGACGGGCGCCCCACCGGTTCCGGTGCCACCGCCCTCACCGGCGGTGACGAACACCATGTCGGCGCCGCGGAGCAGCTCCTCGATCTCGTCCTTGGCGTCCTCGGCGGCCTTGCGCCCCACCTCTGGGTCGGCGCCGGCGCCCAGCCCTCGGGTCGAGTCGCGGCCCACGTCGAGCTTGACGTCAGCATCGCTCATCAACAACGCCTGCGCATCGGTGTTGATCGCGATGAACTCCACGCCCTTGAGTCCCTGCTCGATCATCCGGTTGACGGCGTTGACGCCGCCGCCGCCGATGCCCACGACTTTGATGACGGCCAGGTAGTTGTGCGGGGGGGTCATCATTCGTCTTCCTCCGTGATGGGAACTGGGGTTCCTCCTGCGGTGTGTCTGCTTGCAAAACTCTCAACCTCAACCATAGATTTAGAGTTATGTCAAGTACTTCCGCGTAACCAGAACCGTATGGGTACGACGGGTGCTAACCGTGCAGGCGCGCCGACACGCCACCCGCATTTTTTATGGGCTGACTCGCTGAGCCCACGTCATTTCACGGTCGGCAGGTCCGGGCTGGACACGTCGTAGGTCCGTCCGGGCTGGGTCAACAGCGCCGCCAACTTCTCGGCCTTCTCCTCGGCGCGGTCGGTGGTCCCCCAAATCACCACCCGCCCGTCGGCCAGCGTGAGCGTGATCGAGGACACCGAGGGCGCCGCGATCCGACCCACCTGGCCGGCAACCTCGGGTCGCAGCGCGGTCAATACCTGCAACGCCGCCAAGGTGGCGGGATCCGTCGGGCCCGGATTGTCCACATCGATATACGGCAAGGCCGGCGGTGGCGGACCGGTCGCGAAATCCACCCCGTCGCGGTCGAACAGGTGCGGCCCGTCGGGGAAGTCCTTGACCACCAACGGGACCCGCTCCACGATGGTGATCCGCAGCGCCGACGGGTATTGACGTTGGACCCGCGCGCTGGCCACGCGCCGGATCGCCGCCACCCGGTCGGCGACCTGGCTGGTATTGATCTGCAGCAACGGCGTTCCGGGCCGCACCTGAGCCGCGTCGAGAACCTCGTCGCGGGTCACCGACCCAAGCCCGACGACGACGATATCGCGCGCCGACATTGCGGGCGTGAAATACAGCACCAACGCCAGCCCCACGCCGACGACGAGCAACGCCACGGTGGCCAGCAGCATCTTCAGTCCCTGAACAACGCCGCGCGCAACGGGTTTGGGTTCCTTGACGACATGCCCGCGGGCTCGTCGCTTGGCCTCGCGCCGCGCTTGCTCGATGGCGATGGCTCGCGCCTGGGCGGCGCGGCGCTCGGCACGTTCGCGCCGAGCACGCCGGCGTGGGCCCTCGAAATCGTCGTTGTCCGGCGACTCGGCCGGGTCTTGGGATTCGCTGGCGAGTGGCTGGGTGGCCGCCTCGGCGCCCACGTGCGCCGATTCGTCGGCGACGACGTCGATCGGGCTGGCGTCGATCGGGCTGGCGTCGATCGGGCTGGCGTCGATCGGGCTGGCTTCGCCGGGTTCGGTCACTGCAGAACTCCCGGCCGGCCGGGCGCGCCGCGGTTGGCCTGTACCCGCAGGGCGGTCACGATCTCCGGACCCAGCAAAGTGACATCTCCGGCGCCCATGGTGACGATGACGTCACCCAGCGCGGCCGCGGCGGCCACCTCGCCGGCCACCGCGGAGAAATCCGGGAGGTAGCGCACCGGTACGCTCACGTGCCCGGCGACGCTGGCCCCGCTGACGCCGGCCAGGGGCTGTTCGCGGGCGCCGTAGACGTCGAGCACGAACACCTGGTCGGCGGCACTGAGGGCGCGACCGAACTCGGTAGCGAAAGCCTTTGTGCGCGAATACAAATGCGGCTGGAAAACAACCAGCAACCGACCGCTGCCGCCGTGCTGGACGATCGAGCGCACGGCTGCCAGGGTGGCGCTGATCTCGGTCGGGTGGTGGGCATAGTCATCGAACACCCGAATCGACCCCACCGCGCCGACCAGCTCGAACCGGCGTCGCACGCCCTCGAAACCGGCCAGGCCGTCGAGCACCTCGTCAACCGGGGCGCCCACCTCGACCGCGGCCAGCAGCGCAGCCAGCGCGTTGAGCGCCATGTGCCGTCCGGGGACCGCGAGCCGCATCACGCGCGGGTGTGGCTCGCCGGCCAACCGCAGCTGTGCCACCGCTTCGACGCCCCGCTGCTCCCAGGACAGCAATGTTGCCGCCAACGGCGCACCGGCGGTTTCGGCCGACCCGTAGCGCAGCACCCGGATTCCCAGCTCGGCCGTGCGCCGAGCCAGTGCGGCCGCGCCCGGGTCGTCGGTGCACACCACCAGCGCGCCGCCGGGCGCCAGGCGCTCCACGAACGCGTCGAACACCCCGACGTAGGCGTCGGTGCTGCCGTAGAAGTCCAGGTGGTCGGACTCGATGTTGGTGACCACGGCGACGTTGGGCGTGTACTCCAGCAGCGAACCGTCGCTTTCGTCGGCTTCGGCGACAAAGCAGTCCCCACTGCCGTGGTGGGCGTTGGTACCGGCCTCGCCCAGCTCACCGCCCACCGCGAACGACGGGTCGCGCCCGCAGTGCTGCAGCGCGACGATGAGCATCGACGTTGTCGTCGTCTTGCCGTGCGTTCCGGTGACCATCAGTGTGGTGCGGCCGGCCATCAACTTGGCCAGCACGACCGGTCGCAGCAGCACCGGAACGCCGCGGCGCCGGGCCTCGACCAGTTCGGGATTGGTCTTGGGGATCGCGGCCCGGGTGGTGATGACGGCGGTGACGCCGCCGGGCAGCAGATCCAGCGACGACGCGTCATGCCCGATGCGGATCAGCGCGCCGCGAGCCCGCAACGCATGCACCCCGCGGGACTCCTTGGCATCTGATCCCGATACCAGACCGCCCCGGTCCAGCAGGATGCGGGCAATGCCCGACATGCCGGCTCCCCCGATGCCGACCATGTGGACCCGCTGCAGTTCGGGTGGCAGCTGATCGGTGTTCACTCGGCTCTCCCGGAGACGCTCCCGGCACGAGCCCGCCGGGCGATGTCCAGCGCCGCCTGGGCCACCTGCCGGGCCGCATCACGGTGTCCCACCTGCGCGGCGGCGGCCGTCATCGCCGCCAGGCGGGGCGGGTCGGTGAGCAGCCCCGCCACTTCGCGAGCCACCAGGGCCGGCGTGAGGTCGGCGTCGGCGACCACCATGCCGCCGCCGGCGTTAACCACGGGCAGCGCATTGAGCCGCTGCTCGCCGTTGCCGATCGGCAGCGGCACGTAGATGGCGGGCAGCCCCACTGCGGACACCTCGGCGACCGTCATCGCACCCGATCGGCAGATCACCAGGTCGGCGGCGGCGTAGGCCAGATCCATCCGGTCCAGGTAGGGCACCGCGACATACGGCGGGTCACCGTCGCCGGGGGTGCGCAGCTGCAAGACATTCTTGGGGCCGTGGGCATGCAAGACGGAAACGCCCGCGGCGGCCAGGTCGGCCGCGGCCGCCGACACCGCACGGTTGAGTGAGACGGCGCCCTGAGAACCGCCAAACACCAGCAGTACCCGGGCGTCGTCGGCGAAGCCGAAGTGTGCGCGCGCCTCGGCGCGCAGTGCCGCGCGGTCCAAGGCGGTGATCGTCTGCCTAACCGGAACCCCGACCACCTCGGCGCGGCGCAGCCCGCATTCCGGCACCGCCGACAGCACCCGGGCGGCGGTGCGGGCCCCCACCCGGTTGGCCAGCCCGGCCCTGGCGTTGGCCTCGTGGATGACCACCGGGATCCGGCGCCGCCGGACCCGCACACGGGGAATTCCCCGGGCGGCCAGGTAGGCGGGCAGCGCCACGTAGCCACCGAAACCGATCACGACGTCGGCGTGCACCGCATCGAGCACCGCCCGGGTCTCCGCCACGGCTCGCCACACCCGCGGGGGCAGCCGGGCCAGGTCGCTACTGGGCTTACGCGGCAACGGCACCGGGGTGATCAGCTCCAGGTGATAGCCCCGCGCAGGCACCAAGCTGGTCTCGAGCCCGCGGGGGGTGCCCAGGGCGGTGATCCGGACATTCGGCTCGAGAGCGCTCAGCGCATCGGCGACGGCCATCGCGGGCTCCACATGCCCGGCGGTGCCGCCGCCGGCGAGCACGATCGACAACGAAGGGCCGGAGTCGGTCACCTTCTGCCCACCGGCCGGCTCCCTGACCGAGTCGTTCACCCGTAACGCTGACCTTCCAATGTCCGAATCCGACCTGCCTGACGCTGGCCGGCGTACCGCTGACCCGCTCCATGATGCTCCCCCACAAGCAGCTGGTGTCCCCGTCCCCGCCCGTGAGCGGTACCCGCGGAGCGAGCCGGCCGATCGGCCCGGCGCGGTAACGCCGGTCGCGGTGGCTCTCCGGCCTTGCGGACCGCCTTGGGCACCTTCCGGGCGGCCGGCTTCTTGGCCGGCTGTTTGGCTGCCGGTTTGGCCGGTTGCGGGCGAGCGCGCTTGCGGTCGCGAAACACCTCGAGGCGGGTCGGCACATAGGGCTTGGGTAGCGGCAGCCGGAGCAGTCGGTTCACTGTATCGTCGCGGCCGGCGCGCAGTGCGGCCACCGCCTCGGGTTCATGCCGCGCCGCATTGGCGATGACCCCGATCATCGACAAGGTGGTGGCCGTCGAGGTACCACCTGCCGAGATCAGCGGCAGTTGCAGCCCGGTGACCGGCAGCAGCCCGATCACGTAACCGATGTTGATGAACGCCTGTCCCAGCACCCACAACGTGACGGTTGCCGTCAGCAGCCGCAAAAACGGGTCGGCCGAACGTCGGGCAATCCGCATACCGGTGTAGGCGAACAGCCCGAACAGCCCCAGCAGCCCGAGCGCGCCAATGAAGCCGAGTTCCTCGCCGATGATCGCGAAGATGAAGTCGTTGTGGGCGTTGGGCAGATAGTTCCACTTGGCGACACCCTGGCCCAGGCCGTCGCCGAAGATACCGCCGTGAGCCAGCGCGAATTTGGCCTGCCGCGCCTGATAGCCCGAGTCCATCGGGTCGTTGTCGGGATCGAGCCACGACCGCACTCGGTCGGATCGGTAGCCCGCAGTCATCGCCAGGATTGCCGCGGAGACGACGACGGCCGCCAGTGAGCTGGCGAACACGCGCAACGGCAGCCCCGCGTACCACAGCAGCCCGAGCAGGATGATGCCCATCGACACCGTCTGCCCCAGGTCGGGCTGGGCCACGATCAGCGCCAGCGCCACGACCGCAGCCGGCACCAGCGGAATCAGCATTTCCCGTAGCGACGCCCGCTCCATCCGCCGGGCCGCGAGCAGATGCGCACCCCAGACGGCGAAGGCCATCTTGGTCAGCTCCGAAGGCTGCATCGAAAAGCCGGCCACCACGAACCAGCCGCGCGAGCCGTTGGCCTCCTTGCCGATTCCCGGGATCAGCACCAGCACCAGCAGCACGATGGTGAATGCGAAGGCGGAGAAGGCGATGCGACGCAGGAACTGAACCGACATGCGTAGCCCGATGTAGCAGCCGAGGAGACCGACGACGGTCCACAAGACCTGCTTGCCGAAGATCACCCACGCCGAGCCGTCGTCGTCATAGGACCGCACGCCGGAGGCCGACAGCACCATGATCAATCCGAGCGTGGTGAGCAGCGCGGCGACGGCGATGATCAGGTGAAACGACGTCATGGGACGGCCCAGCCACATGCCGAAACGAGTACGCGGACCCGCCTCCACGGGTTTGGCCGGGCACCTTCCGCCCGCCTTGTCGCCCGGCTGCTGTCCCGCCTGGTCAGCGGGGTTGGCTGCCGGCTTGTCGGCCGCCTGCTCACCCGAGCACGCGGCAGCGTCGGCCTGCTCGTCAGCTTGGACCGTCTCCCCCGAGTCGGTCTGCCCTGTCGTGTCGGTGTTGGTGTCGCCAGCCTTGCCCCGGCGCCGCAGCCGGGTGAATGCGCTGCGCACGCGCGCCTACCGGACCACGGCGCGCACCGCGGCCGCGAAGGCGTCGCCCCGGTCGGCGTACCCGTTGAACTGGTCAAACGACGCGCCTGCCGGCGCCAGCAGCACCGTGTCACCGGCCTTGGCCATGTCTTTGGCCGCGGCGACCGCGGCGGCCATCACGCGCGCGCCAAGCGGTTCAACCGAATTGTCTACTTTCGTCACATAAGCATCACAAGCCACAGCCATATCAGCATCCTCGCCTGTCACAACCTGGACGACGGGCACATCCGGCGCGTGTCGTGATAACGCCTCGGCAACCTCTGCGCGGTCTCGGCCGATGAGCACCGCGCCGACCAGCCGTGATGCGATGCGCGCCACCTCGGCATCCACGGACGCACCCTTGAGCATCCCGCCGGCCAGCCAGACCACCCGCGGGTAGGCCAGCACCGATGCCTGCGCAGCGTGCGGGTTGGTGGCCTTGGAGTCGTCGACGTAGGTGATGCCGTCGGCAACCGCCACCACTTCTGAGCGGTGCCGGCCCACCCGGAACGACGCGACCGCGTCCGCGATCGCTTCGGCCGCCACGCCGACGGAGCGGGCCAGCGCGGCCGCCGCCAGCGCGTCGAGCACCCCGACCGGGCCCGGCACCGGAATGGACGCGGCCGGCAGCAGCGACAGATCGGCGGCGAAGGCGCAGTCAACCAGGTGTCCGTCGCGCACGCCCAGCTCGCCGGCGGCGGGCTCACCGAGCCGGAAGCCGGCCCGCACCGGTGCCAGCGTGGCGTCCAGCAGTGCCGCGGCCCGGGCGTCATCGAGTCCCACCACTGCCACCCGGCCGGTCAGCACCCGAGCCTTGGCCTCGGTATAGGCCGCCATCGTGCCGTGCCAGTCCAGGTGATCTTCGGCGATGTTGAGCACCACACCAGCCTCGGGCCGCAGCGACGGCGCCCAGTACAGCTGAAAACTCGACAACTCGACGGCCAACACGTCGGCTGGCTGGTCGAGCACCTCCAGCACCGGGCTGCCGATGTTTCCGCACAGCAGGCTGCGGTGCCCGCCCGCAGTCAGCATGTCGTGCAGCATCGAGGTCGTGGTGGTCTTTCCGTTGGTCCCGGTCACCACCAGCCAGCGACGCGGCGGCCCGTACCGGCCCGCCGTATCCAGCCGCCAGGCCAGTTCCACGTCACCCCAGATCGGCACGCCCGCGGCGGCCGCCGCGGCCAGCACGGGCGTGGTCGGCTGGAACCCGGGACTGGTGACCACCAAGGCGTACTCGGCGATCTGCTGCACCGCTTCCGACGGCGGCACGGTCGCCACCCCCTCGTCGGCATAAGGTCGCAGCATCACCGGGTCGTCGTCGCACACGGTAGGCATCGCGCCGAACCGAGTCAGCGCCGCTAACACCGCGCGGCCCGTAACCCGGCCACCGGCGATCAACACCGGCGCGCCCGGCACCAGGGGATCAAGCACGTCAGGCACCGATCGCAGCCAGGTATTCGCCGTAGAACAAGGCCACGCCCAGACCACAGCTGATCGCCGTGAGCAGCCAAAACCGGATGATCACGGTGGTTTCGGCCCAGCCGATCAATTCGAAATGGTGGTGGAAGGGCGCCATCCGGAATACCCGGCGCCCGGTCGTGCGGAACGTCAGAATCTGCAGCACCACCGAGGTGATCTCGGCGACGAATAGCGAGCCCAGCACCACCGCCAGCAACTCGGTGCGGCTGGTCACCGAGAGTCCGGCGATGACGCCGCCCAATGCCAGCGAACCGGTGTCGCCCATGAAGATCTTGGCCGGCGCGGCGTTCCACCACAAAAAACCGATGCAGGCACCGGCGGTCGCGGCGGCGATGAGCGCCAGGTCCAGCGGATCACGCACGTTGTAGCAGCCCAGCCCCGGCGCGGTCACGCACGCGTTGCGGTATTGCCAGAAGGCGATCAGCACGTAGGCCCCAGTGACCATCGCCATGCAGCCGGCCGCCAGCCCGTCCAGGCCGTCGGTGAAGTTGACCGCATTGGACCACGCGCTGACGACGACCACGCAGAACAGCACGAACAGCACCGGAATCAACGTGACCGTGGCGATCTCGCGCACGTAGGACAGCTGCGCGCTGCCCGGCGTGAGGCCGGCCGGATTGCGGAACTGCAGTGCCAGCACCGCGAACAGTACCGCGGCGGTGATCTGCCCGACGGTTTTTGCGGTCTTGTTCAGCCCGAGGTTGCGTGACCTGCGGATCTTGATCATGTCGTCGAGGAATCCGACCCCGCCCAGCACGGTGGCCAAGCCCAGCACCAGCAAACCCGACGCGGAAATGCCTTCACCGTCGAACGCCAGCCCGGCCAGGTGAGTGCCGAAGTAGCCCGCCCAGATGCCCGCCAGAATCGCCACACCCCCCATCGACGGCGTGCCGCGCTTGCTGTGGTGGCTTGGTGGGCCGTCCTCGCGGGTGTGGTGACCGAAGCCTTGCCTGGTGAACAGCCGGATCAGCGCCGGAGTGAGCAGGATGGACACCGCCAACGCGATGGCGACGGCGATCAGGATCTGTCTCATGGGCGGGCGCTTCCCTGATCGCCCACGCCGTCTGCGGCCAACGCGTCGGCCAGCGTTCCCAAGCCTGCCGAGTTCGACGCCTTGATCAGCACCACATCCCCGGACCGGACTTCGGCGCGCAACAGTGCCAGCGCCGCGTCGGCGTCCGCAACGTTGACGACCCCCCTGTCGGCCCCGGCGCCCCAGGAGCCCCACGCCCCTTCCAGGGCCGCAGCGTCGTGCATGGCGCTCATCGACCTCCCGGTTCCGACCACAACGAGTCGAGACACATCTAATCGCACTGCGAGCCGCCCGATGCGGTCATGCTCGGCTATGGCGTCGGCGCCAAGTTCTGCCATCTCACCCAGAACCGCCCAGCTGCGCCGCTTGGCGGGGCGGTCGACCCCGCTGCCGGAGCCACCGTGGGCAATCCAGGCCAGCGCCTGCAGACCGGCCCGCATGGAGTCCGGGTTGGCGTTATAGGCGTCGTCGATCACCGTTACCCCGTCCGCGCGGGTGGTCACCTGCATCCGATGCCGCGACACCGGACCCGCGGCGCCAAGCGCGGTTGCCACCTGATCGAGGGTGGCGCCGCATTCCAGCCCGACGGCGGCCGCACACAACGCGTTGGTGACCTGGTGGTCGCCGGAGACGCCCAGCTGGACCTGAGCCGCAGCATCGCCGCAGTGCATGGTGAACTGCGGCCTGGCCAGCTCGTCCAACGACACCGGCCCGGCCCACACGTCTGCGGCGCTGCGAGCCCGACTGACACGAACCACCCGCGCCGCGGTCACCTCGGCCATCGCCGTCACCACGGGGTCGTCGGCATTGAGGATGACCACGCCGGATTGCGGAACAGCTTGCGGCAGTTCTGATTTCGTTCGCGCAATGGCCTCGCGGGAGCCGAACTCGCCCAGGTGCGCGGTGCCGACGTTGAGCACCACCCCGATGGCCGGAGTCGCGATCTGGGCCAGCGCGGCGATGTTGCCGCGATGACGGGCCGACATCTCCAGAATCAGGTAGTCGGTGTCGCGGCCGGCGCGCAGCACGGTCCAGGGATGACCCAGCTCGTTGTTGAAGGATCCGGGCGGGGCGACCACCTCACCCAGCGGTTCGAGCACCGCGGCCACCAGATCCTTGGTCGAGGTCTTGCCCGACGAGCCGGTGATCCCGATGATGATCAATCCGCCGGCCACCAGCTCCGCGGCCACCGCCTGGGCCAGTTTCGCCAGCGCGGCCAAGACGGCCGCGCCCGATCCGTCGGCGTCGTGCTCGAGCACCCCGGCCAGCGCGCCCTGGTCCGGGCACCGCTGCGGCGCCACCACGATGGCCGGGACACCGACCGGCCGCGCGGCCAGCACCGCCGCCGCCCCCGCCGCCACTGCCGACGCCGCATGGTCATGCCCGTCGGCACGCGCGCCCGGCAGGGCCAGAAACAGTCCCCCAGGGCCGACCGCTCGCGAATCGAACTCGACGGTGCCGGTGACGCGGCGTTGCGCGGCATCCCGCGGCGAGATGTCGGCCAGGGTGCCGCCGACGATGTCGGCGATCTGGGCCACGGTGAGCTCGATCATGGGCGTGTCTGTCCGGGTCCGGCAAGCTCGCCGGCCGCGCGCGCCGCCAGTGCCTCGGCCAGTTCCAGCCGGTCGTCGAACGGGCGGACCTGCCCGGCGCCGCGCTGACCAGTTTCATGGCCCTTGCCGGCAACCAGCACCACGTCCCCGGAGCCGGCCCAGGCGACCGCGTGCCGAATCGCGTCCCTGCGGTCAGCGACCTCGACCACTGCTGCGCTGCCGCCAGCCCCCGCCGCTCCGGCCAGGATCTCCCGCCGGATCGCCGCAGGGTCCTCACCGCGCGGGTTGTCGTCGGTGACGACGACCAGGTCGGCCAGCTCCGCGGCGACGGCACCCATCGGGGCGCGCTTTCCCGGGTCACGCTCGCCACCGGCGCCGAACACCACCGCCAGCCGGCGCTCCGGGCGCGCCAGCGCGGTCAACACCGCCCGCAGTGCCCCCGGCTTGTGCGCGTAGTCGACCAGCGCCAGAAAATCCTGGCCGCGGTCCACCTGTTCCAGGCGCCCGGGAACCCGGGCCTGCCGCAGCCCCGGCGCAGCCTGCTCTGGAGAAACCCCGACGCTGTCCAAAATTGCCAGTGCCAGAAGGCAATTGGCGACGTTGTAGCCGCCCGGTAAGCCGATGCGCACTCGGTGCTCGACGCCGGCCGGGTCGATGGCAGTGAATTCCTGTCCGGCGGCGCCCATCGGCACAATGTCGACAGCGCACCAGTGCGCGGCCCGATCGTGCGCACTCACGGTGATCGCGTCACCGGCCCGCGCGGCCATCGCGCGTCCGGCCTCGTCATCTATGCACACCACGACGTTGCCGGCGCGCAGCGCGGAGGCCGGATCGAATAGCAGGGCTTTGGCCTCGAAGTAGTCCTCCATGGTGGGGTGAAAGTCCAGATGGTCACGCGACAAGTTGGTGAAGCCACCGACCGCGAAGTGGGTGCCGTCCACCCGGCCCAGGGTCAGCGCGTGGCTGGACACCTCCATGACGACGGTGTCCACCCCGCGTTGCGCCATTTCGGCGAGCATGGCCTGCAAGGCGGGTGCCTCCGGCGTGGTCAGCGCACTAGGGATGTCAGCGCCGTCGATGCGGATGCCGATGGTGCCGATCAGCCCGGCGACCCGACCGCCGGCCCGCAAACCGGCCTCCACCAGATAGGTGGTGGTGGTCTTCCCTGACGTTCCGGTGACGCCGACGACCGTGAGCCGCTCCGAGGGGCGGCCGTACACCGTGGCTGCCAGCCCCCCGAGCACGCTGCGCGGTACCGGATGCACCAGCACCGGCACGCTCACCGCGTGGGCACCCATCGCGGCGACACCGTCGGCGTCGGTGAGCACCGCGACCGCCCCCCGCTCGATGGCTTCGCCGGCATGATGGGCGCCGTGTGTGGTCGAGCCGGCCAGGGCAGCGAACAGGTCGCCGGGCCGGACGTCCTGGGCACGCAGCGTCACGCCGGTGACCGCCAGATCAGGGACTGTGGCTAGGTGATCCGGGCGATCGGCCAGCACCGCGCCGACCTGCGCCGCCAACGTGGGCAGAGGCACGCCCGTGCCGTCGTCGAGACTGCGTTCAGCGGGCACCGAAAACACCTCCCTTTGCCGTCGTGACAAAAATGACCGGCCATGATCGGCCATGACACCCTACCTAGACCGAACCCGCCGCAACGCGCGCACGCGCCCGCGAGGCTGATCGCGCCGATTCGGGATAAGCCCGGGACAGGCTCGGGACAGGCTCGGGATAAGCGATGCCGGCCGGCAGCGCCCTAGAACAGACCGCCGCGCCCGCCGGCTCCGTCGATTCCGACCGGAACGCCCGCACCGCCCCGCCCACCGGCACCGCCGGTACCCCACAACAGGGCATTGCCGCCGTTGCCGCCGCCACCCCCGCC
>NZ_UPHT01000121.1 GCF_900566085.1 Mycobacterium attenuatum
TCATCACCGGCACCAAACCAGCACACGACACGAGATTGTCATCATCGAACACCGCCGACGAGGGCGCGAACCTGTGACACACTCTCACCGAAAGTGCCTTTCTTGAGCTGGACGATTGTTGTCTGGAAACTCCAATCATCCCAGGTCAAAAGGCACTTTCCTCATCTCGACACCCGAAACGAACCCAATCCATCCGTGGATCGAGGCTAAGGGCCTCGCAGATTGCCGCAATTCCCGGTGAGATAGTGCGGGCGGACGGAGCCCTTATTGGCAAGGTTCTCGACGATAACCAGACGGCAATCTGGAATGCGGTATCGGTGACCGAGACCGACCTGGGCGCAGCGGGGGTTGACCTGGCAGAGGGTAATCCCGTGAAAGCCGCCAACGATGTGGCCGCCGCAATCAACTATGACGTCCAGACCGTGACGCGCTTGGCCGCTGAAGATCTTGCACTGCCCATTCAATTGGCCACCACTGACGCCGCGATCATCGCCTCCGGAGTCGGCGGATACGGCGGCTATGGCGGCTATGGCGGCTAGCCGGTAGTCCCGGTTCTTAGGCGGCCAACCGGCGCCGCGCTCAGAATGCGATCAGAATGCGATCGGCGCCGAACCAGCCTTGTTCGGCGGTGACGCGTAGCTGGGCTTGCCAAGGCCGAGAACGTGTTCGGCGATCATGTTGCGGAACACTTCCAGGGTGCCGCCGTAGATTCCGACCAACGGCGCGAAGCGGTAGGCGTATTCCGCACCGCCATCGTCGGCCGCGCCGTCGGTCCCGAACGGCAACGCAGCCGCAGTCCCCAGAATGTCCATCAGATCCGGGGAGATGTCGCGCATCGTTTGTGCGATGGCCACCCGGCCGAAAATGCCCGGCGCCGACAGCGCTGCTTCCATCCGGGCGACGCTGCGGCCCAGCCGATATGCCACCGACCCGTCGTCGAGCAGGCAGTGCCCGCCCGGTCCGGTCCGGGTCACCCGCGCCGCGACCCGGTCGACGGCTTCGGCCATGACACCGGCCTGGTGCATCATGATCGAGGTATCCTGCAACTCGTCGGGTGCCGGCGCCACCGCCCCGTGCTCGACGTTGAGCGGTTCACGCAGTACCGTCCAGCCACCGTTCACCTCGCCTAGCCGATACCTGTCATCGACGCGCACGTCACTGTAGTAGACGATGTTCGTCCGGTCGCCGTCCACCGTGCGTAAACCCTGGATCTCGATGCCCGGCGAGTTCAGCGGGACCAGAAACATGGTCAGGCTCTTGTGTTTTCGCGCGTGCGGATCGGTGTTGGTGATCAAAAAGACATACTGGCAGTTGTGGGCGCCGGTGGTGAACATCTTCGAACCGTTGATCACCCAACTGTCGCCGTCGCGCGCCGCACGGGTCTTGCAGGTGGCGACGTCGGATCCGCCTTCGGGCTCGGTGTAGCCCAGGCACATCCGAACATGCCCGTTGAAGACACCCGGCAATACCTCCTCGACGAGCTCGGGCGAGCCGAATTTCGTTACCGACCGAGCCACCATGGCAGTAGTTCCCCACGTAACCCAGGGCACTCGGGCACGGCGTTTCTCCAGCTCCCAGATGCGCCGGCGCACCCGATTGAATCCGCCTTCGGATTCCGTCTTCCACTCCGCTTCCAAATATCCTGCGGCGCCGAACTTCAGGTGCAGGCCCTGATGGAAGTTGTCACCCGTTTCGCGATCGTGACGGCAGACCTCGTCGGTCACATGCTCGGCCAGAAACCTGCGCGCCTCGACGCGAAATGCGTTGTCCTCTTCGGAAAGTTCGACCAAGGAAAAGTCCATCGTCAGGCTCCTGACCTACCCGCACGCGGCTTGAGAGGTTGTTTCGCGAGCGGCCACGATCTCGGCAATCCGCCGGGCGGAAACCCCCGGATCGCCGCCGGCCAGTGGCCACCCCCTGGCCCGCACCAGATACGCGGTGGCGGCGGCCTCGGCCGAAACCCCCAGGCCTCCTTGGATATGGACAGCCATGGTCGCTGCCCTGGCGGCTTCTTCGGCCATGAACAGGAACGCCGACGGCGCCAATTCCGGTCGTTCGTCGGGCTCATTGTCCAGGAACCAGGCAGCGCGCCGGACCAAGTTGCGTCCGCTCTGCACGGTGATGGCCATGTTCGCCAGCGGATGCGAAATGCCTTGCAGTGTGCCGATGGGTACGCCGAGTGTGTATCGGGACTTGGCGAATTCCGCTGCGGTCGTCATTGTCTGCTCGACCAGCCCCACCAGGGCCGCGGCAGTCAGCAGTCGCCATTCATCCAGTGCCCGCTGGTAATTCACCAGCACATCGTGGCCCTGGCTCACGACGATCCGGCAGTCGGCGGACGCCGGGTCAACCCAGGCCATGGGCAGTCGACCCATGTTGTCCACCTTCGCCGGCGGGTTGCTAAACGTCAGGCGCACGATATGGTCATTGCTGGCCACGACAACGTGGCGGGCAATCGACCCGGTGGGAATCAGCCGACGGCCAAGCCCGCTGTCCATCCGGGGATCGAGCGCCGCGATCTGTTCTCCCTTCGCCAGGGCAGCGGCCTCGGCGTCCAGTGTGCCGAGGCGAGCCAAGAGCCGCGTCGCGCAGACGTGGTCGATCCACGGGACCGGTGCCAGCGAGCGGCCGATCTCCTCGGCAACCAGCGTGAGCTCGATCAGCGTCGCGCCATCGCCGCCGGCGGACTCGGGCAGTGCCATCGTCGTGGCGCCGATGTCGCACAACCGCTGCCACAGGTGCTCGTCGAAGCCGGACGGTTCTGCAGCACGGACGGTTTCGATCGAGCAGTGGGCCTTGAGGAAATGCCTGTATGTCGACTGCAACGCGGCGTGGTCCTCGGACAAGCTGTAGTCCAGCCTGCGTAGCTCGAAACGGTCCATCGTCAGCGCTCCTCACCGAAGAAGAATTCTTGGGCGTTGGCGCAGAGGTAGCTCTGCAGCACATCGGGCGGCAGGTCGAGGGCCAGCGCCTCGGGTATGACCCTGCGCATCGGCAATACGGGCCAATCCGATGCGAAGATCACCTTGTTCTTGCCCCGGGTCCGCATGTAATGCAGCAGACTTTCCGGCAGCCGCTTGGGCGACCATGCCGAGGTCATCAGCCGCAGGTTGGCGTATTTGAGCAGCAGCCGGATCGCCACGTCCCACCATGGATCGGCGCCATGGATCATGCACAGCCGAAGCTCGGGAAACCGCACGCACACCCGGTCAAGATGCATGGGATGCTGCACTTCTCCGGGGATCGGCGGCCCGGGTATGCCGGTGTTGATGCAAAGCGGGAGGTCGAGTTCGGCGCACTTGGCGTAGAGCGGGTAGTAGACGGCGTCGCTGGGCGGATATTGCCCGTCTGCCCAAAAGCTAGGGCCGACAACGGCATACGCGATGGGCAGGTTCTTGGCCATGGTAGTCAATTCGCGCAAAGGCTTTACCGGACGCAGTAGGTTGACCCCACCCATGGCCAGCGCGAACCGGTCCGGCTGCGCCTCGACGAAGGCGCGGGCGGTGGCGGACGGTGCGCCCAGCGAATCCATCAAAATCGCCTTGCGCACCCCCTGTTCGTCCATCTCTGCAAGCAGCTCTGAGAGCTCGACCGGCGCGAACATCGACTCGGGTCCCTTGAAGTAGTCGTCGCGGACCTTGAGCATCCAGGTCGGCTGGTTTCTCGCCTCGCCGAAGTGCACGTTCACCAGGCAGTCAATCGCGTTATGCGTCATGGTGCCCCAACCTGTTGTGCCAGTTGTTCTCTGGCCCACCGATAGTTCGGTTTACCGTTGCCCAGACGCTGGACGTGCTCGACGAAGACGAACGCCTTGGGGGCCTTGAAATGCGCCAGCCGCGAGGTGCAGAAAGCATATAGCGCCGGCGCCGCGACACCGCCATCACCGCCATCGGCGTCGGAGCGCAAGGCGACCACCGCGACCACTTCCTGCCCCCACCGCTCGCTGGGCCGTCCCAGCACCAACGCGTCGGCAACGTCGGGATGGGTGCGCAGTACTTCCTCGACCTCCTCGACGAACACTTTCTCGCCACCGGTGTTCACCACCAACGAGTCGCGACCCAGTAGGCGGATGGTTCCGTCCTTCTCCAGGCAGGCCCGGTCACCCGGTATCACCAGGCGCTGGCCGTCGATTTCGGGGAAAGTGCACCGGGTGGCTTCGGCATCGTTGAAGTATCCCAACGGAATCCGGCCCATTCTTGCCGCCCAGCCGATCTCGGGGTCGCCCGGCTGCAAGAACCGGGTGCGGTCGGCGGAGACGACGGTTGCGCCAACCCGGGGTTCGAAGGTTTCGCTGGCGGTGCCGTCACGACTGTGTCCGAACGCCATGTTGCCGGTCTCCGAAGACCCGTAGCCCTCGATGACGGTGACCTGCGGCAGCAATTGCATCAGTGCCCGTTTGTATTTCGCGCTGGTGGCGGCGCCCCCCGTACCGATCGAATGCACCGACGACAAGTCGTAGGAACGGCTCCGCAGTTCGGCCACCAGCGGCCCGGCGTACGCGTCGCCGACCATCGTGATCATGCCGACTTTTTCACGTTCGGCGGTCACCCAGACCGACTGCGCGTCGAGCTTGTCGCGGTCGTCGTACATGACGACCGTGAGTCCGTGCAGGAGCGCGGCGAACGCCGTCCACATGCCGGCGGCATGCATGAGCGGTGAAACGGCGAACCATGGCGGGCCGCCCACGCGTACCATCTGATGGATCTCCTCGATGCTTGCGTGGTCGCTCCCCACCATGGACGTCACGTAGATATCGCTTTGTCGCCACAGGACCCCCTTGGGACGCCCCGTCGTTCCGCCGGTGCACATCATGATCAGATCATCGGGCGAACCAGTCACGGGGCGGTCAGCGGCACTGGTTGCCAATATGTCGTCCAGTGAGACAGCGCCCGGCAGTTCGGCAGCGCCACTGCCGTCGTCGATGGAAATCAGCAGCTCGGTTCGGTTGGGCAGCAACACGTCGCTGAATCGTGCACCGAGCGAGCGATGGTAGATGATGCCCCGAGGCCCGACATAGTCGAGCAGCTCGGCGATTTCACGCGACGAGTAGTGATGGTTCACATTGACCGGCACGACTCGCGCCTTGAGGCAGCCGATCACCATGTCGGGATACAGGTCGTTGTACATGATGAGCGCAACCCGGTCCTGACCGCATTCCCACCGCTGCAGCGACTCACTGGGACGCCGGGCGCCGAAACCGTTGCGGTACAGGTAATGCGCCAGCCGGATCGTTCGCGCGGCCGACTCGGCGAACGTACTACGGCGCGGACCACACACCGTCATCGAGTGGTCCGGGATGACCTCCGCGATAGCGTCCAGCACGGCACCGATAGTCCACTCGGGCACGGTCTTTCCTAGGCTGCCGAAGACATCGGGATGCCGAGGAAGCTCAAGGCGTTGTCGTGCATGATCTTTCGCGTGTCCGGTTCGGTGAACCCCGCCAGTTCTGCGGTGAACGACAGCGGCGACTCCAGTCCTTCGCCGTGGGGCCAGTCCGAGCCGAACAGAATCCGATCGACGCCAATCTTTTCGGCCAGTAAGACGAGATCTTCCTCGTAGTACGGAGATACCCAGACGTGTTCGCGCAAGGTGTCGACGGGATCGTTGGGGAATGCGCGCGGGTGCTGGTTGGCCAGTTTCTTGAGGCGCTTGGCAAGCCGATGCACCCACTCCGAACCGTTCTCGATGCTGGCGACCCGGAGCGCGGGATGACGATCGAAAACGCCGTGGACGATCAGAGAAGCCATGGTGTCGTGGATGGCACGGTCGTCGACGAGTATCTTGTCCAGCGGGTCGGGCGGGACCGAAAACGGCTCGAAGGTTTCCTTTCCACCCCACATCGCAGCGATTTTCAGGTAACCGCTGTCGCCCAGGTGGAAGGCCACCGGCACGCCGGCTTCTGCCAGCCGCGCCCACACCGGGTCGTGCGAGCGGTGCCCCAGCGAGCGGCTCTTCGGAATGCCCGGAACCGGTGCCGGACGCACATGCACCAGTCGCGCACCGCGTGCGAGCACGAAATCGATTTCCCTGATGGCCTCTTGAGGGTCGGCCAGCGAAATCATCGGAACCGCAAGGACGCGACGGTCCGGGCGGTCGAAACCCCAATCCTCGTCAAGCCATCGGTTGAAGGCATGCAGAGATGCCATGGTCGCCTCGATGTCACCCTTGAGGGCTTCCTCGACTCCGCAGCCGAAGGTCGGAAACATGACGATCGTTGCTAGACCTTGGCTGTCGAGCACCGCAACGCGCGCTTCCCGGCGCTGGTATTCCGGTCGCAATTGCAGCTTCTCGACCTTCATCAGCGACGACGGGTTCACACCCTCGGGAATCTCGCCGCGGAACAGCAAGTCCAGGCAACCCGGCAGGATGATTGGGTCGAAAGTCGGATTGGGGATGAATCGGTTGACGCGGTCGCCGATGATCGCCTGGGTGTGGCGGCCGTCGCTGAACATCTGCACGCCGCGCCGACGGAACCGCTTGTCCAGGTGCCGGGTAAACGCGTCCAGTGGTTCGTAGTAGTGGTTGTCGACGTCGATCGCCTGGAAATTCACCTGTCCCATGATTGTCCTTATCCCGGGCTGCTAACCGTCCGATGAGGTGAGCGACGGAAACCGCGGCGGGCGTTTCTGCAGGAAGCTCACTATTCCCTCGACAACATCCGGCCTCGGCATCGCCTCGCGCAGCAGAGCTTCGGCGCGCGCGGTGGCATCGGTGAGGCCGCCGGTGGCGTCACCGTAGATCTGCCGTTTGATCACCGCCATCGACGCCGGCGAGCAGTTGCGGGCAATGTCGTCCGCATATTGCAGAGTCCGCTGCATCAATTCCTCAGGCTCGACGACTTCCTTGACCAGACCCAACTCGGCGGCCTCTTCGGCCAAGAACGTACGGCCGCTCAACAACAGGTCCAGGGCGACCGCCCAGCTCGTCAATCGCGGAAGTATCCAGGAGATACCGAATTCGGCAATCAGCCCGCGGCGGGCGAACACAGCGGCGAACTTAACGCCCGCGGCGGCAAATCGTACGTCGCACATCAGCGCCTGAGTCAGACCGATGCCTGCGCAGGCACCGTTGATGGCCGCGATCACCGGCTTGCGGAGCGTCGTGACGAAATCGGGCGGTCGTTCGCCGACCAACTCGCTCAGCTCGGTCTGACCGGCTCGCTCCATTACCGCGCCGTATCCCCGTGCCGATTCCGGTGGACCCAGGTAGGCGCCGGAACAAAAGCCCCGGCCCCGACCGGTCAGCACGATCACCCGGATATCCGGATCTTGATCCGCGCTGTCGAGCGCCGCATAAAACCCCGCGGCAATGTCGGGTCCCCAGGCGTTGAGGCGGTCGGGCCGATTGAAGGTAATGATCGCTACGCCGCCCGATGTGGCCTGGTAGAGCACGGCATCCTCGGCATCGTTGCTCATCGGCGCCTCCTTGTCCTCACCGGGGCCGCGCGGTCAGGCATCGACGAGCCCTAAACGGCGGTACGCAGCAGCGATTTGGGTCTTGGCCTCGGGCGGCAACTCGGCCTGAGGCGGCCGCGAATGAGGGTAGGACCCGATCGGCAGGCCCAACACCGCCGCCGCATACTTGAACGCCGCACCCCGGTGGGTGAAGTAGTCCGGCCTGCCCGGGTAGCACGTCCACCACGACCCGATATCCACGTCGAACTGATCGAGACCCGAGTCGCGCCCATAGTCCATGGCTTCGATGAGCTTGTCCCCCAACACCAAATCCCAATACTCGGACAGCAGTGGACGCTCGGGCGTCTCCATCAGGTAGCCGGCCGTGCCCAGCTGTGCCGGACAGACGATTCCGGCGCGCAGCCATCCCGCGCGATAGATCGTCTTGTCGCACTCCCAGAGCACCAGTCCGGGCGCGAGTTCGTGGAGCAGCCGACTGGCCTGCGACCGGAATGCGCCTTCTTTGGTCGCACACACGGCGGGCACTTCGTGGTAGATTCGCGCGCTTTCAGCCGGCGTCAACACATAACCCGAGGATGGGGAATTGAACATGCTCAGGGCGATATCCGTTTGTACCGCAATGTATTTGAAGAACCTGAGCACGCCCTCGCCGCCGTGGGTCTCCATCATCGGTGTCTGGATATAGGCGATGTCGGCGCCCGCCGCCTGGGCGTGCAGCGTCAATTCCAGGCAGTCCTTGGCCGTCATGGATGACGTGCAGGCCTGGACGACGACGTCGGGATTTAGGCGCCGCCCTTCCTCGATGGCAACCTCGAGCAGGCGCTTGCGCTCGTCGATGGTCAGCGACCAGAACTCCCCAATACCGCTGGTGCACCACAACATTGGGTGCCCGAGATCACCGACGCAATAGCGCACTAGCCTCCGGTAGGCGTCCCAGTCGATGTCGTCGCCGTCGTTCCCGCAGAAGGGCGTGTACAGCGAGTCGCCGATGCCCCGCAAGGCGTCCCGCGCCCACGCGCGCGCCTCAGCGTCCGTTGCCACGCCGCCTCAGCCCGGTCATGCTCGTCCCGCCCAGCCGCTTATACCAAAACCCCTACGATAGGTATTACAGTAACAGAAGTAAAGGCATCCGAAGCAGTGCCGGTCAGACCGAGCGGCGACATCTTGTTGGCTGCCACCGGCGGCACGGCCAGGGGCCGCGCAGGCAACGCAGATCTTATGGAGGTGGCCCCGTAGTGGCAAAGCAGGCAACCGCCGACAAGCGTGCGCGGCGCGAGCGCGGGTCCATCAATCCAGACGACATCATCACCGGCGCCTTCGAACTGGCAGAACAGGTGTCCATCGACAACCTGAGTATGCCGCTGCTGGGCAAACACCTCGGGGTGGGCGTCACCAGCATCTACTGGTACTTCCGGAAAAAGGATGACCTGCTCAACGCGATGACCGACCGCGCCCTGAGCAAATACGTCTTCGCCACCCCGTATGTGGAGGCCGACGACTGGCGCGAGACCTTGCGCAATCACGCCCGCCTGATGCGGAAGACCTTCATGGGTAACCCGATACTGTGCGATCTGATCCTTATCCGATCGGCGCTCAGTCCCAGGGCGGCACGCCTGGGCGCCCAGGAGATGGAGCGGGCTATCGCGAATCTGGTGCAAGCGGGCCTGTCTCCCGAGGACGCATTCGATACTTACGCCGCGGTCTCGCTTCATGTCCGCGGATCGGTGGTCCTGCATCGGCTCAACGAAAAGCATGCCGACAGCAAACCTCGCGCCATCGAAGACGCCATGGAGATCGACCCGCAAACCACACCACTGATTGCCCGGGTCACCGGGAAGGGACACCGCATCGCGACTCCTGACGAGGCCAACTTCGAATACGGCCTCACCTGCATCCTCGACCACGCTGGCCGGTTGATCGAGGAACGGACCAAGACCAAGTCGTCTCCCCCACAAGGGAAAACGGTCAAGTCCGCCCCGCGAAAACGAACCCGGGCCGCCGCGGTTCGATGAGCCGATCAGCTAGGCGCCGCCCACCGGCTAGGAGACCCGCATCCAAAGCTTGCAGTTTCTGGTCTCGAAGGCCGCCACGGTTGCCGGGATCGTCACGTACATCGGACCCATCGAGGTATTGGAGTTGACAATATCCTCAGAGCTCGCCGCGGTCGTTCCGTGCATCAACCACGAGCAGGTGGAAAGTTCGGACACCCGACCAAACACGAGGATAAGGGGATTCGACGGTCCCTCCGTACGATAGGTGCCCGGTGCAACGTCATCCCCGACCAGGAACACTCCGTCGCCGGGGAGCTGGTCGCCGGGTTCGGCACGGGCCGGTGAGGTGAACGACATCGCCGCCACGCAGGCAACCAATGCAGCCGACGTTCGAGGTGCACAGAGCAGTCTCAACTTGCTCAATCCGCCTTCGATCTGTCTCATTCTGGCCCCCTAGCGGCTGGCTCCCTAGCGGCAGCCTATATCCAGCAGCCAACGGATAGCGCTGAATTCGGCTCACCCGTCGTCCCCATGCGAAGCGCCGGCAGCGCCGCTTTCTGCGACCACCCCGCGAGCAATCAGATGCTCGATCAACGGAATCGCGCTGGCGGCAAGATGGTCTGCCATGGCAGCGCGCGCCAGCGCGTCATCGCGCTTGGCCAGTGCGGACAATATCCGCCGATGATGCTTGATCGCCCGGGCCGGCCAGTGCTCGATGCTGGGAAACACCGATTCGGGCGCGTAACGGGTGATCTGGGACATCAATTGAGCCAGCTTCGGCGAGTCGGCCGCAATGTTGATGGCCCGGTGAAACTCGTGGTTGAGACGCACCGTCCGCTCGTCGTCGGCGGCGGCGTAGGCCTCCTCGAGCTGCGCCTGGATGTGCCTGAGTTCCTGCAACTGCTCGTCGCCGATGCCGATCGCGGCCCGGGCCGCCAGCTCGCCGCCCACGTGAGCCTGCACATTGGCGACGTCGGCGAGGTCCCGCTTGGTCACGGGCAACACCACGAAGCCGCGGCGCGGCTGCTGGGCAACCAATCCTTCGGCGCGCAGCGCGAACAGCGCCTCACGTACCGGTGTCACACTGATTCCCAATTCGGCAGCCAGCTGCTCGAGGCGAATGTAGTTGCCCGCGGTGTAGCTGCCGTCGTAAATCCGCTTACGGACAAAACTTGCCACGTCATCGGAAAGCTGGGGCCGCGCAGCGAAATCCGGAACAGTCATTGCTTCACATCCGATATTCGTCGAGCAGCCGCTTGCTGATGACGGACTTCTGTATCTCGCTGGTTCCCTCGCCGATCAGCAGAAACGGCGCGTCGCGCATCAACCGCTCGATCTCGTAGTCCGTCGAGTAGCCGTAGCCGCCATGGATGCGGAAGCTTTGCTGAGTGACCTCCGAACAGTATTCGCTGGCAAGGTATTTCGCCATTCCGGCGGCAACGTCATTGCGCTCCCCGGAGTCTTTCAGCCGTGCTGCGTTGACCATCATCAGGTGTGCCGCCTCGACCTTGGTCGCCATCTCGGCCAGCTGGAAAGCGATGGCCTGGTGTTCGGCGATCGGTTTGCCGAATGTGTGCCGCTGCTGCGCATACCGCACCGCGAGTTCGAATGCCCGGATGGCGACGCCGCAGGCTCGCGCCGCAACATTGACCCGGCCGACTTCAATGCCGTCCATCATCTGGAAGAAGCCCTGCCCCGGGACGTCGCCGAGGACATCGTCGGCACATGCCCGGTAGCCGTCGAAGATGAGTTCGGTGGTATCGATGCCCTTGTAGCCCAGTTTGCCGATTTTCCCCGGGATCATCAGGCCCGGAGCCACTTCACCGAAACCGGTAGGCTTTTCGATGAGGAACGCGGTCAGATTCCGATGCGGCCTGTCCGCGCCTTCGTCGGTGCGCACCAGCACCGCCACCAGCGTCGAACTGGCACCGTTGGTCAGCCACATCTTCTGGCCATTGATGGTGTAGTCGCCACCGGAACCGCGCAGTGCCCGGGTACGGATCGCGGCGACATCGGAGCCCAATTCGGGTTCGGACATCGAGAACGCGCCGCGGCACTCGCCAGTGGCCATGCGCGGCAGGAAGCGGTGCTTCTGCTCGTCGGTGCCATGCTGGCGCAGCATATAAGCCACGATGAAGTGGGTGTTGAGCACACCGGAGACACTCATCCAGCCCCGGGCCAGCTCTTCGACACACAACGCGTAGGTCAGCAGCGACTCCCCGAGCCCGCCGTACTCTTCGGAGATCATCAGACCGAACAAACCCAGTGCGCGCATCTGGTCGACGATGGCCTGCGGGTAGGTGTCGGCGCGCTCCAACTCCGGCGCGTTGGGAATGATCTCCTTGTCGACGAATTGCCGTACCGTGCTGATGATTTCGATTTGCAGCTCGGTCAGCCCGAGGGTTTGGGCGAGTTTAGTCATGCGCCGTTGTTCCTATCGTCTGAGAGCTAGACAACCGCGCGATATCGGCGGCCGTCAGTCCAAGGACCTCGGTGAGCACGGCCGCGGTGTCCTGCCCTAGTGCCGGTGCAGGCGCGCTGGCCGGGTGGGCGCCGTCGAACGCGGCCGGCAGGCCAGGAGCCAGATATTCGCCGAGCCCCGGCTGATGCAGCACGGAAAACAACGAATTGGCAGTCACTTTCGGACTGGCAGCCACCTGCGCGAAGGTCCGGTAGCGCTCGAAGAGCACGCTGGTACCCGACAACGCCGCGGTGATCTCGTCGCCGGTGTGGTCGGCGAACCAAGTCGCGAAAAGGCCGGTGAGCACGTCGCGGTAGCGGTACCGGTCGCCTTCGGCGGCGAAGTCCACACCCAGCGATTCGGCCAGTGCCGACACCGCCGGCCCAGTGCCGGTCACGTCCACCAGATCGCGAAAGTGCCGGCCGGTCAACGTGACAACCATGAACCTGACTCCGTCGCGGCTGATGAAGTCCTGGCCGTATTGGCCGTAGACGGCGTTGCCCAGGCGCTGGCGTTGCGTGCCAGTCACCTGCGGCTCGGTCAACAGCCCCAGGTTTCCGGCCGTCGCCAACGCAACATCTTCCAGCGCCAGGCTGACGCGAGCCCCGGCGCCGGTCTGGTCGCGGCGTCTCACAGCCGCAACAACGGCAAGCGCGGCATACAGACCGCAACAGACGTCCCAGGCCGGCAACACATGGTTGACCGGACCACCATGGTCGACCGGACCGGTGACCAGCGGGAAGCCGGTGGCTGCGTTGACGGTGTAGTCGACCCCGGTAGTGCCGTCACCGCGCCCGACCAGCTGCACGTGAATGACATCGGAACGCTGCGCGGCCAGCAGCTCGTGGCCGAGCCAGGGAAAGCTGGCGTTGGTCACGACGATGCCGTCGCCCTCGATGACCAGCCGCTGAATCAGCCGCTGCCCTTCCGCCGAACGCAAATCCACTGTCACCGACAGCTTTCCCTTGTTCAGGCCCGCCCAGTAGATTGACGTTCCGGTGGGTGCGAGCGGCCAGCGCTGGACGTCGGCAGCGCCGCCGAGCGGGTCGACGCGAATCACCCGTGCACCAAGCTGACTCAGCGTCATACCGCACAGCGGCGCGGCCACGAAGCTGGAAACCTCGACGATGCTGACGCCGTTCAACGGCAAGTGCGGGCCGTTCACACCGACGTGACCCGCTCGAAAACCGCGGCCAGCCCTTGGCCGCCGCCAATACACATGGTCTCCAGGCCGTAGCGCGCCTGGCGGCGGTCCAGTTCCCGCGCCAGTGTGGCCAGCATCCTGCCGCCGGTCGCGCCGACGGGATGACCTAACGATATGCCGGAGCCGCGCACGTTGGTTCGGTCGTGGTCGGCAGCGCCGAAGTGCCACTCCCGCATCACCGCAAGCGCCTGAGCGGCAAAGGCTTCGTTGAGTTCGATCAGATCAATGTCGGCCAGCCGCAGGCCCGCCTTGGCCAGCGCGGCCGCGGTCGCGGGCACCGGACCGATTCCCATGATGTGGGGCGCCACCCCCGCCAGCCCCCAGGACACCAGCCGAACCAACGGCCGCAGGCCGTACTCGGCGGCTTTGGCCGGTGTGGTCACCACGCACATCGACGCCGCGTCGTTTTGGCCGCTGGCATTGCCGGCCGTGACCGTCGCCTCCGGATCCTGTTTCACCAGAATGGGTTTGAGCTTTGATAGTGATTCGAGCGTGGTGTCGGCGCGGGGATGCTCGTCGGTGTCGATCAGCTCCTCACCTTGGCGGGTACGTATCGAAACTGGAATGATCTCCGCGGCGAAGACGCCGTCTTTTTGGGCGGCCACCGCACGGCGATGCGACGTGACGGCCAGTTCGTCCTGCTCCATCCGCGAAATGCCATACTGCCGGCGCAGATTCTCGGCGGTCTCGAGCATTCCGCCGGGCACCGGATGATGCCGACCCCCGGCGGTGGTGCGGCCGCGTGCCAGGCCGTCGTGCACCTGGATACCACCGCGGGCGCCGCCCCAGCGCATTTCAGTGGAATAGAATGCGACATTGCTCATGCTTTCGCAGCCGCCGGCAACGACGAGATCGGTGTCACCGTTGCTGACCTGCAGACAGGCGTGGATCACGGCCTGCAGGCCAGAACCGCAGCGCCGGTCGACCTGCATACCGGGAACCGTGACGGGCAGGCCGGCATCCAGCGCGACCACCCTGCCAATGGCCGGCGCCTCGCTGCTGGGATAGCAGTGCCCCAGGATCACGTCCTGTACCGCCTCGGGCGGCATAGCGGTGCGATCCAGCAGTCCCTTGAGCGCAGCGACGCCGAGGTCAACGGCGCTCAGCGACTTGAACATTCCGCCGTAGCGGCCGATCGGGGTGCGGACCGGCTCGCAGATGACGGCGTCGCTCATATGAACCGACCGCCCGTGATATCTAGGACGGTTCCCGTCATGTACGAGGACAGGTCCGAAGCCAAAAACAAGGCAACACTAGCGACTTCGCTGGGCTCTCCGGCCCGGCCCATCGGAACCTCGGCCAGCTTCTGGTCCCAAATACGTTGCGGCATTGCTTCTGTCATCGCCGAGCGAATCAATCCCGGAGCGATAGCGTTGACCCGGACACCAACGTGGGCAAGCTCTTTGGCGGCGGCCTTGGTCATTCCCATGATCCCGGCTTTGGCCGCAGAGTAGTTTGTCTGGCCCACCATCCCGACCTTGCCCGATACCGACGACATGTTCACGATTGCGCCGCGCTTGTTTTCACGCATGACGGCCGCCGCCAGCCGGGTCCCGTTCCAGGTGCCCTTGAGGTGTACGTTGATGACCTGGTCGAATTGCTCCTCGGTCATGTTGCGCATCGTCGCGTCGCGGGTGATGCCGGCGTTGTTGACCATGATGTGGAGTCCGCCGAAACGATCTACGGCCGTGCGGATTAACGTTTGGACCTCGTCGGCTTTAGTTACGTCGCATCGTACGGCCGCCGCGACACCGCCGCCGCCCAGCTTCTGGGCCGCGGCTTGGGTCGCTTCCAGATTCACATCACCGAGAACGACGCGCGCACCCTCGGCGACGAATCGCTCGGCGATGGCCAAGCCCAGTCCCTGGGCTCCACCGGTGACCACCGCCGTCTGACCGTTCAGCAATGACATCACGATTCCTCACTGTCTTGCCCGCAGCCGGGACCCGTCGGTCAATATCATATTTCATATATGATGCATCGTAGCCGTCGGGCCGAAGGAGCAGCTGTCATGACCGTCAGTGACGAAGATTTTCAGCAGATCCTGGCCCAGACTCGCCACTTCGTACGCACCGCCGTGATCCCGCGTGAGCAGGAGATCCTGGACAACGACCGGGTGCCGGACGATCTGCGGGAGCACGCCAAAAAGATGGGCCTGTTCGGCTACGCGATTCCCCAGGAGTGGGGCGGGCTCGGCCTCGACCTCCCACAGGACGTCGAACTAGCCATGGAGTTGGGCTACACCTCGCTGGCGCTGCGGTCGATGTTCGGTACCAACAACGGCATCGCCGGCCAGGTGCTGGTCGGCTTCGGCACCGACGAGCAGAAAGCCCGCTGGCTGGAGCCGATAGCCTCCGGCGAGGTCGTTGCGTCGTTCGCGCTGACCGAACCCGGAGCCGGATCGAATCCGGCCGGGCTGCGCACCAAAGCTGTTCGGGACAACGGCAATTGGGTGATCTCGGGACAGAAGCGCTTCATCACCAATGCGCCGGTCGCCGGTTTGTTCGTGGTGTTCGCGCGGACCCGGCCGGCCGACGAGCGGGGCGCCGGTATCGCAGTGTTTCTGGTCCCCGTGGACGCGGCAGGCGTGCAGGTGGGTGTCAAGGACGCCAAGATGGGCCAGGAAGGCGCGTGGACGTCCGATGTCAACTTCAACGACGTCAGGGTCGACACGACCGCGCTGATCGGCGGGAGCGAGGACATCGGCTATCGGGCGGCCATGACCTCATTGGCACGCGGCCGGATCCACATTGCGGCGGTCGCGGTGGGGACAGCGCAGCGCGCACTCGATGAGTCCGTCACCTACGCCGCGAGCGCGACGCAGGGCGGCACACCGATCGGAAACTTCCAATTGGTCCAGGCGATGCTGGCCGATCAGCAGACCGGCGTACTGGCCGGACGCGCGCTGGTCCGCGATGCCGCGCGGGTGTGGGTGTCCGGCGAGGACCGCCGCATCGCGCCGTCGGCAGCCAAGCTCTTCTGCACCGAAATGGCCGGCAAAGTAGCCGACCTCGCGGTTCAGATTCACGGCGGCAGCGGCTACATGCGAGGGGTGCCGGTGGAACGCATCTACCGCGATGTTCGGCTACTGCGGCTGTATGAGGGCACCAGCGAGATTCAGCGGCTGATCGTCGGGTCGAACCTGGTGCGGGCGGCGCAACGATAACGCGTCCGGCCTGGCTCCGTGCGCCTCGGGGTGCGGGATTCCGCGTGAATTCGCTCCCGCATCGCTTTGGCGGAATCGCTCGGCCCACGAGCGAAATGCCGCTGAGGACGGGAGCTCATCGACGGATCCTGAACAATTCGTCGGTCTCATCCGACAATACGCCGGAAACGCAATACTCCGGTGTATATATTTCGTGGCTTCTGGCGGCGACCTCAGCCGCACCGATATCGATTTGACCTATTCCGAAATTCCTGATCTTCGCTATTGAAGACCCCCAGACAATGCGTGGTATGCCGATCCAGATGATGGCCCCCATACACATACAGCAAGGCTCGCCCGTGGCATACAGTGTAGTCCCACTCCACTTTCCCTCACCCTCTTGCGCCGCCATATTGTTGATCGCTACTAATTCGCTGTGGGAGATCGGGTCAATCGATTGGTTACCGACACCGATCGCGATCGGATAGTTGTCGGCCCGGTCGAAAATAGCGGCACCAAAGGGGAATTCAGGATTCATTCTTGCCGCTTCAATCGCCACGCGCATATTCGACTCGTGTTGCAGCAACTCTGTCGCCGTGGGCCGGTATTCGAGCAGTCTGCGAAGCGCTGATTCAACACTTTCGTCACCCGATTCTGGACTGCCACCGCAGCGGCCAGTCCCGTCTTCGGCGTTGACCCGCCCGGTCGCATATGTCGCGGCCAGCATGCCGGCTCCGATAGCGGACGCGCCAAGTCGTCGCCTCGATAATCTCCGGACCGTTCCGACAGATTCCCGATGAGCTGGATGTCGATTCAACGTCATGGGCTCCTATTGCACACGGCTACCGCTGGGGCGCCTGAAGTCGTGTCAGACGTGGCGTTATCACGCTAGTGCGCACGCGAGTTGTGCATTTCGACAATTGGCCGGCGAGATCGGATGGGGGTTCGCCGGCGGTCTGGAGGTATTACCGATACCAAGCACCGTTCGAGGGTGCGAAAGCAAGGGTGCGCAAGGGGGTGTCTGGGTTCATGACATAGGTGACACATGAGTCGCGTCATAGGTGACACCTGCAATGACCCTCGATGAGTCGGGGCATAGGTGACAGTCGTGATTCATGTCCAAAGCGCGTGTGGTCGTCCTTGAAGTCACCAGCGGCCACCTCTCAGTGACGGCTGCAGCCCGTGCCTACGGACTGTCCCGGCAACACATCTACCGCCTGTACCGCCTGCTCCAGCGCTACCAGCTCGGCGGCCTCGACGCCGTCGAGGCACGCTCGCGGCGGCCCGCCAGCAACCCCCGCGCGGTCACCGACGAGGTCATCGCCGCAATCGTGCTCTTGCGTGAACAACTCACTGCCGACGGGCGTGACGCCGGCCCGCTAACCCTGCAAGACCATCTGGCCCACCAAGGCCTGCCCGTACCGGCCACCTCCACGATCCGGCGCATCCTGCACCACCACGGCCTGATCACCGCGCAGCCGCGTAAACGGCCGCGCAGTTCCTACCACCGCTTTGCCGCCGAACAACCCAACGAATGCTGGCAATCCGACTTCACCCACTGGACCCTGGCCGACGGCACCGACGTCGAAATCCTCAACCGGCACGACGAGCACTCCCGCTACCTGCTGTGCTGCACCGCCCATCCCCGCGTCACCGGCCCTGATGTCGTGGCCAGCTTCACCACCACCGCCGCGCAATTCGGCCTACCCGCCTCCACACTGACCGACAACGGCGCCATCTACACGATTCACCACCTCAGCAGCCACATCATCGACCCCGACAAAAACTACTGGCGCAACCAAAACAAAAACCCCGGCCGATGGCCGGGGAATCTATCACCTATGACACGACTCATCACAAGGGTGCGCAAGGGGGGACTCGAACCCCCACGTCCCGAAGGACACTGGAACCTAAATCCAGGGCGTCTACCAGTTCCGCCACTCGCGCATGGGCGCCTCATAGAGTACCGCGCGGTAGCGTCTACGTGTGTCCACCACCCGCCCTCGCAAGCCCGCGTTGATCGCCCTGGCGATCGTCGCGGCCTGCGGCTGTCTGGCCTTGGGCTGGTGGCAGTGGACCAGGTTCCAGTCGGTGTCCGGCAGCTTCCAGAACCTGGGATACGCACTGCAATGGCCGATGTTCGCCTGGTTTTGTCTCTACGCATACCGCAAGTTCGTTCGCTACGAAGAGGCACCGCCGGAACCGGCGAACACCATGACCGAGATACCAGCCGGATTGCTACCCGAACGGCCCAGGCCCGCGCCGCAGCCGACCGACGATCCGGTGCTGCAGGAGTACAACGCATACTTGGCCGAACTCGCGCAGCACGACGCCGAAAGGCAGAACAGGAACACCCATGACGACGCCTGAGACACCCGAAGCGCAGCGGAACACAATCTTTCCCGTGGAGAAGATCCGTACAGCGCTGCTCGGCTACCGGGTGATGGCATGGGCGACGGGTGTCTGGCTCATCGCGCTGTGCTTCGAACTCGTCTCCCACCTGGTCTTTCACCACGAGATCCGCTGGATCGAGATTGTGCACGGCTGGGTCTACTTCGTCTATGTATTGACTGCGTTCAACCTCGCCGTCAAGGTTCGCTGGCCGATCGGCAAGACAGTTGGCGTTCTGCTGGCCGGCACCATCCCCCTGCTGGGCGTCATCGTCGAGCATTTCCAGACGAGGGACGTCAAAGCGCGCTACCACCTCTAGGCGAGGGCTCGCAGCTCCGGCACCAGCAGCTTCAGCGCGCGGCCACGATGTGACATCGCATCCTTCTCCTCGGGACTCAGCTGCGCCGCGGTCCGCTCACGGCCGTCGGGAATGAACACGGGGTCGTAGCCGAACCCGCCGTCACCACGCGGCTGCCGGGCAATCGTGCCGGGCCACTGGCCGCGCACCACGACTTCGCCGGACGCCCAAACCAGTGCGCAGGCCGAGACGAAGGCCGCACCGCGCCGGTCGTCGGGCACGTCGCGTAATTGGGCCAGCAGCAGGGCGGTGTTGGCCGCGTCATCGCCGTGGTTTCCCGACCACCGGGCCGACAGCACCCCGGGCATGCCGTTGAGTGCCGCTACCTCCAACCCGGAGTCGTCGGCGACACTGGCCAGACCGGTCGCGGCGAATGCGTCGCGCGCCTTGGCCAGCGCATTGGCCTCGAATGTCGCACCAGTTTCGGGTGCCTCGTGAAATGGTGCAACGTCATCGAGCGACGCCAATGTCAGCCCGGACAATCCGGCGCCGTCCAGCACCCGACGCAGTTCGGCCAGCTTCTTCGGGTTGCGGCTCGCGACCAGCAGCCGGGTCAACAATCACTGCCCAACGTTGTCCACACGGGCCCGGGGCCTACGCGCGACTTTCCTGTTGTGATGCCGGTCGCGTCGCTATTGTCCTCACATAAGAGACTTCGCAGTCCTGACAACCCCACATTAATTTGTGCAGGTAGCAGCCGACACAAAATCCCAGCGTGGCTTCCGACCAGGTCAGGAGAAAACAGACCGCGACAACAGCTGCCATCGCTATCGGCGACGCACCTAACAAGCGCATGGCAAGACATGTCGCTGCCAAACCCGCACCGAGCAACCATGCAAACCGCTTAGGCCGCGTCGCTTTCCACACCGGACGCATCCCCATTGTTAACGCGGTGCCCAGAACGCCGGTCGGGCTGAATGGAGTTAATCCGGTAGCGGCCGCAGCCAACATGTCGAAAAGCACCAGCGGACCGACAATGATCACCGGATCGGTTTCCGGACGCATCAACAACAAGGCAATCGTGATTGCCGAGATAATATTGAGCAAACCCGCTCTGGCCCGGGTCGCGGTTTCGTTGATGCGCGGCTCCGCATGTTCCCGCGTCATCTGGCCCATTGCCCACCACGGCTGGTTGAGAAAGGTATGTTCAACAAGAGGGACTCGCCGAGTGACCATCATTTGATCCTAAAATGTGGCGAAGCATTGGTTTTGACCAAATTCAATTAGATGTCGAGCAGTTTATCATAGCGTATTGTGCGCGCCTGTGATCAGCTACGTTGATCGACGACAGCGAGCTACGGCAGCCAATTCTGCCTGACCAATCAGCAACGCGCCGCTTGGATTGCCAGCAGCCTTGGTCAGCTTCCGAACGCTCTCGGCGGTGGCGGTCCTTCGGGCAGTGCACCCGGATACGGCAGCGCCAACGCCTCCCGCTGGGCGGCGAACAATTTGTCGCAGGCGCCCAGCGCCATGTCGAGCAGCTTGTCCAGCGTCGACCGCGGGAATGTCGCGCCCTCGCCGGTGCCCTGGATCTCGACCAGCGTCCCGGTGTCGGTGGCGACGACGTTCATGTCGACCTCGGCTCGGGAATCTTCCTCGTACGGCAGGTCGACGCGGATCCGGCCGTCGACCACCCCCACGCTGATTGCGGCGATCGCGCACGACAAGGGTCGGGGATCGGATAGCTTGCCGGTCGCCGCCAGGTAGGTCACCGCATCGGCCAGCGCCACGTAGGCGCCCGTGATGGCCGCAGTACGGGTACCGCCATCGGCTTGCAACACGTCGCAGTCGACTGCAATGGTGTTCTCCCCCAGGGCCGCCAGGTCGATGCACGCCCGCAGCGACCGGCCGACCAGGCGGCTGATTTCCTGGGTCCGGCCACCGACCCGTCCCTTGACCGATTCGCGGTCGGAGCGGGTATGGGTCGCCGATGGCAGCATCGCGTACTCGGCGGTGAGCCATCCCACGCCTGCTCCCTTGCGCCAGCGCGGGACACCTTCGGTGACGCTGGCGGTGCACAGAACCTTGGTGCGACCGAACTCGATCAGCACCGAGCCTGCGGGGTTTTCGGTGAACCCTCGGGTGATCACCACCGGGCGAAGCTCGTCATCAAGGCGGCCGTCTTCTCGTTTTGACACGACGCCAACCCTAATGGGAGTCGATCAGCGTGTCCGTGAAGGGGATCTTGTTACCCGGGGCGGGAACCTGGTTACCGAGCCGCCGGCCGGTGAGCACTGTGCAGGCCCTGGAATGATCGTCGATTCCTAGCGTTA
>NZ_UPHT01000100.1 GCF_900566085.1 Mycobacterium attenuatum
GACGTCGTGGCGGGGTTGGCCAGTCGTTGGGATCCGGTGCGGGTGACGAGCAGCGACACCGAAACCACCAGGGCGATCGCCGCCAGTATGGCTGCCACGCCGACCACCCATGGCCAGCGTGGAGCGTTCTGGTCGTCGTCGGCGTCCGGGGTGTCGTCGTAGTTGTCGTAGTCGTAAAGACTCAGATCGGCCGGTAGGTAAGGCCCGCTGATGAATTGCTCGGACTCCGGCGCCGAGTAGGCACGCGAGTAGGCTTCGGTTTCCCCCGTGGTCTCCGCCGCTGGGTATCCCGCCTCGATGTGGCCACTGTCGTCGAGCGGTTTCAGTTCCGAGCCCTGAGCACCTGCGTCTTGCTCATCACCGGTGTCGCTCAACGGCTCCAGTTCAGCGCTGGAATCGCCGGCGGAATCGGGTTCCTCAGGTTCCCATCCCGGCGGATTCGGCCCGCTCATGTTTGCCTACCCTGTCCAAACTGCCTCACCAAAGCGCGGGGCTCCGCGGCTGCAATAGTGCGCGTGCGCTCGGTGGATTCTCACTGTGTATCGCAAACCCTACCCAACTGGGCAGGGCACAGAAGCCGCGGCTAACTGGCCACCGATCAACTGATGCCCTGATTGTGACCTTTCCGGCTGTGATCAGTGCTTCTCGGGCCCGACGTAGTACTCGAAGACCAGTCCGGCCGCCGAGGCCAGAATGAACACCACGCCGGCAACGATGAGCCACGGCAGCCACAGCGCGACGCCGGTCGCGGCGACCGACCCGGACAACGCGACCAGAATCGGCCACCAGCTGTGCGGGCTGAAGAAACCCAATTCCCCTGCGCCGTCACTGATTTCGGCGCCCTCGTAGTCCTCGGGCCGGGTGTCCAGCCGGCGGGCCACGAAACGGAAGAAAGTGGCCACGATCATCGCCATGCCACCCGTCAGCGCCAGCGCAGTGGTACCGGCCCACTCAACCCCACCGGTGGCGAACATCGAAGTCAGCACACCGTAGAGCACCGCACACAGCAGAAAGAACGCGGCGACGAACTCGAAAAGCCTGGCTTCGATATGCATTCGAACAGTGTCCTAACCTTGGCTCGGGGCCAATTGACCGCGGCGGGCGTCGAACGGATGGGTTGTCACGGCCAGCGGTGGCTGGTTGATCGCCTGCAAGGCTTCTGCGTTGGTCTTACCGTCGATCCGCTGCTGCAAGTAAGCCTTGAAGTCGTTGGGGGCCACCACGCGAACTTCGAAGTTCATCATGGCGTGGTAGGTACCGCACATTTCGGCGCAGTGGCCGACGAATGCCCCGGTCTTGGTGATCTGCTCGATCTGGAAAATATTGACTGAATTATTTGCCGCCGGGTTAGGCAGCACGTCACGCTTGAACAAGAATTCCGGCACCCAGAAGGAATGGACCACGTCGGCCGAGTTCAATTGGAATTCAACGCGTTTGCCGGCCGGCAGGACCAGGACCGGAATTTCGTTGGTGGTGCCCAGTGTCTCGATCTTGTCGAAGTTGAGATAGCTGCGGTCCTCGGTGTTACGCCCGGCCACCGGACCGACCAGCTCTTCCCCGTGCGCATCCTTGCCTTCCGGCTTGGATTCAACGGCGTGCTTGCGAGCCTCGTCGGCACCGTCGTAGGTCAAGGTGTGGTCATGGAAGTCGACCCGCTGATAGCCGAACTTCCAGTTCCACTGGAAAGCCGTGACGTCGATCACGACTTCCGGGTCTTTGGTGGTGTGCAGCATCTTTTCCTGCACGACGACGGTGAAGTAGAACAGCACCGAAATGATGAGGAACGGCGTGATGGTCAGCACCAGCTCCAGGGGCATGTTGTAGCCGAACTGGCGAGGAAAGTCGGCGTCGCTTCGCTTCTTTCGGTGAAAGAACGCCGTCCAGAAGATCAGGCCCCACACGATGACCCCGACCACCAGCGATGCGATCACCGCACCGACCCACAACTCCCGGTTGACGTGGGCTTCGGGCGTAACGCCCTCGGGCCAGCCGAGACCCAGCGCTTCCGACCAGCTGCATCCGCTCAGGGTGACGGCGAGCATGCCAAGTACACCGGCCAGTGCCGCCACCCGAAGGCGCGAAGCTAGTGTGCGCGCTCGCCGTCGACCGCCGGAACGGATCTCAGAATTGCCCTGCGACAAGCATTGCGAACGACCTGGCTCGCGAAGTGTCACGTTGCGCCTCCTGTAGCACAAGCTGGGCCGACTCGGGCTAGGCGCCGCTTCCGGCGGGAATCGTCGGCCAACTCGGATTCGAATACTACGCAGCGTAGACCACGCCGCTCGCGCAGGCGACGATGCGGGCCAAAACAGACCGCCGTGCGAGTATCCCCGGCCGCGGCAGGGTATCTGCGGGCCGCACCTTCACGGCAGCGCCACGTGCGGCATACTGGGGCGCCGTGTGCGGACTGCTGGCCTTCGTCGCGGCCCCGACCGGCGTTGCCGAGACGCAGTGCCCCGACGCTGCTGCCCGCAGCGCCGCCCAGGCCGACAGCGCGATCGCCCGCGCCTCCCTCTCGATGCGCCACCGCGGCCCCGACGAACCGGGCACCTGGGTTGATCCGGATGCCGACGGGTCGGTGATTTTCGGGTTCAACCGGCTTTCCATCATCGATATCGCCCATTCCCATCAGCCGCTGCGGTGGGGGCCGCCGGAGGCTCCGGAGCGCTACGTGCTGGTGTTCAACGGCGAGATCTACAACTACCTGGAGTTGCGCGACGAACTCGGGGCGCGGCACGGCGCCGTATTCGCCACCGACGGCGACGGCGAGACGATCGTCGCCGGCTACCACCACTGGGGCACCGACGTGCTCAAGCGGCTACGCGGCATGTTCGCCTTCGCGCTGTGGGACACCGTCACCCGCGAATTGTTCTGCGCCCGCGACCCGTTCGGCATCAAGCCGTTGTTCCTGGCGACCGGTAGTGGCGGCACCGCAGTGGCCAGCGAGAAGAAGTGCCTGCTGGACCTGGTCGACTTGCTCGGATTCGACACCGACACCGATCGCCGGGCGCTGCAGCACTACGTCGTGCTGCAGTACGTGCCGGAGCCCGAGACGCTGCACCGCGGAGTGCGACGGCTCGAATCAGGGTGTTATGCCTGGATCCGGCCCGGGCGCAAGCCGGAGGTCACCCGTTACTTCATGCCGCGCTTTGCCGCCACCCCGATCACGCCCGACACCGAACAGGCGCGCTACGACGAGATCACGGCGGTGCTGGAAGACTCGGTGGCCAAGCACATGCGCGCCGACGTCACCGTCGGTTCGTTTCTGTCTGGGGGTATCGACTCCACGGCCATCGCCGCCCTGGCCATCCGCCATAACCCGCGGCTGATCACCTTCACCACCGGTTTCGAGCGGGAGGGTTTTTCCGAACTCGACGTGGCCGTGGCCTCCGCCGAGGCGATCGGCGCGCGCCACGTCGCCAAGGTGGTCAGCGCGCAAGAGTTTGTGGCCGCTCTACCGGAAATCGTCTGGTATCTCGACGAGCCGGTGGCCGACCCGGCGCTGGTACCGCTGTTCTTCGTCGCCCGGGAGGCCCGCAAGTACGTCAAAGTGGTGCTGTCCGGGGAAGGTGCCGACGAGCTGTTCGGCGGCTACACCATTTACCGCGAGCCGCTGTCGTTGAAACCGTTCGACTATCTGCCGCGGCGGCTGCGGCGGTCGATGGGAAAGGCCTCCAAGCCGCTACCGGAGGGCATGCGCGGCAAGAGCCTGCTGCACCGCGGTTCGCTGACGCTCGAGGAGCGCTACTACGGCAATGCCCGCAGCTTTTCCGACGCGCAGCTGCGCGACGTGCTTCCCGGCTTCCGTGCGGACTGGACCCATACCGACGTCACGGCGCCGGTATACGCGCAGTCGACCGGCTGGGACCCGGTGGCCCGCATGCAGCACATCGACCTGTTCACCTGGCTGCGCGGCGACATCCTGGTCAAGGCCGACAAGATGACCATGGCCAATTCGCTCGAGCTGCGGGTGCCGTTTTTGGACCCCGAGGTGTTCGCAGTGGCCTCCCGGCTACCGCTGCAGGCCAAGATCACCCGCACCACCACCAAATACGCGCTGCGCCGCGCGCTCGAGCCCATCGTCCCGGCACATGTGCTGCACCGGCCCAAGCTGGGGTTTCCGGTGCCGATCCGGCACTGGTTGCGCGCCGGCGAGCTACTGGAGTGGGCCTACCAGATGGTGGCCTCATCACAGGCCGGCCACCTGATCAACCTGGCAGCCGTCACCCGGATGCTCGACGAGCACCGCACCGGCGCCAGCGATCACAGCCGCCGGCTGTGGACCGTGCTGATCTTCATGCTGTGGCACGCGATCTTCATCGATCGCAGCGTGGTGCCGCAGATCGGCGAGCACCAGTACCCAGTCCAGTTATGACGGCCAGCAGACGCAAAAGCCCCCGAAAACCGGGGTTTTCGGGGGCTTTTGCGTCTGGTCGTGCGTCTAGTCGCGGGGCTAAGCCAGCACCGCGGCGATCTCGTCGGCCGCCTCGTCGCCGTAGGCGCCGGCCAACCGGACCGCCGCAGCCTGGTGGTCCCACTGCCACTCCTGGGTTCCAGTCGATTCCAGCACCAGCACCGCCACCAGCGAACCCAGTTGCGCGGACCGCTCCAAGGTCAACCCGGCGCTTCGACCCATCAAGAAACCAGCGCGAAAAGCGTCGCCGACCCCGGTCGGGTCGGTCTGACTGGTTTCGGGGACCACGCCCACGTGGATGGTGGTGCCGTCCCGGTCCACCAGATCGACGCCCTTGGGGCCCAGCGTGGTCACCCGCAGATCGATCTGGGCCATCACCTCGGCCTCCGACCATCCGGTCTTGGACAACAGCAGGTCCCACTCGTAGTCGTTGGTGAACAGGTAGGTGGCGCCGCCGATAAGCTGACGGATTTCCTCACCGGACAGCCGCGCCAGCTGCTGGGAGGGGTCGGCCGCGAAGGCCAGCCCCAGCCGGCGGCATTCCTCGGTGTGCAAGAACATCGCCTCGGGATCGTTGGCGCCGATGATGACCAGCTCCGGCGTACCGATCGCAGACACCACGTCGGCGAGCTTGATGGTGCGCGCCTCGGACATGGCGCCCGGATAGAACGACGCGATCTGGGCCATGTCCACATCGGTGGTACATGTGAACCGTGCCGTGTGCGCAGTCTCGGAGATCAGGACGTGATCACAGTTGACACCGTGGGCTTTGAGCCAGTCGCGGTAATCGGAAAAATCGGCGCCTGCCGCTCCGACCAGCGCTACGTCGCCACCCAGCACGCCGATGGCGAAGGCCATATTTCCGGCCACACCGCCGCGGTGCACCACCAGGTCGTCGACCAAGAAGCTGAGCGACACCTTGTGCAAGTGTTCGGGCAGCAGCTGCTCGGAAAATCGGCCTGGAAACCGCATCAGATGGTCGGTTGCAATCGAACCGGTTACCGCAATCGTCACAAAATCTCCGTCCTGAATCCGTAAGGTCGTCTAGCCTCTCACAATTATCGGCGCTGCGGCCCGTCCCGTCGCGTCGACAGCAGACGGCAGGTGTTGCGCTAGCCTGCCCTAAGGAATCACCTCAATGCCGGAATCCGCTGCCGGGCGGCAAGCCCCGTCCACCACCGTAGGAGAACCACGATGGCCGGTCAGCACCCGCCGAACCCTGCCGTCGGCACCGAAGGACCTCGAGGGGTGCGCCCATACCCGCAGGCCGGGTCCGAGCAGCCTATTGACTACCCTCACGAAGCCGCCGACCGGGAACCCGCCTTCCCCCCCGGCTATCCCGGCATGCCGCCGGCGCCGGGCTCTTATCTCAAGCGACGGCCCCGGCGGCTGCTGATCGGCGCCCTGTTGGCCCTCGCGCTGGTCGGCGCGCTGACCGCGGCCATCGTCTACGGGGTTCGCACCAACGGGGCCAACACCGGAGGCGCGTTCACGGAAGCATCGGCGAAAACCGCGATTCAGGGTTACCTCAACGCACTGCAGCGCCGCGATGTCGACATCATCGTGCGCAACGCGCTGTGCGGGATCTACGACGGAGTCAAGGACAGGCGCTCGGATCAGGCTCTGGCCAAGTTGAGCAGTGACGCGTTCCGCAAACAGTTCTCCCAGGCCGACGTGACGTCGATCGACAAAATCGTGTACTGGTCGCAATACCAGGCTCAGGCGCTGTTCACCATGCAGGTGACGCCGGCTACCGGCGGCCCGCCGAAGGGCCAGGTGCAGGGCATCGCCCAGCTACTCTTCCAGCGCGGGCAGGTACTCGTGTGCTCGTACGTGCTGCGCACGGCCGGGCAGTATTAACCGGGCCGGGACGCTCCCCGACCCGGCAGACCCGTTTCGGTCAGGTCAGTTGAAGGAATCCCCACACGCGCAGGACCCGGTCGCGTTGGGATTGTCGATCGTAAAGCCCTGCTTCTCGATGGTGTCTACGAAATCGATCGACGCGCCTTCCACGTACGGCGCGCTCATCCGGTCGACCGTCAACGTCACCCCGCCGAACTCCGCGGTCAGGTCACCGTCCAACGTCCGGTCGTCGAAGAACAGGTTGTAACGCAGCCCGGCACACCCGCCCGGCTGTACCGCGATCCGCAGCGACAAATCATCGCGTCCCTCCTGCTCGAGCAGAGACTTCGCCTTGGCGGCAGCGGCCTCGGTCAGGATCACGCCATGGGTCTTGGCGCTGGGCTCGTTCTGCACCGTCATTGCTTCTCCTACATGCCTCATCGGTTAGTGAGCTGGCCGGCTGTCGTGTCAGCCCGGGTCCGCTTCGGGAAAAACCCACTGTTACTAACGGTACCCCGGAGGCCGGGGATTCCCGAGTCGCGCGGCGACTTCGGACGCCAAGCCCATCAGCTGATTGGCCGCATCGGCCAGTGCCAACCGTACTGAGCCCGCATAGTCGGCGATGGATAGGGCAGACATGATGCCTGACGACCGGATCGTGGACTTGTCCAGGACTACTTGTCCGGCCAGCACTATCACCGGGATGCCCAGCGGGCGAGCCGCAGCGGCGATCTCGCCGACGACCTTGCCGTGTAGTGACTGCTCGTCCAATTTGCCCTCACCGGTGACGATCAGCTGCGCTTCGGCGAGGTCGTCGGCCAAGTGGGTGTGTTCGGCGATGATTGCGGCACCGGATTCGCAACGGCCGCCGAGCGCGAGCAAACCAGCCCCGATACCGCCGGCGGCGCCGGCGCCGGGCTCGGCGCTCACCGCGCGCCCGGCGACCGCGTTCAGTTCCACCGACCACGCCTCGAGACGGGCCTCCAATGCGGCGACAGTGGCGGCGTCCGCGCCCTTCTGCGGCGCAAACACCCTGGCCGCCCCCCACGGCCCCACCAGTGGGTATTCCACGTCGGAGGCGGCGATCAACTCGATCCCGGCGAGCCGTCGGCGGGCGGCCTGCAAACCGCCCAGTTCGGTGATCATGCCGTACCCGCCGTCCGTGCACGCGCTGCCGCCCAGCCCGACGACAATGCGCCGCGCCCCGGCCGCGACCGCCGCGGCGATGAGCTGGCCCACTCCCCTGCTGTGTGCGGCCAGCGCCGTCTCCGTGGTTGGCGGGCCGCAGAGCAGGGACAGACCACAGGCCTGGGCGCACTCCAGGTAAGCCGTTGCCGAGGCCTGATCGAACATCCATGCGGCTTCCACGGACGCGTCCAGCGGCCCGGACACCCGTAGCTGGCGCGACTCCCCGAAGCGGCTTTGCAGCACCTCGATAAAACCGGGCCCGCCGTCGGACTGTGGAGCCACGATGAAGGTGTCATTCGGCCGCGAACGGGTCCAGCCGGTGGCGATCACCGCGGCCGCGTCTACCGCGGACAGGCTGTCGCCGTAGCAGTCCGGGGCCACCAGCACCCGCATCGCGGGCAGCTGAATCCGGCCGGGCCCGAGGGCATCGGCAGCACCATCCGAGGCAGACGAGCCGTCCATCACAAGCAAGACTAGGGCTAACACGCTTGCTGGCGCTGGGTAACAACAACACAATTCGCCGGAGCCGGCCGCGCGCACAGTAACCTGTCGACTGTGAAGCTGCTCGGCCGCAAGAAAGCCCACGAAGAAGGCGCCGAAGTTTCGGCCAAGCCTGAGGACAGCCCAGGGGCCGAGACGGGTTCCCCGGCCGGGTCCGCAACTTCTCGCGGGTCGCGGGCAACCGGCCCCAAAGGCCGGCCGACGCCCAAGCGCAGCGAGGCCCGGCGCAGTGCCAAGAAAGGCCCCGTCGTACCGGCGCCGATGACGGCCGCCGAGGCGCGGGCGCGGCGCAAGTCCCTGTCCCGCCCGAAACTGAGCCGCGTAGAACGCCGGGCCGAACGCACCGCGAGCCGGGCGCGGATGACCGAACGCCGCGAACGAATGATGGCCGGTGACGAGGCCTACCTGCTGCCGCGCGACCAGGGCCCGATACGGCGCTACGCCCGCGATGTGGTCGATGCCCGGCGGTTTAGCCTGCTGGGCCTGTTCATGCCGTCGGCGCTGGGTTTGCTGTTCGTGATGTTCACCGTCCCCCAGCTACAGCTCTACATGTCTCCGGCGATGCTCGTGCTGATGGCCCTGATGACCATCGACGGGATCCTGCTGGCTCGCAAAGTAAGCAGGCAGGTCGACGCGAAGTTCCCGAAAAACACCGAAAGCCGTTGGAAACTCGGACTTTACGCTGCGGGCAGGGCCTCGCAAATGCGCCGGATGCGGGCGCCGCGCCCCCAAGTGGAACGCGGCGCCAGCGTCGGTTAACCCCGGAAAGCTGGCTGACCACTCATGCGCACACCGGCACTCGACCCGATCAGCTCGGGCAAGCCCCGCTGGGCGGAGCGGACCATTGCGGACTTCCGGGCACCCGGCCCCGCACCGGCGCCAGCGTGGGCGCATCCGTCGCACCGGTCGACCGTCGAGACCGACGACGTCGTCACCCGGTTGACTCCGGCGCTGGTCGACGACGCCGGCACCTGGCTGACCAGCGCCCTGGACCGGCATCGGGTTGCAACCGGGCGCGTGGCCGACGAGCCGGGCGGCCTCGACCAGCGCACGGCGGGGGCCTGCCACCGGGTGGTGGCCGGACTAGCCGTACCGATCAAGCCGGCGCGCGCATGATCGGCTTCGCACCGATAACGCCGCCCGACCCGGCTGCCGAGGCCGCCGCGCGAGCCCGACAGGACGCCCTGACCAAACCGCGGGGGGCATTGGGCCGACTTGAAGATCTGTCGGTGTGGGCCGCGTCCTGCCAGGGGCACTGTCCGCCGCGGCAGTTCCACCGCGCCCGGGTGGTCGTTTTCGCCGGCGACCACGGCGTTGCCCGGGCGGGTGTATCGGCGTACCCACCGAAAGTCACCGCCCAGATGGTCGCCAATATCGACGCCGGCGGCGCGGCGATCAATGCGTTGGCCGACGTAACCGGGGCAACGGTGCGGGTCGTGGACGTGGCGGTGGATTGCGACGCGATGTCGGAACGAATCGGCGCGTACAAGGTGCGCCGCGGCAGCGGCGATATCAGCACCGAAGACGCATTGACCGCCGACGAGACCGCCCGCGCCGTCGCATCCGGCCAGCAGATCGCCGACGAGGAGGTCGACGCCGGCGCTGATCTGCTCATCGCCGGCGACATGGGAATCGGGAACACCACCGCGGCCGCGGTTCTGGTGGCGGCGCTGACCGACGCTGAACCGGTCGCGGTGGTCGGATTCGGAACCGGTATCGACGACGCCGGCTGGGCCCGCAAGACGGCCGCGGTTCGTGACGCGCTGTTTCGGGCGCGGCAGGTGCTGCCCGACCCGGCCGTGCTGCTGCGCTGCTGCGGCGGCGCGGATCTGGCGGCGATGGCGGGATTCTGCGCGCAGGCCGCGGTGCGGCGGACCCCGCTGTTGCTTGACGGCATGGCGGTGACGGCCGCTGCTCTGGTCGCCGAGCGGCTGGCGCCCGGCGCCCGGCAGTGGTGGCAGGCCGGTCACCGCTCCACCGAACCGGGCCACCAGCTGGCCCTGGCGGCGCTGCAGCTGGATCCGATCCTGGACCTGCGCATGCGGTTGGGCGAGGGCACCGGGGCCGCGCTTGCGCTGTCGGTGTTGCGCGCAGCGGTGGCCGCGCTGGCGTCGACGGCCACCTTCTCCGAGGCCGGCGTGTCCGGGCCCCGCTTTCCCCACGACGACCCAACCTGACTGTGATCCGTTCTGTAGCAACGGCTTTCGCGTTCAGCACGGTGATGCGCATGCCCGGCACCGGGGCCGCCCCGATGGGCCGGGGCGCGATGACGGCGCTGCCGCTGGTCGGCGCGGCGCTGGGCGGCTTGGCCGCAGCCGTCACCTGGGCCGGCGCAGTGGTGTTCGGTGCATCCAGCCCGTTGTCCGGATTGCTCGCGGTGGCGGTGCTGCTGGCCGCGACCCGCGGGCTGCATATCGACGGCGTTGCCGATACGGCCGACGGCCTGGGCTGCTACGGCCCACCGCGGCGCGCACTGACCGTGATGCGCGACGGTTCTTCGGGGCCGTTCGGGGTGGCCGCCGTAGTCCTGGTCATCACGCTGCAGGGGCTAGCCTTTGCGAGGCTGGGCGCAGCCGGCGTCATCGTGGCGGTCTTCGCCGGCCGGATCACCGCGGTGCTGGCCTGTCGCAGGTCGATACCGGCCGCCGAGGGCAGCACCCTGGGTGCGCAGGTCGCCGGCAGCCAGCCTGCGGCCGTGGTCGCGGCCTGGCTGGCGGTGTTGCTGGCGGCTGCGCTGCCGGCCGGTCCGCGGCCCTGGCAGGGCCCGGTTGCGGTAGTGGTTGCGGTGTTGTGCGGGGCCGCCCTGGTCGCCCACTGCGTGCGCCGGTTCGGCGGTCTCACCGGTGACCTGATCGGCGCGGCCATTGAACTCACGACGACGGTCAGCGCACTGATGCTGAGTGCCCTGGCGCGCTTCTAGGAGTCTGCTGAATTAGTGGTTTTTTAGGGGCGGGGCGGTCTCAAGAGCTGATCGGCGCGTGTGTGAAGTCAGACCCGAAGGTCGACAGATTCGAGATCGCCCCGCCGGCATTGAGCCTGTGCATGCGGTGTTAGGCGATGGTCCAGGTTGTGCCAGTGTGGGTTATGCCCATCGTGGCGAGGCGTCGTAGGTTCAGCGCGGCGGCGCGGTGGTGCAGCCAGTGATCGTTTTCGGCGGCGCCGCGGCAGCGGAGTTGGCGGTTGCCTCGAGTCAGCCAGGCGATGGTTCGTTCGACCATCGGGCGGTACCGCCGATATTCGTTGAGCCACCTAGGTTTTCGTGACCGTTGGCGGGCGGCGCGTTGGAGTGCGTCTCAGGGTCCGATTTTGAGACCTCGGCCGCCGGTTCGGGTGGTGCACTATGCACGTAGTGCGCAGTCCCGGCACGCGGTCCCGAACAGGGCGTTGCCCTCCCGGGCCGCGGCATCATCCCAGGTGATCGCCGGTTTACCCGGATCGTCATAGTCATGGGCGCTGCAGTGGGCGGCGATCACCTCGCCCGCGCCAGGAACTTCGCGGCGGACTCGCCGGATCGCCCCGATAAGTTGGGTCACGGTGTCCTGGGTAGCCACCGCGTCGTCAAGGATCGTCGAGTCCAACGCCCGCCGCGTACGCCCCGACAGGGCGCCAGTCGCGGTGACGACCGCTTTGACCGCCTCGAATATCCGGTTGGCCGCTCAGAGCCAGCCAACCGCCGCCGCCAGTAAGTCAACGTCGTCGAGTGAAACGCACCCACGGTGAGTGGCAGACCGCAGGCCGCTTTCCAGCGCAGATCGAAAGTCACCGCGTCCACGGTCTCGTTGTCGGACAGACCGTGCAGGGCCTGCAAGGTGATCACGCTGGCCATAACCTCAGCAGGCACGCTCGGCCGACCACGGCGCGAGGGAAACAGATCGGCGAACATCTCCTCGGGAAACAACTCCGCCCGATGCGCCGCCAAAAACGCAAACACGCTGTCGGACTTCAGAAGATGCCCCGCTACCGACTCGGCATCCAATAACTCACGCTGATCATCAGACCGACCCTGCACTCACCAACTGTCCCCAAAATCCCAGCACAACCCCCCACCACGCGGCATTAGTTCAGCAGACTCCTAGGCCGGCGCGACACCGTCGTTCCCCCGATCGGGGGACACCGTGTCCCCTGATTGTGGCCGATCGGTGGATTGTCTTCGCCGCTTAGCAGCCCTAACCTCTTCAGACATGCCGTCATCACCGACGACCAGGCCGGTCACCGCCGCCTCGCCGCGGACCAGCCCGTTCGGGCGGCTGGTGACCCAGGGCACTTTCTACACCACCGGGATGCAGCTCAGCAACAGCGCCGTGGTGCTGCCCTTCATCTGCGCTCATCAGGGCATCACCTGGGCGGCCGGGTTGCTGTTTCCGGCGTACAGCATTGGCTTGATCATGGGCAACTCGGCGTCGCCGGCGATTCTGCAGCGAGCCGGCCGGATGCGGCACATCCTGCTGGCGGCGACCGCGACGACCGTGGCAGCGCTGCTCATCTGGGACGCGGTAATCCCCTGGACCGGCGTTTATGCCGCGGCGGTGTTCTTGCTCTCGACAGCCGCTGCCGGAGTGGTCATCGCGGTGGCCACCGTCGCCTATACCGACATGGTCTCCGGCAAGCTACCCGCAAAACGTCGGGCCGAATTGTTTCTGACTCAGGGCGCCGCGGGATCGACGCTGGCCACGGCCGTCATGCTGGTGATCGTGCCCATGCTGGCCAGCGGTGACCAAATAGCCCACTACCGCGATTTGCTGTGGCTGGGCGCTTTGGCACTGGTTGCCTCAGCTGTCGCCGCGCTGCTGGTGGGCCCCATGCGGTCGGCTTCCACCGCAACCCGTCCGCCGCTTCGGGAGATCTACCGACAGGGTTTCGCCGTCGCTCAGACTCAGCCGTGGTTTCGCCAGTACGCGATGACCTATCTGCTGTTCGCTCCGATCTGCCTGGGAACCACCTTCTACAGCCTGCGCGCCGCAAAGAAGATGGGCAGTTTGCACGTGCTGGTGGTTTTGTCCAGCGTCGGCCTGGTCATCGGTTCGGTGTTCTGGCGCAAGGTCCACCGCCGGTTCGGAGTGCGCGGCATGCTGCTGGGCAGCGCACTGTGCAGCACCACCGCCGCGCTGGTGTGCATCGCAGCGGAATTGTCCGGCCAGTGGTATCACCTGTGGGCGTACGGCACGGTTTTCCTGCTGGCGACGCTGGCCGCTCAACCGGTGGCTGCCGCATCGGTATCCTGGATCAGCGTGTTCGCCGCCGAGCAGCACCGCGCGACGCTGATCGGCTTCGGGGCGACGCTGCTGGCGATGATGTTCACCTTGCTGGGCGGTGTTCTCGGCATGATCGCCCAAAAGCACGCCACCGTCTGGCCGGTCGTCGTTGTGCTGGCGCTGTCGCTGGTTGCCGCTTTCGCGGCCGTCCGGGCACCCGGGCCAATGGACGACCGGGCACACGATCGATCATCGCGATCACAGACCGGCGTACCAAGGCTGGTCTTGCTCGGCGATTGCGACGGCTCCGCCCGCCGCCGGCAGACCCGACGGGCCTCGACCAGCTGGCAACCCGAGCCGGTTCGGCCGGCCGCCGCCGCAGCCGGCTAACCCAACCGCGACATCCACCCGTGGGTGTCGGCGAAGGTGCCCCGTTGAATCCCGGTCAACGTGTCGCGCAATGCCATGGTCAGCTCGCCAGGCTGGCCGTCGGCGATGGTGAACTCGACGTCGCCGTATTTCACCCGCGAGACCGGGGTGATCACGGCCGCGGTTCCGCAAGCGAACACCTCGGTGATCTCGCCGACGGCGGCCTTCTTCTGCCACTCGGCGATGTCGATCTTGCGCTCCTCGACGGTAACGCCGGCATCAATTGCCAAGTGCAGCAATGAGTCCCGCGTGATGCCGGGCAGCAGCGAGCCGGACAGCTCCGGGGTGACCAGCCTGGCCGATCCGCCGCTGCCGAACACGAAGAAGATGTTCATCCCGCCCATTTCTTCGACATAGCGGCGTTCGACGGCGTCCAGCCACACCACCTGGTCGCATCCGTTGTCGACGGCTTCGGCCTGGGCCAGCAGCGAGGCGGCGTAGTTGCCGCCGCACTTGGCCGCTCCGGTGCCACCGGGACTGGCTCGAACATACTCCGTTGACACCCAGACACTGACGGGATTGACACCGCCCTTGAAGTACGCGCCTGCCGGTGAACCGATCAGCAGGTAGCGGTATTCCTTGGCCGGCCGCACACCCAGGCCGGGCTCGGTGGCGATGATGAACGGCCTCAGATACAACGCTTCTTCGCCGCCGGCCTGCGGCACCCAGGCGTTGTCGACGGCGATGAGCTGACACAGTGATTCGATGAACAGCTCGTCGGGTAACTCGGGAATCGCCAGCCGCCGGGCCGAGGACCGCAGTCTCGCGGCGTTGGCCTCGGCCCGAAACGACACGATCGAGCCGTCCGTCCAGCGGTAGGCCTTGAGGCCTTCGAACACCTCTTGCGCGTAGTGCAGCACGATTGCCGACGGGTCCAGCTCGATCGGGCCGTAGCCGATGACCCGCGCATTGTGCCAGCCGGTACCCCCGGTGTAGTCGATCGAGACCATGTGGTCGGTGTGATACTTGCCGAAACCAGGGTCCTGCAGGATCGCTACACGCTGGGCATCGCTTGCCGGATTCGCCGCGCGCGTAATCGTGAACTGTAGGGACCCGCTGGTCATGGCGCCGATTCTATCGGTGCCCGAAGGGGTTCCTGACACGCGAGTGGGTGCTAACGCGTTTTCGCCTCGACGAATGGCGGGCGTACCACGGCGCAGTCGACCGCGCGACCGCGAAGCTCGACGGTGACCTGCCCACCGTCGACCACTTCTGCATCGCTATCGATCAGCGCCAGCGCGATGCCAGCCTGCAATGTCGGTGAAAACGTTCCCGAGGTGGTGACCCCGACCGCCCGATCCCCGGCCAGCACCGTCAAGCCCGGGCGCAACACGCCGCGGCCGACCATCCGCAGGCCCCACAACAGCCGCCGCGGCCCCGCTGCCTTCTCCGCCAGCAGCGCGTCACGGCCGAAGAACGCATCCTTTTTCCAGCCGATGGCCCAGCCGCAGCGGGCTTGCAACGGCGAAATGTCGAGCGAAAGTTCGTGCCCGTGCAGCGGATAACCCATCTCGGTGCGCAGCGTGTCGCGAGCACCCAGACCGGCGGGCTGGCCGCCGGCGTCGGTGACCGCTGCCGCAAGCGCGTCGAAAACCACACCGGCAGAGTCCCAAGGTGGAAGCAGTTCGTAGCCGTGCTCACCGGTGTAGCCGGTGCGGCATACCCGCACCGGAACTTCTGAATACGCCGAATCGGCGTAGCCCATGTAATCCATGTCGGTCGGCAGACCCAGTGCGGTGAGCACGTCGGTGGAGCGCGGGCCCTGCACCGCCAACACGGCATAGCAGCGATGCAGATCGGTGATCGCCAGGTCGCCCGGGGCGACGTCCCGCAATGCGCAGACCACCGCGGCGGTGTTGGCGGCGTTGGGTACCAGGAAGATCTCGTCGTCGTCGACGTAGTAGGCGATCAGGTCGTCGATGACGCCACCGGATTCGTTGCAGCACAACGTGTATTGCGCCTTGCCGGGGCCGATGCGATGCAAGTCGTTGGTCAGCGCGGAGTTGACGAATTCCGCCGCGCCCGGTCCCCGCACCAGCGCCTTGCCGAGGTGGCTGACGTCGAACAGGCCGACGGCGGTGCGGGTGGCATGGTGCTCGCCGACGGTCCCGGCATACGACACCGGCATCAGCCAGCCACCGAATTCGGCGAAACTGGCGCCCAGCGCTCGGTGGCGGTCTTCCAAAGGTCCATGCAGCAGCTCATCGGTCACGACGACACACCCTAATGGTCGTCGGCGGCTGGCACACTTGGGTAGGTGTCCGACTCCCTCGACTTCGAAGCGCTGGAAGCTGCCGGAATCGCCGATCCACGCGGGCGGGCCGACCTAATCAAGTACCTGTCCGGACTCGGCTTCTCCGTCGAGGAGATGGTTGAAGCCGAGCGCCGTGGCCGGCTATTCGGCCTAGCGGGCGATGTCCTGCAATGGTCAGGAACCCCCGTCCATACCGTGCAGTCCGCGGCCGTCGAACTCGGGTTGTCGGCCGAGGAGGTCGCACACGCGTGGGCGTTGCTCGGCCTCACCGTCGCGGGTCCCGACATTCCCGCACTGAGCCAGGCCGATGTCGACGCGCTGGCGACCTGGGCGGCGCTGAAAGTCATGGTGGGCCCTGACGGCGCGTACGGGCTGCTGCGCGTTCTCGGCGCCGCGATGGCGCGGCTCGCCGAAGCCGAGTCGACGATCATCCGCACCGGGATGCCGGATATCCAGATGACCCACACCCATGACGAGCTTGCGACGGCGCAGGCGTACCGGGCGATCGCCGAGTTCGTGCCCCGCATCGGGACTTTGATCGACGTCGTCCACCGCCACCATCTGACCAGCGCCCGTACCTATTTCGAAGGTGTTGTTCAGGACACGTCGGCGAGCGCAGTCTGCGGGATCGGCTTTGCGGATCTGTCCAGCTTCACCTCGTTGACCCAGCTGCTCACACCCGCGCAACTGCAGGACCTGCTCACCGAGTTCGGCGCCACCGTCGCCGACGTGGTGCATGCCGACGGCGGGCGGCTGGTCAAGTTCATCGGCGACGCGGTCATGTGGGTGAGCCCGACACCCGAGCGGTTGGTGCAGGCAGCGGTTGATCTGGTCGAACATCCGCGGGCGCGCGAGGCCGAACTGCAGGTGCGCGCAGGCCTGGCCTACGGCACCGTCTTGGCCATCAACGGCGACTACTTCGGCAACCCGGTCAACCTGGCCGCCCGACTGGTGGCCGTCGCGTCGCCGAGACAGATCCTGGCCGCAAGCGAGCTCCATAACAGATTGCCGGATTGGCCCGCGACCGCTCACGGCCCCTTGACACTGAAGGGATTTGACGCGCCGGTGACCGCCTTCGAGCTGCATGCCCGCTGACCGGCCGGGTCCCGTAGGGTAATTGCGCGTGACCACCGAACCGGGTTACCACAGCCCCACTGTCCACGTTGCCACCGCACTGCCGAAGCGCGGCGCGGATTCTGCGGTACTGATCATTCCCGTCGTCTCGACCGGTGACGACGAGACGCCGGGGGCGCTCGTGGCCGCCGCCGAGCCGTTCCTGAGCACCGGCGCGGTCGCCGACATCGAAGCCGGCCTGCGGGCTCTGCAGGCCACCGGCGCCGCCGAACAGGTGCACCGGCTGGTCGTGCCGTCGCTGCCGGTGGGCAGCGTGTTGACGGTCGGGCTGGGCAAGCCGCGCTCGGAGTGGCCGGCGGACACGATTCGCCGCGCCGCCGGGGTGGCCGCACGGTCACTGGGCAGCGCGCCGGCGGTGATCACCACGCTGGCCGCGTTGCCCGGCGACGGCGTCTGCTCGGCCACCGTCGAGGGGCTGATCCTGGGCAGCTACCGGTTCACTGCTTTCCGCAGCGCCAAGACCGCACCGAAAGACGAAGGGCTGCGCAAGATCACGGTGCTGAGCACGGCCAAGGACGCCAAGCAGCACAGCGCCCACGCCGCGGCGGTGGCGACCGCGGTCGCCACCGCCCGCGACTTGGTGAACACGCCGCCGAGCCACCTCTACCCAGCCGAATTAGCTAGGCGTGCAAAGACTTTGGGCGAGGCAGCCGGACTCGAAGTCGAGGTGCTCGATGAGAAGGCCCTGCAGAAGGCCGGCTACGGCGGTGTGATCGGTGTCGGGCAGGGTTCGTCGCGCCCACCGCGACTGGTACGGCTGAGCCATCGGGGCTCGCGGTTGGCCAAGGGTCCGAAGCGGGCCAAGAAGGTCGCGTTGGTCGGCAAGGGAATCACCTTCGACACCGGCGGGATCTCGATCAAGCCGGCCGCCTCGATGCACCACATGACCTCGGACATGGGTGGGGCCGCTGCGGTGATCGCCACCGTCGCGCTGGCCGCACACCTCAAGCTGCCGATCGACGTGATCGCCACGGTGCCCATCGCCGAGAACATGCCGTCAGCGACGGCGCAGCGCCCCGGTGACGTGCTGACCCAATACGGCGGAACCACGGTCGAGGTGCTTAACACCGACGCCGAGGGCCGGCTGATCCTGGCCGACGCGATAGTTCGGGCGTGCGAGGACAACCCGGACTATCTGATCGAGACGTCGACGTTGACGGGTGCGCAGACGGTGGCGCTGGGCGCGCGTATCCCCGGCGTGATGGGCAGCGACGCGTTTCGCGATCGCGTCGCCGCGATCTCGCAGCAGGTCGGCGAAAACGGCTGGCCCATGCCGCTGCCGGACGAGCTCAAAGAGGACCTCAAATCCTCGGTGGCCGACTTGGCCAACGTCAGTGGTCAGCGTTTCGCCGGCATGCTGGTGGCCGGGGTGTTCCTGCGGGAATTCGTCGCCGACTCGGTGGACTGGGCGCATATCGACGTGGCCGCCCCCGCCTACAACACCGGCAGCCCGTGGGGCTACACGCCCAAGGGTGCCTCCGGCGTGCCGACCCGGACCATGATCGCGGTGCTCGAGGACATCTGCGACAAGGGCTGAACCCCGAGCTACTTGGTCAGCAGCGAGATCACTGTTCGAGTCAGTTTGCGCCGCGGCCAGCCGGCCAGCCCGTCGGCTGCCAGCGCGGCCCGTGCCGCGTTGCGTCCGCAGGCGCCGTGCACCGAGCCGCCGGGAGTAGCCGACGCACTACCCAAATACAGTCCCTCGATTGGGGTTTCGGCCCGGCCCAGTCCCGGAGCGGGACGAAACACCAACATCTGCTGCAGCTGAGCGGTGCCGCCGTTGAGCGCACCGAGATGCAGGTTGGCGTCACTGGCTTCCAGATCCGACGGACGTTGCACGAACCGGTCCAGCACCCGGGCTGCGAATCCCGGAGCGTGCGCTTCGATGACCTGGTCGATCGATGTGGCAAGTTGCTCTGCCGCCGCGTCGTCAGCCACGTTGCGCGGCAGATGCGAATAGGCCCAGACACTTTCGGTGCCGGCAGGAGATCTGGTCGGGTCGGCCGTGGTGGTTTGGCCCAGCAGCATGAAGGGATGCTCGGGCACCACGCGGGTGTTCAGGTCGGCCATCCAGCGCACCAGCCCGTCCCCGTCGGCCCCGAGATGGATGGTGCCCGGCTGCCGCAGGCTTTCCGCCCGCCACGGGATGGGGCCGTTGAGCGCATAGTTGACCTTGACCACCGGCGGATCCCACACGTAGTGGTCGAGCTCGCGCCGCAAACCGTCCGGGACCGCCTCGGCGGGCAACATGTCGCAGAACAGTCGCGGCGCCGTCACATCGGCGATTACCGATCGTCGCGCCCGAACCGTTCGACCGCCGCTCGTGGTCACCGACATCGCGCGGCCGCCGCGGACATTGATGCGAGCGACGTTCTGATTGCACTCAATTCGCGCGCCCGCCGACGAAGCGCGGTTCACCAGAGCTGCGGTCAACTGGCCGGAACCGCCGACCGGCACCGGCCAGCCACAGTCCTGACCGAGCATCGTCATCAGAAATCCGAACGCGCCGCTGCCCGGCGCATCCAGCGGTGCGTCGGCGTGCATTGCGTTGCCCAGCAACAACACTCGCGGCGCCTCTCCGGTAAACATCCGATCCACCATGGTGTTGGCGGGCTGCACCAGCAGATGCGCGAGCCGAACGGCATCGGCGGCACCGAGCTCGACCAGCAGCCGGATCATCGGAAGTACCGGCGGAAACGGCGACAACATCGCGTCCAGCAGCGAAGACTTGATCTTTTCCCACAGTCTCACCACGCGCCACCAGTTTTCGCCGTCGCCGCGGTGGCGGCGCTCGAACTCCGCTGCGGTGTGGGCCGGGTCGCGGTAGAGGACCGGCGGATCCTCATCGGTTGGGCTGCGCGGATGACCGACCACCGCGGGCGCATGTGACCACTGCAATCCGTGGTCTTCCAGCTGCAGCGCGGCGATTGCAGGCGACGCAGCCGTCATGGGATAGAAGGAACTGAACAGGTCGGTGATATAGCCAGGTGTGAGTTCGGCGCTGCGCACCGCGCCGCCCGGTTCGGGCTGGGCCTCTAGCACCAACACGTCCCACCCGGCATCGGCCAGCATCGACGCGGCAACCAGCCCGTGGTGTCCGGCGCCAATAACAACGGCGTCAACGGCGTCGCAAGCCTGGGCCATAACTAGGTGACCTGACTGGGCTCGAAGCGCTCCGCCATGGCCGCCAGCCGCAACAGGCATTCGCGGTTGCGCGGATAAATGGCCGCCAACGCCAACCGATCCGGGATCGCCCGCAGCGGTCCCTGCGCCGGCAACTCGATCATCTCCACCTGGCACCCGGTTGGGATGTCCTGCAGCCTCATGCTGATCCGGGCCGCACCCAACCAGCCCAGACCGGCGTGCAAGACGAGTTCCCGGCCGGGCGCGCAATTCTCGACCACCGTCTGATCGTCGATCACCAACGGCCAGACCCCTATCGAGTGCCGGATCGCCGAGCCCGGCTGCGGCCAGTGCGGGTCGACCGCGCGAGTGCGGCTGTTGCCCACGACCCACTGACTGTAGGTCCATCCGTTGGCCAGCACGCTCCAGACGTCCTGGCCAGACGCCGCCACGTCGCGGGCAGCGATCAGTTCTCGCATCACGATTGAGTGGTCCTTTCACGCCGGGGGTAATCCCAGCGAATACCCGCCGCGCCGCGAACTAATGCGCGGTACCGCGCAGGTCCGCGAGCAAACGCCGAAGGTTTAACGGCACGACGCAACGGCTAACCACTTTGCCGACCGGAAGCGACCGGAAGCGACCGGAAGCGACCGGAAGCGACCGGAAGCGACCGGAAGCGACCAGGAAACTTCGAGGAAGGCCGAATTGTGACTCTGCGACGGTTGATCATTGCGGTAGGTGCCGTGCTGTTGCTGGCCGGTGTCATCGGCCTGCTGGTGCCGGTGTCGGTGTCCAACAGCAACGGTGGTTCGATTTCGTGCGGAAACGGATTCGCCACCGACCTGTCCGCGGCGCGAAACGCCAACAACAGCAACGGTGCCAACATCCCGATCCTCAACCAGGTCATCCCGCACACCGACTTCGTGGCGCAATGTGAATCGGCGGTGTCGAGCCGGCGCATGTGGACCATCCCGCTGGTGCTCATCGGGATCGTCGGGATAGGCGGCGCGCTGCTCGTGCGAGGGACCCAGGCTTCCGAGACCGCCGAGACCAGCCTGGGAGACGTCAGATAACCCGCATGCGTGCGGTACTGCGCAGCGCCTGCGGTAGCACCCGCGAAATGCCGTACAGCGCATAGGCTTCCGGTGCCACCGGCCGGATGGGTTTGTTCTTCTTGACCGCCGATACGATCGCGTGAGCAACCTTGTCCGGCCCGTAGTGGCGTAGCGCAAACATCTTGCCGAGTTGCCCGCGCCGGTCTTCGGCCTGCTCGGCATTGCCGTCGGCCGTATCGAAGCGGGTGGCCGCGATGATGTTGGTGTCGATGACGCCGGGACAGATCGTCGTGAGGCCGACGCCGGCGGCGTCGAGTTCGGCCCGCAAGCAGTCGGAGAACATGAACGTCGCCGCCTTGGAGGTGCAGTACGCGCTCAGTGACTGCAGCGGCGCGTAGGCGGCCATCGACGACACGTTGACAATGTGACCGCCGGTGCCGCGCTCGACCAGACGACGGCCAAAGGAACGGCAGCCATTGACCACACCACCGAGATTGACCGCGACCACCCGGTCGAACTGCTCGGCAGGGGTGTCCAGGAAGCCGCCCGCCTGGCCGATGCCGGCGTTGTTGACGACGATGTCGGGAACGCCGTGTTCGGCGCTGACCTGCTCGGCGAACGCCTCGACCGCCTCGGCGTCGGACACGTCGAGCACGTACGGGTGGGCGAGGCCGCCGCGTGCGGCGATTTCTGCGGCCGTGTCTTTGACCGTGGCCTCGTCGATGTCGCTGATCACCACCTCGGCACCCTCACGGGCGAACGCGAGTGCGGTTTCGCGGCCGATCCCGCTGCCCGCCCCGGTCACCGACACCAGAATGTCACCGAAGTGCTTGCGCGGCCGGCCGACCTGCGCCCGCAGCAGCGCGCGGCTGGGCCGCTTGCCTTCGACAAAGTCGGCGATGTCATGCACCGCAGTCGCCATCACCTGCGGGTGCGACATCGGGGAAAAGTGGCCGGCTTTGATGTCTCGTCGCCACAGTCGCGGCACCCAGCGTGCGGTCTCGTCGTAGCCGTAAGGCCGCACATACGGGTCCTGGGTGTTGACGATGAGTTGCACGGGCACGCCGATGACGGTGATGCCGCGACTGCGGCGCTGCCGGGAGAACGACCGAAAGTAGTTGGCGGGGTACGTCTTCACCGAGCGAGCGGCGTCGCTGGGCAGGTTGTCGGAGTGGTGGATCTGCTCGGCAGGGATGTTGTCGACCATGTTGCGCCGAACCGCCGCGAGCGAAAGCGCCATCCGCACAAACAGCGGCGCCAGGACCGGCACCGAGAACAATGCCATGTAACCGAACCGCACCGCCTGGGTGAGCGACCGCAGAAACCGTCGCGGCCGCCACGGCCGCCGCAGCCCGCCCAACAGGTAGTTGACCAGCTGATCCTGGCTCGGGCCGGACACCGAGGTGAACGAGGCGACGCGGTCGCTGGCGCCGGGGCGGGTCAGATACTCCCAGATGCCCGCCGAGCCCCAGTCGTGTCCCAGGACGTGGACCGGCCGGCCCGGGCTCAGCTCGTCGATGACGGCGGCGAAGTCGTCGGCGAAACACGCCATGGTGTAGGCCGAAACGGGTTTCGGCGCCGACGACAGGCCGACCCCGCGATTGTCGTAGCGGATGATCCGGAAACGCCGCGCCAGCCGTGGAACCACGCCGTCCCACAACACATGCGAATCGGGAAAGCCGTGCACCATCACCACCACGGGACCGGTTGGGTTGCCTTCTTCGTAGACCGCGACGCGTACGCCGTCGGCGCTGTCGACGAACCGCTGGGGTGCCTGTTGTGCTGCCGGCATCGGACCTCCGCCTCACCTGCGACGTGCTGCGAGTTGCAGCGCCTACCAGTGGCCACACCGTAGCAAGGGCGCCGCCCGGTTTCCGACGTCGCCGCTGCCGCGGGAAGGCGCTGCGCCCTGAATGCGTGCCGGCCGCGTGGCAGTGACAGGATAGGTTTCGACATCTACTTGGGTTCCGCACCCGGTGCACGACTGTGTGGTAAGCCAGAGGTCGGCTACGCCGACCGACGACCGATCGAGGAGTCAACAGAGATGGCCTTCTCAGTCCAGATGCCGGCACTCGGTGAGAGCGTCACCGAAGGAACCGTCACCCGCTGGCTCAAGCAGGAAGGCGACACGGTCGAGATCGACGAGCCCCTCGTCGAGGTGTCAACAGACAAGGTCGACACCGAGATCCCGTCGCCGGCGGCCGGCGTGCTGACCAGGATCATCGCCCAGGAGGACGACACGGTCGAGGTCGGCGGCGAATTGGCGACCATCGGCGATGCGTCGGAAAGCGGCGGCTACCAGAAGCCGTCTCAGCCGGCGCCGGAGGCTAAGCCAGCACCTCAGGGCAAGTCCGAACCGGAGCCCGAACCGGAGCCTCAAGCGAAATCCCAACCGGCCGAGCCGGCGACATCCGGCGGCGACACCACTCCGGTGCTGATGCCCGAACTCGGCGAATCGGTCACCGAGGGCACCGTGACCCGCTGGCTGAAGAAGGTCGGGGATTCGGTCGGAGTCGACGACCCACTGGTGGAGGTCTCCACCGACAAAGTCGACACCGAGATCCCGTCTCCGGTCGCCGGCGTTCTGGTCAGCATCACCGCCGACGAGGACGACGTCGTTCAGGTGGGCGGTGAGTTGGCGCGGATCGGCACCGGCCCCCAAGCCGGCACACCGCCCACCTGAACGACGTCGTCCTCGT
>NZ_UPHT01000149.1 GCF_900566085.1 Mycobacterium attenuatum
CAGGTGGGAACTCGGGGGGCGGTCTGGCGGGCGGGAACGGAGGCAACAGCGGATCCGGAGGCGACGGTGGCAATGCCGGACTGATCGGCTCAGGCGGTGCAGGCGGCAACGCCGGGCAGGGCGGAGTTGGCGGCAGGGGCCGATCCGGCGGAAACGACGGGGCCGGAAATAGCGGTGGCAACGGCGGTAACGCGCAGATTTTCGGTAACGGCGGCGCGGGCGGGGACGGCACCGGCGGCGCGCCCAGTGGCGCCGGCGGCGAAGGCGGACTGCTCCGTGGCACCCGCGGCGCGGATGGGCTGAACCACCCAGATCTGCCATACTCGCTGCGGCGCTGATCGGCGCGGTGAACGCGAAAGATGTAGTGCGGCAGGGATAATCGGAGCATTCGGAGCTTACCGCCGAGAACGGAGCTCACCCATCAGCCGGGGCCATCGCCGATTGGTCCAAGGCCTGTGAGCCGGCAACCCGCTTTCGCGTCTCGTCACACAGATGGTCGCAGGTGCCGAAGCGGACGCCGCGGCGCAGCTTCTATCGCTAAACCTGTTTAGGTGTCGCCACGCACCCAGGTGGCGTGACCGTTCTGCGCCACGCAGACCACGAACAGGCCGTCGGGCGCCTGGGCGACGTAGTACTCCGGGTAGCTGGTGCAGTCGGAGTTTTCGTCCTTGATTCCGGCCATCGGGGGTGATCGGAACCATCTGGGTTCGTATCGCCGCGGCGAACCGCAGAACATCAGCCGGCCCGGCTCGGTGGCGAACGAGACGTAGTAGTCGGCGGTTCCGAAGACGTAGTAGGTGGTGTTGTCGCAGGGGGCGCCGAGGACGACGTTCGGGGTGATTCCGGGTGTGCAGGCCGGGTAGTCGCACACCGTGGGGCCCGCGCCGGCGGGTGGTGCCGTCAATACTGTCATGCCGAGCAACGCGGCAATCGCTGCCACGAGTAAGCGCACGCTATTACTCTTGCACAATTGAAAAGAAAACTCTCCTGCCCGGAGAGGATACGAATCAACGCATTCGGGGGACGGGCCCGTTGGGTGAGTGATCGATAATGTTGCTCTCGTTGAGAGCGTGGCCAGGAGGTGACAATGCCGTCGCGAGAGCCTCTTTCTGAGGACCTGGACGCCGACGGCCCATCGCTCACCCAGGCAGAGCAAGCCGTCGCCGTGGCCGAAGCCCGAGCCCGTGCGGCCCGCGAGCACGCGACGCAGCTGAGCCGCCAGGCCGCCGCGCAGGCTGGCCATCCGCAGCCCGCCGGCACGGCCGATGACAAGCCCGAAAGCGCAACCACCGACGACCGGACCGCTGCCGCCGGCCGCCGATTCCGGTTGCGGCCGCAGTGGCTTCGTCGTCCGGGACGCACTGGCCTGGCGACGATCGCCGCAGCGGCGCTTACCTGCGGGTCGCTCGGCGCGAGCGGTTATCTGGTGTGGCACCACCGCACCGTGGCGCACCAACAGCAGCGCGCCGCGGAGTTCGCGGCCGCGGCGCGCCACGACGCCATCATCCTGATGTCGATCGACGCCAACAGGGCCAGGCAGGATGTGCAGCGCATCATCGACAACACGACCGGTGCGTTCAAAGGCGGCATGCTGATCGCCGCCGACGATCTGGTTCAGTCGGTCGAGCAGTCCAGAATCAGCACCAAGGCGACCGTACAAGGCGTCGCCGTCCAGTCGATGACCGACGATTCCGCGGTCGTCCTGGTCGCGGCCAGGGCCGAGGTCGCCAATCCAGAAGCCAACCCAGGCCCCAATTTCGGTAAAGACAAACTGGCGCCGCGGTCGTGGCGGATCGTGATGACCTTGCAACGCGACGGCGGACAGCTCAAAGTGGCGAAGGTCGAAGCGCTGCCGTGACGGTCGACGACGGTCCACAGCTCGACGACCCGACCGCTTCGCCCGACGGCGGGTCGGCGCCGCGACTCCGATTCGCCTTGACGCGGAGCCGGATCCGCCGTTGCCTGACGAGGTGGCGTCCAATCCTGTTGGGGCTGATGGTCATTGCCACGACCGGCTTCGCCGCCGGCTTCTTCTACTTCGGTTACCGTCTGGATCAACAAACCAGCAACACAGCAGCACGCGATGCGATCAGGGCGGCATCCGAGGGCACGGTGGCGCTCCTGTCGTACTCACCCGACAGCCTGAGCCGGGATTTCGACAATGCGAGATGGCGGCTCACCGACGACTACCAGGCCTACTACGAACGGTTCACCGAGCAGATCGTGGCGCCCGCGGCGCAGCGGGGCCAAATCACCACCAGCGCCCGCGTTATTCGAGCCGCCGCTGCGGAATTGCATCCGGATTCGGCTGTCGTACTTGTGTTTATCAGTCTGAAGACCACCAGCAAGGACAAGCCAGAACCTGTGAAAACCACCAGTAGCGTGCGAGTAACTCTGAGCAAGGTCAACGGATCCTGGCTCATCGCCAAGCTCGACTCGCTGTGATGGTCGCGGCTTTGCAGCCAAGCCCTCGCCCACCCGGCGGCGCCGGTGTTACTGTCTCAGTGGGAAGTGACGCCAGCGCGTCGAGGAGCACGTGATGCGGTCAATGGGCACTGTCGCAAGCGCAATAACGGTGGCTGTCACGATGATTGGCGCCTCGAATACAACGCCGCCGGCCCGGGCCTCCACCGATGGCCCTGCCATCAACGGAACCTACCGCGCCACGTCCGTCGGGGAATGGGCCAAAACGAATCAATCGTTTCATGACGAACCGACCGTCAGCAGCACCTGGACCGTGTCGTCCAGTTGTGCTACCGCCCAGGACTGCACCGGTCGGGTGACCAGCGACCAGGGTTGGAGTGCACCGCTTTACATGCATGACGGAGTGATGTGGACCGTCAAACACGAAGTGCCCAACTGGGAAACCTGTCCCGACGGCACCTCGTTCACCGGAGTGCAGACATTCACCTTCTATCCGGCAGCCCCGGACGGCACCATCCAGACCGGATCGCCGACACTTGCGGGCAAAGACCAGACGGTCGGGCCCAGCGGCGCTTGCGGAACCAACAAGTGGCTCGTCGTCATGATGCCGTTCCGACTCGACAGGGTCTGAAAGGTCGCCGGGCGCCACCGGCTAGCCCGCCAAGAGCATGTCCTTCCAGGTCTTGGGAGGCTTGACCAGGTCTGCTTGTCGATACAGCTGACCGTCGGGACCTATGTAGCGACCGGTCCGCGGATCGTACTGGGCCACCGCCAGACCCGGAGTCGGGCCAGATGCGTTGTGGCCGAATGCACTTGGTGCGGCTTGGGGCCCGCCAACCGGTGCTGGCGGAGCTCCGTCCGGAACGTCCATCGGCGCAATGGGCGTGAGATCCACCGGCGCCGGTGGTTGCAAGTTCGCCGGCGGCGGCACCGACGACCCCGGCGGGATCGGTGGTTGCTGCAGCGGTACCGGCGAACCCGGCGGTACCGGCGGCGTTCCCCGCGGACCGGGCGAGCCCGGCGGCAGCGGGGTGCCCTCTACCGGCCCGAAAATCCGGTCGCGGTAGAAGTTGACCCGATCGTCGGGCGGGATCCCCTGGGCCAGCAGATTCGGGTCCAGCGGGTAGGCGCCGAAGACGTGCTGGCGCATCGCCAGTGGCTCGAAAGGCCGGTCGCTGTCGCAGATTTCGACCGTCGGCGCCCGCTTGCCCGGGTGCTCGATGCAGGGGTAGTTCCGGGCGCCGCGAACCGAGATCGGTGAGTCCTGAGGCAGCTTGCAGTACAGCCCGTCCGGCGTATCGATCGTCGTGGTGTCGGCCGGCGACCGCCATTGGCTGGGCGGTAGGAATCCCACCGTGCAGCCGGGAGGGTCGTCCACCAGAGCAGCGAAGTCTCCTTGGGCGTAGCCCGTCGGGTTCTTGGTGCCGACGAATGATTGGATTGCGGCGACGAATGGCGGCAGCAACACCAGCACCTGCTCGAGCGATGCGTGATAGGTCACCGCGATCTGCCCGACCGTGGTCAGGTTGGCCAGCAGCACCGGCAGCGTCGGCTTGATCTGATCGAGCAGTCGGGACGCCTCGTCGAATGCGCCGGGTCCGTGTTCCAGCAGGGTGCGTATCTGCGGATCGTTGGTCACCAGTTGACCGGAAACTCCGGCGAGGCTGTGCGCCCACAGCCGGATCGCATCGGTGGTCTGCGCTTGGGAATCCAGAACTGGCCCGGTGTCCTCGGTGAGGGTCCGGGCCCGCTCAGCGACACCGTTGAGGTCACCGGAAACCTTTGCCGCCGAATCGAACAACGATCCGAAGTCATAGCCCGCCCCGTTGAATCCCTTGAATGCCTCGTCGAGCAATGTGACCAGCTTGCCCTTGGGGATGCTGTCGATCAACGCACTGGTCTGGTCGAGCACGGGACCGATCGGTTGGGGAATTGTGGCCTGGCTCATCGGAATAACCGAACCGTTGTGCAAATAGGGCGGCGAGCTGGTGTGCGGCCGCAGGTCCACGTATTGTTCGCCGACCGCGGAGATGCTGCGCACATCGGCTTCCAGGTCCGCCGGTATTTTCGGTGAAGAACCAAGCGACAGAGTCGCATTGGCACACGGGCTGCGTTTGGGGTCGCTGCAGTGCGACGTCAGCGCCACCGCGGTGACCTTGCCGACCTGCACCCCGCGGTAGGTCACGTTGCTGAAGCGGTAGAGGCCGCCGGCGGCGGGCACTTCCAGGGTGACCGTTATCCGCCCGATGCCAAGCAGTGTCGGCGCCTGGATGTACATCAAGACCATCACGGCCACCCCGACGATGCCCACGACCGTGAAAATCGCCAGCTGGATACGGACGAAGCGGGTCAGCATCTACGGGCCCGCATCCGGTGGCTGCGTAGCGGTCGGCGGCGTACCCGGCACCTGCGGACCGAACTCGGGTGTGGCCGGACCGAGTTGCGGCCGCGGTGGTGGCGGCACCGGCGGCGGCGCGCCCGGCGGCGGCAATGGCAGCGGCACGAAGGTGGCGGGTCCAGGTGCCGCCGTCGGGGTCAGCGGCGCGCCGACCGGCGGTGCCACCGGTCCCGGCGCCGACGGATTGCGCGGGTCGGGCGTGTACTGGTACTGCAGGTACTGCGGGTCTCCGGGTGCGGGTACCAGCTCCGCGCCCAGCCGTCCCCAGTGGGTGCCCAGCAACAGGCCCTTGCGCAGCCGGGCATTCGTCAGGTCGAGGACGAAGAACCCGTTGACGAAATCACCCCGGATGGCGCGGTCGATGAGGTTCTGGGTGAACGGGTACGTCGGCGCGTAGGCCAGCGCTGCGTCGAGTTCCGGCCCGACGTCGGCGAGCGCGCTGATCGTCGGCTCCAGGTTTTTGAGGTTGGTGACCAGATCGTCGCCAGCGTCGTTGACCAGCCTGGTGGCGGTGTCGCTGAACACCCGGAGCCTGTCCAGCGCGGCCGTGATGCGCGGTCGCTGGCGGATCAGGACGTCCAGCGCGGGCGGCACCTTGTAGAGCGCCTGGGTGATGATGTCGCGCTGGCTGGCGAAGGTGCCGGCAAGCCGGTTGAGCGCCTGGATCGACGTGACGATGTTGCCACGCTGCTGGTCGAGGATTCCCACGAACCTGTCGAGGCGATCGATCAGGTCGCGGACGTCGGCTGCCCGCCCGGACAACGCCGCGTTGAAATTGTGGACGATGTCGCCGATTTGGGTGAAGCCGCCCGAGTTGATGACGACCGACAGCGACGACAACGTCTGCTCGGTCGACGGATATGTGGACGACTTGTCCAGCGCAATGGTGGCGCAGGGTGGTTGCTGCAAGTGGAGCCGGGCGCATTCGGCCGCCGGCCGTAACCTCCCTTCGCCCTTTTTGCCTTGCGGCGGATTGAGTTCCAGATGCATCGATCCCAACAGGCTGGTCTGGCCGACGCTGGCGACCGCGTCGGCCGGTATCTCGACACCGTGCTTGACCGAGATCTCGACGTCGGCGTGCCAGCCCGTCACCCGCATCCTGCCGATGCTGCCGACGATGACGTCGTTGACCATCACCGGCGAATTCGATTCCATGGTGCCGACATTGGCAATCTCGACGTGGTAGATGTCGGCACCCGCGCCACGCCCGACCGCGCCGGGCAGTGGCAGCGAGTTCAAGCCGTTGAATGCGCAACCGGTGACGGCCAGCATGACGGCCACGCCCAGGACCAGCATCCGGCGCGCCAACATCCGGGCGGTCACGGCTGGGCACCTTCGGCGGGCAGCAGCCCCGGCACGGGTTCCGGCGCGGGCGACGGCGACTCGCCCGGGCGGGTGGGCGCCGGCGGTTCGGGCATCGCCGCGCCCGGTATCCGCGCCGGCGGCCCCGGCGGCGGCGGATAATCCGGCGTGTCGCCGGGCAGGCCGGTGTAGGCGGACACCGCCGGTGGCAGTTCGGGCGGACCGGGCTTGGGGCCCTCACCGCCCGGTGCCAGCCGCGGCTCGCTGTAGACGATGTTCTGGGGGTCGGCTGAGGACGCCAGGATGGGGTTGATCGGTATCGGGAGATAGTTCCAGTTGAACAGCAGCAGCGGGTTGAACACTCGCAGCGCCGGGCTGAGATACAACCCGCACAGCTTGCCCGATTCGACCGCGGTGACGTTCTCGATGGCGCCGAGTTGCGCGCAGTAGAGGTTCACCGAATTGGCGGTGTTGTTGACGGTGAACGCTCCGCGGATTGCCCCCATGTCGGGTTCGTAGTCGTTGTAGGCGTTGGCAAGCGCATTCGGCGTGACATGCAGGATGTTCTTCAGCGACATCTTGTTGTCGACGAGGATCTGGGTCAGGTCGGCCAATCGCGCGATCTGTTCGGAGGTCGGGTCGCGGGTCTCGGCGATGAACCGTTGCACCTCCCCGACCGCGCCGGCCAAATCGGTGAGCGCAGCGTCCAAGTCGGATTTGTTGTCGTCGAGCACACTGGTCAGCGTGGCCAGCTGGTTGTTGAACACCACGAGCTGCTGGCTGCTGTCGCGAAGCACCTTGATGAAGGTCTGCAGATTCTTGATGATGTCGACGATGTTTCCGCTGCCGTCAGCCAAAACCCTTCCCACCCCGGATAATTGGGCCAACGTCTGCCTCAGCTTGTCGCCGTTGCCGCCGAGCGCGTTGGCAGCGCTATCGATGAAACGCGCCACCGAGGGTGTGGAGACTTTGCTGTTGGGGCCCAATTCCGTTGCCAACCGCATTAATTGGTCCTTGACTTCGTCCCACTCGACGGGTATTGCGGTCCGGTCGACCGGTATCACCGCGCCGTCGGCCATGGTGGGACCACTGGATCGATAGGCCGGGGTGAGTTGGACATAGCGGGCGGCCACCAGATTCTGGGCAACGATCACCGCCTTGGCGTCGGCGGGAATCGGGACGTCGTGATCGACGTGCATCACGATTGTGGATGTGGTCCCCTGCGGACGGATGGCGGTGATGGTGCCGACCTTGATACCCGAGACCCGAACGTCGTCGCCCGGGTAGATCGCGGTGGTCTTGGTGAAATAGGCGGTGATGGTCTTCGGGCGAAAGAACGCATTGCGAACGGCCACCGCGGCGCCCACGACGATCAGCGCTGCCAACGTGATCGCCAGTCCGAGGCGCAGCAGGTTGCGGGTGATCATCACGACCCTCCCGGGAAGGGCGGAAGTCCGGGCACCCGGCAGTCCGGGCACGGTGGAATGGCGTTGGAGGGGAACGGGATCAGGGCGCGCGGACCGGCAGTGTCGGGTGGCTGACCGGGCGCACCGTAGGCCCGGAAACCGAAGAAATAGTCGAAGAATGGCTGAAAGATTTCCATGACCAGGAAGTTCGGCACGAACGCGGTGTAATAAAAGCCGTTGGAAATGGCTTCGCCCTGGGTGAGCTGATACTTGGCCAGGCCCGGCAGCGCCTGCGACAGCTTGTCCCGGTTCTTCTCCAGCATCGCGATCACCGAATTGAGCCTGGTCAACGTCGGTGCCAGCTTACTTTCGTTGTCGTGCACCAACCCGGTCAGCTGCTTGGCCACCGCGGAGGTATTGGCCAGCAGCTGCACAATCTCCTGCCGACGGGCCTCCAGGACGGACAGCAGGCTGTCGGCATCGAGGATCAGCGTGTTCACCTGCGCGCTGCGTTGCGAGAGGATCTTGGTGACATCGGCGGCGCCTTGTAGTAATTCGCGCAGTGATTTGTTGCGGCTGTTGAGGGTTTGCGACAGCCGGGTCACCCCGTCGAAGGCCGGGCCCAATTGCGGGGCGATCTGGTCGAGCGTTGTCGAGAGCGTGTCCAGCGACTGGTTGAGCGTATCGGTATTGGTGCCGGCGACATCGGTCGTGAGATCACTGAGCGCTTCGCTCAACGAGTATGGCGAGGACGTGCGCGAAATCGGAATCACGTCCATGGGATGCAGCTTGCCGCTGCCCGCCGACTCCAGCGTCAGCACCCGCTGGCCCAGTAGCGACCCGGTCCTGATGTGTGCGGTGGTGTCCGACCCGAGCAGAACCGTCCCCTTGATGGTGAAAGTCACCAAGGCATCGCCGTTGTGCAGGGCCACATCCGAGACCGAGCCGACCTTCATACCCGATACCGTCACGTCGTTGCCCTGGGCCAGGCCACCGGCCTCGGAGAACACCGCCTGGTATCGGACGGCGGTGCCCCGCTGGAGCAGCTGCTCAGGCGACAGTCCGACCGCGATGACCATGATCACCAGCACGGTCCCGATGAATCCGGCCCGAACGAGACCAGTGCCGCGGTACTTGTTCATCGGTCTCCCTCGTCGGGCTCCGCGCAGCGCCCGCCTTCTTGGCGGTATATCGGCGATACCACGGTCCGGTACTGCAGGTCGGAGACCCGAAGGCTCAGCTCGCACAGGTAGTACGGAATCCACGCGCCGTACGAGCCCAACCGCACCAGCTTGCGATAGTTCTTGGGCAGCTTCTGCAGCGAAACGTCGATTTGACCCTTGTTGTCGTCGAGCAGTGGCGCCAACCGGTTGAGCTGATCCACCGTGCCGGCCAGCGGCGGCCGGGCCCGGGTCAGCAGATCGGCGATCGAGGCGGTCCCCTGATCCAGGGCGTCGATCGCGGTGCCGATGGTGTTGCGGTCATCGGAGAAGGCGCTGACGAGCCGCTGCAGGCGATCCAGCGCCGCGGAGAACTTGTCGCCGTCCTTGTCCAGCGTGGCGACCAACGTGTTGAGGTTGTCGATCAGTTGCTGGACGGTTTCGTTGTTGTCGGCCAACGTATTCGAGAACGACGACGTCTTTGAGAGCAACGACTGCAAGGTGCCGCCCTCCCCCTGGAGAACCTGCACCAGCGACGCGGTAAGCGCGTTGACGTCTTGCGGATTCAGGCCCTGGATAACCGGTTTGAGGCCACCCAGCAGCAGATCGAGGTCCAGCGCGGGCGCCGTCCGGTCGAGCGGGATCTCGCCGCCGGCGGGCAGTACCTTGGTGGACCCGGGGCCATCGACGAGTTCGAGATAGCGATCGCCGACCAGGTTCAGGTAGCGGACGACGGCCCGGGTGCCGGTGGTGAGCACGACGCCGCGATCGGCGTCGAATTTCACCCGGACCCTCTTGTCGGGCAACAGCGTAACGCTGTTGACGGTGCCGACCCGGATGCCTGCCACGCGTACCGTCTGTCCGGGCTTGAGCCGCGAGACATCATTGAAGACAGCAGAATAACCATTCGTCGAACCGGTGCGGTACTGACCGAAAATGAAAAACAGGAACACCGTCAGCACCGTCATGGTCACGGCGAAGATGCCGAATTTGATGATCATCGGGCGCGAGCCGCTCATCCGGGTTGCCCGATCTGCATGGTGTTGCGCGGTGGCCCGTCGAGCGGCCCGTACAGCAGCTGCTTGAGGGCATCGGAGTTGAGCAGCAGATGCGGGTTGCCGTACTGCCAGGGATTGGCGCCGACGTCGGTGACCACGAACGGCGGAGCCACGTCGAAGGGCACCACGGGAAGATCCCAGCACTGCGGTCCACCGGTCGCGGCCACCTTGGGCAAGTTGACCGGATAGCGATATCGTTCGGCCCCCCACTCGAATCCGACCAACACCAACACGCCGGGGGTGGGCAGCGGCGGAGCATGCAGGTTCACCAGCGACCCGGCCAGACCGCAGTACAGCGCCTGGTGGTATTCGTTGGTCAGATCGGTGGTGGGCACCAGTAGGTGCAGGACATCGGTGAGCGCTTGCCGGTTGCCGCCAATCACCTGGTTGCCCATGTCGGCCAGACCGATCGAGCTGATCAAGAAGGCGTCCAGGTTTTGTTGCTCGTCGACAATCGTCTTGCTGATCCGGATGGCGTTGTCGGCGGTGCTGAGAAGGTCCTGCGAGGCATCCGCATAGGCGTTACTGACCGTCGGCAACGTCTGCAGGTCGTGGCGCAGTGCGGGCAGACTCGGCTCCTGGGTAGCCAGGAAATGATCGAGGTCGGAGAGCATCTGGCCGATCTGGTGGCCGCGGCCGTTGACCGCCGACGCGATGGCGCCCAGGGTTTCGTTCAGTTTGGCGGGATCGATCGAGTTCAACAAAGACGTCAGTTGTTGGAATACGGTGTTGATTTCAACGGTGACGTGTTGGCTGTCGAGCACGGCACCGGCGCGCAGCGGCTCCGGTGCGGGGTTGTCGGGCGGCACCAGCTCGACGAACTTCGCGCCGAAGACGGTCGTCGACGCGATATCGACGAGCACATTCGACGGAATCAGGCGCATTTGCGACGGCTGCATCGCCAGGTGCAGCACGGCTTTACCGTCCGGCCGGGATTCGATCGAGGCGACCTTGCCCACTTCCACGCCGCGCATCTTCACCTTGGCGTCGGGGTTCATCACCAGGCCGGCTCGCGGCGAAACCACGGTCACCGGCACGCTCTCGGTGAACGAACCCTGGAACAATCCCACCGCGACGGCCGCGATAACGGCGACGACGGCGACGGTTGCCAAACCAGCCAGGGGGCGAACGTAGGATCGCACGCCGAAGTGCCGGCCGGGTGACGCCGCGACAGGTCTTGCGGCGCTTGCGGTTTCCGAACGGTGAATGGGACCCGGTCCGAGGTTCTTCGTCACTGTCGTTTCCCCTAGCCCGACAAGTGGAAGTTGCCGTTGGAGCCGTAGATGGACAGTGACACCAGCAGTGTCACCGAGACGACCACGACCAGCGAAGTGCGCACCGCATTACCGGTCGCCACACCCACACCGGCCGGTCCGCCCGTGGCGAAATAGCCGAAATAGGTATGGATCAACAAAATGGTCAGCGCCATCAGCACCGCCTGCAGGAACGACCACAACAGGTCGATCGGGTTCAGGAACGTCGTGAAGTAGTGCTGATAGAGGCCACCCGACTGGCCGAACAAGACCACGGTGACAAATTGGCTGGCGAGGAAGGACAGGATGACGGCGATGGAATACAGCGGGGTGATCGCGAGCATCCCGGCGACGATCCGGGTGCTCACTAGGTATGAAATCGGCCGGATCGCCATCGATTCCAGTGCATCGATCTCTTCGTTGATCCGCATGGCGCCCAGCTGTGCGGTCACGCCCGCACCAAATGTCGCGGCCAGCCCGATTCCGGCCACCACTGGCGCCGAAATGCGAACGTTGATGAAGGCGGCCAGGAATCCGGTCAGCGCTTCGATGCCGATGTTGCCCAGCGAGCTGTAGCCCTGGACCGCCAGCGTGCCCCCCGCGGCCAGCGTCAAGAACCCGACGATCACCAGGGTCCCGCCGATCATCGCCAAAGTACCTGCACCCATGCTGATTTCGGCGACCAGGCGAATGATTTCGCGCCGGTAGTGGGTGGCCGCGAACGGAGCGCCGGCCAGCGCTTTGCCGTAGAACAACGTGTGGTCGCCGATGCGGCTCAGGGTGCCGACCGGCTTCTGGAGTTGTCGCGTCAGTCGCGGATAGGCTGCTCGCAATGTCACAGCGTGTCCCTACGCCTCCCTGAATTGCGTGCTGTGTTATTTGGTGGACATGCGGATGCCGATGGCGGTGACAACCACGTTGACGACGAACAACGACATGAACGCGTAGACGACGGTTTCGTTGACGGCGTTGCCGACGGCCTTGGCGCCTCCGCCGGATACCGTCAGCCCCCGGTAGCACGCAACCAGGCCGGCGATCAGGCCGAAAAGGGCTGCCTTGACACAGGAAATGATCACCTCTGGTACTCCGGTCAACAACGTGATGCCGGCGGCGAACGCACCGGGATTGACGTCCTGGACGAACACCGAAAAGACGTAACCACCCAGGATGCCGATGATGACCACGAGACTGTTCAACAGCAACGCCACCAGCCCGGAGGCCAGCATGCGTGGTGTGACCAAGCGCTGCACCGGGTTGATCCCCAATACCTCCATCGCGTCGATCTCTTCACGGATCGTTCGCGAACCCAGGTCTGCGCACATCGCCGTGGCGCCCGCGCCGGCGACGATCAGGACGGTCACCAACGGGCCGACTTGGGTAACCGCACCGAAAGCGGCCCCGGCACCGGACAAGTCCGCCGCGCCCAGTTCGCGCAGCAAAATGTTGAGGGTGAAGCTGACCAGGACGGTGAAGGGGATGGCCACCAACAACGTCGGCGCCATCGAGACGCGCGCGACAAACCACGACTGCTCCAGGAATTCCCGCCACTGGAAGGGCCGGCGGAACACGAATTTGATGGCGTCCGCCGACATCGCGAAGAGCCCCCCGACCGCCTGCATGGGTTTGGACCCACGCCCCAACGCGATGCCCGGTGACCAGCGGTCCGCCCCCCTACCGGCCATGCGCCCCATGCCCTCCGGCGGCCATGTGACCAATGTGGCTGCGCGCCAGGCTGATCCGGGCCGCGGAAACCATCGCCCGGTCCACGGACGGCACCGGCGCGCCGTGACTAGTGGCTACCGCCCTCACGCCGGCCCTCCGTTTCGTTGCGTGAGTTGGCGCTTGCAAGCAATGCTGGCCCGGCCCAGCCCCCACCTCTTGCAGCTTTCGGCGATTATGACTCATGCCGCGCCCACGTGTAACAGGAAAACCGCAACCGTTATCGGGCGGGACGGATGGCCTGCCACGGCTGCGACAGCGGGGGCATTCGGCATCGCGGGCACGGGGCTCATGTGGGTCTCAGGTGACGGCCCCTGCCGTCTTGAGTTCGATGATGCGATCCCAGTCCAGTCCGAGTTCCAGGAGGATCTCGTCGGTCTGCTCGGCGAATCCGGGTGCCGGCCCGGTATGGGGCGCGGTGACGTCGAATTGCACCGGGTTGGCCACCAACTCGAGTTGGCCCGCGCGCACCAGATACTCGTTCGCCCGGATTTGCGCGTCGTCGGCCGCTTGCAGGGTGTCCTGCACCGGCGCCCATGGTCCCGCGAGCGTCGCAAAGCGTTCGCTCCACTCGGCAAGCGTGCGTGCTGCGATCACTTTGGTCAAGATCTCCACGGCAGCTGCGGTGTTGGCGGCAATGGTCTCGACGGTCGCGAAGCGGGGATCGTCGGCCAGTTCCGGCCGGTCGATGTGCCGGCACACGTCGGCCCAGAACTTGGTGGGCTGCATCATCACGAATGAGATGTAACGGCTATCCGACGTCGGATACAGCCCCACCAGAGGGTTGTTGGGGGCACCGTGCACGCCGGGCGGCGGGGCTTGCATCAGCTGACCCAAATGCCTTGTCAAGGCCACGGTGTGGCCCAGCGACCACAATCCGCTGCCCAGCAACGACACGTCGACGACGGACGGCTCCCCGGTGCGCTCCCGCTTGAGCAACGCCGCCGCGATGCCGCCGGCGAGGTTGGTACCGGAGATGGTGTCGCCATAGGCCGGCCCGGGCGGATTGATCATGCCCGCATAGCCCATCGGAGTGATGGTGGCAGCAGTTCCCGCCCGGCACCAAAAGGCGGTCATGTCGTAGCCGCCTTTGGCAGCTTCCTCGCCGCGGGGGCCCAGCGCGCTGCCGCGGGCGTAGATGATCGACGGGTTCACCGCTCGGATGTCGTCGACGTCGATGCCGAATTTCTGTCGTGCGTCGGGCAGGAAACTGGTTAGGAACACATCGCAGCGGCGCGCCAGCTCGCAGAGCACTTCTTTGCCTTCCGGCACTGACATGTCCAGGCCGATACTGCGTTTCCCGCGGTTGGCGTGTTCGATGTTGGGGTTCGGGTCGCCCTCCACGCGCAGCATGCCGGTCTGCCGGAGGCCGCGCTGCGGGTCGCCGGTCACCGCATGCTCGACTTTGATGACCTCGGCGCCCCATTCGGCCAGCACGGCACCGGCCGACGGGACGAAGCCGTACATGGCGACTTCCAGGACGCGGATGCCCTCCAACGGTTTCATGCGCGGCCCCCGTGCGCCGGCGCCGCGATCACTGGGGCCGCAAAAGTCTTGCGTTCCAAGAACTCTTCGAGACCGGCGACCCCCATTTCGCGACCGACGCCCGACTGCTTGAAACCGCCGAACGGGCTATCGGCGCCGAAGTAGTTGCCGCCGTTGATGGAAAACGAACCGGTACGGATCCGGCGCGCGACCGACAGCGCCCGGTCCTGGTCTCGACTGAAGACGGCGCCGGCCAATCCGTAGATCGAATTGTTGGCGACCCGGACGGCGTGATCATCGTCGTCGAATCCGATCACGGCGAGCACCGGACCGAACACCTCCTCCTGGGCGATCTCGCTGTCCGGGTCGACGTTGGTGAGCAGGGTCGGTGCATAGAAGTAGCCGGGATCGAGTCGCTTGCCCCCGGTGACCAGGGTCGCGCCCGCGGCGACGGCGCGCTGCACCATGGCGTCCACCTTGTCGCGCTGGCGTTCGTTGATCAGCGGCCCCATATATGTTTTCGGGTCGGCCGGGTCGCCGTGGCGTACCTTGGCGAAGTTCTGCGCGATCAGTTCGACGATTTCGTCGTGGTGCTTGTTGGGCACCAGCAGGCGCGACGTGAGCGCACAGCCCTGACCGGCGTGGGTGACCATGCTGAACGCTGCGAACATGGCCGCGCCGGCGAAGTCGGCGTCGTCGAGCATGATCACCGCGGACTTTCCGCCGAGCTCCAGAAAGACCCGTTTGACTGTCTCGCTGGCCGCCGCCATGATCCGCCGGCCGACCGCTGTTGACCCGGTGAAGCTGACGACGTCGACGTCGGGGCTGCTGGTCAGCGCCTCGCCGACGGCGGAATCCGACGAACTGAGCACGTTGACGACCCCGGGCGGGATATCGGTGTGGTTGGCGATCACCTCACCCAGCGCCAGCGTGATCAGCGGGGTGTCCGGTGCGGCCTTGAGCACCACCGTGCAGCCTGCGGCCAGCGCCGGGGCCAGCTTGGCCAGCGCGAGTTGGTTGGGATAGTTGTAGGCGATGATCGCCGCGACTACTCCGGCGGCTTCCTTCTCCACCCAGCGGTGATGGCGCATCCCCCGTGATTCCCGCTCGCCGAGCTCTTCGGAAAACTGGTAGCCGGGCAGCAGGTCGGCGTAATAGCGCACGATGCCGATCGGCTCGTCGAGTTGCGCTCCGTGGGTCAGGGCACGGGTGGCGCCGACTTCGGCGATGGTGAGCCCTCGCAATTCCTCGGCATGGTCGAGTAGTGCCCGATGGAGTTGGTCCAGACACCGGGTGCGCAACTCGACGTCGGTCGGCCAGGTGGTGGTGTCGAAAGCACGCCGGGCCGCCGCGACCGCCGCCCGGGCTTCCGCCGTCCCGGCATCGGGCGCATACCCCAGGACCGCGGCCGTGGCGGGGTTGACGGACGGAAATGTCGTATCGGTGACGACCAGTCGACCGTCGATCAACAGTCGACGGTCGGCCGGTGCAGGGGCGTCGGCTCGCCCGGCGGCTGGTCCCGCCTCCGCGATGGTTCCCGCCGTCTGCTGCGTCGGCATTGCGGCCCCCTCAGTGTGGTGACGGTCGCGGTAATTTCATTCTCATCCTTTGCGAATCTTACATTCGCGGTATGAGACTTCAACAATGTCCTAATTCCGGACCGGCCTGCGGTCATGCTAGACAATCGCTCAGCGATGTACCGTTTGCGGCGTTTGACGCAGGCTGGACGCCCATTGCCGCCGCCTTGCGGGCCGCTCGGCGCCGAGAGTAGGGTTCTCATAATCGTAAGGGAGATTCTTTGTGATTGAGAAGTTGCGAAGATGAAGACCGCCGTCGTCACCGGCGGCGCATCCGGCATTGGGCTGGCCGTCGCGCGTCGCCTGCGAGCCGACGGTATCGACGTCGCTACCATCGACCGTCAGCAGTCCGACGCCGAACTCGCCTACATCGCCGACGTCACGGATCGGCCGCAGATCGACACCGCCCTGACGGCGATCCGCGACCGCCTGGGGCCGGTCACGATTGTGGTCAATGCCGCGGGCCTGGACGGGTTCAAACGGTTCGCCAATATCACCTTCGAGGACTGGCAGCGGGTGATCGACGTCAACCTCAACGGGGTCTTTCACACCATTCAGGCGGTGCTGCCCGACATGGTGGCGGCCCAGTGGGGACGGATCGTCAATATCTCGTCGTCGAGCACCCATTCGGGCACTCCCTATATGGCGCACTACGTGGCGGCCAAATCGGCGGTCAACGGGTTGACCAAATCCCTGGCGCTCGAATACGGGCCCAGCGGCATCACCGTCAACGCCATCCCGCCCGGGTTCATCGACACCCCGATGCTGCGCAAGGCCGCCGAGCAAGGGTTTCTCGGCGACATCGAGGAGAGCATCGCGCGCACCCCGGTGCGCCGGATGGGCCAGCCCGAAGATATCGCTGCAGCCTGCGCATTTCTGGTGTCCGAGGAAGCCGGCTACATCACGGGCCAGATTCTGGGTGTCAACGGCGGCCGGAACACCTGAGCCGGAAGGTACGCATCGTGAAGGTCTGGGTTGATCCCGAGCGCTGCCAGGGCCATACCTTGTGCGCCATGATCGCTCCGGATTCATTCCAGCTCAGTGACATCGACGGGACCTCGTCGGCGGTCAACGATGTGGTTCCGGCCGATCAGCAGGACCGGGTGCGTGAAGCCGCGCAGTCCTGCCCCGAGCAGGCCATCGTCATCACCGACGAGTAAAGGGAGACAACGGGTTGAGTGTCACTGACCGCGCGATGCCTCGGTACCACTTCGACCGGCACTCCGCGGAGTACCGTCCCCGGTTCAACGCCATCACCGAGGAGATGCACGCCCGGTGTCCCATGGCCTGGAGCGACACCTACGGCGGGCACTGGGTCGCCGCCGGCAGCCACGAGGTGTTCGAACTCGCCCGCTGCCCGGCCGTCTCCAACGATCACGACGTCAACAACGAACGCCGCGGCTACAAAGGCATTTCGATTCCGACCGCCAGCCGGATCAACGGCGTGCGCGGCGGCATTCTGGAGATGGACGATCCCGAGCACCGCAGCTACCGCAACGTGCTCAACCCGTATTTGTCGCCGGCCGCCGTCAAACGCTGGGTGCCGTTGGTCGACGAGGTGACCCGCGCGTGCCTCGACGAAAAGATCGAGCACGGCAGCATCGACTTCGTCGACGATCTGGCCAACGTCGTGCCCGCCGTTCTGACCTTGGCGCTCATGGGTATACCGCTGCAGAACTGGAAGATGTACAGCGAGCCGACACACGCCGCGGTGTATACCCCGGAACACTCGCCCGACATCAAGCGGGTCACCGAGATGCACCGGCAGATGGGGCTCGACCTAGTCAACAACATGATCGAGATCCGCAACAGCCCACGGCCCGGGGTGGTCAATGCCCTGCTCGAGATGCGTATCGACGGCAAGCCCGCGCCCGATCTGGAAATCCTGGGCAACCTCGGATTGCTCATCGGCGGTGGCTTCGACACCACCACGGCGCTGACAGCGCATGCGCTCGAATGGCTTTCGGAAAATGTTGAACAGCGCGCGCTGCTCAGCAGGCAGCGCGAAACGCTGCTCGACTCAGCGACCGAGGAATTTTTGCGCTACTTCACCCCGGCCCCCGGCGACGGCCGGACTTTCGCCGACGATGTCGAACTCGACGGGTTGCATTTCAGAGAGGGTGAGCGGCTGTGGATTTCGTGGGCCATGGCCAACCGTGACGCCGCGGTCTTCCCCGACCCGGACAAGGTCGTTCTCGACCGTAAAGGCAACCGGCACTTCAGCTTCGGCATCGGTGTGCACCGCTGCATCGGATCCAACGTGGCGCGCACCGTGTTCAAGTCCATGCTGACCGCGGTCCTGGACCGGATGCCCGACTACCGTTGCGACCCTGCGGGCACCGTCCACTACGAGACCATCGGGGTCATCCAGGGGATGCGCAAGCTGCCGGCAACCTTCACGCCGGGTCGCCGGATCGGTGCGGGCCTTGATGAAACTCTGGTGCGGCTGCAACGGATTTGCGAGGAGCAGGAGCTCGCCAGACCCGTCACCGAACGCAAAGAGGCTGCGGTTATTTGGTGAGCCGGCAACCTCGGCGGGAGGTGCCCCCAGCTCGGCATAAGAACTCAGCCCCGCGGTAGCCGCAGCACCCGTTGGGCAATAATGTTGCGCTGAATTTCCGACGTGCCCCCGGCGATGGTTCCGGAAAAGCTGCGGGCGTATCGCTCGAACCAGCTTGCAAAGTAGTGATCGAGGTTCATCGGCGCATAGGGTCCGGTCAGGGCGGGGTGTACCAGCCCGTCAGAGCCGGCGGCTGACAACGCATGCTCACAAGCCTGCAGCTCGGCCTCCGAACCCAGCAGCTTGAGCACCGAGATGGCGGCGGTGTCGTCCTCGCCGCGGGCGGCGCGCGCCAGCGCCACCGAACCCAACAGGCGTAGCGCCTGTTTGTCCATCACCATGGTGGCGTAGCGGTCGCGTTCGAGTTCCGTGGCGGGACGAAAGTCGGCCAGCAGATTGTCCAGCCGATCGGCGAAACCCAGCCACATCATGGTGCGCTCGTGCCCGAGGGAGCCATTGGCAACGCGCCAGCCCTGGTTGAGCGGACCCACCAGGTTTTCCGCCGGCACCGACACATCGGTGAAGAACACCTCGTTGAAATCCAGGTCGTCGGCCGAGCAGATGGACGGGAACGGCCGGCGCACCACACCCGCGCTGTCGGTTGGGATGAGTAAGGCGCTGATGCCCTTGTGTTTTGGCGCATCCGGGTCGGTGCGTACGAACGTCAACAACACGTCGGCATCGTGGGCGCCGGAGGTCCACACCTTCTGGCCGTTGACGACGAAGCGATCGTCGTCCAGAACCGCGCGGGTGCGCAGCGACGCCAGGTCGGATCCGGCGCTGGGCTCGCTCATCCCCAGCGAAGCGGTGATCTCGGCCCGCAGGATCGGCACCGCCCACCGGTGCTTCTGCTCGTCCGTGCCGAACGACAACAGCGACGCGGCAACGATATTCACACCCTGCGGGTTGAAACTGTGATAGATCCGTCGCCGGCACAGTTCCTCGAGGTGCACGAACTGCTGCACCAGCGTAGCGTTGCGTCCGCCGAACTCCGGCGGCTGGCCCGGCAGCAGCCAGCCGTTGTCGAACAGCAACCGCTGCCAACGGCGCGCCCAAGCCGGCATGTGCGAGACCGACCGCGGTCGTTCGCCCGTTTCGCATGCCGCAGGCAGGTTTTCGTCGAGGAAGGCCGCGAACTCCGCCCGGAACGCCTCGACGTCGGGATCAAAAGTCAGCTGCACGGTACTCCTGCGCGATCTGAGACCGATGCTCCGCCGCACCGCCGAGCATGAGCTCGCCGGCCTTGGCCCGCTTGAGCGCGAATTGCAGGTCGTTCTCCCAAGTGAATCCCATTGCGCCGTGCAGCTGTAAGCCGTGCCGGAACACCAGCGACTGGCACTCCCCGGCGCTGGCCTTGGCCATGGCGGCGGCCAGCCGCCGTCGCGGGTCGTCGGCGGCGATGGTCAGCGCTGCGAAGTAGGCCAGCGCCCGGGCCCGTTGCACCGCGACGTGCATGTCGGCCGCCTTGTGCTGCACCGCCTGGAACGACCCGATCGGAACCCCGAACTGGTGCCGGCTGCGGACATGGTCGAGCACGAGGTCCAGGATGCGTTGGCAGGCGCCGACCATCGTGATGGCCATGCCGGTCAGCGCAACGTGGCGCGCGCGTTCCCGGTCGACGGTTATCCGGACACCCTCGGGCACCCGAACCCGATCGAAGGACAGGTCGGCGACATGCAGCACCGGGTCGAACACAGATTCGCGACGGGCCGAGACCTGATGGGCGGCCACGATAAACACCCCGGCGTCGGTGACCACCGCCAATTGGTCAGCGCGATCGCCGTCGAGAACGTGGCGCGCGGTACCGTCGAGCACCCATGCGTCGGCGTCCCGGCGCGCCGTCACCCCGCTGTACACGGCGGTACCCGACTGGTGCGGATCGAAATGAGCCGTGGCCAGCGGCGCGAACTGGCTCATCGTCGCCAGGAACGGGGTGGGGTCGGTGGCATGCCCCAACTCCTCCAGCACGATCGCCAGCTCCACCGCGCCGGCCGGATCGTTGAGTTCCGTCCAGCCGAGATCCACATACGCCTTCCACAGCGCACCGGTGTCGACGCCGTCTTCGGCCACGGCGCGCACCAGCGACGGCGGGCACTGCTTGGCCACGACATCGCGCACGGTGTCCTGCCACAAGCGCTGATCGGCATCGAACTCCAACAGCATTCGGGCCGCCTCCTGTCGTCGCTATCATGCGAGAATAGCATTCTTCTGATATGGAAGCAGTAATCTCGCAATCGGACTATGAGGTGCATTAGGGAGCGACGATGTCCGACACCGCCACGACACTGCGGGACATGGAGGCGATCAAGCAACTCAAGGCCCGATACTGCCGATACCTGGACACCAAGCGCTGGGATGACTGGCGGCGGCTGTTCACCGACGACTTCGTCAGCGACACCTCGCAGTCGGGCGGGAGGGTGATCCGGGGCGCCGACGAGTTCGTGTCCTACGTACGCCACGCCCTGGGCAAGCCGTCGCAACCCACGGTGCATCAGGTGCACGCCCCCGAAATCACGCTGACGTCGCTGACGACCGCGACCGGGATCTGGGCGCTCGAGGACGTGGTGCGGTTGGGCCGCGGCGTCAATCTCAACGGGTGCGGTCACAACCACGAAACCTACGAGAAGCTCGACGGCAGTTGGCTGATCAAGTCCTCGACGCTGACCCGGCTGCGTGAGGATATCTTCAATCCCATTTTTTCCGTGCGTATTTCGCCTCGGCTGCGCGACACGGCGGCCTTGCTGGCGCGGCGGCTCGGCCGGTGAACCGCCACCCCCTCACCGCTCAGCGGCGCCTCAGTACCGCGCAATACCGCTGGGACCCGCTGGCGCCCAGTATCTTTCCGAGCCGGCAATGACCGAAGCCAAGAAACTAGTCATCGGGGCCAGCGGCTTCCTGGGCTCGCAGGTCACCCGCCAACTCGTCGCTGCAGGGCAAGATGTGCGGGTCATGGTGCGGCGCACCAGTGTCACCAAGGGCATCGACGATCTGTTGCAGACTCGGAAAGTGGAATGCTGTTACGGCGACATCTTCGACGACGCCGCGCTACGGGCGGCCATGGCCGACTGCGACGTCGTCTACTACTGCGTGGTCGACGCCCGGATGTGGCTGCGCGACCCCGCACCGCTGTTCCGCACCAATGTCGAAGGCCTGCGGCAGGTGCTCGACGCGGCCCTCGACGCGAAGCCGCGCAAGTTCGTATTCACCAGCAGCACTGGCACGTTGGCAATCCACGACCAACGCGCGGTCACCGAGGACGATCCGCACAACTGGAACGACGGCGGCGCCTACATCGAATCCCGGGTCGCCGCGGAGCGCCTGGTCATGCAGTACGTGCGCAACAAGGGGTTACCGGCCGTCGTGATGTGCATCTCGACCACTTATGGGCCCGGTGACTGGGCACCCACGCCGCATGGTTCGCTGCTCGCCCGCGTCGCCGCCGGGCGGTTCCCGTTCTATCTCGGCTTTTCCGCAGAGGTGGTTGGTATCGAAGACGCCGCCCGCGCAATGCTTCTGGCAGCCGACCGGGGCCGCATCGGCGAGCGTTACATCATTTCCGATCGCTACCTGAGCAGCCGGGAAATCCATGAGATTGCGGCGCGCGCGGTGGGCCGGCGACCGCCGCGCATCGGGATCCCCATGCCCATCATGCGTTGCGCTGCGCGCCTCAACGATCTGGCCGCCCTCCTGCTGCGTCGTGACCTGCCTTTCGCCTACGTCGGAACGCGCATGGCAGAACTGATGTCGCCGCTGGACCACGGCAAAGCCGAACGCGAACTGGGCTGGACACCCGAACCGGTGGAAGACTCCATCCGCAAAGCCGCACGGTTTTTCGTCGCGCACCCCGCCGCCTAGGAATTCGTGCAGCCGGCCCGGAGCCAGTGCGCGCATCCAAACCGCAGGCAAGCGCGCCTTCGAGGCTTGGTGACGTGCGGCGCACGGCTGCAGCGGGTTCTGATCGACACACCCGCCGACGTGTCACGTCAGACGGCCGGCGCAAAGATACAGTGGCCCAACTGGTCAGAAGGATGCGTGTGGTGGGCAATAACCCGGTGGACAATATGTCGCGCCGCGAGTTCTTGGCTAAGGCCGCGGCTGCCACAAGTGCCGGAGCTCTGATGTCCTTGGCCGGTCCGGTTATCGAAAAGGCCTACGGGGCCGGCCCGTGTTCGGCTCATTTGACCGATATCGAGCACATCGTGCTGTTGATGCAAGAAAACAGATCCTTCGATCACTACTTCGGAACCCTTTCCGACACAGACGGATTCAACACCGCCTCGCCGAGTTTCCAGCAGAAGGGCTGGAACCCCGGAAGCCAGTCGCCGGACCCGTCCGGCGTCACCATCCCGTTCCGCTTCGACAGCACCAGGGCACCTTTGCTCAACGGCGCCTGCATCAACGACCCCGACCATGACTGGATCACGATGCACGACTCCTGGAACGGCGGCGCCAACGACCACTGGTTGCCGGCCCAAGCGCGGACCCGTTCGGCGGCCAACACCCCGGCGACGATGGGCTACCACACGCGTCAAGACATCCCGGTCCATTACCTGCTGGCCGACACGTTCACCACGTGTGACCGCTACTTCTGCTCGGTGCTGGGCCCCACCTCTCCAAACCGGTTGTATTGGCTCAGCGCCTGGATCGACCCCGCCGGCACCGACGGCGGGCCATCGGTGGAGACCGCTAACACCGCGCCGATCGGCGCGTTCAGCTGGCGCATCATGCCGCAGAACCTCAACGACGCCGGCGTGAGCTGGAAGGTTTACAGCGACAAGTCGTTAGGGCCCGCGATCAACACCTACGTGGGTTACGGCGAGATCGTACAGTGGTTCAAGCAAGCCGCAGATCCGCGGTCGGATCTGGCCCGATTCGGCGCCGCCCCGCGCTACCCGTGGGACTTCGCCGCCGACGTCAGGGCCAACCGGCTGCCGCAGGTCTCCTGGCTGGTTCCAAATATCCTTGTGTCCGAACATCCGGCGATGCCGGACGCGGGCGGTGCCGTAGTGATCGCGGATACGCTGCGAATCTTATTGTCCAATCCGGCAGTCTGGGAAAAGACCGCGCTGATAGTCAGCTATGACGAAAACGGCGGCTTCTTCGACCATGTCGTGCCACCGACAGCTCCGCCGGGAACACCAGGCGAATACATTTCGGTGCCAGACCTCGGCAGGGTGCCCAATTCCGGCGGCATCCGGGGGCCGATCGGCCTGGGTTTTCGTGTTCCGTGTCTGGTGATTTCACCGTTCAGCCGCGGCGGCCTGATGGTCCATGACGTGTTCGATCACACGTCGCAACTTCGATTGATAGAGAAGCGGTTTGGCGTTCCGGTGCCCAACCTCTCCGCTTGGCGCCGAGGCGCGACGGGCGATATGACTTCGGCTTTCAACTTCGCCGTCCCACCCAGCCCGGCACCGCCCACGCTCGACCAACCCCGACGCGTGTTGCCCGAGCTTGCGCAGTGCGGCCTCGGAGTCGGAGCCGTCACGGGCGCCTTCCGCTTGAACCCTCCCTACCGGGTGCCCTACCCGCAGACGATGCCCAGCCAGGAAACCACGCCCACCAGAGGCATTCCCAGCGGCCTGTGCTGATCCGCCAGCATCGTCGATACGGCTGCGGCCGAGGCGATTTCGATCCCGGAACGCGCAATGGTCGTGCCAACGCTCGACTTGCCGGCCCACGGTTGCGGTCAACCCAACTTCGCGACTGCGCTACGACGTCCGCGGTCTTTGACCGGCTGAGTTGCGGTCGAAAGATATTTTCGCAACCCGAATTCGGCCGACGCCACAGCCCAATTCGGTCTACTTAAGGAACTCATTGATAGGTGAAGTGTCGAGGTAGGTCAAGCCGTCCGATCCGGAGTGGCCGTATAGTCGCCCGCCGGTGCCGCCAACGCCGCCCGCGGCGCCGCCGGTCCCGTCTCCACCAACGCCGCCGTTACCGAAATACTGCGCGTCTCCGCCGGTGCCTCCGGTGTTACCGGCCCCGTTGCTCCCTTTCCATCCGCCTAGGCCGCCAACCCCGCCTTGCCCGGCATTGCCGCCATCCCCACCGTTTCCGATCCGCCCGCCAACACCGCCGTCTCCTCCGGCGCCGCCGTTACCTCCGGATCCGCCAGAGACGGTGCCGTAGGAGGTTCCACCTGCGCCCCCGCTACCACCGGCCCCGCCTGAGCCACCAGATCCCATCCAGACCCCGCCAGCACCACCGGCCCCGCCGGTACCTCCAGTCCCTCCAGAACCACCAGCATCAGCAGAGTGCATAAATTTTGCAGAGTCACCGCCGGTCCCTCCTTGCCCGCCAGCCCCGCCGGCACCACCATCGCCGAACCATCGCGCGGCACCACCAGCACCAC
>NZ_UPHT01000193.1 GCF_900566085.1 Mycobacterium attenuatum
GCCCCCGCCCGCCCCCACGGCGCCGCCAGGACCAGATCTCAGCGTCGACGTCAAGGGCATGGGCCCGATCAAGGCCGACAACCCGGCACTGGCCGCCGCCGCACGCCAAGTCCTGGCCGGGGGCAACGTTCACGACGAATACAACCGCGCCAACATTGCGTTGCCCCCACCCGGCACCCCGGTCATGACACCGGTATCCCCAGGTAAAGCGGTGTTCGGTGACGTGGGCCAATACACCAACAAGCAGATCATGGCCCTCGGTGACCAAAAGGCGTGGGTCAACGGACAAGTCGTGGACTTCGACCAGATCGACTTCGGCCCCGATTTCCTGGGCTGGATACACCCGACGATGCCCACGCCGGCCACCCCGGTCGCAGTCAGCACACCCGCCCCCACGGCCGCGCCGCAGCCCGCCCAAAGCGGGCTGCCAGGCAACCCTATCCAGTAACTATTGGCCAAGAACCCCGAAAAGAACGGAGTACCGTCAATGTCTGTGGAACGCATCCAAGCCGACCCCGCCGCGCTGGAACGCTGGGCGACCAATCACGAGGGAGCCGCCCAAACCTTGGAGGGCGCGCGCAGCGACGGCGCCAAGATCCTGGAAGCCGCCGACTCGTGGGGGCCAATCTTTTCCGAGGCCCGCCGCGCCGCACAGGAGGTCATCGAGGCGCGCGAGCAAGCCCTGGCCCAACAGGCGCAGCGTCATCGCAACATGGCCGACCAGCTGCGCCGCGGCGGCGCCGCGTTCGCGGCGATGAATGAGGACAACGCCGCCGACCTTGGCGATATCACAACCTAAACAAGGCGGACCGTGATTTTCGAGGCAGCAAGCCGGGATTCGGCGATCATCGTCACCTCCGACCTCAACGGCACAACAACCCATGTTCAGCTCGAACCCGCGGCGATGGAACTCACCGAAGCCGAATTGTGCAATCGCCTCATGCGGTTGGCGACACTGGCTTTCCTGCGATCTCAGCTGGCCATTCGGCTGCAGTGGGAGGCCAACCACAAACAAGTGCTGACCAATCTGCCCACCGAAGCGCAAGTGTCAGCCTATGCAGCAACAATAGACTTCTAGAAACCACAGGGGAGAGTTGAGCAGCGATGGTGGCGCGGTTGGAGGTGCACAGCCCAGCACTGGTCGCTGTCGCCGGCCAACTCGACACGGCCGCTGGCATGCTGAGCACCGCCGGGGCCAGTGTGCCGGTTCATCCGCCGCTGGCCGCCGATGAAGTGTCCACCAGCGCGGCGGCGCGGCTTTCAGCACACGGAACGGTGTTGGCGTCACGGGCCGGCGACGGTGCGGCCGTGCTGGCGGCCGCGGCGGTCGCGCTACGCCAGGCTATCGGCGCCTACCAGCAGACCGACACCGCCAACGCTGGGCTGGTATCGCTGCACGGCAGCGGCGCCACCACCGCGCCCGTGTTTACCCCGGCAGTGACCACCAACGCCGCGACACCTGCGTTGCCGATCAGCCCACCGGCACCGCGCGACGGCAAAAGCCTTGCCGCGCTGATCGAAGCCGGAAGCCCCAGCGCGGGTTCAGTTTTCACCACCAACTGCCACACGTACGCGGCGCGGTTTCGTGAGGCCGCACACACGGTGCGCGCCGCCGAGGCCTCGGTCCGCGCAGGATTGAGCGGGCAGGCGGGCCCGAAAATCGCCGATGCGCTCTCCCGGTTCGCCACCTGGGCCGAGGAGATGGCCGAGCACGCCGAGGCGCTGAGCGCGGCAGGGCAAGGACATCACGAGCGGTTCAGCCGAACCCAGCAAGCAACCCCGACAACGTCGCAGTTCAGCGACGTCGAACGTCAGCTCCAACAAGCCCAGGTGCTCAATAGCCGGCCGGCAACGGCCGGCATGTACACGCCGGTGATCAGCCAGCTCCAAACCCAGCTTTTAGGGTTGCACAGCCGCACCCACGTCGCGGCGACGAACTACCACATCGGGGAACTACCCCAGGCGCCGCCCGGCCCGCCGCCGGTGACCCCGATCGTCGATCCCGCCCCGGGCAGCGCACCCACCGGAACCCAGCCCGGCCCGGGTGATGCCAACCCCGACGATCACTCCGCGGACCCGCGAAACCATGCCCCGGCACCGGGCGATATCCCCGGCGGCAATGATGACGCCGATCCTGCTGCGGCACTTGACGATCCCGCTAGCGGGCTAGACCAGATGCCGTTGGGCGGGGCCGCCCAGCCGATGACCGCGATGGCCTCGATGATCCCCGGCCTGCTGGGCGGGGTTGTGGGCGCGGCCGCGGCCATCCCCGCGGCCTTAGCCCAGCAAGGCCAATCCGTGCTATCCCAAGCCGCCGAAGCCGTTTCGGGACTAGCCAACGGGTTGACCAAACCCGACCCGGATACCGATCTGGGCGGCACCGACATCGGAAACCTGGGCGGATCAACAGGCTCGGGCGCCAGCGGCGGCGGCGGGGGAGCCACGCAACCCGCCGCCGGGCCGGGCAGTCTGGCCCCGTCTGCCGGCACAGGGATGATGTCGGTGGCCGGCCCACCCGGCGGCCCACCACTTGCGGGCGGGTTACCCAGCACACCAGGGGCTGCCATGCCCGATGCCGGGCCTGGAGGCGCGGGTGCGCCCATGATGATGCCCCCGATGGGCGCCATGGGAGCCGGCGCCGGCGGCTCGGCAGCGCGGCCCGCCAAACCCGCCGACAAGGAAGTCCTCGACCCACCGGTGCCCAACGGCGAGCCCATACGCGGAGAAGTGCTGCGCCGCACGGCCAAAGCCAGCATCGCAGAGACACCCCGGCACTCCGGCGGCCAGGATGATGTCGTGGTGACCTCGGCCCGAACCGGCAAACGCGTCGTGATCGACGACAAGGACGGGCCCTCCGATGGTTGACCTCGAGCGCTACGAACGTGACAAGGCATGGTGCCGCAGTGTGCAAAAACGGCTGGACAAGGTCAGCGACCAGTTCGAGGCATGGAAACGCGCGTGCGCCGAGGTGAGCATGACCGCCAGCGTCGCCGGCGGCGATGTGACGGTCACCGTGGCCGCCAATGGTCGTATGACCAGCATTGAGATCGTCGAAGGGGCGATGGCGCGCTACTCGCATGAAAGCCTCGAAGGGCGCATCAACCGGGCCCTTGAGGCGGCACAGGGGCGAGCTACCGAGGAAGTCGCCGAGATCGACGCCATGATAGGAACCGGCGACTTCCTGGCCGCCTTCGACGAAGGCCTCGCCAGCAGCAGCGAGTAAGCCCGCGTCGTTACCGCTCGGTGCGGCGCTGGTTGAGCAGGTCTTCGACCAGGCCGCGGCCTCGCTGCGGTATCGAGGTGCCGGGAAAGAATCGATCCACGATCGCCCAGACCTGCTCGGCGGTGGTGATCTCCAGGTGCCTAAGCAGGGTGTCAAGGTCGCCGGCGTCGCGGGCCGCGCGGCCAGCGAGGACTTTCATCGCCAGCAGGTGCTCGGGCGGGGTGACGTTCACTTGAAGATAGGGATGGTCGAATACACGGTCGCCCTCGCCGGGATGCCGAGCGACATAGCTGGCAGCTTGATTGTTTAGCCAGGTTGTTGGCCAACGGTTTTCGCGCGCAACCTCACGGATCGCCGCGATCATCGGCCCGTCAGGGCTGAACTGGGCGTCGATGTCACGGGTGGCCGTACGGGCCGGGTCATAGGCCAGGATCATCGCCGCCCCGCCGTAGACGTGCACCTGCCCGACGACTCGTCGGCGTTCGAGTTTGGCGGCCAACGCGCTTAGGGCGCGTCGTATGTCGGTCAGGTCGAACAGCGGCTCGGGCATCATTGGCGTTACTCCGTCGTGGGCGAGGTCGTGGCGATCGAGGTAAATGCCGCGCCGCCGAAACGATGCGGGTGTCCACAGTAAGGCCTGCACGCGCGCCGAAGGCAGCGGCGAGATCCACCAAGCCCGGTGCAGGAAGCGCTCAACGGTGATCGTCCACAGCGGGCCAGGTAGTCCGTGGCGGGCGGCCAGGTGCTCGGCGATCGCAGCGAGCAGCGCATCGAAACGAGGCTCACCGATCAAGAGGGGTTCTGCGGTGATCAGGGGCAGTGCTGCCGCGCCGGCCTCATCGGCACCCCGGGCGAACTCGAAGAACACCCGCAGTCTGGTCGCATCGTCGCCGCCGCGGGCGATCGCCGCCGCTGCTTCACCGATGCTCAGCGCGGTCTGGGGCGCGGCGAGGTCGGTGCGGGCGCCTTGGTGGCGGTGTACGGCGCGCACCGCATCAGCCGGATAGCCCGAGATGCGGCTGATGCGGCGGTTGGACAGGATTCCACGCGCCCGAGCACGGGTAACGCCCCAGTGGTGGGCGGCCTGCTCCGTGCTCCACAGCTCCACATCACCAACATACGCGCATCATGCGCGCATGTTAGTGCGGGGAAGCAACGCGGCTGTCGTCGTCTTCTTCTTCGCTGGACTGGGGGACGCGAACATTCCGGAAGCTGGCCAGCCAAGCAAACGCCACGAAGGGATCGCGGGTGGGAAAGCGTGCCCGCGTAATCCAGTGCAGGACCTTGAGGCCCATGAGAAGGTAGCCGGTGCCCAAGACCGCACCGTAAAAGAACCCGAGCGGACAGAGATTACTTAAGCTGTGCGAGGCAGCGGTGAGGGCGGCGTACACGACGATGAACCGGCTGCGGTCAAAGTCGGCTTTCGTCGCAAGGTGACCAATGACGAACGCAACGGCCAGCCCGCCTCCCGACCACACCGCGGTCCAGAGCAGCCACCGCAACGCGTTAGCATGGTCGGCGTAGTACAAGTGCATCACCCAACGCGCGACCGTGCTAATGAGAATGGCGCAGCACTGGGCCCGCCAACCGGATCCCAGCAGCAAAAGTAGAGCTATGCCGGTGAAGGCGATCTCTTCTTGAAAGCCCGAAACGACGCTGAGCAGCACGTGATAACGCGGTGATGCGCCTGCGCCTGTGATTGCCGGGCACCACGGCGCAACCGTGGCCAAGTTACTGACAGCGCCAGTGAGCGCCGCGGCGATCGGAGCGACTAGCGCCACAGACCATGTCGCGGGCGGATGGACAGTGGATGCTTGGCGTGGAGGGCTAGAAGCCGCACCAGTTGTGCGGGCGAGCAGGGCCAGCAGGCACAGGCTGAACAGCGCTTGCAGGCAGCGGCCTACCAGCGCACCGGTGCTCGCGCCGACGCCTCCACCAATCTTGCAGGGGCCCGGCCAAATCGAGTCAGCGATGCCCCAAGTCATGTTCGGGCCGAACACCGCGATCAGGGCGACACCGTAAGCCAGCACTCGCAGGCCCGCGCTAGCATGCGGCAGCCACTTCGACACCCACCACATTGCCGCCAGCCCAGCCGCCTGCACACACGCAGCTGCGATCGAGATGGGACCAACGCGCGCGGACCCAAGACCAACGGCCAAATTAGCAACGAGCGAAACCACCGCGACGGTCGCCACGGCATCGAACTTTCCGCGCGTATTCCACATGGCCGTAGGTTAACCAGGAGGTCGGACACAGCCGGCGCGCCCGCGACCCGCGCTCACAAAGAACGTATATAAGCTCCCATATGGGGCATAGGGGAGCGGGCTTTTCCCGCGCTTTGGTCAGCCCCGTGCCGGATCCGGCTGCAGCCAGACTTCGAAGCTGTCTCGCCAGGGAGTGGGATCCGTGCGGATCGTGTCGATGATCGCCCCGATGGGCTGAGCTTGGCTACCCGCGGATCCGCCTTCTCTAGCCTGGTTTCCACTTGACGCGACGCCGATAAGTGTGGGTCCGCTTGTGTACCAGGGGCATCCGGAGTCACCGGCGATTTGGACCATGTCGGCCTCGAGTATTGCCAGATCGGGCCGATCGGGGTTGCGGTCCACGCTGGTGACGTGTCCGCTCGTCTTGCCGGTCCGTTCGCCGTATTTGGTGACCGGGTCGTTTGTGGACACCAAGCGGTCAGTGGAGGTGAAGTACGGTTCCAGCGAAAAGCGTTGGTAGACGGCGAATAGCGTGTAGCCACGCGAGCCGGTAAGGCGACCGTTTGCGTCTTCGGCGTCGGCTTGGCGGGACACGACTTCGCCGATCCTGACGTTGTTGGCGGCCATTACGTGCTGGTCGACGGAGTCCGAGCAGTGCCCGGCTGTGACGGCTAAGCGGTCACCGCGTCGATTGCGGCCAAAAAATCCGAGGGAGCATCGGTGGTTGCCGATCTGGATCGCCATCCCCACGGTGAGGTCGACGTGTGCCGACGCAATCGGGGCCGCCAGGATCACCAGCGAACACGACGCGACAGCGACCATGACGGCCGCCATCGATTTGGCTCTCACGCGCTCCGACATACTGCGCACCGTAGAAGGTAGAGCCGACAACCGACCATCACCGAGACCAAGAAATTCCGCGCGCGGCGGCAGCCCCTAGGGAAGCACAGCTACATCGCAGCCCAGGCCGCCATTTTTCGGAGGTGTTGTTCCCTGGTGACACGCCTTCGCCTTCACCACCGCGTCGGCCCGCACCCGCACCTTGTACATCGACCTGTTCGCTGGTGCGCCGCAGAACTTTGAAAGAGGAACAGGCAAAGTCATTCGATTGCCGAGCGATCCGACACCAGTGTGACTTCCTTCCTGCGAGTTTTCGCCGCGTCAGGGGCCCTGATTGCGCTATCGACATCAAATTACATCGGTGTAATTCAGCGACATTACTGGCCGCTTCCGACAGTTAGCGGTTGAGTCGCTGTATGGCATCATCGCGGGTAATTTCGGCGACTTCCTCGCGGGTCAGGCCGACGCGGTTGATGAGCAAGGCGGCAACTTCGGCAGGAAGGGATTCGGCGGACTCGCCGGCGGTTCGCTGCGGTCGGACGCCGTCGCGTACTGCTGCCCAAAACGTTGCTTCGTCGACGTGTAACTGGTCGCGAAGGATGTGCGCCCACATCCGCGGGCCGTACGTGGTGCGCCCACACCCAAAATGGCGGCAGTCTGACGATACGCGGCAAGATCCCGGCTCAGTGGTGGGCATGTGTCGGTGGTCCTGGCTACGGTGTGGTTTCCGAGGAAGGAACTTGAATGAGTAGCCGCGCAGTCCTGCTTGGCGATACCGTGGATACCGTGACCACTGATGCGCCGGGGACGACTGGCACCTCGGTATGGGCACGTCCGGGCGCCGAAACGCACAGCGGGGAATCAGCCGCGCCCGCACCTGGCTTGCCCGCCGGTGTTCAAGCAGCGCAGAACGGTGCGCGGCCGGTACCCGTGCTGCCGCCGTCCATCCCTCAACCGCGGTCAGGGCGTGGCAAGCGGAGTCGGTTGATCTGGGGGATCCTGTCAGCTGCGGCGCTGCTATCGATCACGGCGATCATTTTGACCACTATGAAATGGACGAGCGCACCGCCACACCCGATCACCACGACGGTGACGGCCGGTCCGCCCACCTACAGCCAGGAACAAATCGCGGCCGCCAAAAAGCAAGCCTGCGACGCAAGTTTGACGACGAATGATCCGATGATCGATGCGCAGCGGGCATTAGTTTCGATCCCTGATCGGAACTCTCCCGAGTCCCAGGCTGCGCTAGCCAATTATCAAATGGTCACCATCGTTGAGACCGAGTACCTAAAAAGCCAGACAACGCCGGCCGCGCCGGAAGCGGTCAGGGCGGCGGTCGCCAATTACGTAGCCGCGCTCGTGTCCGAGGTTGACGCCGAGACACGACACCTCCCAGACGGAGAGATAAGTGTCCGGGTACGCGCGACGAAAGAAGCGGGCAGAGTGCTCGGGGACGTGTGCAGATAGGTAGGCACAGATGGAAGCTGGGCGAATTGATGTCGTGGCGGAAGCGGCTCAGGTCGCGAATGCGGTTGCCAGCCAATCGGATGCGGCGGCCGCAATAGGGGTTGCTGCTGCTTCGCCTGGCCTGGCTCCAGGACTATTCGGTGGTATCGCTCCGGCTCACGGAGCCCATGGCGTGAGGCTAGCGGCTAACCACGGTGGCGTGAGCAGCCGCACCTGCAGCGTTGACGATGGCAGCGCTGAAGCAGTCGTGGCATATGCGGTCGGGAACGCGGATAACGAGCAGGCGTTGTCATCGGTGACGGAGGTGTAGGGCTATGGCGATTTATGCCCCGCCGAGTGGCTATCGCGGCCCGGCCCGTAGTAATTGGCCGGCTCCCGGACCGCCCCTGCATGTGGCGATCGGCACGCGACGTCCACGAGGCCGCGCGACATTTGTAGCAGCCCTAGCAGTGCTGGTGGTCGCTGTAATTGCGGTGGTATATGCAGCCGTATCGCTCGGCCGAGAGCAGGCTGCTGCTCAGGAAACCGTCGTCACCGTGGGCGCGCCGGGGCCGGCTTACTCGCCCGAACAGATTCAGGCGGCCAAGACCAAGGCGTGCGGGGCGTGGGATACAGGGGCACTCGCGATCGGCGCGGCAAGCAGAAGCGTGGCCGCAACACCCAAAGACTGGGATGACCCGATCACGAAGAGCGCGGTGGCGGCGCAGTCCCGAACACTACTGGTCGAGAGCGCATTTATAAGGGTGAGTATGGATCCCGCTACACCGCCCGAACTGCAAGCACTGCTTACCGAATACCTCGATCGAGGTTTCGCAATCCAAGACGCCGAGCTACACCATCTAGGCACGAGGGCTGACGCGTTGACTAACGCGGAGATAGCGAGCGGATTAGCGACGCGGATCGAGACCTTTTGCGGCTTGAAGTAGCTGAGAACCGCGCTGGAGGGGGCTGGGCGTTGGCGTATAAGGGCACGGGTGCGTTCTCGCACTTGATCATCACCGAAGAGATGCTTACGCCCGAACCTGGGTTGATTGACGAAGAGGCGGCGGCGCACCTGGCGACGGCGCAAGAGCTGGAGTCAATCGCCGACACGCGCGCTACAGCGAATGTCCTTCGGGAGGAAGCGATCCAGTCGCCAGGCTCAGAGACCATGCACATGGCCCACCGCCAGGTAGTAGAGGAATATCGGCTGTTGGCCTCCGCCTATCGAGAAACCGCCGAGATGTACAAGGACGAAGCGCAGATCCTGCGTGACGTCGACCGCGAACAAGGCCGCATTGATGCTGCTGCGCACAAGGAGATCAGCGCTGCAAAGGATCCCGCCAAGATTGCGGAAATCATCGAGCAGCACAGAGCGGCAGCCGAGGCGTATTCAACGAGAGCCGCGAACACGATCTATGCGGGGCACGGGCGGTGGGACAAAACTGTGGGGATCCAGCTAGCGGGTCTTCAGGGCTTGGGCCAGCCCTTAGCCCCCATCCCGTTCCCACGGCCACTGGATCCGGTACCGCCGATGCCACCTGTACCCGTGAATCCGGCACCTACCCCAGCCAGTCCGCCACCGACAGTACCTTTTGACCCGCACAACCCGATGCCCACCGTCAAGACTGACGGTTCGACCCCGCCGGGGAACGCGCCAGCGGCCGACAACGGCCTAAATCCATCTCCGGGGGGCGGGCGCGGCGCTCGCACGCCCGGCGATGATCGTAAGGATCCGCTGCAGGAGCCGCTCGGTGGCGGGCCAGGGTCAGGGGGAAGCCAGCCAAGCACTGCCGTACCGGTTGGGAATCTTCCGTTCTCGCCCGGCGGTGGGTTTGGTGGCAGTGGTGGTGGCATGCCTGGTGGCGGTCTGGGTGGTGGTGGCTTGGGTTCTGGGCTTGGTGGTGGACCGTTGTCGTCGCTGGTTGGTGGTCTGGGTTCGAATCCGGCGTCGTCGGGGTTGGGTAGTGGGATTCCGGCTTCGGCGACCCCGATGTCGAATCCTGCCAGTGCGGCTGGCCTGGGTAATCCGGGTAGTGCTTTTGCGCAGGGCTTGTCTTCGGGTGCGTCGGCGGTGAGTCCGGTGGGTGCTGTTCCGCCGCCGGCGACGGCGGCGCCGTCGAGTGTGGCGGGCCCGGCGGCGGGTGGGGGTGTGCCTGCGGCGGCCGGTGCTGGGAGTCCGGCGGGTTCGTTGGCTTCTGCGGGCGCGTCGGGGGTGCAGCCGGTCTCGGCGGTGGGCCCTGCGCCGGCGGCGGCGGGTGCGGTTCCTGCGATGTTGCCGTCGACGGGTATGGGGGCAGCCGAACCGGCTGGGGCGGCAGTTGGATCAGCGACTACGAGTCCTGCGGGAGGCGGCACTGGTGGTGGTGCTGCTTCGGCGGCTGCGGGGGGTGGTGTGCCTGCTGGGAGTGCAGGTGCTGCGTTGGTGCCTGCGGCGGTGGTGAATCCGGTGCCTGAGGTGCCGCGAGCGCTGCGGGGGCTGTCCGACGATGCGCAGTGGGCTGCACTGTTGGCGTGGGAGTTGCGCCACGACTGCGTCCAGCGCGGGTTCCCGGTCGATTGGGCGGTGGGGGTGTTTCGCCGTGAGGGCGGTATGGAGAAGTTGGTCATCTCCAATGAGGGGTCGGGTTATGTCCCGTGGGGCGTGTTCTTACCGCGTGAGACGCGGCTGGTTGTCACAGATCCTGTGGTGGACAGGAGTTTTCGCGACGCCTGGTTCGGATGCCCGGATCCAGCGCGGGTGCTGGTCGAGTACAGCAAATTGCGAGTCGAGGGTGGCTGGAATCTGGTGGCTGCAGCGACCACTGGGCCGGTAGATCACCTGCGCATCGCCGGTGTCGAGCATCCGGGGCGCTGCACCGATGAACGCAACCCCTACGAGCACCGGACCGCGCAACCGTTGGATGCGATGCATGTGCACCGCTTGCAGTCGGAGTACGCCGATTTGTATGCGCGGTTGAATCGGGTGGCCGAGAAGGCTACCCGCGATCAAATCGAAACGGTGATGCTGCCGCTGGCTCATGTTCTGGTATCGCTGGCCAGGGGCACCGATGGCCCGGGCGAGTCAATTGGCGGTGATGAACCCAGCGCGCGGCAGCGGCTGTTGTCGGCGTGGTCTGCTATCCACAGTGGAGAGCTGCCGGTGCCGGAGTGGTGGGATGCGTACCGGCGAACGACGGCTATGCAGTTCGTCGGGGCGACGTCGGTGGTGATGTCGGGTGGGGGGTCGGTGCCCGTTGAGCGTTGGTCTGGGCCCTATCGGGAGCAGTGGCGCTTGTCGCGGGCGATGGAATTGTTGGCCGGGTGGGCACAGCAGCCGCTGCCGTTGGCAGACATGGTCTATGCGGCCACTGCCGAGCCTGGCGTGGATGTGCGAGCAACGGTCAGCGCGGCGCTGCGCAGTGTCGAAGACGAGCTCGAGAAGCGCTAACCGGGGCCGCTGTGGGAGGCCGCGTTTGGCAAAGCCGGTTGGTGGTGGGCGTTGGCTCGCGTGAGCGGTTACGGTTCGTGCTATGCCGTTGAATTTGGCGTCTAGGGCTCAGGCCTCGGGTTTTTGGTTTCTGCGGCGCCGGTTGGCGCATGCGTTGCTGCGGCGTTCACCGAGTATGGACGTGGAGTGGGAGCGGGCGCAGAAGTTCGCCGTGGTGTTGTCGATCGTGGTCGGCCTGGTGGGGCTGGGCGGCGCGTTCGTGGCGGGCTGGTTGCGCCCTGCGGGGTTGGTCGGTAACACCGCGATTGTGGCTGATAAGGCGTCGGGGGCGATCTATGTCAATGTCGGGGGGCGTTTGCATCCGGCGCTGAATCTTGTGTCAGCGCAGTTGGTTACGGGTCGTCCGGATGCGCCGGCGTTTGTCTCGTCGTCGGATATCGCGAATCACCCTAAGGGCCCGACCGTTGGTATTGTCGGCGCCCCGGTGGCCACGCCTGCGGTGTTGTCGCCGCAGGTTTCGCGGTGGGCGGTCTGTGATACGGCGCCATCGACGCTGGCGGGGGCGCCGCAGGTGACGGGGATCGACGGTGCATTGGCCCTGGGGGCGGGCTCGCAAGTGCTGGATGGCGGGGCGGGCGCGCTGATGTCGTATGGGGGGCAGACGTTTGTGGTGACCTCGGGTGTACGCATGGCGGTCAACGTCACGGATCGAGCGGTCGCACAGCCGTTGGGTATTGAGGCGGGACGCCCGGTGGTGGCGATGTCGCGGGCGTTGTTTGATGCGGTTCCAGCCGGGGCCCCATTGGTGGTTCCTGCGGTTCCTGATGCTGGAGCGCCGGCGGCTGCCGATGTCGGGTTTGCGGTGGTTAATGGGGTTGTTGTGGTGACGCGTGACGTCTCGACCGGGGTGGATCAGTTTTATGTGATCGCCGGCGATGGGGTGCAACCGGTTTCGGCCGTCGTTGCTGGGATGTTAAGGCAGCGCGACACTTTCGGGTTCGCGGCGCCGCCGCGGGTTGCGCCGGATCGGATCGCGAAAATCCCGACGCGCCATGTGCTTGACGTGGACTCCTACCCCAAGGCTCCGCTGCGGTTGGTTGATAGCGCTGACATGTCGGTGACGTGTGCGGGCTGGGAGCGTGGTGTTGATGAGCGGCAGGGGCGGTTGTCGTTGATCGCGGCGCGGCAGCTGCCGGTGACCGATCATGTTGGGGCAGCGGTGATTCCGCTCGTTGGTGGCGGCAATGGCGGGGTGCAGGCCGATCAGGTGGTTTTCGGCGAGGGGGCGGCGACGTTCGTGACGACGACCGGCACAGCGCCGGATTCGCCGGAGCGACAAACGTTGTGGCTCTTTGATGCTACTGGGCTGCGGTATGGGATCCCGTTTGAGGGTGGCGCGATGCAGGCGCTGGGATTGTCGAAGGATCAGGCGCGGTTGGCGCCGTGGGCGATGTTGCAGGTGTGGCCGGCGGGCCCGGAGTTGTCGCGGTCGGCCGCGTTGACGTTGCACGGGTCGAGTTCTAGTGCCCCGGGGGCGGTTTCGGTTCCGGCCGGGGCGAGCGAGGGGCGGTAGTTCTGATGGCGACGGTTCGTTTTTCCCCGGGGTCAGCCAAGAAGGGGCCCAGCGTTCCGGGCGGGTCGGTGTCGGTGCCGCCGCGGCTGGTGACGCCGGCGCCGATCCCGAGACCGACGTGGCAGAAGCTGTTGATCGCGGCGGTGATCCTGGTCGTGGTGGGCATGGTGTTGCTGATGGTCTCACAACCCGCTTATCGGACGGGCCCGCTGGGGATTATGAGCGTGTTTTTCCCGGTGATGCTGATGGTGTCGATGGGTGGCATGATCTTCGGTGGGCGGATGTCGGGTGGTGGCGACAAGCAGTTGACCGGCGGGCAGTTGGATAAGGCGCGCAAGGACTACTTCAAGGCCCTCGATGAGACCGGCGACTCGATTCAGGACACGGCGGCGGCCCAGTTCGCGCAGGCGGTGTTCTATTACCCTGAGCCGTCGCTGCTTTCGGGGTTTGTGGGTTCTGACCGGATGTGGGAGCGGACTCCTGCTGTGGGGGTCGCGCAGCAAGGGATGGTGAAGGAGCGCTCGGCTGCCGAGCTTGCGTCGGTGCATTTCGGGTGTGTGCGGATGGGGGTGGGTCGCCACCAGTTGGCGATCAAACTGGTGCATGAAGATCAGGGCGACCCGGCTGATTATGAGCCGGCGTCGTTTGAGGCCGAGCGCCAGTTCACGCTGGCGCAGAAGTCGGTGAGCGGGATCGCGAAGGCGATTTCGTTGCGCGCGTTTGCCGGCATTGGGCTGGTCGGCACCGGGGGCTTGGAGCCGGTGTATGGGTTGGTGCGGTCAATGGTGTTGCAGGCCGCGGTGTTTCATTCGCCGAAATATTTTCAGGTAATGGTGCTCACCGATGATCCTGCGCGGTGGGACTGGTTGAAATGGCTTCCGCATAATCAGCATCCGGATGCCGCTCGCGCCGATTATGGCGGCTCGGCGCGGATGGTGTGGACCAGGCTTGATGATTTGTTGGCCGCCGTGGACATTGAGCATGGCCGTGGAGCGCATAGCTCGGATCCGGTGACACCGCATTGGCTGGTGATTTGCGACCAGGTGCGCCCGGGTTCGAACTGGGATCCGATTACGCGGGCTCAGCTCGGTGGTGTGGCGGGGGTGACGTTTTTGCGGCTGGCCGCCGAGCGGGGGGAGGGCTTGGAATTCACTGCTCGGGCAACACATTTCGTCACTGAGTCGATGATCACCGATTGCGATGGTGAACCGTTCGCGGTTCCTGATTTCCTCGACGAGCCCACAGCGCGGGTGATTGCGCGGAAGATGGCCCGCTATAGCCCGGAGGGTACCGTGAGCGCCGCGGGCGATGACGGGGGCTCGTCGGATTCGCCGGATCTGTGCGAGATGCTCGATATCGCTGATGCACTCAATGTCGATCTGGATCGGCTGTGGGGGATGACGGCGATTCCGCCTCGATCCAAGGGTCAGTGGTCCAAGCAGTGGGGGTGGTTCCCGTTCGCTGTCGACGAGTATGGCAAGCCGGTGGCTGTCGACTTCAAGGAACCTGATTTCGGTGGCCATGGTGCGCACATGGTCGGCATCGGGTTCACCGGGTCGGGCAAGTCTGAGTTCATCAAAACGTTGCTGTCGGTGATGTGTCTTACCCATTCACCCGAGATGCTCAATGTCGCGTTTTTCGATCTGAAGGGCTCGACGACGGCGCACACGATCAAGGATTTTGCGAATGTGGTCGCCGCGGTGACCGATCTGGAGGGCGATTATCTGCTGGATCGGATGGCCGAGGGCATCAAGGGCGAAGTCGAGCGGCGCAAAGCCCTGCTTGATCGTGCGCACGCCAAAGACGTGTATCAGTACGAGGAAATGCGGATCCATCGCGGGGAGAACCTGGAGCCGCTGCCGTGGTTGTTCATCATTGTCGATGAGTTCACGCAATGGTTTGACACCCGCCGCGAGGAGGCCAAGGAGCTGACCAGTTGGCTCTCACGTCAGGGTCGGGGTTTGGGCATGAGCCTGATCATGTTGTCGCAGACGTTGGGCCACCACATGGCGCGGGGTCAAGACGCGATGGCCAACATTCCGATCCGGATGACGCTGCGGGTCCTTGAGGAGAACGACAGTCGGGACATCTTGGGGGTGCCTGATGGGGCCCATATTCCGATGGAGCGCAAGGGCGCGGGCTATTTGAAAGTGATCGGGGCACCTCGGGTGATCGGGTTCCAAACCGCCTATGTGTCCAAGGAATACGAGCCGCCGCCACCGGTAGATGCCACCGAAAACACTGCGGCGCCGGAGTTCGTCGTGGGTCCGCGGCTGTTTACCGCCGCGGCGATGTCGGCGCTGCCCAAAGAGGCGTTGGCCAGCCCGCAAGCCCCGCCGGTCGGCGAGGCGGCGAAACCCGCAGAGATTTTGGGTCCTGATGGGCGTCCGCTGCAACAGATTCAGGCATTTCAGCAGGCGGTGAGTCGCAAGGCCGCGGCCTTGGCATATCGGCCGCATCAGATTTGGTGCCCGCCGCTGGAGTCGGTGCCCTCGGATGTGCTGGTCGGGCGGCTGCGGGGGCGGCCGTGGCAGGAGGGCTACGGCGCGGAGGATCATCGCCGCCTGTTGTTCGCGGTGGGCGTGGAGGACCGCCCCCGCAAGCACGCCCAGGTGGTCTACGCGCCCGATGTCACCGACAGCAACGTCATGGTGCCCGGGGAGAGCGAGTCGGGCCGAACAACAGCGTTGGCCACGATGATCGTGTCAGCGGCACTGACGTACACGCCGCGGCGGGTGCAGTTCGTGGTGCTGGCTTTTTCCGGTGCTGACCTCAACGACGTTCAGCACCTTCCCCACGTGGTGTCGTTTGCCCGCGGCAGCGAGCGCCAGCGGGTGAGCCGCTCCATCGCCGAAATCAAGGCCCTGATTGGGCAGCGCGAAGCGGCGTTCAACCGCGATGGCATCAAGCTGACCGATTTCCGGGCCGGCCGTTTTGGGGGCGGCCAGGAGTTGTTGCCCGAGGACCCGTTCGGGGACGTGTTTTTGGTGATCGACGGTTGGAACGATTTCAAGTCCAGCTATGAGCCGCTGGTCGCTGATATCGAGGAGATTTTGCGCCGCGGCCCCCGACATGGGGCGCATATGATCATCAGCAGCGACGGGTGGATTGCCAGCGGGCTCAATGCCCGGATGATGTCGACGTTTACCGCCAACGTTGAACTGAAGTTGCCCAAAGTCGACGAAACCAACCACAACCCCAATCCCGAAGTGCTCAAAACGATTCCGTTCGGCGAGCAGGAGGTGTTCGACGCCGAAACCGCTGACCAGCAGCTCGGCGAGGTCGCGCGGGTGCGGGTGCGCGTCACTGGTCGAGGTCGCTCGATGTTGGGCTATCACTTCCAGACCGGCAGGCCATGGCTGACCATCGACGGTGAGCGGGTGGGCGTCAATGACCCGCGGGCGGCCGCCCTGATCGGACGGGTGGCGGGCCAGTCGGGCGCTGAGGTGCGGCTGTTGCCCGAGCGGGTGTCGCGCGCCGAGGTGTGGGACAAGCTGGCGCCGGATGCTCGCCGGGCTGGGGTGGTGCCCTTCGGGCTGTCGGAGGTGGACTTGGGTGCGGCCTACGCCGATTTCAACCGCCACCCGCATCTGGTGGTGACCGGGGCCGCGCGCTGCGGCAAGTCCTCGGCCTTGGCCAGCGTCGCGCAAGGCGTGATGGACGTGTACGGGCCAGAGGAAGCCAAGGTGTATGTGATCAGCCCAGATAACGCGCTGGTGCAATACGTGGGCGAGGACTATTTGGGCCGCTATGAGGCGCTAGAACCCACCCCGGCGGGCACCTTGGAGCCCTCCGGGCGCATGCTGGCCGGCTACGTCTCGCACGAAGACCAGATCATCGCGTTGGACAACTACCTGGGCCGGGTGCTGGCCGGGCGGGTTCGCCCCGATGACGTCACCCAAGAAGAGATCGCCTCGGGCCGGCGCCGCTGGAGCGGCCCGGAAGTCTTCGTGCTGGTCGACAACGAGCACGAGTTGGAAGCGTGGGTCAGCGGCACCTGGGGCAAAACGTTCGCTCTGACAAATGTGGCCGGCTTTATCAAGCGGGCGTCCGAGGTGGGCCTGCATGTGATCGTGGCGCGACGGATCAATGGTTGGGCCCGCATCAACACGGCGCTGATGAGCGAGCTGCTCGAAGCGTTGTGCCCGATCGTGGTCATGTCCGGTGAGCGCGGCGAAGGAAAAATCGTCGGCGATCTGTTTGCGGAGAAGATGATCAGTGGGCGCGGCACCTATGTTGTGCCTGATGAGCCCAGCGGGCCGGCGCAGTTCGCGCTGCCCGATCCGGCGGGCACGCCATCGCGGCGGCAGCCGCAAAGTCCGCGTGAATCCAGCACGGTGGTGGATTAGGGCGGAATTGATGCTGAGTGATTGGCAGAGCTTTTCGGCGGCTTGTACGCTCGTTGAACAAGGGTAAGGGGCACCCCTGAGGAGGAAATCATGTTGTTAGATGTCGAGCCTTTGGCTGTCGCGGGGCAGGCCGCCACCGAACTGGTGGGTACCACGGAGTCTGCGGCGATGCTCACGGGGACAGCACCGGCGCTAAGCGCCTCGGCTCCGATGGGTATCGAGGAGGTCAGCGCGGCGATTAACGCAGCGATCTTGGCCCACGCCGCCCAGTTCGCCGCTCAGACCGGGGTCGGCGTCGCACAACGAGGCCTGTACGCCGCGCAAGTCGGCGTCTCGGGGGTCAGCTACGCGGCGTCGAACGCTTTGTCGGCTGCGACGCTGGCCTTCTAAGACCAGGCCCGAACGTCTGTGGTGTTCGCCGACTTTTGGGCACTTCCGCCGGAAGCCAACAGCTTTCGGCTGGCCTCGGGCGCGGGACCGGCAGCACATGCTGGCCAGCTGGCCGGCTATCAGGCGCTCGCGGCGTCTCACACCGCGCAGGCAGCACAGATCATGGCGACCACCAGCTCGGCGTTGACCACCTGGCAGGGGGTGGGGTCGGTCGGCATGTCCGGCACCGCGATGCCGTTGGCGACCTGGAACGCGCTCGTGGGCGCCTACGCTGAGAAAGCGGCCGCCACGATCGGCAGCATGCAGTCGGCCTATTCGGCGGCGATGTCGGCCACGGTGCACTACACCGTGGCCATCGCCAACCGGGTTCAAGAGGCGGTCCTGGAATCGACCAATTTCCTTGGCGTCAACGCGATTCCGATCGCGGTCAACAACGCCCAGTACGCCGAGTACTGGGCGCAAAACGCGGGCGCATCATCCGGCTATGGCGCCGCAGCGCTACCCCTGATCGGCGAACTGTCACTGCCGCTGACCCCCTCGCCGCTGGGCGCCTACCCGCTGGGCATGGCGGCCGCCGGTGCTGCGGTGGGTGCACAGGCCGCCGCCAGCGGTGTGCAGGCGCTCAGTTCGGGGCTGTCGGAAGGTACTGGTGCCACGACGCAGGCATTGGGCAGTGAGGCCAGCGCCGGGGGGGCGGCCTCGCTGGCGGGCGCGAGCAGTAGCGGCGAGCAGGGTGCCGGTGGGCAGGCCGGCGCCCCTGGACCTGCGATCGCGGGTTCGGATCAGGCTGGAGATAGCGCGCAGTTCTTGTCGTCTGCGCAATCGATGGCCGGGCCGATGATGTCGGCGCCGAGTTCGGCGCTGCAAAGCGCGACCGCGCCGCTGACCCAGGGCAGCAGCGAGCTGATGTCTGGGGTCGGACAGTTCGGGTCGATGGGGTCCTCGCTGATGTCGCCGGGAGCGCTGGCCAGCAGCGGGCTGGGAAGCGGCGGGGGGCCTGGTCTGAGCGCGTTGCGCTCAGGAGTGCCGGGGG
>NZ_UPHT01000101.1 GCF_900566085.1 Mycobacterium attenuatum
CGCCCCAGCCGGCCCCCGCACCCGAGGCCAAGCCGGAACCCAAGCCGGAACCCAAACCGGAACCCAAGCCGGAACCCAAGGCCGAGCCCGCCGCCAAGCCGGCTCCCGAACCCAAGCCGGAACCGGCCACCGCGCCCGCGCCCAAGGGCGAAACGGCGCCGGCTGAGCCCGCGGCCCGCCCCGAAGGCGAAGGCACCCCGTATGTCACGCCGCTGGTACGAAAATTGGCTTCACAGCACAACATCAACCTCACCGAGGTCACCGGCACCGGTGTCGGCGGCCGGATCCGCAAGCAGGACGTGCTGGCCGCAGCACAAGGCAAGGAACAAGCCAAGGAACCGGCCAAGCCGGCGCCGCCCCCGGCGCCGGCGGCGAAAGCTCCCCCAGCATCCGCGCCGGCTCCCGCGCTGGCGCATCTGCGCGGCACCACGCAAAAGGCCAGCCGGATCCGGCAGATCACCGCGAACAAGACCCGCGAGTCCCTGCAGGCGACGGCGCAGCTCACTCAGACCCACGAAGTCGACATGACCAAGATCGTGGCGCTGCGCGCCCGGGCCAAGGCGGCATTCGCCGAACGGGAGGGGGTGAATCTGACCTTTCTGCCGTTTTTCGCCCGAGCGGTCATCGACGCCCTCAAGATCCATCCCAATGTCAATGCCAGCTACAACGAACAGACCAAGGAGATCACCTACTACGACGCCGAGCACCTCGGGTTCGCCGTCGACACCGAGCAGGGTTTGCTCTCCCCCGTCATTCACAACGCCGGCGACTTGTCGCTGGCGGGCCTGGCCCGCGCGATCGCCGATATCGCCGCCCGCGCGCGGTCGGGCAATTTGAAACCCGACGAGTTATCCGGCGGCACATTCACCATCACCAACATCGGCAGCCAGGGCGCCCTGTTTGACACTCCGATACTGGTGCCGCCCCAGGCCGCCATGTTGGGAACCGGAGCAATCGTCAAACGCCCCAGGGTGATCGTCGATTCCTTCGGCAACGAGTCGATCGGCGTCCGCTCGGTGTGCTATCTGCCGTTGACCTACGACCATCGCCTCATCGACGGCGCAGATGCCGGACGTTTCCTCAGCACCATCAAGCACCGCCTCGAAGAGGGAGCATTCGAAGCAGACCTGGGTCTTTGATGGGCTGTCAGGCAGGGCGAGAAAGGCTATGACGCGGTGGCCGAGACGATTGTCGCGATAGCGGGTTCGTCCGGCTTGATCGGCTCGGCTTTGGCCGCCGCGCTTCGCGCCGCCGACCACACGGTGCTTCGCATTGTGCGCCGGACACCGGCGAGTTCGGACGAATTGCACTGGAATCCCGACAGCGGCGAGTTCGATCCCGACGCGCTCGCCGGCGTCGACGCCGTGGTCAATCTGTGCGGCGTCAACGTCGGCCGGCGCCGGTGGTCGGGCGCCTTCAAACAGAGCCTGCGCGACAGCCGGCTGACACCCACCGAGGTGCTGTCGTCCGCGGTCGCCGACGCCGGCGTCGGCACCCTGATCAACGCCAGCGCGGTGGGCTACTACGGAGACACCCGCAATCGCGTTGTCGACGAAAACGACTCAGCCGGAACGGGTTTCCTGGCCCAGCTGTGCGTGGACTGGGAAGCGGCCACGCTGCCGGCCCAATACGCCGGCACTCGTGTGGTCTTGGCCCGCACCGGACTGGTGCTGGCTCCGGCCGGAGGCGCGCTGCGCCCGATGCGGCCGGCGTTCTCCGTGGGACTGGGCGCGCGACTAGGCGGCGGCCGTCAGTACATGTCATGGATCAGCCTCGAAGACGAGGTGCGGGCGCTGCTGTTCGCCATCTCCAACCCGGAGCTATCCGGGCCGGTGAACATGACCGGGCCTGCCCCGGTGACCAACGCCGAGTTCACCACCGCGTTGGGCCGGGCACTGAACCGCCCTACCCTGATGATGCTGCCCGGGTTCGCGGTACGCGCCGCGCTCGGCGAATTCGCCGACGAAGTACTGCTGCGCGGTCAGCGCGCCATCCCGGCCGCGCTGGAACAAGCCGGTTTCCAGTTCCACCACAACACAATTGGTGAAGCGCTGCGCTATGCAACCGCGCAGCGCGACCACGCCTGACAATCACCTGCTTTTCGTTTGGCGTATCCCCTTCCGATTAGCAGCCATTCGTGTACTCTGCGCTTGCGGTCTCATCCACATTCCACCAGCGGTCAACAAACGGAGAAACGCGTGGCGACGTCGGTATTCCACGACCTGAAAAAGGAAGGGCCGCTTTACGCGCTCTTTCTGAACTGCACCCTGAAAAATGCGCCGGAGGTTTCGAATACCGAAGCGCTGTGCAATCTGCTGATCGAGCGTTTGCGCGCTCACGAGCCCGACATCGAAACCGAGATCGTCCGGGTTGTCGACTACAACGTGAAGCCCGGGGTGATGAACGACGAAGGCGACGGGGACGAGTGGCCAGCGATCCTGGAAAAGGTCAAGCGCTGCAACATCATTGTGCCTGCGATGCCGATCTGGATGGGGGTCCGGTCATCGGTGATGCAGCGGGTGATCGAACGACTCGACGGCACCACCAAGACGGTGATGTGCGAGCGGACCGGCCAGTTCCCGCTGTACGGCTCGGCGGCGGGCATCGTGGTCACCGGCAATGAGGACGGCAGCCATGATTGCGTGGCCAACACTTTCGCCAACCTCCTGCACTTCGGCGCGACGGTTCCGCCCAATACCGATGTGTATTGGGTCGGCGACGCCGGACCCGGAGCCAGCTACATCGAGGCCGGCGGCGAATTGTCGCCGTACGTTCGCCGCAACGCCGAGCTGACCGCGCTCAACCTGCTCTTCACGGCAAAGCTGTTGCGGGATAACCCCTACACCATCAACATCGCCGAACATAACGCAAAGATGATGGCGCGCAACAAAGTCAAGGAAGCAGCGATGAAGCTCGCGATCGAGCATATGCGCGCACACATGCCAGACTGAGCCGGCGACGGACCAGTCAGAAAGGCATCGTCATGCGGTCATCCGGCGTTCGGGTTCCCAGTATCGGTGAGGCCGAGGCCACCGGGGAAATCGCCGGCCTCCGTGCCGATATCCGCCAACCGCTCGCAATGATCGTCGTCAGCCTGATCTGGCGCAATCTCGCATCGATTCCGGGTGCGTTGCGCGCGACGGCGGAAACCATGCAACCCCTGACACATTGGCCCGGCATGCTGGTGCTCTGCCAGATGGTGCCCCAACCCCGGCACGGCAACAGCTCGCCGCCGGCCGCCGTCGACGCCGTGCTTGCCGACGGCAGACAGCGCGGGCATGCAGTCAGCGGCGCGCTAGGAACCACCGGCCTACCCGACGTCGAAACCGCTACGGCCATCAGGGATTCACTGGAAAACCGGGTACCGAACGCAATGGCACGGATGATCCCGGTGATGAGCCTGTTACTTCGCTTGATGCCCGCGCCGGACGGGCGTTCCTAACAGAAGGGATACCACGAAGTCATGCAACTCACCGAACTCGTAGCCGGTCTGGGAGTCGCCGACGTCGTCGACGCGATGATGATGACGCACCAGCACCGGGCGCACATCATCGAGCTGAGCAGCCCGGACCCCGACCGGGTGCTCGTCGGCCCGGCGGTGACCATCTCCTTTCTGCCGGTGCGCAAGGACCTGATGGATCCGCAGAAGCACAGCCTCGGTCCGGCCATCTACCGCGCGGTCGCCGAACACGAGGCCAGGGGCGCCGTCCTGGTAATGGCGTCCAACGGGCACCAGCACACGTCGCTCGGCGGCGGCACCAAGCTCAGCCGGGTGCACAACCTCGGCATGGCAGGCATCCTCGCCGACGGAATGCTGCGCGACTTCGAGGAACTGAACACCTACAGCTTCGCGACGTACTGCCACGGCGAGACGGTGCGCGCCGGCGGCAACGAGGTTCAGCCCTATCTAGCCGATGTTCCGGTGGCGGTCGGCGGGGTCACCGTGGTGCCCGGTGACATGATCTTCGCCAAAGGGTCGACGGCCGTGGTCATTCCCGGCGCCGAGGCTGAAGCGATCCTGACCAAGGCGCGCCAGGTGATGCAGAAGATGGACCAGATGAAGGAGGGCCTGAAAGCCGAAGACCCGGAAGCAGTGCTGCGCCACGGCAGCGGTGAGCTCTGATGGCACCGTCGAATACCAGCGAGCAGATTGTCGAGGCGCTGGCCGCCGAAGGCGTCGAGTATGTTTTCGGCATTCCCGGCGATGAGAACCTGCACTTCCTGGAGGCGCTGCGCAAGGACGGGCGGATCAAGTTCGTCCTGTTCCGCCACGAACAGGCAGCGGGTTTCGCGGCCGCGGCCTACGGTCGCCTGACCGGCAAACTCGCCGTTGCCATGTCGACCCTGGGCGCCGGGGCGATGAACCTGACCACCCCCGTCGCCCACGCCTACCTGGCGGCCATGCCGATGCTGGTCATCACCGGCCAAAAAGCGGCGCGCGACAACCGTATGGGGCAATACCAACTGGTCGACGTGGTCAACGTGATGCGCCCCATCACCAAGTTCGCGGCCAAGATCCCGTCCGGGCATATGGCCGGATCGCTGCTGCGACAGGCGATGATGTCGGCATTGGGCGAACGTCAGGGGCCCGCACATCTGGAACTGCCAGAAGACGTGGCCCGCGAGACCGAGCTCGGTCCACTGGTTGCGTGCCGTCACACCGACATTCCGGTGGCAACGCAGGACAGCATCGACACCGCTGCGGAGCTGATCCGCAACGCGAGCCGGCCGCTGATCATGATAGGCGGCGGCACCCGCGCCAACCGGCCGGCTGTGGCAGCGGCGGTGCGGGAGTTGATCACCCGGACCCAAATTCCCTTCGTGGCAACCATGATGGGCAAGGGCGTGGCCAACGAGGACGACCCGAACTACCTCGGCTGTTCGATCATGCCCGGCGATTACCCGAACTGCGCCATCCAGGCAGCCGACGTGCTGCTCAACGTCGGCCATGACGTCATGGAGAAACCGACCCTGTTCATGGCAGCCGACGACGGGCGCACTGTCATCCACCTCAATCCCTTTGCCGCCCAAGGAGACAACTCCTATTTCCCGCAGACACAGGTCGTCGGCGACATGGCGGACGCGTTGCGGCGCCTGACCGCCCAACTCACCCCCAACCCGGCGTGGGATCACGACGGCTTCCGCCGTCTCGGAAAAGCCATGCAGGACAGCATCAAACGTTCTGCTGCCGACGCCTCGCTGCCCGCCAAGCAGGGATATCTCGTCGCCACGCTGCGCGAATTCATGGCCGACGAGGACATCCTCTCGCTCGACAACGGCATCCACATGATGTGGGCCACACGCAACTTCAACGCCCGCCAGCCCAACACCATGCTGATCGACCATGCGCTGGGCTCTATGGGGATCAGCCTGCCGGCGGCCATCGCGGCCAAACTCGTTTACCCCGAACGTAAGGTCGTGGTGCTCACCGGCGACGGCGGATTCGCGATGAACAACCAGGACCTGGAAACCGCCGTCCGCCTCGGGCTGGATCTGATCGTCGTGGTGTTCAACGACACCAGCCTGGCCATGATCGCACTCAAGCAAATGGTGGACGGCTATCAACGCTACGGCGTGGATTTCGGCAACCCGGACTTCGTCGCGTATGCCCACAGCTACGGAGCGACCGGCCATCGCCTCGACGATCCCGCCACGTTCCGCGCGATCCTCGACGAGGCCGCGGCGGCCGGCGGAGTGCACGTCATCGATGCACCGGTCGATCCGCAACAGAACATCGCGCTGATGATGGAGATGCGCTCGGTCGACTGCCACCAACTACTAGCCGGCGGGGGGCAGTAGGCGCCACCCAGCCTCGGTTGCTAGGCGTCCTTGACCGGCTCGCCGGGTGCGGCCGCGGGCGTCTTGTTCTGCTGCCAGGGCCACCGCCCGGTCATTTCCACAGTGAGCGAGAAGCTCAAGAAGGTTCGGATGGCAACGATGCCGGCCAGGGCGGCGACACTTTGTGCGTTGGGTTTCAGGGCGATCGTCTTGATGATGTCACCGGCCACCAGCAACTCCAACCCGACCAAGATGGACCGGCCGAGCTGAACCCGAAACTCCCGGTAGGCCTGGGCGGCGTTGCGCGGCACCCGGCACAGGAAATACACGATTGCGAAGACCGCGCCGAGGATGATCACCGCGACGCCCAGACCATCGATGACCATGCCGACGTCGACCACGGTGTCGATGAAGCTCATGGCAGGCACATTATCGCGACACAACGCTGTTTGCTGGCAACGAACCGCTGCGACATAGCGGACATCACTGCAACCAGGGTCGGGCCGCGAGTAGCCTCGTCATCGTGGCTGGTTCCATCCGGTCGAGCCGGGCCGACATCGACGTGCGTCAGCTCGACACCATCGACTACGACGACGCCTGGCAGTTGCAGCGCAAGCTCGCCGACAGCCGGATCGCCGGCGGACCGGACACGCTGCTGCTGCTGGAACACCCGGCGGTCTACACCGCGGGCCGGCGCACCGAACCGCACGAACGTCCGACAAGCGATCCCGCTGGCACCCCCGTCATCGACACCGACCGCGGCGGCAAGATCACCTGGCACGGCCCCGGACAGCTGGTCGGCTACCCGATCATCGGCCTAACCGAACCGCTGGATGTGGTGAATTACGTTCGGCGCCTTGAGGAATCGCTGATCAAAGTGTGCGGCGATCTGGGCCTGCAGACCGTCCGCGTGGACGGCCGGTCCGGGGTATGGCTGCCGGCCGCGGCGGGACGCCCGGCACGCAAGGTCGGCGCCGTCGGCGTGCGGGTGTCGCGCGCCACGACCCTGCACGGGTTCGCCCTCAACTGCGACTGCGACCTGGGTGCGTTCACCGCCATTGTGCCGTGTGGTATCAGCGACGCCGGGGTGACGTCACTGTCGGTTGAGCTGGGGCGCGCGGTGACGGTGGCCGAAGTCCGCTCGGCTGTCGCCGACGCGGTGTGCGACGCCCTGGATGGCGTCCTGCCGGTCAGTGATCACGTGCCCCCGCAGGCAGGTGCCTTCGCCACTCCCCCGCAACCGGGCGGTACCCCACAGGCATCCGTGGGACGCGCGCAGCATCCCGGCGCACGCGTAGCATCAGCGATGTGACTGTCGCACCCGAGGGCCGGCGCCTGCTGCGCCTGGAGGTGCGCAACGCGCAAACCCCGATCGAACGCAAACCGCCGTGGATCCGAATCCGGGCACGCATGGGCCCGGAATACACCGAGCTAAAAAGCCTGGTCCGGCGCGAAGGCCTGCACACCGTCTGCGAAGAGGCCGGCTGCCCCAACATCTTCGAATGCTGGGAGGACCGGGAAGCCACGTTCCTGATCGGCGGCGACCAATGCACCCGCCGCTGCGACTTCTGCCAGATCGACACCGGAAAGCCCGTAGCCCTGGATCGTGACGAACCGCGACGGGTCGCCGAGAGCGTACACACCATGGGACTGCGCTACGCCACCGTCACCGGGGTGGCCCGCGACGACCTGCCCGACGGCGGCGCCTGGCTGTACGCGCAAACCGTGCGGTCGATCAAAGAGCTCAACCCGCACACCGGCGTCGAACTGTTGATCCCAGACTTCAACGGCGAGCCCGGCCGGCTGGCGGAGGTCTTCGAGTCAGGCCCGGAGGTGTTGGCGCACAATGTCGAAACGGTGCCCCGAATCTTCAAGCGGATCCGGCCCGCATTCACCTACCGGCGCAGCCTGGAGGTGCTCACCGCGGCCCGCGACACCGGCCTGGTGACCAAGAGCAACCTCATCCTGGGTCTGGGTGAAACCTCCGACGAGGTGCGCACCGCCCTGACCGACCTGCATCGCGCCGGTTGCGACATCGTCACCATCACCCAGTACCTGCGACCGTCGCCGCGCCACCACCCGGTCGAACGGTGGGTCAAGCCCGAGGAATTCGCCGAGTTCGCGCAGTACGCCGAGGGGCTGGGCTTCGCGGGCGTGCTGGCCGGGCCGCTGGTGCGCTCGTCGTACCGGGCGGGCCGGCTCTACCGCCAGGCCCGGCGCCCGGCGGCCTCGGACTCCGGTTAGCCGGTGCGTACGTATCCTTGAGGACTATGGCCAAACCCCGCAACGCCGCTGAGAACAAGGCCGCCAAAGCCGCGGCAAGTGCTGCCCGCAAGGCCGCCGCCCGGCAGCGCCGCACTCAGCTGTGGCAGGCGTTCAACATTCAGCGCAAAGAGGACAAGCGCCTGCTGCCCTACATGATCGGCGCGTTCGTGCTGATCGTCGGAGTGTCGGTGGGCGTCGGCGTGTGGGCTGGCGGGCTAACCATGATCACCCTGATCGTCTTCGGTGTGGTGCTGGGCGCGCTGGTGGCGTTCATCATCTTTGGCCGCCGCGCCCAGCGCAACATCTACCGCCAGGCCGAAGGTCAAACCGGCGCCGCCGCCTGGGTGCTGGACAACCTGCGGGGCAAGTGGCGGGTCACCCCGGGCGTGGCCGCCACCGGCCACTTCGACGCCGTACATCGGGTGATCGGCCGACCGGGTGTGATCCTGGTCGGCGAGGGTTCGGCCGGACGCGTCAAACCCCTGCTGGCCCAAGAGAAGAAGCGCACCGCCCGCCTGGTCGGCGACGTGCCTATCTACGACATCGTCATCGGTAACGGCGACGGCGAGGTGCCGTTGGCCAAGTTGGAACGCCACCTCACCAAACTTCCCGCCAACATCACCGTCAAGCAGATGGACACCCTGGAATCGCGTCTGGCGGCCCTGGGTTCACGCGCCGGTGCCGGCGCTCTGCCGAAGGGCCCGTTGCCCAACGCCGGCAAGATGCGCGGCGTCCAGCGCACCGTGCGCCGTAAGTAACCGCAAATAGCCGGGCGCTCTCAGCGCCGTACCACCGCAGTGCCGGTCAGCCGGTCGTGTAACCCGCGCCCGTCGGAGTCGGTGAACAGCGGCGGGATCACCAGCGCGATCAGCAGGCCCCGCGCCACCAACCGGCCGGCCCCCACGGGCAGCCGACCGTCGACCGCCACCACCACCAGTCCCAGCAGCAACTGGCCCGGGGTGAATCCAAACAGGCGCACCGCGGTGACGCCCAGCAGCAGCCAGATCAGCAGCACCATCGACGACAGCATGGTCTGCGACCAGGCGCCGACACCCAAGCCCAGGAGCGCCAGCCCGTAAGCCACCAGCCAGTCGATACACAGCGCGGCGAGGCGGCGCCCCATCGGGGCCAGCGAACCGGGGCCGGTCCGCGGAAAACCGAGCGTCTTGCCGGGATATCCGGTAGATTCCGCCGTCATCGGCCCGGTCCGATCGGCTGGCTCCGGATCGCACCGGGCCGGCCGCGGGACGGCCCGGACAAACCCATCGGTTGACCGGTTACGATCTTGCGGGACATGGCCCCACAATAGGACCCGGCCACCAAACGCGGACTGTTGGCGGGCGTATGGTCACGTAACGTCTGCGCAACACGGGGTTGACTGACGGGCAATAACCGCTCCCTAGCGTCGGCCGCGAATCACCAAGTAAAGGAGCACTCTGTGACGGATAAGACGCCCGACGACGTCTTCAAACTCGCCAAGGACGAGAACGTCGAATTTGTCGACGTTCGGTTCTGTGACCTGCCCGGCACCATGCAGCACTTCACGATCCCGATTTCTTTTTTCGACGAGAGCGTATTCGAAGACGGCTTGGCCTTTGACGGCTCGTCGATTCGCGGGTTCCAGTCGATCCACGAATCCGACATGTTGCTGCTTCCCGACCCGGTGACCGCAAAGGTCGACCCGTTCCGCGCCGCCAAGACGCTCAATCTCAACTTCTTTGTCCACGACCCGTTCACCCTCGAGCCCTACTCGCGCGACCCGCGCAACGTCGCCCGCAAGGCCGAGAACTACCTGGTCAGCACCGGCATCGCCGACACCGCCTATTTCGGTGCCGAGGCCGAGTTCTACATCTTCGACTCGGTCAGCTTCGACTCGCGCACCAACGGCTCCTTCTACGAAGTGGACGCGATCGCCGGCTGGTGGAACACCGGCGCGCCCAACGAGACCGACGGCAGCCCCAACCGCGGCTACAAGGTTCGCCCCAAGGGCGGCTACTTCCCGGTGGCCCCCGTCGACCACTACGTCGACCTGCGCGACGCGATGCTGCGCAATCTGATCAACGCCGGCTTCAGCCTGGAGAAGGGCCACCACGAGGTGGGCACCGGCGGGCAGGCCGAGATCAACTACAAGTTCAACACGCTGCTGCACGCCGCCGACGACATGCAGCTCTACAAGTACATCGTCAAGAACACCGCGTGGCAGGCCGGCAAGACCGTCACGTTCATGCCCAAGCCGCTCTTCGGTGACAACGGCTCTGGCATGCACACCCACCAGTCGCTGTGGAAGGACGGCAGCCCGCTGATGTACGACGAGACCGGGTACGCCGGTCTGTCGGACACCGCGCGCCACTACATCGGCGGTCTGTTGCACCACGCGCCGTCGCTGCTGGCGTTCACCAACCCGACGGTGAACTCCTACAAGCGGTTGGTTCCCGGTTACGAGGCCCCGATCAACCTGGTGTACAGCCAGCGCAACCGCTCGGCGTGTGTCCGTATCCCCATCACCGGCAGCAACCCGAAGGCCAAGCGGCTGGAGTTCCGCTGCCCCGACTCGTCGGGCAATCCCTACCTGGCGTTCTCGGCCATGCTGATGGCGGGCCTGGACGGCATCCGCAACAAGATCGAGCCGCAGGCTCCGGTCGACAAGGACCTCTACGAGCTGCCGCCGGAAGAGGCCGCGAACATCCCGCAGGCCCCCACTCAGCTGGCCGCCGTGATCGACCGGCTCGAGGCAGACCACGAATACCTCACCGAGGGAGGCGTTTTCACGTCCGACCTGATCGAGACGTGGATCAGCTTCAAGCGGGAGAACGAGATCGATCCGGTCAACATCCGCCCGCACCCGTACGAGTTCGCGCTCTATTACGACGTCTAAAGACGAGTAACCCCGGGTACAGCAGCCCGCTTGGCGATTACCTCATCGATCGCCAAGCGGGCTGTCTGTATTCGCACGCCGAAACGTCAAGCAGCGCAGATATTTCGGCGCAGCGCCGCGGCCGGTGTGTCACCGAGTTAGCGCGGGCTTAACCGTCCAGCGCCAGATCTTTGCGGAAACGCCGCATGGCGTCCACCTTTTCGGCCAGACCGGCATCCGGCCCGGCGTAAAACATCCATGGCATGGTGAGGATCCCGGTGATGCCCGCCTCCTCGGCCCGCCGATAATCGGCGGCGGTAAAAGCATCGGTGAGTGGCGTCAGGATGGTGAAATCCTGTACCGGCAAGCCATTTTCGACGCGCAACTCGCGTAGCCGGCCGGCCGCTTCGATCGCGCGGTCGGTCTTGATCAGGTCCCCGATCCAGCCGTCATAGCGGGCCGCACGGCGCAACGCGATGTCACTGAGCCCACCGACATACACCGGTATCGGCGGCGGCGTCGGCTGCATTTCGAGCCGCGGAGTCCCGTAGAACCGGCCGTCGAATTCCGTCCAGCCCGGCTTCCACAGCTCCCGCATCAACTCCAGCATTTCGTCGGTGCGTCTGCCCCGGGCCGCGAACTGCTCGCCCATCAGGGTGAACTCCTCTTCGCACCAGCCGACCCCGACGCCCAGCTCTACCCGGCCCGAAGCCAAGAAGGCTGCAGTGCCAATGGCTTTGGCCGCCGAATAGGGGTTCCGCATGGCGGGAATGTAGACCGTGGTGACGAACTTCAACCGTCGTGTGACCTGCGCGAGCGCACCCACGAGTACCCAGGGATCTGGCCAGTCGGTGAACGGTGGCCAGCGCCGCTGTCCGTCTTTGGTGTAGGGGTACGGGGAGATCAGGGTTTCCAGGTTGACGACGTGGTCCGGGATACCGATGCCGTCGTAGCCCAGATCGTCGGCAGCCTTGGCGATCTCGACGATCTCCGCGGTGGCCAGGAAGGCGCTGCTGATATAGAACTTCATTCGCCTTCTCGCGCCCAAGCCGGCTTGATGAAGATGCCTTCGGCCTCCACGGTTACTCCCGCGTTGTCCGAAATGAAGCCGCGCGCAAAGGTCTTGATCCCTTCTGTGCGGTCGATCCAGGCCTCGGAACGAAGCGGCCCCAGCGGTGTGCCGCGCAGGTACTTCACCGTGATGGTTCCGGTGAACAGCGGCTGGGTCAGCCCTCGGCTGGCCGCCTCGCCCAGCATGTGGTCCAGCACCAGGGCGGACACACCGCCATGCGCCAGCCCGGGCGGCCCCTCGTAGGCCGTGCCCAGCACGAACTCGCTGAAGCAGCGCCCATCCCGGGCATCCGGGTCATGGTGGACAATTAGCGGCGGGGCGATCGGGTTACATTGGCCCACAGCGGCATTGCCAAACGGCACCGGGCGCCCGTCGACCCGGTAACTGATCCCCGAGGGGCGGATCCGCTGACCGCGCAAGGACCGCGTCACCGCTTCGATCGCGGTGCGCGCCTGAAGGATGACGTCGTCGTCGGCCTCGGTCCGGATGGTGGCGTCGATGAGGTCACGAACGGCCGCGGCCAGCGGCGCATACGTCGCGGTGACGCGATTGTGCTCGGCTTCGCTTAACACCTCGAACGTGGCGTCCAACTCCAACTGTCCTCCCCTAACTTCCGAACACCTTGCGCACCACTGCTTTTGCGCGCCGCGTCACACGCAGATAGTTGTCCAGGAACTCCCCGCCATCGTCGTTGCGCCAGCCCGCGGCCACCGCGACGGCGTTGAGCTGACGTCCCGGTCCGGGCAGCTGGTCGGTGGGCTTGCCGCGGACCAGTACCAACGCGTTGCGCGCCCGGGTGGCGGTCAGCCAGGCCTGGCGCAGCAGGCCAACCTCGTCGTCGGGGACCAGCCCGGCCGCGGCGATCGCGTCCAGGGATTGCAGCGTCGAGGTGTTGTGCAGGCCCGGCACCTCGTGGGCATGCCGCAGCTGCAGCAGCTGCACCGTCCACTCGATGTCGGTCAGTCCGCCGCGGCCCAGCTTGGTGTGGGTGTTGGGGTCGGCCCCGCGGGGCAACCGCTCGGACTCGATACGCACCTTGATTCGGCGGATCTCGCGCACCGCCTCGGCGGACACGCCGTCGGGCGGATATCGCGTCCGGTCCGCCATCAGCAGGAACCGCTGGCCCAGCTCGGCGTCGCCGGCCACCGAGTGTGCCCGCAGCAGCGCCTGGATTTCCCACGGCTGGGCCCACTGTGCGTAGTAGGCCTCATACGAGGCCAGCGTGCGGACCAGCGGTCCGTTGCGGCCCTCGGGACGCAGGTTGGTGTCGACCTCCAGTGGCGGGTCGACGCTGGGTGTGCCCAACTGCGTTCGCACCTGCTCGGCCACCGACGTCGACCATTTGACGGCCTGAGCGTCACTGAAACCGTCGGCCGGCTCGCACACGAACATCACGTCGGCATCCGAGCCGTAGCCCAGTTCCGAACCGCCCAGCCTGCCCATGCCGATGACGGCGATGGCCGCGGGGGCGTGGCCCTCCTCGGACAGGTTGGCCCGGATGGTCGCATCCAGCGCGGACTGCAGCACCGCTACCCACACCGAGGTGAGCGCGTGGCACACGTCGGTGACCTCGAGCATGCCCAGCAGGTCAGCCGAACCGACGCGGGCCAGCTCCCGGCGGCGCAGAGTGCGGGCGGCGGCGATGGCGCGCGCCGGGTCGGCATAGCGCCCGGCCGAGGCGATCAGCGCCCGGGCCACCGCGGCGGGTTCGGTCTCGAGCAGCTTGGGCCCGGCCGGGCTGTCGGTGTAGTTCTGAATCACCTCCGGGGCGCGCATCAACAGATCCGGCACGTAGGCAGAGGTGCCCAGCACATGCATCAGCCGCTTACCCACCGTGGGTTTGTCCCGCAGCGTGGCCAGGTACCAACTCTGGGTGGCCAGCGCCTCGCTGAGTCTCCGGTAGGCCAGGAGCCCGCGGTCGGGGTCCGGGGCATACGACAGCCAGTCCAGCAGCCGGGGCAACAGCACCGACTGCACCCGCCCGCGGCGACCGCTCTGGTTGACCAGCGCCGACATGTGCTTCAACGCGGTCTGAGGGCCCTCGTAGCCCAGTGCCGCCAGCTGACGCTCGGCGGCTTCGGACGTCATGCCGCGGCCCGCGATTTCGAGCCCGGCCGGGCCGATCGACTCCAGCAGCGGCTGATAGAAGAGCTTGGCGTGCAATCGGGACACCCGCACGTTCTGGTGCTTGAGCTCCTCGCGCAATACCCCAGCGGCATCGTGTCGTCCATCGGGCCGGATGTGGGCCGCGCGCGCCAGCCAGCGCACCGCCTCGTCGTCATCGGCCGGGGGTAGCAGATGAGTGCGCTTGAGCCGCTGCAGCTGCAGCCGATGCTCGAGGAGCCGCAGGAACTCGTAGGAGGCGATCATGTTGGCGGCGTCCTCGCGCCCGATGTAGCCGCCTTCGCCCAACGCCGAAAGCGCGTCGACGGTGGAAGCAACATGCAACGAGTCGTCGCTGCGGCCGTGCACGAGCTGCAGCAGCTGCGCGGCGAACTCCACGTCGCGCAGGCCGCCGGTGCCGAGCTTGAGTTCGCGGCCGCGGATGTCGGCCGGTACCAGCTGCTCCACCCGGCGGCGCATGGCCTGCACCTCGGCCACGAAATCCGCACGCTCGCAGGCGGTCCACACCATCGGCATCAGCGCTTCCAGGTAACGCTTGCCGAGTTCGGTGTCGCCGACCGCCGCGCGGGCCTTCATTAGCGCCTGGAACTCCCAGGTCTTGGCCCAGCGCTGGTAGTAGGCGATGTGCGATTCGACCGTGCGCACCAGCTCCCCGCTGCGGCCCTCCGGTCGCAGTCCGGCGTCCACCTGGAAAAACGCCGACGACGCAACCCGCATCATCTCGCCGGCGACGCGGGTGGTGACCGGGTCGGCACGCTCGCCGACGAAGATAACGTCGACATCGCTGACGTAATTCAGTTCGCGCGCACCACATTTGCCCATCGCAATGACGGCCAGCCGCGGCGCAGCGCGGTCACCGCACACCGTCTTCTCGGCCACCCGCAGCGCCGCGGCCAGCGCCGCGTCGGCGATGTCGGCCAGGTGGGCAGCCACCACGGTGAACGGCAACACCGGCTCGTCTTCGACGGTTGCGGCCACATCCAACGCCGCCAGCACCAGCAGGTGGTCCCGGTACAGGGCGCGCAACCGGTGTCCCACCGAGCCCGGCGCATCCGAGGAATCCTCGACACACGCGAGGAATGACTGCTGCATCCGGTCACGCGAGGGCAGGGTGATCTTGCCGCTCAGCAGCTTCCAGGACCGCGGGTGCGCGACCACATGGTCCCCCAGCGCCAGCGAGGAACCCAGCACCGCGAACAGCCGTCCGCGCAAGCTGCGTTCGGTGCGCAGAGCCGCGTTCAGCTCTTCCCATCCGGCGTCTGGGTTTTCGGCCAACCGCACCAGCGCTCGCAGTGCGGCGTCGGCGTCCGGGGCCCGCGACAGCGACCACAGCAGGTCGACGTGGGCCTGGTCGTCTTCGTCAGTCCAACCCAGCTGGGTCAGCCGGGCGCCGGCCTGCGGGTCGACCAGTCCGAGACGGCCGACGCTGGGCAGCTTGGGTCGCTGCGTCGCGGGCTTCGTCACGACCTTGACGGTAGCGCACTACGGCTCGGTGCCGGTGCGCCGCGTTGAACTGCCGCGTTGGGCTAGAGCGACAGGTAGGTGCGCAATTCGTAGGGCGTGACGTGGCTGCGGTAGGTCGCCCATTCACGGCGCTTGTTGCGCAGGAAGAAGTCAAACACGTGCTCCCCCAACGCCTCCGCGACCAGTTCGGAGGCCTCCATGGCGCGCAGGGCGCTGTCCAGACTGGACGGCAACTCTCGATAGCCCATGGTGCGGCGTTCCTCGGGTGTGAGATCCCAGACGTTGTCCTCGGCCTGCGGGCCCAGCACGTAGCCTTTCTCGACGCCCCGCAGTCCGGCGGCCAGCAGCACCGCAAACGTCAGGTAGGGGTTGCACGCCGAGTCGGGGCTGCGTACCTCGATGCGCCGGGAGGACGTCTTGTGCGGCGTGTACATGGGCACCCGCACCAGCGCCGAGCGGTTGGCCGCGCCCCACGAGGCAGCGGTGGGCGCCTCACCGCCCTGAACGAGCCGCTTGTAGGAGTTGACCCATTGGTTGGTCACCGCGCTGATCTCGGAGGCGTGCTCGAGGATTCCGGCGATGAACGACTTGCCCACGTCAGACAACTGGAGCGGATCATCGGGGCTGTGGAAGGCGTTGACGTCGCCCTCGAACAGACTCATGTGGGTGTGCATCGCCGAGCCCGGGTGGTGCCCGAACGGCTTGGGCATGAACGTAGCGCGCACGCCCTCGTCCAGCGCGACTTCTTTGATGACGTAGCGGAAGGTCATCACGTTGTCGGCCATCGACAGCGCGTCGGCGAAGCGCAGGTCGATCTCCTGCTGGCCGGGCGCGCCCTCGTGATGACTGAATTCCACCGAGATGCCCATGAATTCCAGCGCCTCGATCGCATGGCGGCGGAACTTGGAAGCCGATTCGTGCACCGCCTGGTCGAAGTAGCCGGCGTTGTCGATCGGGATGGGCTCCGACCCGTCTTCGGCGCCGGGTTTGAGCAGAAAGAATTCGATTTCGGGATGGACGTAGCAGGAAAAGCCGAGCTCGTTGGCCTTGGTCAGTTGCCGGCGCAGCACATGGCGCGGGTCAGCCCACGACGGTGAGCCGTCCGGCATGGTGATGTCGCAGAAGATCCGCGCCGAGTGGTGGTGCCCGGAGCCCGTCGTCCACGGCAGCACCTGGAACGTCGACGGATCCGGGTTGGCTACGGTGTCGGATTCCGATACCCGGGCGAAGCCCTCAATCGAGGACCCGTCGAAGCCGATACCCTCCTCGAAGGCGCCTTCGAGTTCGGCAGGGGCGATGGCGACCGACTTGAGGAAGCCGAGCACGTCGGTGAACCAGAGCCGAACAAAGCGGATGTCACGTTCTTCGAGCGTGCGCAGGACGAATTCCTTTTGCCGATCCATGACTGGAACACTATGCAAGCTCTGTTAATACCGTGTTACCAATGCCCGGCCAGACACATTGCCAAGCCGGCTCAGGACCCGCAGCGAAGATTCGCCGGCGGCACCGTCAGGTCGACGAAGTAGCGCACCACCGCGGTGTCCACGCAGTCGTTGCCGTCGAAGACCGCGGTGTGCTGAGTGCCGTCGTAGGTGATCAGCGCGGCGCCCAGTTGCCGGGCCAGGTCCACCCCGGCCTGGTAGGGAGTGGCCGGGTCGTGGGTGGTGGAGACGACGACGACTTTGCCGGGTGCGGTGGGTGCGGCGGCGTGTGGTGTTGAGGTCGCCGGCACCGGCCACAGCGCGCACAGATCGCGCGGCGCGAAGCCGGTGAACTGCCCGTAGCTGAGGAACGGAGCGGCCTGGCGGAACTGCTGATCGGCCGACACCCAGGATGCGGCATCCGTCGGCGCCGGCGCGTCGACACAACGGATGGCGTTGAACGCGTCCTGGTCGTTGTCGTAGTGGCCCTCGCGGTCGCGGCCGTTGTAGTCGTCGGCAAGGGCCAGCAGGTCGCCGGCGTCGGTGCCGTGCTGCAGCCCCAGCAGGCCGCTGGTGAGGTATTTCCAATGCTGCGGGGTGTACAGCGCGTTGATGGTGCCCGTGGCGGCGTCGGCGTAGCTCAGGCCCCGCGGATCGGAGGTCTTGCCTGGCGTGGCTACCAGCGGGTCGACCAGCGCGTGGTAGCGGTTGACCCACTGGGTCGGGTCGGTGCCCAGCGGGCAGGCCGTCGAGCGGGCGCAGTCCGCGGCATAGTCGTTGAAGGCGGTCTGAAATCCGGCCAGTTGCTTGGCATTTTCCTCGATCGGACCGATGCTCGGGTCGATCGCGCCGTCGAGCACCATGGCCCGGACGTGGGCGCCGAACCGCTCGACGTAGGCGGTGCCCAACTCGGTGCCGTAGCTATAGCCGAGGTAGTTGATCTGGTCATCACCGAGGGCCTGACGAATCCCGTCCATATCGCGCGCTGCCGACGCGGTCCCCACGTTGGCCAGGAACCCGGGCCCCATCCGGTCGACACAGTGCTGTGCCAGCTCCCGGTACAGCTGCTCGATGTGGGCCACCCCGGTCTGGCTGTAGTCCACCATCGGGTCGCGCCGGTAGGCGTCGAACTCGGCGTCGGTGCGGCACCGCAGGGCCGGTGTCGAGTGGCCGACGCCTCTGGGGTCGAAGCCCACCAGGTCGAAGTGGCGGGCGATGTCGGTGTCTTTGAGTTCGGGCGCCATCACGGCGACCATGTCGACCGCGGACGCACCGGGCCCGCCGGGGTTGAACAGCAGCGACCCGATCCGCTGCCCGGTCGCGGGAACCCGGATGACCGCCAACTTGGCTTGCGCCGTGCCGGGGTGGTCGTAGTCGACCGGGACCGCCACGGTCGTGCAGCGTGCCGTCGGGATATCCCGGCTGTCGGGTACGAACGCGGAGCACGAACCCCAATTCTGTTGCTGCGCTGCGGCCGCGGGCGTTACTGGGCTCTGAGTCTGACCGGTGTCGGCCTCGGGAGTCGCGCGGGCCGACGCCAGTTGACCACCGAGCACGAGTCCCACTGACAGCAGCGCCGAGCTGAACGGTCTGCGACGCGACATGGCCAGCATCGTCTCACCCACGGATACCCGCCGCGACACGAAGGTGTCACGCCTTGATCTCGCACGGCGTGGCGTGCGGTGGGTCCGCGACGGGCCTCAGTCGGCGCCGACGGTTTGTGCTTCCGTGACTTCTTCGTGTCGACCGACATGGGCCTCGGCGCGCATGCGCTTCACCATGTGCGGGTAGTGCAGCTCGAACGCCGGCCGCTCGGAACGGATTCGGGGCAGCTCGGTGAAGTTGTGCCGCGGCGGCGGGCAGCTGGTGGCCCATTCCAGTGAATTGCCGTGACCCCAGGGGTCGTCGACCAGCACCGGTTCGCCGAAGCGCCAACTCTTGAAAACGTTCCAGACGAACGGCAACACCGAGACGCCGAGAATGAATGCCCCCACGGTGGAGACCACGTTCAGCGTTTGGTAGCCGTCGGTGGGCAGGTAATCCGCGTAGCGCCGCGGCATCCCGGCATTGCCCAGCCAATGCTGGACCAAAAAAGTGGTGTGAAAGCCGATGAACGTGAGCCAGAAGTGCAGCTTGCCCAGCCGCTCGTCAAGCAGACGCCCGGTCATCTTCGGGAACCAGAAATAGACACCGGCGTAGGTGGCGAACACGATGGTGCCGAACAGCGTGTAGTGGAAGTGCGCCACCACGAAGTAACTGTCGCTGACGTGGAAGTCCAGCGGCGGGCTGGCCAGCATCACACCGGTCAGGCCGCCGGCCAGGAAGGTGACCAGGAACCCGAACGAGAACAGCATCGGTGTCTCGAACGTCAACTGGCCCTTCCACATGGTGCCGATCCAGTTGAAGAACTTCAGACCGGTCGGCACCGCGATCAGAAACGTCATGAACGAGAAGAACGGCAGCAGCACCGCCCCGGTGACGAACATGTGGTGGGCCCACACCGCCACCGACAGTGCCGCGATGGACAGGGTGGCGTAGACCAGCGTGGTGTACCCGAAAATCGGTTTACGGGCAAACACCGGGATCACTTCGGAGACGATGCCGAAGAACGGCAACGCGATCACGTACACCTCGGGGTGTCCGAAGAACCAGAACAGGTGCTGGAACAGAATCACCCCGCCGTTGGCGGCGTCGTAGATGTGGGCGCCGAGATGGCGGTCGGCGGCCAGGCCGAACAGCGCGGCGGTCAACAGCGGGAAAATCATCAGCACCAGCACGCTGGTGACCATGATATTCCAGGTGAAGATCGGCATCCGGAACATCGTCATGCCCGGCGCGCGCATGCAGACCACGGTGGTGAGCATATTGACCCCGCCCAGGATGGTGCCCAGGCCGCCGACACCCAGGCCCAGGATCCACAGGTCGCCGCCGGGGCCCGGGCTGTGGATCGCGTTCGACAGCGGGGTATAGGCCGTCCAGCCGAAGTCGGCCGGACCGCCCGGCACGATGAAGCCGCTGAGCGCGATCAGCGCGCCGAAGATGAACAACCAGAACGACAACGCGTTGAGCCGCGGGAAAGCCACGTCGGGCGCGCCGATCTGCAGCGGCAGCACCAGGTTGGCAAACCCGAACACGACCGGGGTGGCATAGAACAGCAGCATCGCCGTGCCGTGCATGGTGAACAACTGGTTGTACTGCTCGTTGGAGAGGAATTGCAGCCCGGGAGCGGCGAGTTCACCGCGGATCAGCAGGGCCATCAGGCCGCCGATGAAAAAGAAGATGTAACAGGCGACCATGTACATGATGCCGATCATCTTGTGGTCGGTGGTGGTGATGATCTTGTAGATCAAGTTGCCCTTCGGCCCGACCCGGGCCGGAAATGGCCGGCGGGCCTCCAGGTCTTGGGCGGGCGGCGCTTCAGTGGTCACGGGTTGACTCCAGGGGGTCTCATGATCGGAGCAGCGGGCAGCGTCAAGCGGCATCGGAACAGCAATTCACAAGCCGTCCAAGTATTCCGGGCGGCCACGACCGCGCCCTAGGGCCAAACGTCCCTAAATTCCGTGGATCTCACTCGAAACTCAACGGCCGGACTTGCCGGCCGCCGTCAGCATTTTGCGCCGCTGGGCGGAGTGGTCCCGCCGATCAGGTAGGCGGTGACGTAGTCGTCGATGCAACTGTCGCCCTGGAAGACGACGGTGTGCTGGGTTCCGTTGAAGGTCAGCAGCGAGCCGTGCAGCTGGTTGGCCAGGTCTACCCCGGCCTTGTACGGCGTCGCGGGATCGTGGGTGGTCGACACGACGACGGTCGGCACCAGACCCGGCGCCGAGACGGCGTGCGGCTTGCTGGTCGGCGGCACCGGCCAGAAGGCGCAGGTGCCAAGCGGCGCATCGCCGGTGAACTTGCCGTAGCTCATGAACGGCGCGACCTCGCGGGAGCGTCGGTCCTCGTCGATGATCTTGGCGCGGTCGGTGATCGGCGGCTGGTCAACGCAGTTGATGGCCACCCGGGCGTCGGTGGCGTTGGTGTAGTGACCGTGCGAATCGCGGCGCATGTACATGTCGGCCAGCTGGAGCAGAGTATCCCCGCGATCGTCGGCCAACTCGGCAAGGCCGTCGGTCAGGTGATGCCACAGGTTGGGCGAATACAGGGCCATGATGGTGCCCACGATCGCGTCGCTGTAGCTCAGGCCGCGCGGGTCGGTGGTGTGCGCCGGCCTACTCACCTGCAGGTTGTTGGGGTCGACCAGTGGGTCGACCAGGCTGTGGTAGACGTCGACGGCTTTGGCCGGGTCGGTGCCCAACGGACAGTTGGAGTCCTTGGCACAGTCGGCGGCATAGTCGTTGAACGCGTCCTGAAACCCCTTGGCCTGACGCAGATCCGCCTCGATGGGATCGGCGTTCGGGTCGACGGCTCCGTCGAGGATCATCGCGCGCACCCGCTGGGGGTAAGCCTCGGCGTAGGCGGAGCCGATCCGGGTGCCGTACGAATAGCCCAGGTAGGTCAGTTTGTCATCGCCCAGCGCATTGCGGATGGCGTCCAGGTCCCTGGCGACATTGACCGTCCCGACGTTCTCCAGGAACTTCTTGCCCATCTTGGCGACACAGCGGCTGACGAATTGCTTGGTTTCGTCTTCGATGCGTGCCACACCGGCCGGGCTGTAGTCGACCTGCGGCTCCGCCCGCAGCCGGTCGTTGTCGGCGTCGGAGTTGCACCACACCGCCGGACGCGAGGACGCCACGCCGCGCGGGTCGAACCCGACCAGGTCGAAGCGTTCGTGGACCCGCTTCGGCAAGGTCTGGAACACGCCCAGTGCGGCCTCGATGCCCGATTCACCGGGGCCACCGGGGTTGATCACCAGCGAACCGATCTTGTCCCCCGTTGCGGGGAAGCGAATCAGGGCCAGGGCCGCGATGTCATTGCCGGGATGGTCGTAGTCGACCGGGACGGCGAGCTTGCCGCACAACGCGCCGCCGGGAATTTTGGCCGCCGGATTGGAGCTGCGGCACGGCGTCCACTGCACGGGCTGTCCCAGCTTCGGCTCCGCCATGTGAGCACGCCCGCCGACCACGCGGACGCAGCCCGCAAGCACCAGGCCCACAGCGGCGATCGCGGTCCAGATCATCAACATGCGCGCGAACTTTTCGCGGCGAGACAGACACATGGCAACCTATGGTGCCAGAGCGTGCCGAAGATGCTGGCTAACGACCATCGTGGGACGAATCACCCGATGCCCGCCAGCAGTTCTTCCATCGCGACCGCAAACTCGTCGGCCATTTCCCACAAGTCCGGCAGCAACTCCGGACACGAGACCAGACCGACATCGAGCTTGCCGTTGAGCGACATGACCGTGACGTTGAGACCGGAGCCGTGGAAGATCGGGCCCAACGGGTACATCGACTTGACCTGGCAACCCAGCAGGTACAACGGCACCTGCGGCCCCGGCACATTGGAGACCACCAGGTTGTGCACGGGCAGGCTCTCGGTCAACCGGGTCCGGGCATAGACGCGCATCGCCACCCCGAAAACGGCCGGCGCGGCGAACTGTGACCAATCCTGCAGCAGCGTCGCGCCGATGGCCGAACTATGGTTCTTGGCAGCCGAATTCGCTTGGGCGATGGCCCGCAACCGCTCCACCGGGTCGGCGATTTCGGTGTGCAGGCTGGAAAACATGGCCGAAACCTGGTTGCGGCCGGGCCGATCGGACTTGCCGTGCACCGACACCGGCACCGACGCCACCAGCGACGAGTCGGGCAGGGCGTTGCGCTCGGCGAGGTATTGCCTCAGCACCCCGGAAACCAGCGCCATCACCACGTCGTTCACCTTGACGCCGAAGTGGTTCTTCACCGTCTTGATGTCCTCGAGATCCAGTTCGGCGTAGGCGATGTTGCGGCGGCCGCTGATGCTGGCGTTGAACACGGTACGGGGCGCGGCGAACGGACGCGCCATGGTCAGGCCGTCGCGGGCCCGCAGCACGGTGGAAACCACCGAGGACACCGTCTGCGGCATCACGTTGGCCAGCGCCAGCGGCCGCGTGGCAAACCTGGCCAGACCGCCGGCGGCGATCTGCCAGCCGGTGCCACCGCCCACTCCGTCGACCGGATCGGGTGCGGGCGCGTCGGCTTCGGTGGTACACAGCTGCGACATCAGGTTGGCACCGGTCACGCCGTCGACTGCGGCGTGGTGCACCTTGGTCATGATCCCGATGCGGCCCCGGTGGTGGCAATCGGTACCCGCCACACCTTCGACGACCCACATCTCCCACAGCGGGCGCCGGCGATCCAACGGCAGCGAGGCGATGTGCCCGCAGATTTCGGACAGTTCCGCCCGGCCGCCCGGTGACGGCAGGCCGATGCGGTGCACGTGGCGATCGATGTGGAAGTCGTCGTCATCCACCCAGACCGGATGGTCGAGGTTCAATGGGCTGCTGGCGAGCTTCTCCCGGAACTCCGGCAACGCCTTGACGCGAAGCGACAGGGCCTCGCGCAAGCGGTCGAAGGTGTAGCCCCCTGGCATCGTCGAGGTGTCCAAGTCCATGATCGAGCACACGTGCATCGGCTGCGACGAGGTTTCCAGGTACAAGAAGCTGGCATCGAGGCCGCTGAGCCGCTGCATCCGCCGATGGTAAGCGCAATCACGGCGTCTCACGGTGTATCTGCGCCGAAGAGATGGCAGACTGTTGGTGTCAGACGAACCCGGGGACCCATGCTGGGCCACGAGGATCGACCCGACCAACACTAGGGACAATGATGTCTGAGCAGAATATCTACGGGGCTAGCCCGTCGGCACCCGCCAGTCCGGCCCCGCCGCGGACCAAGATCCGCACCCACCACTTGCAGAAATGGAAGGCCGAAGGCCACAAGTGGGCCATGCTCACGGCCTACGACTACTCGACCGCACGGGTCTTCGACGACGCCGGCATCCCGGTGCTGCTGATCGGTGATTCGGCCGCCAACGTGGTCTACGGCTACGACACCACGGTGCCGATCTCGATCGACGAACTGATCCCGCTGGTCCGCGGCGTCGTTCGGGGCGCCCCGCACGCGCTGGTGGTCGCCGACCTGCCGTTCGGCAGCTACGAGGCGGGACCCACCGCCGCGCTGGCCGCGGCCACCCGGTTCATGAAGGAAGGCGGCGCGCACGCCGTCAAGCTCGAGGGCGGCGAACGGGTCGCCGAACAGATCGCCCGCCTGACCGCGGCCGGCATTCCGGTGATGGCGCACGTCGGCTTCACCCCGCAAAGCGTCAACACACTGGGCGGGTTCCGGGTGCAGGGCCGCGGCGACGCCGCCGAGCAGACGGTGGCGGACGCGATCGCCGTCGCCGAAGCCGGGGCCTTCGCGGTGGTGATGGAAATGGTGCCGGCGGAGCTGGCCACCCAGATCACCGGCAAGCTGACGATTCCGACGGTCGGCATCGGAGCCGGCCCCAACTGCGACGGCCAGGTCCTGGTGTGGCAGGACATGGCCGGCCTGAGCACCGGCAAACCCGCCCGATTTGTCAAGCGCTACGCCGACATCGCTGGCGAGTTACGCCGTGCCGCAACACAATACGCCGACGATGTGGCCGGCGGCGTGTTCCCCGCCGGCCAGCACTGCTTCTAAGTCGTCTAGATCTTCGGGGTCGTCACTGGCAGCGATTCCGGAAGTCGGTCAGTGGCTGGCGAATGCCCTGCAGGTCGGCATGAACGGCCGGGTTGGCGTCCATGTACTGCTGCAACTGGTCGCGGATGCCCTCCCGGGGCTGACCCTTCAGGCTGGTGAAGTAGTCGTTGACGTCTGGATGGGTGAAGAGGTACGCGGAGGTCGCCGCCGCGACCCCGGCGGACACCCCGGCCAGGTCAGCCGCCGTGCAATTCGGCGGTGGCGCCGCAGGGTCGGTCGCGTCCGCCCAGGCAGTCCCGGTCCCTCCCAGCAGCATTGCGGTGCTGATCGCAACGGCAGCCAGGCCCCCGGCGACCACCCGCGACGAGGTACAACCCAACAACAACATCGACAGCTCCTTCGTCAGGGATCCGATCGGCCTCCCACAGCCAAGCCGCAGCGGTGGCCGGCACCGCAAACGATAAGCGGTTGCGACGGCGGGCATCGACCAACATGCCGTACGCCCCGTGACCCGAGCCTGCGGCGGGCGGCTAACGCTGGTGTGGCACTCTATGAGGCCTACCCACGATGCACGACCGCGGCGACGCGCTGTCACCGGAGGCCGAAATGCCCGTACCTGCGCCGAAGACGGCGCGCCAGTTGGAGGTCGAGCGCAAGTTCGACGTCGTCGACTCGACAGTGTCGCCGTCGTTCGAGGGCATTGCGGCCGTGGCGCGGGTGGACAAGCAGCCGCCCCACGAACTCGACGCGGTGTACTTCGACACGCCGGCGCAGGACTTGGCCCGTAACCGGATCACCCTGCGACGGCGAACCGGTGGCCCCGACGCCGGGTGGCACCTGAAGTTGCCGGCCGGGCCGGACGCCCGAACCGAAGTCCACGCGCCGATCACGGCCGGAGACGCCGTGCCGGCCGAGTTGCTGGACGTGGTGTTGGCGATCGTCCGGGACCGCCCCGTCGAGCCGGTCGCACGGATCACCACTCAGCGGGAAAGCCAGTTTCTGTACGGCGCCGATGGCGCCGCATTGGCCGAATTCTGCAGCGACCACGTCACCGCATGGTCGGCCGGACCGGCCGACGGCTCCGATGCCGGGCCCGCCGAACAACAGTGGCGGGAGTGGGAACTCGAGCTCATCGACGCGACCAGGGCCGCCGGTCACGAGCTGCTCAACAGGCTGAGCAACCGGTTGCTCGACGCCGGGGCCGCCCCCGCCGGGCACGGCTCCAAGCTGGCCCGCGTGCTGGGCAGGACGTCACGGTCAGCGCGCGAGCCGGCGCCAGTGGATCCGGTCCATCGGGCGGTAGCCCAGCATGTGGAAGAGCTGCTGACGTGGGATCGTGCGGTGCGCGCCGACGTCGACGACTCCGTGCACCAGATGCGGGTGACCACCCGCAAGATTCGCAGCCTGCTGCGCGAGGCCCAGGATTCGTTCGGATTGGCCGACGGCGCCTGGGTTCTCGACGAACTACGGGAACTCGCCGGCGTCTTAGGGGTGGCGCGTGACGCCGAGGTGCTCGCCGAGCGCTATCAGAAGCAACTGGACCGGCTGGACCCGGAGCTGGTGCGCGGACCGGTGCGCGAACGTCTCGTCGACGGCGCCCGCCGCCGGTATCAGACCGGGCTGCGACGGTCGCTGATTGCGATGCGCTCGAAGCGATACTTCCGCCTGCTGGACGCTCTCGAAGCGATGGTTGCCGAATATCCGGTGACCACGTTCGGGCCGGGACCCGAACCGGTGACTCCGCCGAACATCGACGCGGCCTACCGCCGCGTCAAGAAGGCCGTCAAGGCGGCGCGGGCCGCCCACGACGAAGGCGCCCCGACCGGCCACACCGACGACGGCCCGGGCGCAGTGCTCCACCCCGACGAAGCGTTGCATCGAATTCGCAAGCGCGCCAAGCGATTACGCTACACTGCGGCGGCTACTGGAGCGAGCGGGGTGTCCCAGCAGGCCAAGGCTGTCCAGACATTGCTCGGAGATCATCAAGACAGCGTGGTCAGCCGGGAACATCTTCTCGAGCAGACCGAAGCCGCCCATGCCGCGGGCGAGGACACCTTCAGCTACGGTCTGCTCTACCAGCAGGAAAGCGATCTGGCCGAAAGCTGCCGGGCACAACTGGGCGCGGTGCTGCGCAAGCTCGACAAGGCGGTGCGCAAAGCACGGCGGTGAGCCGGGCCGGGTCCGTCGGGGCGCTAGCGCGGGCGAGTTGGCCTGTAAGCCGGATTCTGTTCCCTGCCGCCGCGGCTGAACCAACGGCGGCACGGCGGCGACCATCCATCTGGGCACACCGTCACCGGGTGCCTCGAGCGGCCTACCCGCAGACTCGGGCGAGCAACCCTCGAGCGTCTGCGCGGCCGCACCTTCGGTGCGGCCTTCTTGGCCTTGCTTCGGGTGGGGTTTGCCGAGCCACCCCGGTCACCCGGGATGCTGGTGCGCTTTTACCGCACCGTTTCACCCTTACCACCGCGAGGGTGGCGGTCTGTTTTCTGTGGCACTTTCCCGCGAGTCACCTCGGATTGCCGTTAGCAATCACCCTGCTCTGTGAAGTCCGGACTTTCCTCGACTCGGCGCTGGCACTCCAACTCAAGCCGCGGCCGCCCGGCCAACTCGTCCGCGACCAACACCGTACCTCCTGGGGATAGTCCAGGCCAGCAACCGTGCGGCGCCTACTATTCTGCCGTCAGCGTGGATGGCGTGAGGAGCGGCTCGATGTCGGACACCCGGTGGCAGACCCGAGCTGAGTCCGGCGATTGGGACGCCATCGGCGCGCAGCTCGACGCCTATGGCGGTGCGCTGCTGCCCAGGCTGCTCACAGCCCCCGAAACGGCGCACCTCCGTGCGCTTTACACCAGAGACGACCTGTTCCGTAAGACCGTCGACATGCAGCGCCACCGCTATGGCGCCGGCGAATACCGTTACCTCCGACGGCCCTACCCGGAGCCGATCGAACAGCTCAAGCAAGCCCTGTACCCCCGGTTGCTGACCATCGCGAGGGACTGGTGGACCAAACTCGGCCGCGAGAGCCCCTGGCCGGACACCTTGGACGAATGGCTGCAGAGGTGCCATGCCGCCGGCCAGACCAAGCCCACCGCGCTGCTGTTGCGCTATCGCGCCGGGGATTGGAACGCCCTGCACCGAGACCTCTACGGCGACTTGGTCTTTCCGCTCCAGGTGGTCATCAATCTCAGCGACCCCGCCACCGAGTACACCGGCGGCGAGTTCCTCCTGGTCGAGCAGCGGCACCGAGCCCAATCGCGGGGCACCACACTGCAATTGCCGCAAGGGCACGGGTACGCGTTCACCACCAGGGACCGACCGGTGCGGTCGGCTCGCGGGTGGTCGGCCGCACCGGTGCGCCACGGTATCTCGGTGGTGCGTTCGGGAGAACGCTACGCGTTGGGGCTGATCTTTCACGACGCCGCCTGAAACCTTCGGGTGTAGCCCGGCAGCGCAGGCGCGGCGCGGGCAATCGTCACTGCAAGCGCCGAGTTGCGGCGTGGTTGGCGACGATCCTTCGCGCGTGGCCGGCGCTACGGACGGAGCAACCCAGCACCCTGAACTCAGTTTTGAATTTTTCTTCAAAACCTCTTGACTGATGATCCCTTCGCCAGTGAAGATATCGTCAGAATCAAATTTTGGAGGATGTCTGGTGACGTACGATCTGGCTGCCCACGACCACTTGCACAGCGAGCACGGCGCCCGTAAAGGCGAACACCCCGGACGCTCGTCCAACCCGGTGATCAAGGTTCACGACATTGCCTGGCTGGAGTTCGAGAAGCCCGACCTGGACCGCGCCGGGGCATTCGCTGCGGCGTTCGGCTTCGCCGTTTCCGCCCGCACGCCTGACGAGCTGCACCTGCGCGGCGCAGACGCCGGTTCGCCATGCATCCTCATCCGGCGCGGCCATCGGTCCGGGCTGGTCGGCGCGGCATTCACCGCCCAGGACAAAGACGACCTGCTGCGGTTGTCCGACGCGACCGGATGCCGCCCACAGCGACTGCCCCAGGCGCTCGGCGGCCTCTCCGTCGACCTGACCGATCCGGGCGGGCTCACGGTTCGCGTGGTGGCGGGCACCCACCAGTTGGAACCACTGCCGTGGCAGCCGCCGCACACCTTCAACATCGGCCACGAGGTGCAGCGCGTCAACGCCACCCAACGCCCGCCGCGGCGCCCGGCCACCGTGCAACGGCTCGGGCACCTGGTCCTGCAGACCACCACCTATCTGCGGACACTCAACTGGTACCTCGACACGCTGGGGATGATCGTCAGCGACTTCCTGTTCTACCCAGGACAGCGCGAGCGGGGCCCGACCATGAGCTTCATCCGCTGCGATCGCGGCCTGACCCCCACCGACCACCACACGCTGGCGCTCGCGCTGGGTCCGGCCAACCGCTATGTGCATTCCGCCTATCAGGTTTGCGACCTGGATTCACTGGCCGCCGGGGGGCAATACCTGGCCGAATGCGGCTATCGCCGATCCTGGGGAATCGGCCGCCACATCCAGGGCAGTCAGCTCTTCGACTACTGGCGCGACCCGGACGGGTTGCTGGTCGAGCACTTCACCGACGGCGACCTGTTCGACTGCACACTCCAACCCGGGTGGGCGCCGTTCGCGGCATCGGGCCTTGCCCAATGGGGCCCGCACGCCACCCGAGACTTCTTGGGCGCCAACCTCAAATCCCTACCCCGAGAGGCTCTTTCGATGGTCCGTGCGCTGCGCGCCGAAAACGAGTTCGACTCCCGCCGCCTGATGGCCCTGATCAAAGCAGCCAACTCATGACTGTCTCCATCCTGCGCACCGCGGACGCCTGGTGGGTCCAAACCGCTAGCGGCGCAACCCAAGTCACTACCCACGCCACGAACACCGCTGGCTTGCTGGCCGACCGCGCCGCCATAGCCGCAACCGCCACGTCAGCGGCCGACGCCGGCGGGGACGTCGTCTCCACCGATAGCCTGCACCTGGTTTCGCCGGTGACGGCGCCGTGCCGGGTGGTGGCACAGATGACCAACTTCGCCTCACACGTCAAAGACGCGGGTATGGACCCGAAGACGACTCCCCTGACCTTCTTCCGAAAAACGTCCGGGTCGATCAGCGGCCCGTTCGACGACATCGTCAAGCCCGCGCACGTCCGGTTCCTGGACTACGAGGTGGAAATCGGGCTGGTCATCGGCCGGGAGCTACCCGTCGGCGCCACCGTCACCGCCGCCAACTGGACCGACTATGTCGCCGGCCTGGTGGTCACCAACGACGTGTCCGCCCGCGACATCCAGCTTCCCAAAACCCAGTTCTACGAATCCAAGTCGTATCCGACGTTCACCCCGGTGGGTCCGGCCCTGGTGCTGCTGGATGCCGACGAGCTCGGACGATTCGGCGAGCTGCGGCTGCGGCTGCGGGTGAACGGCGAACCGCGCCAGGATATGCGGGTAGCCGGCGACATGATCTATTCGCCGCTGCAGGCCCTGCAGGGGTTGTCGCGGTTTCAGCATTTGCAGCCCGGAGATCTGGTGCTGACCGGCACCCCGGTGGGCACCGCGCTCAGCGCTCCGGCCAAACCCGTCCAGATCGTCAGTTCCCTGTTGCCACCCGCGGTCAAGTGGAAAGCCTTCTTCAAGAGCCAGCTCCGCAACGCCAAGTACCTCAACGACGGCGACGTCGTCGAGGCCACCGTCGGCACCGATGACGGGGCGATCGACCTCGGCACGCAACGCACGGTGGTGCGCTACCAATGATTTCCCCGGCTGCTTCGACCACTGCCGTACCCGTCGTCATCGTCGGGGCGGGACCTACCGGGGTCACCGCCGCCACCCTGCTCGCCCAGTACGGCATCCCCTCCCTGCTGCTGGACCGGTGGGAAACCGTCTACCCGCAACCGCGCGCGGTACACCTCGACGACGAGATCCGGCGGGTCATCACATGGCTAGGTGTCGGTGAGGAGTTCGCCGCCATCTCGCGCCCGGCCCTGGGGCTGCGGCTCGTCGACCCGGAGCTGCGGACACTGGCCCAATTTTATCGCGATCCGGCGCACAGCGCGCACGGCTTTCCGCAGGCGAACATGTTCGACCAGCCGGAGCTGGAGGCACTTCTTCGAGCAAACCTCAAGAAGCACAACGAGGTTCGGTTCCGCGGCAACACCGAAGTAACCGAAGTCAGCCAGCGCGAGCCCGGGCGGGTGCGGGTCAGATATACCGATCGGATCAGCGGTGAGCAGCAGATCGTCGACGCCGGCTACGTCCTGGGTTGCGACGGCGCCAACAGCGTCGTGCGTGCCTCGATCGCTGGCGCGCTGCGTAGTCTCCGGTTCGAGCAACGCTGGCTGGTCGTCGATGTGGCGACCGACTCCGCGATCGACCGGTGGGACGGGGTGCACCAAGTCTGCGACCCCTACCGCGCCGCCACCTATATGCGTATCGGTGAAAGCCGCTACCGCTGGGAATTCCAGCTGCGGGACAACGAAACCGCAGCCGACTTCGCCACGATGACGACCCTGTATCCCCTGCTGGCCCCGTGGGTCAACGAAGTGCCGCCCGACGAGCTGTCGGTGGTGCGAGTTGCCGAGTACACGTTTCGGGCAGCCGTGGCCGACACCTGGCGCCGGGGCAACGTCTTCCTGCTCGGCGACGCCGCTCATCTGACTCCGCCGTTCATCGGCCAGGGGATGGGAGCCGGCATCCGCGATGCGGCGAATCTGGCCTGGAAGCTGGCCGGCGTGCTGACCGGGAACCTTCCCGCCACCGTTCTCGACACCTACCAGCAGGAGCGAAAGCCGCACGCCCGCGCCATGATCGGACTCGCCCTGACTGTAGGTTGGTCCATGACGGCTGGCGGCAGGTTCGGCAATGCCGTGCGCGGCGCCGTGGTGCCGCGGCTGCATCTCGTCCCCGGGATGCGGTCACGGCTAACCACCAGCCGAACACCGGCACTGCACCGCAGCGCCCTGGTGCACAAGACGTTGACCGGCTGGCGGCGCGCAGGGACATTGTGCCCCAACGCAATCCTTCCCACCGGTGAACGACTCGACGCGGCGCTGGGACGAGGCTTCGCGCTCATCACCACCGAGACACCCAATTCTGTTCAGCGCGAACAACTCCGTCGCCGCGGTGCCGTGGCAATCGACGCGGCGCCGGAAAGCGAGCTTGCTCACTGGCTGCAGCGGGGCGGGGTGACGGCGGCCATCATCCGGCCCGACCGCACCGTGCTGCATGCCGGCCGCCGATTGGCCGTCCTCTGCGCTGCGGTGCCGCGATTTGTGTTGCCCGGCAACGGCGATAGTGCCGATTACGAGAGGAGATGACGATGCGCAAAGATCCCCGCGGCGTCGTGCTAGCGTGCTGCGGCGCCTTGGTGGTGGTCATGTCGGCGGTCGCCGGCGTCAATGTGGCGCTGCCCGACATCGCCCTGGACCAAGGCGCCAGCGCGACCGATCTGACCTGGATCGCCGACGCCTACACCGTGGCGCTGGCAGCGCTGGTGCTGCCGGCCGGAGCCATCGGTGACGACTTCGGCCGCCGGCGCACCCTGCTCGGCGGCACACTGCTGTTCGGGCTGGCCAACGTCATGGCGGCCGCCGCGGGCTCACCCCACGCCATCATCATCGCCCGGGTGATCATGGGTATCGGTGCGGCGCTCATCATGCCCAGCACGCTATCGACGATCACCGCCGTCGTGCATCCCGACCACAAGGGCCGCGCGGTGGGCATCTGGGCCGGATTCGCCAGCGCGGGATCGGTCATGGGGCTGCTGATCAGTGGCCTGTTGCTCGAGCACTACTCCTGGCGGTCCACCTTCGTCGGCACCGCCGCGATGGCCGCGGTATCGCTGCTCGTCACGGTGGCGCTGGTGCCCAACACCAAGAGCGCCGAGGAACCCGCGCCGGACTTCCCCGGGGCCGGTTTGAGCGCGATCGGGATCGGCGCACTGGTGTACGGCATCATCGAAGGCGCCGACCATGGCTGGACCCATTCCACCGTGGTGGTGGCTTTCGCGGCGGCGGTGTCGGCGACGACGCTGTTCGTGGTCCACGAACTGCGGATGGCACGCCCGATGCTGGATCCGCGCCTGTTCGCCGACGCCGGATTCAGCACCGGCACGGCAGCGCTGATCATCCAATTCCTGGGCACCTTCGGCTTCTTCTACGTCGGGCTGCAATACATCCAGCTGATGCTCGGCTACGGGCCGATGAAATCTTCCCTGGCGATGCTGCCCATGGCCGCAGTGATCCTTCCCCTGTCCGCGATCGCACCGAAACTCGGTGAACGCCTTGGCAATCGCATAGTGATCGCCGCAGGTTTGGCGTGCATGGTCGCCGGCTTTACATTGCTGGCCCGGCTCGACACCGCCTCCACCTACACCGATCTGCTGATCGGCATGCTGGTCTTCAGCGGCGGCCTGGCATTGTCGGCCACCCCGGCAACCAACACCATCGTCGACTCGCTGCCGCCGGACAAACAGGGCGTCGCCTCGGCGATGAACGACGTCACCCGCGAACTGGGCGCAGCACTGGGCATCGCCCTGCTCGGCTCGCTGTTCAGCGCCGGCTACCGCAACCACCTCGCGCTGCCCGCGGCGGTGCCGGCGCAAGCGGCCGGCACCATCCGCGAATCACCCGCGGCGGGCATGCACGTGGCCGCCGACCCGCAACTGGGTGCGCTGGGCCCCAGCGTCAACGACGCGGTGCGCGATGCCTTCGTCACCGGCCTATCCCACGCGTTCACCGCGGGTGCGGCCATCACCGGGCTGACACTCGTTCTCCTGCTGGCCTTTCCGCTGCCGCGACGTGGCCGGCACCGCAAGACGCGGCGCTTGCCGGCGCCACCGGCCCCGACATGGTGGCTGCCGCTGCTGCGCGGCCGGCTGCCCAGCCTTCCCAGTCCGGCCAAATCGACCGCATCAGCCGCATCAGCCGCGAAGATGTTGCGCCGCAACTGAGACTCGCCGGCGTCAAGGCCTCATCGACCAAGGAGACGACAGTGATGGTTGATTTTTCCTACACCGAGCCGCCGCAGCGCGTCACCGAAAAACTCGAGGACGGCCTGGCGCAAGCCATACGGGCCGCCGAAGAGATGGTGTCCGGGCTACCCGACACCGCCGCCCGGTCTGATCGCGACGGTGATATCGAGCACCTCGGCGCCGTCACCGCGGTCCACCGGTTCGTCGACGCACCCGGGGACAGCGAAACCCTGCGGTGGCACGTCGTGGAAGCCGGCGCCCGCTCGGACCCCACGGTGGTTTTCCTGCACGGGCTGCCCGACTCGTGGTGGCAGTGGCACCATGCCCTGGAAGGTCTCGGGCAGCGCTATCACTGCCTGGCGGTGGACCTCAAGGGTTACGGTCAATCCGACAAGCGCAGCGGTGATTACCGGCAGGCCGGCGTCGCGGCGCAGCTCGGGGCACTGCTCGACGAGCTGGGCGTCGGCGAGTTCACGCTGATCACCCATGACCGTGGCAGCCCCGTCGGTGACCACCTGGTCGCGGCCATGGGTGCGCGGGTGCGTGGCTACGGCCGTGGGCAGCAACATCTTTGGCATCTGCATCCGCGGCTGCATCCCCAGGAACAGCTGATGCAGTCGGCCGGAGCCCCGGCTATGCTGGGCGAGGCCCCGAGCTTCGTCACGACCGTCTATACCTGGCTCGCGGAACGCCCGGTTGCCCAACCGGATCTGCTGCGCACCATCGCGGAATTCAGTCATCCGGGTATCGCCACCGCGGTCCCCCGTTACTTCCACTCCTCGTCGTTCCGGCAGGAATGGGTGGACCGCCGGAGCCGGCTCATCCCGGCATGGACGGCTCCGGTGCTGCTTTTGCAGGGCGCACATGACCCGCTGCAGCCGCGCGAGTTTTACCAGGAACCAAGCCTTTTGGCGATGCTACCGCCGGGCAGCGACGTGCATCTGTTCGACACCGGCCACTTCTGGCCGTTCGAGGCGCCGCAGGAAACGGTTAGGGTCCTCGCCGACTTCTGCGACCGGGTCGCTCCGAGATCCTCGCCGCTGGCCAGCGCCACGCCAGCGTAGGCGCTCGGGTCCACCACAGATGTTGCGCACTCACTTTCGGCCGACGTCGGCGGGCGGCGTCGCCGCGTGCCGCTCAGACCGCCGGGCCCGCGCCGTCACCGTCATCCAGGAAAGGCAACGGCCGCAGGCAAATTCGATGCGCCTCAGCGGCGGGCATGCCGAACAGCCGCAGTAGGCTTTCGGTGACTTCGTCGGTGGCTCGGGCGTCGTCGCGCTCGGGCCGATCGCACAGTAGTTGACCGAGACCCAACAGTGCCCCGCCGGCAACCGCCATCGCCAGTTCGGGGTCTGTCACATCGAACCGGCCTGCTGCTGCTGCTGCGGCGATATCCCTTCTGACCCGCGGGGCCAATCCACGGTCCGAGGCAATCAAATCCAGCCCATGAGAGAGCACGACACCGCTCTCCTGCGGGCGCCGGCGAAACATCCGGCCGGTCAGCCGAAAGCTGCGCGCGAACGTCTCCGCGGGGTCTTCGGAGGACTCCGCAATGGCGTCCAGCAACGCCCCGTGAGCGTCGAGCACCTCATTGACCGCCGCCTGAAACAGCTCCTCCTTGCTGTCAAAGTGGTTATAGAACGACCCGACACCCACGTCGGCAGCGTGGCTGATGTCCTGGACCGGCACGTTGACCTTGCCGTCGGCAATGAAGCGTTGCGCGGCTTTGATCAGCGCGGCCCGGGTGCGCTGCTTACGACGTTCCTGACGGTTTGCCGGCCTGTCGGAATCGTTCACGCAGCTATCTCCTCGCCCCACCTCGATATGGCTCTTATCACAATACCTCAATATTGAAGAAACGCTCAGATAGTTGTTAACTGATGCTCTGCTGCGTAACTGAATAACTCTTCAGCATGTAGCCCGGAGGTGCGCGATGACGTCGCAGAACGCGGGAGGCTCGTCGTCGCTGCCCGCGCTGCCGTCGACGCCATCCGTGTCGCCGCCGACACCCGCGCCAGCGCCGCCAGTGGTTGTGGCGCCCGCGGCGCTGCTGCCGCCGGTGCACTGAGGCAGGTGGGATCCGGCCGAATCAGCCGGACGCACCGAAACAGACGACGCTGCGCGCCCCCCGACCGGCGGCCATGTCACTGAACGCGGCTTCGACATCCTCCACGCCGATCCGCCGGGTCACCAGCGCCTCGAGGTCAAGCCGGCCACGCCCGGCAAGCTCGGCCAGCAGCGGAATATCGCGGGCCGGGTCGCTGGCGCCGTAGACGCTTCCCTGGATCTTCTTGCCGTCGGCCATCAGCATCAGCGCGGGGAACGTCACCGACTCGGTGAAGCCGGCGGCACCCACCAGCGTGACGGCTCCGCCCCGGCGGGTCGCGTCAAAGGCCGCGCGGATGGTCGCCGGCTTACCCACAACCTCGATCCCGTGATCGACGCCGGCGCCCCCGGTGAGGTCGCGGACTGCGTCCAGGAGGTCGGTCTGGGCGGCGTCGACGGTGTCGGTCGCGCCGTTGGCGGTCGCCGCCGGAAGTTGCGCGCCGTTGCGGTCGGCAGCGATGATCCGCGCCGCGCCGGCCAACCGGGCGCCCTGGATGGCGGCCAGTCCCACCCCGCCGCAGCCGATGACCAGCACACTCTCGCCGGGGCGGACGGCTGCGGTGCGCAGCACCGCGCCCACCCCGGTAGTAACGCCGCAACCGAGCAGCGCCGCGTGGTCCAGTGGCAGCGACCGGTCAACCGGCACGACGGCGGCGGCCGGCAACACGGTCTCTTCGGCCAGTGTCCCGGCGCCCATCTCCGGCCACACCGGGCCGGTTGAACTCTGGGCATAAGGCTCGCCGAAGGCGTGCTTGAGACCCCGGGGGCACAGTTGGGCCTCACCGCGCAGGCAGTGCGGGCAGCGCCGACAGGGCACATTCCACGTCAGCACCACATGGTCGCCGGGGCTGACGGCAGTGACGGCGTCGCCCACTTCGCTGACGATTCCGGCGCCCTCGTGACCCAGCGTGCAGGGCAGCAGCGCCGGCATGGAGCCGTCGCGCACCGACAGGTCGGTGTGGCACACACCGCTCGCGCCAAGGCGCACCCGCACGTCGTGGACGCCGATCCGGCGCAGCTGGAGTTCCTCGACCGCGGTGGTTTGCCCCACCTCCCGCAGCACCACCGCCCTCATGGAACCGGCCTCCTGCATCCAGCCCGGCGGGGTCGCCGCCGTTTCGGCCGAGCGGGAAATGGCGGGGCGGTCAAGCACTTCATAGCGACCTACGATGGCGAGATAACCACGCCGGGTCAAGGTTGCCCCGACGGTCAGGTAAGGAGACGGGCCGAACATGAGCAAGACGGGATCAACGACGATCACCCGCAAACGCCAATCCTCGCGCGGGGGGCCAGTTTTGACCATCGGCGGTGAGCCGCAGCCGGGCGCCGCGGGAACCTATCCGGTCCACAATCCGGCCCGGCCGGCCGAGATCGTCGGCCACGCGCCGGCGGCCGACCGCGCTCAGCTGGACGCCGCCGTGGCGGCCGCGCGGCGGGCAGCACCGGCCTGGCGGGCACTCGGCGTCGCCGAGCGGGTGTCCGCGCTCTCGGCCGCGGCCACCGCGGCGGCCGCGCAGCTGACCGCGCGAGACGGCGCGCGGCTGTACACCCGAGAACACGGAAAAGTGCTCAGCGAGGCCAACTTTGAAATCAGCACCGGTCCGGGGCTGGCGGCGCTGATCGGGTCCATGGCCCAGGCGGCGCTGGCGCCCGAACAGGTCGACCCGCGATCGGCCTACCCGCGTCTGCAACGGGAGCCGTTCGGCGTGGCCGCGCTGGTGTTGCCGTTCAACTGGCCGCTGGCGCTGACCATGACGAAGCTGACGTCGGCCCTCAGCGCGGGTAACACAGCCGTCGTCAAGGTTCCGCCGACCTGCCCGCTTGCCGCACTAGAACTCGCCGGGGCGCTGGCCGCGGCGCTGCCACCGGGAGTGGTGAACGTGCTCGCCGGCCCGGGCAGCGATCTCGCCCAGGCGTTGGTCACTCACTCGGGCATCGACCTCATTTCGCTGACGGGTGGGGTGGGCACGGGCCGCGCCGTGATGGCTGCCGCGGCGGCGCGGCTGACTCCGGTGCTGCTGGAGCTGGGCGGTAACGACGCGGCGATCATCGCCCCCGACCTCGCGGTCAGCGACGAGCTCGTCGAGCGGCTGGTGACAGCGGCCTATACCACCGGTGGCCAGGTCTGCATGGCCATCAAGCGGCTCTACGCCGCCGCCGAACGGACCGCCGAGTTGGCCGAAGCGGTGCTGGCCCGCTGTGAGCGGGAGGTGATCGGCGACGGCCTCGCCGACGAGACGACGTTGGGCCCACTGCATACCGCGGCCGGCCGCAACCGGGTGGCCGCTCTGGTCGACGACGCGCGGGCGCGTGGCGCATCGGTCCGGACGGCCGGGCGGGTCCGTGACGCCGACGCCGACGCCGGCGGCTACTTCATGCTGCCGACCGTCGTTACCGATCTGGCCCCGGACTCGGCGCTGACCACCGAGGAGCAGTTCGGCCCGGTACTGCCGATCTTCGGTTACGACGACCTCGACGACGCCGTAACCGCCGCCAACGCAACCGAATTCGGACTGACCGCGTCGGTGTGGACCGGCGACGAGGCGCTTGCCGACCGGGTGGTGTCGCAGCTCGTGGCGGGCACGGTCAGCGTCAACTGCCACGGCCTGGCCGCACAGGACCCACGCCTGCCGTTCGGGGGTTGCGGCCAGTCGGGCATTGGCCGCGAACTCGGCGTCGAAGGGATCCGGGCATTCACCCAGCCGCGGACGTTCGTGCGGCATCCGGTTCCGCGCTAGCGTCTAGGCCCTCACGGAACGTCAGGTCATCGCTGCGGCCCATGCGATGTGACCCTCGAAGCCCGGCGATGCCGCCATGGCGCGGTATCGATCCCGCAGGCCGCCGTAGCGGCCTTGATCACCCCGCGCCCGCGCCAGCATCGCGCGCCACCGCAGCAGGTTGATCTCGCGCGACCTCAGATCCTCATCCCCCCGGGCGGCCGCCAGCCTGGCGACAGCTTCAGCGGCCGCACCGATGTCGCCTCCGTCGCCTTCCCCCGCGCCGGTCAGCAGTGTCTCCACCAAAGCACCGGTGGACGTGCCGAAGTGCCCAAGCTGCCTGGCGCGGCAGAGGTCGTCGGCAGCTTCTCGCAATCGCGGTAGTGCGCGGTCGCGATCACCGCGCCGGGATCACTCCCGTGCGGCCCACACCTCGGCGACGGGAAGGTCCGACGGGGAATAGCGGTCCTGCAAACACATTTCGCGGACCTGTCCGAGCACCTCGAGTCCGTGCACACGATCCGCCCGGGAGTCCCGACGCACGAGCGCGATGCCGTGCGTCAACCGTGTCAGACCCAGCGCCCGATCGTCACCCGACCGCTCGGCGATCCGCAGGGCCTCGTCGATCTCGCACCGGGCCGCATCGTCAGCCCGCAAAACCCCATTGGGTACCGCACCGAGGTACTTGTACGTCACGACCATGGCGTGCGACCACGATTCGGTTCCGCGGGCCGTCGCAACAGCCTCCTCGAGATCCGTTCGCCACCCGACACGACCCCGTGCCAATCGGGCGGTGCCCCGCGTTGCCAGTGCCACCACCAGCGGCGAACCCACAATGGCGTTTCCGCGGGCCCCGTCACCGTGGGCCAGCTCAATGACCAGCTGTGACCAGCGCGGCACCGCCCCATCTCGGCGGACTGGATCTTGGTGGCGATCGCCCCCAACGACAGCCCGATCGTGAGCGTCGGATCACCGATCGATTCGACCAGCGCCATGTGTTCGGAAGCCAGTCGCGGCGCCGTACGTATCCGGCCGTAGACGAAGTGCTCCATGATCAGTCCGGCCATGCCGATGGCCAGCGACGTCGTCCACGGCGGCCGAACACAACTCCCGTAGTTCCTCGAAGCGCGCTCCGATTTCCAGATGCGCCCGGAACCCGTTGGCGCACAGCAGGGTATGTGACGTGATTCGCATCGCGACGCAGTCTGCGACGTCGTCGGGCAGGGCGTCGGCGATCTTCCGGGCACGCTCCCAGCTCAGACACGCCGCGGCCTTGTTGCGAGCGGTCGCCCACTCTCCGGCGCGCGGGTGCCAGCCGGTAGGCCTCGCACAGGTCCCCGGCGGCCTCCCGATGCTCGGCGATCAACGCCGCATTCTCACCGATCGATCACGGCTCGCGCTCCTCGACGGCGGCAGCCAGCCGCCGGTGTAGCCGAGCGCGGTCGGACTTGAGCTGTGACTCGTGGCAACCATGCGGATCAGCGGGTGACGAAACGCATACTCCTCGCGCGCACCGAAGGTGACGCGGTCGATCAGCTCGGTGTCGAGCAAACCGCGCGGAACCACGTCGACGCACAGTAGGGCCAGCAGGTCGCCGCCGAAGCGCGATCCGATCACCGCCGCAACGCACAGCACGCGCTTGGCCTGCGGGCCGAGTCGGTCGATGCGAGCGGCGATAGTCGTCTGAAGCGTCGCCGCGACGGTGACGTCGCCGACGTCGGCGTGGCATGTGTAGGCCCCAGGGTCGCCGGACAGCACGCCGCGTTCGGCCAGATCGCGCACGAACTCCTCAGCTAACAACGGATTGCCCGCGGCCCGGGCCCGAATCGTTGCCGTCAGCTCGGCGACCGACCGGTCTCCTCCGAGCCGCTCGCCGATCAGGGTGGCCGAGCCCGTATCGTTCAGCGCGGCAAGGGTGATCGATGCAGCCGATGCGCCCAGGCCTGCCCTAGAAAGCCCCCACGTAACAACGCAACACAACGCCACGACGACGGTGTCTTGCGGCGCTGGAGGTCGCCACCGTCACAAGCACCGACCGCCGCACCGACCGGCACCGCGCGGATCACTGGCACGCCGACATCAACTCCTGGCTCACCAAAACCCCAAGACCACAATGCATTCCCCCCCCACCACCAGGCTCGCGGCTCAAGCTCGTCGAAGTGCTCTTCTGCAGCATCACCCACCAAGCAAACCGCCGCCGAAAACCGCCGGCGAAATCCTGCCCCACACCCGTAAACGCAATTCAGATGCCGGACACCAGATCTGTAAATACCGCTGCGGGTAGCGGGTGGGCTGCCGACCTTAGTCGTGAGTCAGTGAGCCGGTCGGCTCACTGATCAACAACGTCCTGGTCCGGGCTGCGCTTCGAGCGCACAGTCGGGCGCGCCGACCGCCGCCGCGGAATGCGGTCTGCGATGCCACTCAGCGAGTTGACCATCCTGTTGAGGGTATCGACCGCAGACTCCAAGGTGTCGGCGGTCGGCGTCAACCGCTCGATGGCAGGCTGCAACCGACTCAGGATTTCCGCGGCTTCGGTGAGCTGTTCGAGCGGTCCATTCTTAGCCAACAGCTTGTCGATAACGCCGTCCTCGGCGAACATCCGCTCGATAATGCCGTCCTCGGCCAACATGCGCTCCAGCGGCCCCTCCTCAGCGAGTAACCGATCGGCGAGCCCACCGGGCGCCACGATCCGCTCCAGCGAGGAGCTCGCTCCGTCGGACACCCGATCGAGTAGACCGCCGGGCGAGGTCAACAGGTCGACAACCCCACCCGGACGCATCAGCTTGTCCGCGGGCCCGCCACGGACCAGAGCGCGCCCCATCGCCCTGTCGTTTTCGGTTAATTCGGCAACCCGGTTAGCGCCCACGAGCGCGCCGCGCAGCGGAAATAGGTCGGTAATCGGGTCCACCGTCTTCGGGCCTTCCTCGCCCAAGGACTGCTTCACAGCCCCGAGCACGATGGCCCCAACGGCGAGCCCGGCGTCGGCCACCGCAACACCGGCCCGCACCGGGGCTGTCGCTACGCCGACGATGACTTTGCTGATGTTCACGCGGCAAGTGTATGCGCCAGTGCCTGAGTCGACGCGGTTTGAGAGTCGGGGTTGCCTGATTCGGATTCAGTTGACCTCGCAGGCCACCGCGGGGTATGGGTGTATCTGCATCCCGCATGTGTACTCGGCCGGCATGCGGTAGCCCAGCACCGAATGCCGGTGTCGGTGCTCGTGCTTGACGTGGCCGATGACCATGCCGGGCTTTTCGGACGATTCGATATGACCGTTCACCCAAGGACATTCAGATGGGATGCAGACCGAACCCGTCTGGTACTCGCAGAACCGTTGCCGCGCTTGGGAAACCAACTCTGGGTCGGCGTCTCACCGAAGCACCTGCAGCGGCCCGCCTGGCACCGTGAACGCCTTCTCGGTGACGAGGCGTTCGGCGGTGATTGAGGGTGGAGTCGAAGTGAAAGTCGATCGCCCACACACAAGGGATTGCGGACAGTTCAGGGTCCGCCCTTCTAGTCTAGCGCCCCCACGAAGCCCACCGCACGACTACAAGTTCAGCCCGGAGAACATGACCCGGCGGGGATCGTATTTCTGCCGTACCGCGCTCAGTCGGGCTAGATTCGGGCCGAAGTAGCGCGACGCCGGCTGGTTTGCCTCAAGATAGTTTACATAGCCGCCGACCGAATACCGTTGCACCGCTTGGTGTGCGGTGTTGAGCCAACTGGTCGCCGCCGAGGGGGAACCGGCGTTTTCGACATACCACTGCACCAGCGCGCCCTGCCGGCGCCACGGAAAGGCGGTGGCCCCGGGCGCCACGCTGGCCAGCGCGCCGTCGAGCGCATGCATGATCGCCAACATGCGGCCCGCGTCGCGGGGAAATGCGTCCACCGCCGAGGCGATCCCCGCGGCGACGGCCGCGTTGACCGTGGGAAAGACGTCGGATCCGCCGACATATCCCAGCGGTGACGGGTTCAAGTTGTTGACGGCCAGATACTTCACCAGGTCCAGGTGATTGAACGTATGGTGCTCAGTGCCGGCCGGTTGCACGCCTACGGCTGACGTGATGGCGTTCGCCGCACTGCCACCGGACCCGACCGGGCAGGTCGCGAGGATACGGCAATGCGTTCCGAGCGCGTCGGTGGTGCTGTCGGCCAGTGCCCAGCTGTTCCGGTCGGCGGTTCGCAGCCAGTTCTGCCAACCGACCAGAACCTGCGCGAACGACTGCGGCGGAAAATTGATGTTCACCACGTCGAGATCCTTGGTGGCGAACGTAGCGAAGGTCAACGAGGTCGTCACGCCGAAGTTGCCGCCACCGCCGCCGCGCAGCGCCCAGTACAGGTCGGGATTGCTGGTTGCAGACGCGGTGACCGCCTGGCCGCCGGGCAACACGACCGACGCCGACGTCAATTGGTCACAGAGCAGACCCGCGTGCCGGGAACTGGCGCCCAGGCCGCCACCCAGGGCATGGCCCGCGGCACCGACTGTCGGGCAGGTCCCCGTGGGGATACCGCGACCGGCTTCGGCCAGCGACTCGTGCACGGCGTACAGACCGGTCGCGGGCGTCACCGTGACCTGTCCGGTGCTGGCGTTGTAATCGACTCCCCCGGGCAGCTGGCGCAAGTCGAGCACCATGACGCCGTCGGCCGTGGACGCCCCGGTATAGGAGTGTCCGCCACTGCGCGCGGCGACCTTGAGATTGTGCGCGCCAGCGAATGCCATCGCCTTTTGCACGTCCGCCGCCGATGCCGGGGTGACGATTACCGCCGGTGTCGACCCGTTGTAGTTGGTGTTGAAAACTTGTTTGGCCGTTGCGAATTGGGAGTCGTCCGGACGTATCACTCTGCCGCCGACGGCGGTGGACAGGCCGTCCAAACCGGAGGGGCTCGGATCAGCCGCGGCGCGAACCGGTCCCAAGGCGACGCCGGCGGCTAATGCTCCGACAGCGCCCCGCAGAAACGCCTGGCGCGATATCTCACGAGCCAACGTCGGGCTCCCGCGATTGCGTCATGCCCGACATTGTCAGCGACGGGAACCACCAGACCGCACCACATGTCGCAGAATAACCGGAACGTTCCCGAACCGTTACCCCGCACGGCATCGGGTACCTACCTGAGTAATCCGTACTCCCACCATGAGTAAGCGTCTGCAGGTGCGCGTCGACGAAATACAGCAGATCGCACGTCGGCATCGGACGACCGTCTCGCCGCACCCTACGCAAGGCGCCGGAGCGCGAGCAGACGGCGATCGACTGACCTGACGCAGACCAAACTTTGCATTGATAGTATAGATAGCGCGAAAAGCCATTGACAGCGGCCGACGCCCGTCGTTAGCTTCATTTATGGCGCTGCTGCCAGACCCCGATCCCCGGCAGCGACAACACGTCGTGATCTCGGTCGACGACCATGTCATCGAGCCGCCGGATCTGTTCGTCGGACGGCTACCCACCGCATTGGCCGGCCGCGCCCCGAAGGTCGTCGAGACCGACGACGGACGCCAGGTGTGGCGCTACGAAGGTCGGGAATACCCCAACATCGGGCTCAACGCGGTGATCGGGCGCCCGCGCGAGGAATGGAGCATGGAGGCGGCCCGGTTCGACGAAATGCGGCGTGGCTGTTGGGATATCGACGCCCGGATCACCGACATGGACCTGGCCGGCATCTGGGCGTCGCTGAACTTCCCGTCGCTGATCGCGGGGTTCGCGGGCACCGTGTTCTGGAAGAGCGACGACTTGGTGCTGGGGCTGGCGACGCTAAGGGCCTGGAACGACTGGCATCTCGAGGTGTGGGCGGGTAGCTACCCGCAACGGATCATCCCCCTGCAGCTACCCTGGCTGGCCGACCCGCAGCTGGCGGCCGAGGAGATCCGCCGTAACGCCGAGCGCGGGTTCAAGGCGGTCAGCTTCCCGGAGTTGCCCGCCCAATGCGGCCTGCCGAGCCTGCACACCCGGGCGTGGGATCCGTTCTTCGCCGCCTGCCAGGAGACCGACACCGTCGTGTGCCTGCACACCGGCTCGGCGCAGTGGGCGCCGATCCCCTCCTTCGACACCCCGTTCGAGACCATCACCACGCTGTTCCCGGTCAACGGCCTGGTGGCGTGTGCGGACATGCTGTGGTCGGGCATCCCGGTGCGGTTCCCGCGGCTGAACATCACGCTGGCCGAAGGCGGGCTGGGCTGGGCGGCCATGCTCGCCGACCGCGCCGATTACGTTCTGGCGCATTCGGCTTCGGGCCAGGAGGGCGGATCGTGGCAGGGCGACCTGCTGCCCAGCGAGGTGCTGCACCGCAACTTCTGGTTCTGCTCGATCGACGACCCGCACGCGTTCGGCGCGCTGGAGGCGATCGGCGCCGAGCGCATTCTCGTCGAAAGCGACTACCCGCACGCCGACTCGACCTGGCCCGACACCCAACAGGTCGTGGCGCGCAACGTCGCGGGTCTGTCGGCGGAGGACGCCGCCAGGATCACCCACCGCAACGCCGCACGGCTGTTCCGTCACCCGCTGCCGGACGACGGATGGCTGACGGCCACCGGATAGGAGGCGTCATGCTGGACCTATTGATTCGCGATGCCGAAATCGTCGACGGCACCGGCGCGCCCGCCCACCACGGCGACGTCGGCGTCCGTGACGGGCGGATCGTCACCGTGGGAGAAACCGACGATTTGGCATCGAAAACCGTTGATGCCCAAGGACTTACGCTAGCGCCTGGTTTCGTCGACCTGCACACCCACTACGACGCGCAGCTGTTCTGGGACCCGACCGCCAGCCCGTCGGTGCAGCATGGCGTCACCACGGTCTTCGGTGGCAACTGCGGCTTCAAGCTGGCGCCCGCCGCGGACGACCAGCACGACTACCTCACCCGCATGCTCGCCCGGGTCGAGGGGATGCCGCTGGACGCGCTGCGGGCCGGACTGGACTGGGGATGGGCATCGTTCGGCGATTGGCTCGACCGCCTCGAGGGCCGCATCGCCGTCAATGCCGGCTTCCTGGTTGGTCATTCGGCACTGAGGCTGGCGGCGATGGGCGGCGACGCGGTCGGTGGCCAGGCCGGCCCGGAGCAGATCGACACAATGGTCGGGCTGCTGCACGACGCACTGAACGCTGGCGCGCTCGGGCTGTCGACCTCCCAGTCGCCGACCCACAACGACGGTTCCGGACAAGCGGTGCCGTCGCGCAGCGCATCGCGGGACGAACTGGTAAAGCTGGCATCCGGCGTGCGCGAGCATCCGGGCACCACGCTCGAGGCCATCATTCCGGGCTGCCTGTCGGGGTTTACCGACGACGACATCGCACTGCTCACCGACATGTCCGTGGCCGCCGACCGGCCGCTGAACTGGAATCTGTTGGGTGTGACGGCGGCCAACCCGGCGGGGCACGAAAAGCAATTGCGCGCTTTCGGTGTCGCAGCCCAACGCGGCGGCCGGGTGGTGGCCCTCACTTTGCCGCAGGCCATGAAGATCCGGCTGTCGTTCCTGTCCGGTTTCGTGCTCGACGGACTGCCCGGCTGGCGCGACACCATGCACCTGCCGGTTCCGCAGCGACTCGAGGCCCTCGCCGACCCGCAGGTGCGTTGCCGGCTCGCCGAAGGCGCCACCGCCAAGGAGGCGGGCATGCTGCGCGGCCTGGCGCAGTGGGATCGACTGGTCATCGTCGAGACGTTCGCACCCGAGAACGCCGACGCGACCGGGCGCGGCGTCGGCGACGTTGCGGCGGCCCGTGGCGCCGAGCCGTTCGACACGCTGTTGGACATCGTGATCGCCGACGAACTGCGCACCGGGCTCTCCCCGCCACTGACCGGGGACGACGCGGCCGACTGGCAGGCGCGCGCGCAGGTGTGGCGCCACCCCGGCGCGGTGATCGGTGGCTCGGACGCCGGCGCTCACCTGGACATGATGTGCGGCGCGATCTATACGACGTCGCTGCTGGGCAAGGGCGTCCGGGAGCACCGGGTGGTGACGCTTGAAGAGGCGGTCCGGTTGATCACCGACGTGCCGGCCCGGTTCTACGGGCTGAGCGAGCGTGGCAGGATCGCGCCGGGCTGGCACGCCGACCTGGTGCTGTTCGACCCCGCGACCGTCGGCCCCGGACCCGAGCGCACCCGCTACGACCTGCCCGCGGGAGCGCCCCGGTTGGTCGCCGACGCCCGCGGGATCACCTCGGTGTGGGTCGGTGGGGTCGAGGTGTGCCGCGACGGCGCCGCCACCGGCGCTCTGCCGGGCACCGTGCTGCGGTCGGGCCATGATACCGAGACGGTGTCGGCTCATGGCTGAGCCGATGTCCCCGCTGCCCGGCGAGTTCAACCCGACCGAGCTGCAGGGCGGGCTGCTCATGCAGGTCGAAAACGTCCACGAGCGGCTGCGCGAGGCGCGCGCCAAGCACCGTGTCATGCTGGGAAACCCCTTCACCGAGGTCGGCTCGGGCCAAGTTGGCGACTTCGGAGTGACCGTGCTCGGCTACGACGAGTGCCAGACGGTGCTCACCCACCCCGACACGTTCTCCTCGTCGATCTATGAGCGCATCATGGGTCCGGTCATGGGCCGCACCCTGTTGGAACTCGAGGGAGCCGAGCATCGCGCCAGCCGGGCACTGGTCTCGCCGTCGTTCCGGTCGGCGCTGCTGGAGCGGTGGCGCAGTGAGCTGGTGGAGCTGGTGGTCCACGAACTCATCGACCGGTTCGCACCGCGCGGGAGCGCCGAACTGGCCCGCGAATTCACCTTCGCGTTTCCCGTCCAGGTGATCGCGCGGATCATGGGACTGCCGCGACGGGACTACGTGCGCTTCCAGCGGCTGTCGATCGAGCTGCTCAATGTGGTCTACGACTGGGACTGCGGGCTGACCGCGTCCAGATCGCTGAAAGCCTACTTCACCGAGATCCTCGCCGAACGCCGGCGCAACCCGCGGGACGACCTGATCAGCACGCTGGCGGAGTCCGAGATCGACGGCGCGCGGCTGACCGACGACGAGATTTTTGCGTTCCTGCTGCTGATCTTGCCCGCTGGAGTCGAGACGACATACCGCGCCTCGGGCAACCTGCTGGTCGCGTTGCTCACCGAGCCGGAGCTGCTGGACGCGGTGCGGGCCGACCGCACCATGGTCCGCGCTGCCATCGAGGAGGCGTTGCGCTGGGAGCCGCCGATCACCACGGTAGTTCGGCTGGCGGCCCGAGACTGTGAACTCGGCGGAGTGGCAATCCCGGCGGGTACCAACGTCAGCGTCAGCGTCGCGGCCGCCAACCGGGACCCGGCGCGTTATCCGGACCCGGACCGCTTCGATCCCACCCGCAAGAACATCGCGCACCTGACATTCGGCGGCGGCCCGCATCTGTGCCTCGGCATGCACCTGGCGCGCATGGAGACCGCGGTGGCCGTCAACGCACTGCTGGACCGGTTGCCGAAGCTGCGGCTGGACCCCGGGGTTCCGCCATCCCATGTCGTGGGAGTCGCCTTCCGCTCGCCGGCGGCGCTGCCGGTCGTCTTCACCCCTACCCCTCGTCGAACGTGCACGTAGTGCGAACAATCGCGCCGGAATTCGCAGTGGATACACGCTCGGAGCGCATCGTCGGCGTGCTACAGATAGCCCGTCTGGTTCACCAGCCGCACCGACGATGCCCCGTCGGCGTAGAACTCGGCGATGCTCAGCGACGCCAGGTCAAGGTGCAAGCGGTACAAGACGTTCGGGCCCACGTCCAAGGCCATCCGCAACAACGTCTTGATCGGCGTCACATGGGAGACCACCAGCACGGTGGCTCCTTCGTGCCCGGCGATGATCCGGTCGCGTCCCCGACGAACCCGCTGCAATACATCATCGAAACTCTCACCACCGGGCGGCGTGGTGCTGGTGTCGTGCAGCCAACGGCGGTGCAAATCGGGATCGCGCTGGGCCGCCTCGGCGAAAGTCATTCCCTCCCAGGCGCCGAAGTCGGTCTCCACCAGGTCATCGTCGACGCTCACCTCCAGGCCCAGCGCCCGGGCCGCCGTCGTCGCCGTGTCATAGGCCCGCTGCAACGGCGAGGACACCACTGCCGCGATCCCGCCGCGCTGCGCAAGGTAGCGGGCGGCCAGCCCGGCCTGTCGCCACCCCACCTCGTTCAATGCCGGGTTGCCGCGCCCGGAATAGCGGCGCTGCACCGACAACTCGGTCTGCCCGTGCCGCAACAACAGCAGCCGGGTGGTCGTGCCGCGCCGGCCCGTCCATCCGGGAGCCGTCGGGGACTCCGTCGCCAGCTTCTTCGGCGGGTCGGCGACAACCACAACGGGCACTGTGGCGTTATCCCCGCGGCGATTGGTGCGAACCGCGGCGTCCATCGCCTCATTGGCCAACCGGTCAGCGTACGCGTTCCGGGACCGCGGCACCCAGCCGTAACTGATCCGGCGGAATTGCTGTGCCAGCGCCTGGGCTTGCGCGTGCAGCTCCACCAGGTCGGGGTGCTTGACCTTCCAGCGCCCGCACATCTGTTCCACCACCAGCTTGGAGTCCATCAGGACCATTGCCTCGGTGGCTCCCAGCTTCACCGCGTCGTCCAGGCCGGCGATCAATCCGCGGTATTCGGCGACGTTGTTGGTGGCCCGGCCGATCGCCTGCTTGGATTCCGCCAGCACCGTCGAGCGGTCCGTGGTCCACACCACCGCGCCGTATCCGGCCGGCCCAGGGTTGCCGCGGGACCCGCCATCAGCTTCGATGATGACTTTCACTGCTCAAAGCCCTTGACCCGCAACAGGATTGCGCCGCATTCCGGGCAGCGCAACACATCGTCTTCGGCGGCCGCCGAGATCCGGGCCAGCTCACCGCGGCCGATCTCGATCCGGCAGGCACCACACCGATGACCCTGCAACGGTCCGGCGCCCGGTCCTCCCCCGGCCCGCTGCCGTTCGTAAAGTGCGGCAAGGTCCGGATTCAACGCCGCGGACAGCTCCTCGCGCCGCGACACATGTTCCTGGCGGGACTGCTCGAGTTCGGCCAGCGCGGTGTCGAGAGCCTGCCGGGCACCGGCCAACTCGGCCTGAAGCTGCTCGAGTGCCGCCGACTCGGCGACCTGGCGGGCCTGCAGTTCCTCGCGGCGCTCCATCACCTCAAGCAGTGAATCTTCCAGGCTGGCCTGACGGCGTTCCAGGGTCTCCAGCTCGTGCTGCAGATCCGACAGTTGCTTGGCGTCGGTGGCGCCGGTGGTGAGCAGCGACCGGTCGCGCTCTTCACGCGTGCGCACCGCATCGATTTCCGCCTCGAACCGCGACACCTGGGCATCAAGGTCCGCCACCGCGATTCGCACCGCGGCCAGCCGGTCACCGGCGGCGTTGTGCTCGATTTGTACCCGCTCATAGGCCTCTCGTTGGGGCAGATGCGTGGACCGATGCGCGAGCCGCGACAGCTCGGCATCCAGCTTCGCCAATTCCAATAGCGAACGCTGCTGAGCCACTTCGGCTTTCATGTCCCATCTCCAGGTCTAGTTGCCACATTCCACGGATCGGTGCGCAGGGTGGACACCCGCACCGGCAGCGACGCGCCGAAATGGGACCGCAGCACGCCGGCAGCTTGGCCGCACCAGGGGAATTCGCTGGCCCAATGCGCGAGGTCGATCAGGGCCACGGCCGAGGACCGGCAGTGCTCGTCGGCCGGATGATGACGCAGATCGGCGGTGACATAGGCCTGCACGCCGGCCGCGGCCGCCGCGCCCAGCAGCGAATCGCCGGCGCCGCCGCAGACCGCTACCCGCGAAACCAGCAGAGCGGGATCCCCGGCGGCACGTACCCCCCACGACGTCGCAGGCAATGCCGCACCGACACGGGAGACGAAGTCGCGCAGCGGTTCCGGGTGGGGCAGCGTGGCGATGCGCCCCAATCCGACATCGGCCGGGGGCGGTATCAGCGCGAAGATGTCGAATGCCGGTTCCTCGTAGGGGTGTGCGACCCGCATCGCCGCCAGCACCGCGGCCCGCGCCCGCGCGGGTGCGACGACCTCGACGCGATCCTCGGCCACCCGTTCGACGGTGCCGATGCTGCCGATGGCGGGTGACGCCCCGTCCAGGGGCAGGAACTGTCCGGTACCCGTGACGCTCCAGCTGCAGTGCGAATAGTCACCGATGTTTCCGGCGCCGGCGTCAAAGACCGCTGCCCGCACCGCATCCGCGTGCTCACACGGCACATAGATGACCCACTTGTCCAGATCGGTCGCAGCGGCCAACCGGTCGAGTACGGCCTCGACGGTCAGGCCCAGTGCCTGCGCCAGCGCGTCGGACACCCCCGGTGACGCCGAGTCGGCATTGGTGTGCGCGGTGAACAGCGACCGGCCCGACCGGATCAAGCGGTGCACCAGCGCGCCCTTGGGCGTGCTGGCTGCGACCGTATCGACCCCGCGCAACAGCAACGGATGATGGGCCAGCAACAGGCCGTTGGCGGGGACTTCCTCGACGACCGCCGCCGTCGCGTCCACCGCGACGGTCACCGAATCCACCACATCAGCGGGATCACCGCAGACCAGGCCCACCGAATCCCAGGACTCGGCCAGCCGCGGCGGATACACCTGGTCCAGCACCTCGATGACGTCAGCCAACCGGACACTCATCGGCGCCTCCCGTTGAGCCCGCAAGCGATGGCTTGAACCAGTCGCGGCCACTCGGCGCGCACCGCCGCTCGCAAATACCGGTCGTCCAGGCCGACGAACGTATCACCGCGTCGCACCGCAATACTCTTGTGCTGCAAATTATTTCGGATCATCTCGGCATCGCGCATGGTGAACAACACAAACGGTGCACACCCGTCGACCACCGTGGCACCCACCGACTGCAACCCGGCCACCATCGCCGCGCGCACGCCCACCAGCCGCACGGCATCGACGGCGGCCTCGGCCACGGCCCCGGGCGCACAGCACGCCGTGATGGCAGCCAGCTGCAGCGTGCCCACCGGCCAGTGCGCCCGCCGCGCGGTCAGCCGGGCCAACAGATCCGGCGAGCCCAGGGCGTAGCCCACCCGCAACCCGGCCAGTGACCACGTTTTGGTCAGGCTGCGCAGCACCAGCACATCGGGCAGGCAATCACCGGCCAGCGACTCCGGCTCCCCGGGAACCGCATCGGCGAATGCCTCGTCGACGACCAGGATGCGTCCCGGCCGCCGCAGCGCCAGCACTTGCTCGCGGGAGTGCAACACCGAGGTCGGGTTGGTCGGGTTGCCGACCACCACCAGGTCGGCCGCCTCGGGCACCGCCACACCGGCCAGGCCGAACGGCGGCTCGAGGACAACGTGGTCCACCGGAATTCCGGCCGCGCTCAGCGCCACCGCCGGCTCGGTGAACGCGGGCGCGATGATCGCCGCGCGCGCCGGACGCAGGTTGGGCAATAAGGCGAAACCCTCCGCCGCCCCGGCCAGGGGCAGCACTTCGTCGTGGGTTCGGCCGTGCCGTGCGGCCGCCGCCTCTTGTGCCCCGCGCACCTCGCCCGCGCCTGGGTAGCGGGCCAGATCAGGCAGCCGGGTCGCCAGCACGTCGACAAGCCATGGCGGCGGGCGGGTGTCACGGACATTGACGGCGAAATCCAGCATGCCGGGCGCGACGGCCTGATCACCGTGATAACGCGCCGCGGCAAGGCAAATTGACGCGCTGTGATCCAGATCCGCCATCAGTGAAACACTAGTGCGCCGGTGGACCACCCAGGCATCCGGAGCACCGGGCCCGCCGAGCATGGCGCGGTTCGGGTCCCTGGTGACAACTCCTGTCGTCGCCCACAGCGCTACCCCAACGTAAAGGCGGGTCCCGGCCGGTGTCGGGTCAGCCTGTGGTGCCCGCTGCGCTGCCGCGCCGATGCCAAGCCTTCTGGCCGGTCGGTGCTGGGCACCTCGCCGCATCACCGACAATGGATGCGTGACAGGTTCGATCGCGGCCGATTCGCCCACCGACTGCGGCGCCGCCCGCCGCTCTACCACCGCCTCCGACGGGTCGCCGCAGCTGGTGATCTTCGATCTCGACGGGACCCTGACCGATTCGGCACAGGGGATCGTGGCCAGCTTCCGGCATGCGCTCGAGCACATCGGCGCCGACATTCCCGAGCGCGACCTGGCCGCGTGGATCGTCGGTCCGCCGATGGACGACACCTTTCGTTCGATGGAACTCGGCGACCGCGTCGAAGCGGCGATCGCGGCGTTCCGGGCCGAATACGGCGCTCGCGGCTGGGCGATGAACACCGTGTTCGACGGGATAGCGCCGCTGCTGGGCGATCTGCGTGCCGCCGGTGTCCGGCTGGCGGTGGCCACCTGCAAGCTCGAGCACACCGCGCGTCGCATCCTGGCGCATTTCGAGCTGGAGCAGCATTTCGAGGTCGTCGCCGGAGCCACCGGCGACGGCTCGCGCAGTACCAAGACCGAGGTGCTGGCTCACGCGCTGGCCCAGCTGGGGCCGTTGCCCGAGCGCGTGCTCATGATCGGTGACCGCAGCCATGACGTCGAGGGTGCGGCCGCCCACGGCATCGACACGGTGGTGGTCGGTTGGGGCTACGGACAGGACGACTTCCCCACCGGCGCCGACGGGGTCCGGCGCGCCGGGACCATCGACGAGCTGCGGGAGGCACTGGGTGTCTGAACCGCCAACGTTGCACGTCACATTCGTGTGCACGGGCAACATCTGCCGTTCGCCGATGGCCGAAAAGATGTTCGCCCATCAGCTTGGGGAGCGCGGGCTGGGCGACGCTGTGCGGGTAACCAGTGCCGGCACCGGCGACTGGCATATCGGCCACGGGGTCGACGAGCGGGCGGGGCGGGTCCTGCGCGCTCACGGTTACCCCACCGACCATCGCGCAGCGCAGATCGCCGCCGAGCATCTGGCGGCAGATCTGGTCATCGCGTTGGGCCGCAACCATGCTCGGCTGTTGCGTCAGCTCGGCGTCGAAGCCGAGCGGCTGCGCATGCTGCGCTCGTTCGACCCACGGTCGGGGGCTCATGCGCTTGACGTCGATGATCCTTACTACGGCGGGCACGACGAGTTCGAGGAGGTTTTCACCGTCATCGAGGCCGCCCTGCCCGGCCTGCATGACTGGGTGGACGAGCGACTGGCCCAGAACGGATCCCCGTGATGCCCAGAAGGATTCCGCGGCTGACGTTCCTGCTGCGGCCGGGATGGATAGCGCTGGCCCTGGTGGTCGTCGCGTTCACCTATCTGTGCTTCACCGTGCTGGCCCCGTGGCAGCTGGGAAAGAACACCAGGACCTCCCGGGAGAATCACCAGATCGACTATTCCCTGCACACGCCGCCCGTGCCATTGAAAACGCTTCTACCACAACAGGATTCATCGGCTCAGGGCGCGCAGTGGCGCAGGGTGACGGCGACGGGGCACTATCTGCCGGACGCCCAGGTGCTGGCACGGCTGCGGGTGGTCGACGGTGAGCAGGCATTCGAGGTGCTGGCGCCATTCGTCGTCGACGACGGGCCGACCGTGCTGGTCGACCGGGGTTACGTGCGGCCCGAGCCCGGCTCGCACGTGCCGGCGATTCCCCGTCCGCCGGATCAGGTGGTGACCATCACGGCACGACTGCGCGATTCCGAACCGACCGCACCGGGCAAGGAGCCGTTCACCCGCGACGGTTTCCCGCAGGTGTATTCGATCAGCACGGCGCAGGTCTCGGCATTGACGGGAGTGCCGCTGGCCGAGTCCTACCTGCAGCTGGTCGAGAACCAGCCCGGCGGTCTGGGAGTGATCGGTATACCGCATCTGGATGCCGGACCGTTTCTGTCCTACGGCATCCAGTGGATTACCTTCGGCATCGTGGCGCCGATCGGACTGGGTTATTTCGTCTACGCCGAGCTGCGGGCGCGTCGCCGCGAACGGCAGCAACCGCAACCGGCGGATGAGCCGATGACGGTCGAGGAGAAACTCGCCGACCGCTACGGCCGCCGGCGGTAGAGCCCGACCCCGACGCCCAAGGCCGCCGCGGCCTGCACGGCCCGCGACAGCACCACCGCGCGGCGCAGATCGGCGACCGTCGGCTGACGGCCGTCACCGAGTGTGGGCCGGATCTGCAGCCCGTCGTGGTACCGGGTGGGCCCGCCGAGCCGCACCCCCAGCGCCCCGGCGAATGCCGCCTCCACGACGCCGGCGTTGGGGCTGGGATGGCGCGCGGCGTCGCGGCGCCAGGCGCGCATGGCTCCCAGCGGCGATCCGCCGGCCAGCGGCGCGCACACCACCACCAGCGTCGCGGTCGCGCGCGCCGCCGCATAGTTGGCCATATCATCCAATCGGGCTGCGGCCCAACCAAATCGGACATAGCGGGGCGTGCGGTAGCCGATCATCGAGTCCAGCGTGTTGACCCCGCGGTAGCCCAGCACCGCGGGCGCGCCGCCGATCGCGGCCCACAGCAGCGGCGCCACCTGGGCATCGGAGGTGTTTTCGGCCACCGACTCCAGCGCCGCGCGGGTCAATCCGGGCAGATCCAGGTGGGCCGGATCGCGCCCGCACAGCGACGGCAACAGCCGTCGCGCGGCCTCGACGTCGCCACGCTCTACCAGCTCGGCCATCGCCCGGCCGGTGCTCGCCAAGGAGGTTCCGCCCAGCGACGCCCAGCTGGCCGCCGCGATGGCCGCAACGGGCCGCAACCTACCCGGGCCGTGCTGCAGCGCCGCGCCCAGTAGGCACACAGCACCGACCAGCGACCCGGCGTGCACCGCCCCGGCCAGCTTGCTGTCGCGATAGCTGATCCGTTCCAACTTCGCGGCCAGCTGTCCGAACGCCGCGACCGGATGTCCTCGCTTCGGGTCGCCCAGGGCGAGGTCAGCCAGGTAGCCGGCGAGGGCACCGCCGATCCGGATCTGCCGCGACGCAACCACCCCGGCAGCGTCTCATACGTCTGGGTCAACAAGCGGGCCCGCTACGCGGCCAGCGCGATAGCCAGCACAATGATCGCTACGACGACGACAACGAACAACCACCACAGCAACATGGCACGGTTTGGCTTGTCTCCTGGGCGCGTCGCCTGGGGACTGGTAGACGGGGCAACACCCCACTTACCTTTCGGCGACATGTTGGGCGGATCGGGAGGCGGGGGCGAAGTGCTCACCTGTAAGCCTGTGCCCGTTTCTCGCCGGGCCAACCCTCGAACCCGACGAGAATCTCGTCCCGCCAGCCAGAGCTAGACCACCAGGATGACGACGAGGACGATAACGATGACGAGCTGCGCGGCAAGCATCCACCAGACCTCCCCCGCCTGGCCGTAGTGACCCGCCGACCGCGCAGCCCTGCGCTTTGCGATCCAGGACGGATTGGGCAGCTCGCTCGCTGGGCCGGTCGCCGCAGCGCCGGTGCCGAGTGGCGGCGGTGTTAGTGACATGCGGTCAATGTGCCCGTTTTTAGGTCGGCTAACCTTCAGACCGGCAAGATTCTCGTCACCCGTCTCATGCCAACGGCGCGCCGCGCGCCGCCCAGACGAAACTGCGCATCTCGGGCAGTCTCGCGGAAAGTCGTTCGGCCACCACGCGGCCCATCGCGTCGGCCTCGGCCACCGAGGTGGTCGGATCGACCCAGCCCTCCACCGCCACTCGCAGCGTGCGGCCGGTCCAGCGGGCACGGGCGTGGGCGTGGAGGACGCCCGGGGTTGCAGCGGCTACCTCCTCGGCCGCGGCGACCACCGCCGGATCCACCCCGTCGAGCAACCGGTGGCCGATGTCGGAAGTGACCTCCCAGCCGACATGGCAGATGAACCCCGTCACCATGATGCCGGCGGCGCCGTCGGCCCATCCCCAGCCCGCGGCCACCCCGCACAGGCCCAGTAGCGCGCCCGCCGACGACAGCGCATCCAGCCAGGAATGCTTGGCATCGGCGATCATGGTCGACGACTGGATCCGCCGGCCGACCACCAGCTTGTAGCGGGCCACCAGCTGGTTGCCGGCGATGCCGACTGCCGCCGCCGCGATACCCCAGCCCACGTGTTGGGTGGTGCCGTGGCGTAACAGCTTGTCCACGCTTTCCGCACCGGCTATCGCGGCACTGGCCCAGATCACCAGTGCCACCCCGATCCCGGCGAGATCCTCGGCGCGCTCCAGGCCGTACGGATAACGCTGGCTCGCCGACTTCTGCGAGCTGCGGAATCCGACGAAGACCACCAGGCTCGTCGAGACATCGGAGAGATTGTGCAGGGCATCGCTGAGCAACGCCACCGACCCGGACACCATCGCAATCGCCAGCTCGATCAGTCCCGTCAGCGCCAATCCCAAAGCACTCAGCGCCACAGCGCGATTGGCCCGGGTGCGCTCCGCCCGGTCGTCGAACCGGTGTGCCAACGGGAAACTGGCGGCCGGGTCCCGCAGACCCTTGATCACATGCATGCCCAATAGCGTGCCACTTAGTGCTCGGCGCGCCGACTCTGCACCCGGCGGGACCTCACCGCACCATGGCGAAAAACCTCCGGACGTCCGCCACGAACAGCGCCGGCTGCTCGAATGCGGCGAAGTGGCCGCCGCGCGGCATGGTCGTCCAGTGGGTGATGTTGTAGTTGGGCTCGCACCACCGCCGCGACGCTCGCAGGATCTCCTTGGGAAACGACGCGACGCCGGTCGGCAGTTCGACCCGGCCGCCCGGCCGGAAGCTCTTCATGCCTTCCCAGTACAGCCGGGCCGAGGATGCTGCGGTGCCGGTCACCCAGTACATCATCACGTTGTCCAGCAGCTCATCGCGCGTGAGCACGTTCTCGGGGTTACCGTCGCAGTCGATCCACGCCCAGAACTTCTCGACGATCCAGGCAAGTTGTCCCACCGGTGAATCCACCAGGCCGTAACCCACCGTCTGGGGCCGGGTCGCTTGTTGCTTGGAATAGCCGGTGCCCCACTTGCGGTGGTAGGCCAGGTCCTGCAGCGCCTGCCGCTCGTCTTCGGTGGGCTCGTCAGCCGTGGGCCAGGCGATCGGCATGTTCAGGTGGATCGCCACGCAGTGACCTCCGGAAAGGCCGGCGTCGCGGCCGATCTGGGTGGTGACGGCCGCTCCCCAGTCCCCGCCCTGGGCACCGTAGCGCCGGTAGCCAAGGCGCTGCATGAGCGTTTCCCAGGCCTGAGCGATTTTCTCGACTCCCCAGCCGGTGCTGTCCGGCTTGCCGGAGAAGCCGTACCCGGGAAGCGACGGACAGACGACATGGAAGGCGTCTTCGGCGCGTCCGCCATGGGCGGTGGGATTGGTCAGTGGCTCGATCACCTTGTGGAACTCCACGATCGAGCCTGGCCAGCCGTGCGTGATCACCAGCGGGAAGGCGTCGTCATACGGTGACCGTTGATGGATGAAATGGAGGTCCAGCCCGTCGATTTCGGTGACGAATTGGTCGAAGCGGTTCAGCGCCGCTTCCCGCGCCCGCCAGTCGTAGTCGCCTGCCCAGTAGGACGCCAGGGCGCGGGTGTACTCCAGCGGAATGCCCTGGCTCCAATCGTTCACGCACTCGGCTTCGGGCCAGCGGGTGCCTGCCAGGCGTGACCGCAGATCATCCAGAACGTCGTCGGGAACGTCGATGCGAAACGGCCTCACGTGTGAGGACTATTTCTTGTTGGCTTCTTTGATCAGGGTGCTGATCTGCTCGAGCAGTTCGCGCATGTCGGCGCGCATTGCGTCCACCGCGGCGTACAGGTCTGCCTTGGTCGCCGGCTGCTGGTCCGATGACAGCGGCCGCACCGGCGGTCGGGACTTCTGCCGTCCCGCGCCGTCGCTCTGAGAACCAGATAGCTCACCCACGCCCACGACCTTGCCATACCCGCTCGTCACCGACAACGCGGCAGGCTTAAGGCGGTGATGAACTGGTGGGCGCGGACGGTATCGAACCGCCGACCGCTGGTGTGTAAAACCCGGCCAGCGCGTCCACGGCATTTCAGGCGATTGCAAGACATCTAGAAACGTCCAGGTCATCGAATGGTTCGTGTCGGCTGTGTCTCCGGAGTGTCGGGCTGTTTCAGCCCGTCTTGGCACACTCTTGGCACAACGGGGGTTTGGCCTTAAGGACCCTGCGCGCTGGATACGGTTTCGGGCCAACCAGACTGCAGCCAGTGCGGTCACCCCCATCTGGCGGCCCGGGGGTCCCAGTTCTGGCCATCGACATGGCCGGTAAGAGCGGGGCCGGCGAAGGCAATGACGGCACCGAGGACATCACCGAACTGTTCGGGCAGCCAGTCGCAAGCGTTTTTCTGCCGCCATTGCGCCCATTTCGCCTGTCCGATGGTGTCGTAACCATCGAGCACTTCATCTAGTGGCAGCAGGGTGGCGTTGCGAAAGGCCGCGACGGCTGTGATGGCGTCGTGAAGCTCGACCCCTGTCGTGGGGTGGTGGCGAGACAGTGTCCAGATGTCACCGAAGTCACGCCAGCGGGTGTTGGCCGTGCCTCGTTGAACGGCAGTGACAATCTTTTCGGCGTGCACCATCGCCATGGGGTAACCCGTGAGCGTGATTGGTTGCCCGCCACGGAGCCGCGGGACGGCCACGGAACCGGGTTCGGGGTAGATGGGGTCGCCCACGCTGACATCGACATGAAAGGTCAGGCGTGCACGAGCAAGAGTCGCGGTCGCGCTAACCCGCACTCCGGCGTAGTTGTCCTCTTCGCGGATCACCTCGGCACTCGCCGAATCTGCTTGGTATATCAGGCCGTCATCCTCGAGGAGGGGGATCGCGAGCACAGAACGAATGAGATTCAGAATCGTGGCGGCGTCATTGTTCAGGTCGACCCCGGATAGGTCGATGTCACGAGTGGGGCGGCGGTTGCCAAATGCGGCCAGCAGCACGCCACCTTTGAGGACGAAGTGGTCGCGTGCCGGACTGGCCTCTAGCCGGGCCAGGAAGCCTTCGAGCGCGTAGAGCTGGAACAGTTCTGCGGTGAGCCGTCCGTTTTGGCGCGCTTGGCGTTGAAGGTCCAGGTACGCCTCCCCAGCGGGGGTGGATCGTGTCACCTCACTCATAGCAGGATGTCCAGCGTCTCGCGCAGCGCGCGCTGCGCGCGCGGGAATGCGCGCGCCATGTGCAGCAGCGTGGAGGGCTGCCCACCGCGACGCAGCCAGGCTTTCAACGCTTGGTTCGCCATGGTGGTGTCGCCGCCCTCCCGGTGGCTCAGCCGCAACGCGTCGATGATGCTGCGTTCAGCGTTGTAGATGCCGATGGTCCGGGCTGACCCGGTGTCGAGGATTTCGCGGCCGATGTCGAAGGTCTTGGGATTGAAGTGATGCCAGCGGACGGGGATCGTTGTATGCGGGGTCCATGATCCGCGAGGGATGGCGATATCGACGGCTGCGGGGATGTCATCGATGAGGTTGTGGTCGGCCAGTGCTGAGCGCAGCGCGATGGTGGCGCGCGGTGATTTGGCGGCGATCTCGGCGAGATCTTCGTCGCCGTACCAGTCGCTTTTTCGGTACAGCCCACGCGCCAGTGGGGTGATCTTCTGGTCGGCGATCAACTGGCGCAGCTGACGCTCGTTGATGTGTTGGAGGGCCTCGGAGAACCGGAAGGTGCTGGGCAGGCCCGCAAGAATGTCAAGATGCTGCTTGTCCACACTGCAACACCTCCCCGACCTGCCCGTAGGAAATCCTCAACACCAACAGTCTTAGTGTAGAGGATTTCCTACGCGGTTGGCTAGGCCGCAGACTTGTTCGCTCGTCGATACTCGATCGATGACCCAGAAGTCCCATGCGGTCTGTATCCCCCATGGCTGACAGGACGGCAGTTCGCTTTTGCCATCTCGGCGTAGCAAAAGCCCAACCGCACAGCACCACCCTCCCACCGCCGGTAGTGGCCGTCCGCGCGGTGGTGCGGCGGCTGTTAAGGCTCGGCCTACAGCCGACCGCCTAGCGGCGTGGCCTTGATAGCCACCGCTCCAACGTTGAACACAACTCAAGGCCCGGCGAGGGAACCGCCCTGCGATCTCTGGATTATGAGCTACGGGCCAAGAGTTTTCGGGCGTTCGCAGGAGGGCTGTCGCTTGCCAGGGTGATGGGACCACCTGATTGCCAGGGGGATGGGACCACCGTGGCGCGTTATTGAGGATGGTCGTTGGGATGGTCGGGGTCAAGTTGGCCGGGTCGGGTGCGTTGGCGGTAGGA
>NZ_UPHT01000202.1 GCF_900566085.1 Mycobacterium attenuatum
GACTCAGCGTTAGCACCGGCCCCGCCCCGGCCGGCGGTGGCGGTAGCTGCCGAGGCGCTTTTGAGAACGCTTGCATCGCCGCCGTTGCCGCCGTTGCCGCCACTGCCGCCGGAGCCGATAATGCCGTCGGCCCCCGACGCGCCGGTAGCGTTTCCGATGCCATAGTTGTAGGCCGAGCCGCCGCTACCCCCGCTTCCGCCGTTGAAGCCGGTGCCGCCAACGCCCGCGGTGCCGCCGGTGGCGTTACCGGCTCCGTAGTTGGTTGCCGTACCACCGGACCCGCCGCCGCCACCAGTCCCGGCATTATTGCCGGTGCCGCCGGCGCCACCGGTGCCGCCGATGGCGTTGCCGGTAGCGCCAGAGGCCGTGCTTGGGATCAGTGCGGCGCCGCCGGCCCCACCACCACCGCCGGTCCCGAACTGGCCGGTGGCGTTACCGCCGACACCACCGTTACCGCCGGTGACGGTATTGGCATATGTGCTGTTGGTGGCTTGCGCGGTGCCCCCGGCGCCGCCGGTACCGCCGCTCGCATGGTCCCCGCCGCCCGTACCGCCAGCCCCGCCGGCACCGGCGGTGATTTGTCCGGTTCCGACGGTGGAGGCGTTGCCGCCGTTGCCGCCGTTCCCGCCGCCGAGGACACCGTTAGCACCGACCCCACCCCGGCCGGCTGTCGCGGTAGCTGCCGAGGCGCTGCGTTCGATATTCGCGTCGCCGCCATTGCCGCCATTGCCTCCGTACCCACCGGAGCCAACGCCGCCGTTGGCCCCTGCGGCGCCGGTGGCGTTGCCGGTGCCGTAGTTGGCGGCCAAGCCGCCGTTGCCACCGTCCCCGCCATCAAAGCCAGCACCACCGAGGCCCGCGGTGCCGCCGGTGGCGTTACCGGCTCCGTAGTTGGTTGCCGTACCACCGGTCCCGCCGCTGCCACCAGTCCCGGCATTGTTGCCGGCGCCGCCGGCTCCGCCGCTGCCGCCGATGGCGTTGCCGGTAGCGCCAGAGGCCGTACTTGGGATCAATGCGGCGCCGCCGGCCCCACCACCACCGCCGGTACCGAACTGGCCGGTGGCGTTACCCCCGACACCACCATTACCGCCGGTGACGGTACTGGCATTTGTGCTGTTGGTGGCTTGGGCGGTGCCGCCGGCACCGCCGCTACCGCCGCTCGCATGGTCCCCGCCGCCGGTGCCGCCACCCCCACCCGCACCGGCGGTGACTCGTCCGGTGCCTATGGTGGAGGCATCGCCGCCGTTGCCGCCGTTGCCGCCGTATGAGGCGTTGCCGCCGGTACCGCCCGTGCCGCCGGTCGCAAAACCTGCCGAGGTGCTGATTTGGATGGTGGCGCGGCCGCCGCTGCCGCCAGCCCCGCCGTGGGATGCACTGCTGCCGTCGGTGACGCCGTTGGCGCCGTTGCCGCCGGCCCCCCCGGTGGCGTTCCCCGTCCCGTAGTTGTTCGCCGAACCACCGGCCCCGCTATCCCCGCCACGCAACCCGACACCGCCAGCACCGCCCGTGCCGCCGGTGGCGCTGCCCGCTCCGTAATTGGTCGCGTTTCCACCGGTCCCACCGAAACCGCCGGTGCCGGTATTCGGCGCCGCGCCACCGGCACCGCCGGTGCCGCCGAGTGCGTTCGCCGACGAGCCTCCGTTGTGAATCGACGCCGCCCCGCCATCACCGCCAGCACCGCCCTCACCGGTGCTGCCACCTTGGCCACCCACACCACCGGCACCACCGACAGCATCATTTCGATTCAGGCCATTAGTAATCTCAGCGGTGCCACCGGTACCGCCATAGCCACCGTGGACGCCCAAACCCGCGGCAGCATCACCACCATTACCTCCAGTACCGCCACGCACCGCGCCCAGCCCCGCAGTGGTGGCAGCACCGCCCGCACCGCCACGGCCACCGGTCACACCAACCCCACCGGCACCGCCCCTGCCACCGGTCGCCGCCGCCCTGGAAGCCCCGTCACTGAAGCTGACGTCACCGCCATTACCGCCATTACCACCATTACCGCCGCTAGTACCCGACGGGGTCACACCGCCGTTGCCACCGTTACCGCCGGCACCGCCGGTGGCGTTAACGGCACCACTTTGAGATACGGCCCCGCCGTTGCCGCCGTTACCGCCGCTACCGGTGCCCGCACCATCGCCGCCATTACCGCCGGTGCCGCCGTTACCGCCGATTACGCCAGAGCTGTAGCCACTGCCTTGACCACCGGCCCCGCCGTCGCCGCCGTTGCCGTTGCCGGCACCGTTGCCGCCGTCACCGCCGTTACCGCCATAGCCGGCCACCGAGCCAGCGCCACCACCGTCACCACCGGTGCCGCCGGCGCCGCTGCCCACTGCGTCACCACCGGCCCCACCGGTGCCGCCATTGCCGTAGCTGCCGCCCGGCCCACCCTGGCCGCCCGCACCACCATTGGAGCTGCCGCTGGTGGCGCTGTAGCCGGCCCCGCCGCTACCGCCGTCGCCGCCATTGCCCGGGGTGATGACACCGCTGGCCCCGGCCACCCCGGCGACCGCGCCGGGACCACCGGCCGCGCCGCCGCTACCACCGGCACCCACCGCACCCGGATCACCCCCGGCACCACCGGCACCCCCGGGATTCGTCGCACTGGTACCCACCCCGCCGACACCACCG
>NZ_UPHT01000102.1 GCF_900566085.1 Mycobacterium attenuatum
AGCGGGAAGCGTCCCAAGCTGCCCGTCCCGCCCCACCCCGCCGTGCCCGCCGATCACGCTGGCGTCGTGGTGGGCTGTCAAGGCTCGGCGTGAGCCGACCGCGCAGCGGCCATGGGCCTTGACGGGCGCCGCGGCGCCGTTGCCACACTTGTCGCGCCCGGCGCACCGCATCTGCTCGTCTGCGCTGGGCGGGCCGAGTCTGGTCACGGTGTCACATTTCGAGCCCGTAGCCGCGTTCCGCACTGCGGCTGCGTTCACGCTGAGCGGTGTGCCGGCTGGTGGCAGCCAGGCGTTGGTAGGAGGCTTGGATTCGGCGAGTTTCCGCGCAGTGCTGTCGCCAGGACTGTGCGCGCTGGGCGCGGCGTTGGTCGTTGCGATCCAGCAGTGCGGCGACCGTGGTGGGCAGCGATGCGCGGTCGGTGCGTGCGGCGACGGTGTGCAGGGTGACAGGGCGGTCGTCGTCGGCCAGGATGGCCCTCAAGTATTGGGCCGCAGCGTGTTTCGTGCCGCGCCGCATCTGGTGGAGGGGCGTCTCGGTGTCCCGATGGTCGGATTCGGTGGCGGTGGCGGGGTAGATCGCCAGGTGGTTTTCGTCGCGGCCGCGGGTCATACCGACATAGGCCATGGCACGGCTGGCCCGATCGGACAAGACAGTCCAGCACACGCCCGGGGTTCCGGAGTCGCCGATGGTCATGCCCTGGGCGGAATGCACGGTGCTGGCGTAGCCCAGGGTGAGGTGCTCGCGGCGGTAGTCACCGTCGAACACCGTGCGAGCGGCGTCGGTGATCCGCTCGGCGGCGATGCGGCCCTGTTCGGAATCGACGGCGAGCACGCGCCAGCGGTTCCCGTTGCGGACCTGGTCGACCTGCTGACCACGACGGTGGTGTGCGCCGGGCCGCACGGTGAGGGTGGCGTCGTTGCGGCGGCTGATGATCAGATCACCCGCGCACACCTGCTGGTCGCGGGCAATCTTCACACCGGGCACCTCGGGCTGGGTGTAGTGGTGGTGCAGGCGCTGGTTGATGGCGTCGGCGATCTCCCAGGTGTCGCACAAGATCGCGGCGTCTTTGCCCTGGGCGCGGGCGTTGATGTAGGCGGCGGTGGCGTCGGCGGCCATGGTGAGCGCATCCCCGGTGTGTAGGCGGTCGTGGGTGCGATACCAGCCGACCGCTTTGCGCAACCGGTTGCCGCGCCCCGAGCGCAGCGCCAGCGAGGCGTCACGCTCGGCCGGGTCACGCATCCGCCACACCTCCGCTAGGCGCTGCGACCAGGGCAGGTCGTCGCAGAGTTGTTCGAACATGCCGCCGCGGGCTTTCACCGGCGCCAGCTGGTAAGCGTCGCCGACCAGCACCACCTTGACACGTGCGGCCGTGGTCGATTCGAGGAGACGGCGCAAGTCGGGGGTGCCGACCATGGCGGCTTCATCGACGACCAGCACGGCGCGCTGACTCAGGGTCAGGTGCCCGTCGTCAATCAACTGAAGCGCTTTAGCGACGGTGAAACCGCGGTCCCCGGCATCCTCGCGCAGCGCCTCATCCACGGCTTTACCGGTGGGCGCCAGCAGCAGCACTTCTTTGGCGGCGCGCGCCGCGGCGGCGCGCAAAGCGCGCAGCGAGTGCGTCTTACCCGCGCCGGCCGGGGCTTGCAGCGGCTGCACCAGATACGGCGAATGCGCAATCGCGGCGATGGCGCGCGCCTGATCCCCCGACAGGCCCTGCAAGTCCGCGGTGCGCATATCCAGGCGCGCGCGGTTGTCGCTGGCGTCGACCAGCGCGAAAATGCGTTCCTCCTCGGCGATCACCGCGTCCACGGTGAACATCTCGTGGCCCTCTCGGTGATGCGCGCCGCGCGCCGCGCTGATGCGCACCCCGACGCGCTCGACGATCTGCTCGATCAACAAGCGCGCATCCCCGGGCGCGTGCACCGGCAACAACGCGCCCACCCACTCCACCAGATCCGCGCGCGTACACGCCGCCTTATCGATTCCGGCGACCAGGCGCGCCAACTGGGCGCGGTCGGTCAGGCTGCGCGGTGCGCCCTGCCGCGCGGCGCGCGCCTGTACGTGTGCGGCGCGATCCAGGCGCAGACCGCGCGCATCGGCACGCCATTGCTCGTGCAGCGCGGCCCACGATTGGGATTCCGGTTTGGCCGGGCGGGTGGCTTTTTGCGCGGCCGCGAGCTGCTGCGCGCTCGGCTTGCCGTCCACGACGACCAGATTTTGCTGCGCCCACTCTCGCAACCGCGACGAGCGCTGCGACCACGCCGTGAGGCACTCCTTGGTGATGCCGGCGATCTCGGCCATCCCGGTGTGCGGGTCCACCGGCTGCCATTCCACGCCGCGTTCGGCGTGCAGCTCGTGGCGCAGGGTCGCTTGATAGATGACGCCGGCGGCTTTGGCTTCGTGATACAGCGACTTGGAATCCAGCGACACCAGCGCGCCGTCGGCACGCGGCTGGCGGTTGGGCACGATCACATGGGTGTGCAAGTGCGGATCCCCACAGCGCGAGGTTTCGTGCTGATAGGCGATCGCCACCAGCCCCGGCAGCCGCTGCAGATCCTTGGTACAGGTGACCGGGTTGTGCACCCGGGTATATCCGGCGTGCTGATGCAGATAGGTCATGGCAGCCGTGACCGCGCGCCGATGCGCCTCAGACACCGCCTTATCGTTCACGTCGGTGCTCAACGCGCGCAGCAGCGACACACTCTTGGGCGCGGCGAACGTCAGATCAAACCCATGCACGCTGCCCTTCGAAAAGGCACGTCCCGCAGCACCGTTGGGGGCGATCCCGTCATCAAGCCAGCGCTGCACCACCTCGGGATCGGCAGTTCCCCCGTCGACCGCGCGCCCGTCCAAACCGACCAAATCAATGGTGCGGGAGGCATCTCCGGTAATCAGCCACGTCGGCGCCCGCGTGTCGCCCTCGGAGTAGTACTCCCCCAATCCCCCGTTGGCGCGCTGGCGATCCGCACCGGCCCGCGCGGCTTGGCCGGCGGTGTCGTTGTAATAGTTGATGCTCCACCGCGACAGCCGCGAGATCGTCAACACCGGCGACCACCTCACAACCCGGGCAAGTGAAACCAGCTGTAGCGGCTGGGATTTGGGGGCGCGCGCAACACGCCACCAAATCAGTATTGCACCGCTGTGCCAATGTGCCGTGCAGGATTTTGGTGTGGCGCCGAGATGGGATGGTGTGATGCAGGTGAGCGTAAGTGTAACGGAGGCAGTGGTTTTGGGACGCGATGGGAAGTATTCGGGTTATGGATTGCGGGGGGCTGGGGATAACTGTGTTGGACTTGGGAAGCGGGGTGACGCAACCCCGAGTTGCGACGAGAGCGCCACCGAGCCAAGAGCGAAGCAGAGTGCAAAAGTCGCGCACGGAGAAACACTGCGGGGAATTACAGTGGTGTTGGGAGCTTTGGTGAGACCAAGGCGATCAAGCGCTCACCGAGGCGCGAAGCCGACTGGGCAACAACCTCACACAGCGCGCACGGCGCATTAAACAAGCCCTTATCCGACACGGATCTTCGGAGGGTGGTGAATGAAATTGGAAGACAACGCCTTCAACAATCTGCCGCTTCTGCTCGCGGTGCCCCGGGCCGCGCAGCTGCTCGGTATCAGCCGAGCCGCTGCTTACCGACTGGCGGCCTCCGGCGAACTGCCGGTGCGACGGCTGGGCGGCCGCATCTATGTGGTGACCGCCGGCCTCCGCGAACTCGCCTCGTGAAAGGCGCCGTTTAGCAATGGGTACCGGATGATTGCCCCGTGACTTGAGCAGTCCCAACTGAGAAGATCGACTGATGAGCGCCAAAACGGCCGCTGCCCCAATTACCGATCGCGAAATTGGCAAACGCACCCGTCGTGCCCTACCGATCACAAAGCGCGCAGCCCGCAACGGGAAAGTCAGCTACACGTTCCAGATCGACGCGGGCACGAAGCCTGACGGCTCCCGCGATCGGCGACGCTACACCTATCGAACGCTGGCCGAGGCCAAACGTGAATACGCCCGCATTATGACCGAGGCGGCCGCGGGCACGCTGGTCCGGCGCGACAAAGTGACCGTGGGCGCCTTTTTGGCGGAGTGGCTCGATAGTCGCCGCGTGCGACCCAACACGCTAGACGGCTATCGTGCAGCCCTCAAGCCCGTTATCGACCACCTCGGCACGGTGGCTTTACAGCACCTAGACACGCCGCATCTCGACGAGCTGGTGAAGTTGCGCCTCACTGGCGAACCAATTCCCCAGCGCGCCAAACGCGGACGCCGTTCCCTCGAGGTGCTGGCATACCTGCGGTCGCGCCCAGAAGGTGCCGGGTATTCCGAACTGCTGACTATCTTCGGTGAGCCCGGCATCAAAGCGCTCGACCGTCTGGTGTTGAGCGGTGATGTAATTCGCCCGCGGCGCGCGCTATACGTCGCAGCACTGGCGGCCGAACCCGAGCATCCGAAAGTATCTGGCGGCGTGAGTAACCGGACCGTTTGCGCCATGCTGACCGTCCTGTCGCAGGCACTCACCACTGCCATGAAGCGCGGGCTCGTCGCCCGCAACGTCGCCCAGCTTGTCGACCGACCGGCCATCGCGCACCGTGAGATGTCGACGTGGACGCCGCAGCAGGTCGAACGATTCCGCGAGCATGTGCGCGGTGAACGCCTGTATGCATGCTGGCTGCTAACGCTCGCCGGGTGGCGACGCTCCGAGGTGCTCGGTCTGGCATGGTCAGCGGTGGACTTCGATGCTGGGACCGTCAGCGTCGCCCAGGGCCGCGTTATCGTGCGCGGTGCGGGCACCGCGACCGGTGCACCAAAGTCCGAGCGCTCCCGGCGCACATTGCCCATGCCCGCCGACGTCATGGCAGCTCTACGAGCGCTGAACGCACAACAGAAGCGCGATAGGCTGGTGTTCGGTCCGACATGGATTAATACGGGGCTTGTCGCAATCAATGAGGACGGCTCCCCGATTCGGCCGGAGACTTATTCCAAAGCATTCCGCCGGCACTGCGCGGCGGCGGGCGTGCCGGTGATCCGGTTGCACGACACCAGGCACACTGCCGCGACGCGCATGCTCGACAGCGGCACCACGGTGTCTGCGGCGGCGAAGTGGCTAGGCCACGATCCAGCAATGACGTTGCGGGTGTATGGCCACGTCTATCAAGACGCGCTCGCCTCTGCAGGTGATGTGCTGTTCATTTAGACGTCCGCCGCGAACGGGAAGCGTTGAAGGTCAACGTCTCCGTATCGCCCCAAAGCCTGATACGTGCGCGTCATACATGCAGTAGTGGGCGCGCGGTGTGAAAATTTGTTTACTGGTATCGAGAAGCGCTTGATGCCCAACAATGGTGGCAACGATCGAAGGAAGGTGCAGTTGCCCGAAAGCCGTCACAAATACCTCTACGAGCGACTTGGCGATCACGATTTTCAGCAGCTCGTAGGTGCACTGCTGACCCTGCGATTTTCCGACTTCGTGCCGCTGCCACTCCGTCAAGCAGACGGCGGACGAGACGGGATTCAGATCGCGCCCGAGAAACGCCTTGTCTACCAGGTCAAGTGGTCGGCCCACGGCACGGAGAAGAACCCCGTCGATTGGCTAGAAAAGACGATCACCAAGGAAGCCGACACCATTCGCCGACTTGCGTCCGAAGGAACACGCAAATACGTCATCGTTACCAACGTCTCGAGCACCGGTAAGGGTCAGACCGGAACGTTCGACAAGCTCAACCGCAAGCTCGAAGCGCACTCCAAGGACTTCGGCCTGGAGATGGGTGCTTTTTGGCGGGAGGCGATCGATCCCATGGTCGACTCGGCACCGACTGAAACCAAATGGACCTATGCCGAGATGCTCGCGGGCTGGGACCTCATCCGCTACCTCGTCAGCGATCACGTGCAGGCCACACGCGACGCGAGCCTTCGTGACATCGTGCGCCGAGTCGCAGCAGCGCAATGGGCTGAGGATGAGTGCATCAAATTCAGTCAAGTGACCGATCTTGATCGAGAACGCCTGTCCGACTTGTTCATTGACGTGCCGGCGCAACGCATCCGCACCCCGCGACGCGCCGCGGGAGTCGATCTCAGCGACACCGAGCTCGGCGGCGCCGCCACCTACATAATGACCAAATCTCCCTACCCCTTAACCCTCGTGAGAGGCGCACCCGGCCAGGGCAAATCCACGCTCGGCCAATTCATCTGCCAAACCTTCCGCGTTGCATTCCTGCCCACGAGCACCATCGGGGCGAGTGATCTTCCAACGATCGAGGAACCCCGATTCCCCCTCAGGCTCGACCTTGGTGACTACGCCGCGTGGATGCGCGGAATCGATGTCTTTGACACCTCAGAGTCCATCAAGGTCAAGAAGGGCAGGAAGCGGCCAGCCGGGGAATCGTCCATCGAATGCTTCCTCGCCGACCTGATCTCCCACTACGGCGGCAGCAATTCCGTCACCGCCGCAGACGTGCAGGACATATTCAAACGAGTACCGACATTGCTCGTCCTTGACGGACTAGATGAAGTGGGCAGCGTATCGGCCCGGCAACGAGTCGTGCGAGAGATCGATTTGTTCTGTGCCCGCGGAAATTCCTACGCAGTTGAGCCCCGCGTCATTGTCACATCGCGACCAAATTCGGCGGGACTTCCCGAACCTGATTCGCGAATGTTCGAAACCGTCTCCCTAAGTCCCCTGGACGACGCTCTGCGCGACCAATACCTACGCAAATGGTGCGGCGTCCATAATGTCAAACGCGACAACAGTCGCACCTTGCGCCGCAACTTCCACGAAAAAACCAAAGAACCGTACATCGGGGAGTTAGCAGGCAACCCGATGCAGCTGACAATTCTCTTGTCCCTTCTACTCCAGCACGGTGACGCGACCCCGAGTCAGCGCACAGAACTGTACGACTATTACATGACGATGCTGCTCGCCCGCGAAGCCAACAAACACCCCGAGTCGGTCCGAAAACACCGTACAGACCTCATGGAAATCATTCCGTTCCTCGGCTGGTACCTGCAATCAAGAGCCGAGGAAGAAGGCCACACCGGTCGAATGCCCCAGGCCGAGGTGGAGGCCGCCATGAAGCACTTCCAACGGACCTACGGAAAGCCCGAACACACAGTAGACGAACTCTTCGAGGCCGCCACAGATCGACTGTGGGCACTGACCAGCAAAGAAGTCGGCTACTTCGAATTCGATGTGCTCTCGTTGCGCGAGTACTTCGCCGCCCGGTTCCTCTACTTCAACGCCGGCGAGGGCGACCCACACTTCGATCGCACCGTCGTACTGCGCGAGCTGCTGCGCCGGCCGTACTGGCTCAACACAACGCGGTTCTACGGCGGAAACGCATCGGGAGCCGACATCTACTCACTGCGAGCCGGAATCAGCTACGAGCTTGCCGGAAACCCCTCCCGGCAGGTACGAGTCGCCGCGTGGAGCCTACTCACCGACGGCGTATTCAACAGTCGCCCAAGGGAAGCCGCGGGCATTGTGGACGCCCTCACCGACGACCATGGCGGACGCGTCCTGCTAGCCGCCTTGGACGACAAGCAGATCACCGCCCTGCCAGATGCGAGCCACACCGATGACGCGTGGCAGCGTCTCACCGCAACCATAGCCGCAGACCCGGCAAACCATGACAATCACACTCGGGTGCGCGTGCTTCGCGACCTGCTGGGACTGCGCCGAAAGTTCGCCCAATGGTGGATCGACCGCCTCCAAGCCGCCATCGGCGGCCCCCACGAGATCGCATGGCTCGAGATCGGGGCTCAATGCGAAGTCGCAGCCGGAATCCCCCTTAATATTCCGGGACTTAAGGCCGAAGACAGCCGGCGCGCCCAACTGATCCTCAACACCGGCGCAGTCCCCGCCACCAACAGCCCACTCGAACAACAACTGCGCCGCGCCGTCCTCGAGGGGCACTGCCCAAACACAACTTCGCTGCGTTCCGAGCTGAGCAAGATTGCCATCGCTTTGAGCCCTAACACCTTCTACACTTCCGGCACCAGCTTCAAAGCACCGAAGGGGACACGCGAACCGCGATCACAGGCCATCCAGGAACTGAAGAAAGAGGGATCGCCTTACGCCAGTATCGCTGCACTTCGACGATTCCGCCGCGGCGAGAAAGGGACCACATACCCGTGGTCGAATACCGCCACAGCCCTGTTCGAGCACGTCGGACGCTGCTGGCTTGCAACAGAAATCGCCGTTATCGGCGCCGCGTCACCACTCCGTAACGGGTACACACTGCGGCCAGGCGCCGACGCCCTTGGACCGTCAGGCCACCCCGCTGCGCTCATAGCGCTGACCCGGGCACACCGAGGCGACCCCGACTGGTGGCGCGAACAACTCGATGCATGCGCCGACAACCTCTCGAAAGCCGAGTGGGCGTTCGCGCTCTGGGGTGTCGCCGACGGCCACGTGATCGACGCCCATTTCGGTGAGTTCGAAGAGCTCCTCTCCTGGCTGCCCTTAAGACTTCAGCAGACCGTGCAGGGTGCCGCCGAAAGGCTTGGCGACGCAGGCTTTTTGGTGAATCGCACGATCACCTCGACACCCACCAGCGAGCTCACCGCGTCGCTCATGCAGCACCGCGACCCAGCCCAGCCCACAACTGCCCGGTCTGCCGAGCAGCTTCCCCGCCGCGTCGACGACCAACCAACTGCACTCGCTGCCGTCGCTCGTCGAGAAAAGTGGCTCAAGGTAGATCAGACACCGACGTATCGGTGAACACGTCGCGCGTCACCGGTGGGCTCCAATAACGCCTAGAGAAATGTAGAAAATCGTCGCGATTATTGCCGCTATAGAAGTGAGTTGGATCAGTGCTCCTGGCCTGACCCCGATCGGTTGGTCCATGGCTTATGAGAGTCTTGCAGCCCACACTGTGGGCAGGAAGGCTCAACAAGATCATGGCAACAAGGAAGCGGCATAGCCCCGAGCAGATCGTGCGCAAGCTGACGCTGGCGGATCGGCTGTTGTCCGAGGGCAAGGACACAGCGGCAGTGTGCCGCGAGCTGGGTGTGTCGGAGGCGACGTATCACCGATGGCGCAATCAGTTCGGTGGTTTGAAGGCCGAGGATGCCAAGCGCCTGAAGGACCTCGAGCGCGAGAACGCAACGCTGAAGCGGCTCTTGGCAGATGCCGAGTTAGAGAAGGCTGCACTCAAGGAGATCGCGCGGGGAAACTTCTAGGCCCGGAGCGTCGGCGGGCAGCCGTTCGTCACCTCCAGCGTGTGCTGGGGGTCAGCGAACGGTTCGCCTGCCGCGTGACCGGGCAGCATCGGGCCACCCAACGCCACGAACCCGCCGCCGAGACTGCCCAGGACCCCGATGCCGGCTTGCGGGCCTGGCTGCGCCGCTACGCCAAAGACCATCCGCGGCGTGGGTTTCGGCCCGCTTATCACGATGCCCGCGCTGAAGGTTGGCAAGTCAATCACAAGAAGGTGCAACGGCTCTGGCGTGAGGAAGGCTTGCGCGTGCCGCAGCGGCGGCGCCGTAAACGACGCGGTAGCTCCACCGCCCGGCCCGAGGTATGCGCCGATGCCCCCAACCGGGTCTGGGCCGTGGACTTTCAGTTCGATTCCACTACCGATGGGCGCCCGTTCAAGATCGTCTCGATCATCGACGAGCACACCCGCGAATGTCTCGGCGACAAGGTAGACCGCAGCATCACCGGCGAGGACCTCATCGACGAACTTGACCGCATCGCCGCTCAACGCGGTACCTATCCGAACGTGCTCAGATGTGACAACGGACCCGAATTAGCCTGTGCGGCAATGGCAGACTGGGCCGACGGTCACGTCGGGCTGCACTTTATCCCGCCCGGTGAACCTTGGCGAAACGGCTACGTCGAATCATTTAACTCCCGCATCCGCGACGAATGCCTCAACATCAACAGCTTCTGGTCTCTAGCCCAGGCCCGCGTGGTCATCAGCGACTGGAAACATGACTACAACCATCACCGGCGGCACTCTGCCTTGGGCTACCAAGCCCCCGCCCACTACGCTGCCACCTGCACCCACCAATGAACGACTCTCGTTCGCCGTGGACCAGTTCACGGGGTCCGGTCACTCCGCTGACTTTCCCTGGCTGAGCCTTCGGTAGTGCAAACTCGGCGAATGCGAGCAAGAAGAGTTGCAGCGCGACACTAACAATGATGGTCGGTGACAGCGTCATCTCCTGCCCTCTCATTGCGATCGCTGACCACGCTGGTGACGAGGGTTCTAACGTGTTAACTCCAACATCGGTGGATTGTCACCGCCGGTTGGCCTCTGCAGTGCCGTCTTAGGGAGCCGTCGACGCTGTAGCGGCGCTCTTCAACCAGTCGAAGTGCTTCGCGGTGCATAGGACTTCGTGTGCGAACTGCCGTAGCAGGGCAAGGTGCCCATTGCTCGGATAGATCGTGACGCCTTGTTCGAAGGGCGCGGGACCGTCATACGTCAAATTGCCGCTGATACCAAGCGCGTACTTGCCCTTCGCAAGATTCTCGTAGAACCGCTGCAGCTTGGGATCAACGTGTGCTCCGCCGTCCTTGTTCGCAGCGCCGAGCACGATGCGCTTTCGCGCAACGGTCATGCCCGAGTCGTTTGCGACTGCGTCTGACTCCCACCAGGTAGAGAACGGAACCGGCATGAACTGGTCGCCGAGCTTCGGTATCAGGGGTACAGGTTCGGCTGCGCTCAGATCGATCCGCTGGTTCAGGAAATCCCGCCAGTCGGCGAAGTCCGTGCGCGGAGTCGAGAGCATCGTCGTGTTGCGCATCGACAGAAGCGACAGCAGTGATGTGCTCTGCGGGGTGTCGTGGAACAACACGCGCATTGTCGTAGCCAGTCGCAGCGCCTCGTCTTCGTGGCCGCTGTCGAAATGCGCAGCAGACCGTTCGAGGAAGCCGAGCTGCTCGCGCAGCTTCGTTCGCATGCGCGCATCCGTTGTCGCGTCGGCCATCGTCTCCCCTTCGTCGTGCGGAATATTCCCCACCCCATCGTGCGCGCCGCCACCGACAAGTCGGCGTCGTCGCAGGTACCTCTGCAGTACCTCCGGCCTGATCGGATTGCGCTCCAGCCGGCTCCGGACCGGATGACTACCTTAATCGCCTGTAGTCACAGGTCAAGCGAATTTTTCTGATAGCTGCGAACGCTTCTAGCTGTTCCTACCCGCACACCCGTTCAGACGTCGTAACAGCTTCCCAAGCTGAATGCGCGAGTTCGATTCCTCGTACGCCCTGTTACGGGAGTTCTGAGGACCTATCGGTCTATTGAAAGATCTCAACTCGTGTCGCAAGTGGCCAAGTCCCCCCTCCGACTACGCCACGTGTCGCCCACGAAGACGGCGACGCGTGCTGAGGCCGGTCGAGGCGATTTCCATTGTGTCGGAGTGGCGCTTGCAGCGATCGACCATGTGCGAATCAAATTGGCACATTATTGGCACAACGGGGGTTGGCGCATCGAGGCTTGCTTTAATCGCTGTAAGCCGCTGACCTGCAATGACATTGGTGGGCGCGGACGGTATCGAACCGCCGACCGCTGGTGTGTAAAACCAGAGCTCTACCACTGAGCTACGCGCCCTTGAAACCCCGGGGTCCGCAGCAGGCTACCCGCCCGCAGCCCCGCCGCCCAAACCTTCAGGCTCGCAGCGCCGCCAGCGCATCCGTCCACAGCCGCTGATCGCGGGCCTCGCCCGGTTGTTTCATCTCGGCGAACCGGATTATCCCTGTCCGGTCCACCACGAACGTCCCACGGTTGGCGATGCCGGCCTTGTCGTTGAACACCCCGTAGGCCTGGCTGACCGCACCGTGCGGCCAGAAATCCGAGAGCACCGGAAACAGAAATCCGCTCTCCGCCGCCCATACCTTGTGAGTGGGCGGCGGACCGACCGAGATAGCCAGCACGGCGCTGTCGTCGTTTTCGAATTCGGGCAGATGGTCTCGTACCTGGTCGAGCTCGCCCTGGCAGATCCCGGTGAATGCCAGCGGGAAGAACACCAGCAGCACGTCCTTGGTGCCGCGATAGTCGCTGAGGGTGACGGGCTGCTGATTCTGGTCGCGCAGCGTGAAGTCCGGGGCGGTGGCGCCGACGTCGAGCATCAGCGCTTTCCGGCCCGCGACTTGGGCTGGACCAGCCGGCTGGCGCTCCAGTCACCGAGGTTGACCGACGAGGTCGGCATCAACCCGGCGGTGGGCGCCGCCTCGGCGATGTCGGCCGGCAGCACATGGCCGGGCCGTCCGGTCTTGGGGGTCAGCACCCAGATCACGCCGTCTTCGGCGAGCGGGCTGATCGCGTCCATCAGGGTGTCCACCAGATCACCGTCGCCGTCACGCCACCACAGCAGCACGACGTCCACGACTTCGTCGGTGTCTTCATCCAGCAATTCGCTGCCGCAGGCTTCCTCGACCGCCGCGCGGATATCGTCGTCGGCGTCCTCGTCCCAGCCCCACTCTTGGACGACCTGGTCTCGTTGGATGCCCAGTTTGCGAGCGTAGCTCGGGGCGTGATCCGCCGCGACCACCGTGGAACCTCCCTTGTTCATCCACACGACGCGTGATGGGCACTATCGTCGCACAAACGCCAGCGAGCCGATAACGCCGCCTCAAAAGGAGGCCATGCACATTTTCAGCGCCTTTGTCTTGGTGTCGTTGAGCTGATCGACCCGGCGGTTGAACTCACCGGTCGGTGCGTGGGTGCCGATGGCGTTGGCCACCGCCAAAGCCGCATCGGCATAGGCGTTGAGCGCGTCGCGCATCTGCCGCGACAGCGCGTCGCTGAGGCTGCCGGTGACCGATGACGCGGTGTTGTTGAGCGCTTCAATGGCCGGACCCTCGGTCGGCCCGGTGCTGCGTCCGGCGTTGAACGCCGCGACAAACGCATTCACCTTGTCGATGGCGTCCTTGCTGGTGGTTGCCAGCGTGTCACAGGAGCTGCGGATGGCCTTGGTGGTCAGTGACTGCTGGCGCTGCGATTCACGGACACTGGAGGTCACCGATGAGGCCGACACCGACACCGACACCGAGGACCGGTAGGCCGGAGCGACCTTGGTGTCGGGCGTGGCCGTGCCTTCGGTGACGCTGGTACACCCCAGGATTGCCATCAGCAACACCGCAACGCAACCGAAGGCTTGGACAACCCGCCTGGCGCTCGGACTGGACACAACCCCCCCGTGCCGATGAGCGACGGCATGCCATCCGATGAGCACGACTTGACGTTACCGGGTCGGGGCGTCAACCGTCCGCGACGCTCCGGCTCAGCCTTGCGCACCCGCCGCGCTCGGCCGCGCTCCCGCAGCCCCGATTGGGCGGCGGCTATCCGCCCCCGGCGTTGGTGCGGCACGATAGGGGGACGGACCACCGACGCGTCCCAAGCACAACCCCCGCCGACTCCAGGAGCAGCGCGTTGACCACCGAGTTCGCCCGCCACGATTTGGCCAAAACCCCAAGCAGCGCAAGCGAACCCGACCGCGTTCGGGTGATTCGCGAAGGAGTGGCGTCCTATCTGCCCGACATCGATCCCGAGGAGACGTCGGAGTGGCTGGAGTCCTTCGATGAGATGCTGGAGCGCTCCGGCCCGTCGCGTGCCCGCTACCTGATGTTGCGCCTGCTGGAACGCGCCGGCGAACAGCGGGTGGCCATCCCGTCGCTGACGTCGACGGACTACGTCAACACCATCCCCACCGAGCTGGAGCCGTGGTTTCCCGGCGATGAGGACGTCGAACGCCGCTACCGGACCTGGATCAGATGGAACGCGGCGATCATGGTGCACCGCGCGCAACGTCCCGGGGTGGGCGTGGGTGGTCACATCTCGACCTACGCGTCCTCTGCGGCACTTTACGAGGTCGGCTTCAACCATTTCTTCCGCGGCAAATCGCATCCCGGCGGCGGCGACCAGATCTTCATCCAGGGGCACGCCTCCCCCGGTATCTACGCGCGCGCCTTCCTCGAAGGCCGGTTGACCGCCGACCAGCTGGACGGCTTCCGCCAAGAGCACAGCCACCCCGGCGGCGGGTTGCCGTCCTATCCGCACCCGCGGCTGATGCCCGATTTCTGGGAATTCCCTACCGTCTCGATGGGCCTGGGCCCGCTCAACGCCATCTACCAGGCGCGGTTTAACCACTACCTGCATGACCGGGGCATCAAGGACACCTCCGAACAGCACGTGTGGTGCTTTTTGGGTGACGGCGAGATGGACGAGCCCGAGAGCCGGGGGCTGGCGCACATCGGGGCGCTGGAAGGCCTGGACAACTTGACCTTCGTCATCAACTGCAACCTGCAGCGCCTCGATGGCCCGGTGCGCGGCAACGGCAAGATCATCCAGGAGCTGGAGTCGTTCTTCCGCGGAGCCGGCTGGAACGTGATCAAGGTGGTGTGGGGCCGCGAATGGGACGCCCTGCTGCACGCCGACAAGGACGGCGCGCTGGTCAACCTGATGAACGTCACCCCCGATGGCGATTACCAAACCTACAAGGCCAACGACGGCGCCTATGTGCGCGACCACTTCTTCGGCCGGGACCCGCGCACTAAGACGCTGGTGGAACACATGACCGATTCGGAGATCTGGAACCTCAAGCGTGGCGGCCACGACTACCGCAAGGTCTATGCCGCCTACCGCGCCGCCGTCGAGCACCAGGGACAGCCGACGGTGATCCTGGCCAAGACCATCAAGGGCTATTCGCTGGGCGCGCACTTCCAGGGCCGCAACGCCACCCACCAGATGAAAAAGCTTGCGCTGGAAGACCTCAAGTATTTCCGCGACGCCATGCGGATCCCCATCAGCGACGCCCAGCTGGACGAAGACCCCTACCTGCCGCCGTACTACCACCCCGGCACGGACGCCCCGGAGATCCGCTACATGCTCGACCGCCGCCGCACCCTCGGCGGCTTCGTGCCCGAACGCCGGATCAAGACCAAGGCGCTGAAGTTGCCCGGTCGCAATACTTATGCGGCCATGAAGAAAGGATCCGGAAACCAGGAGGTCGCCACCACCATGGCGACGGTGCGCACCTTCAAGGAAGTGTTGCGGGACAAAGAGATTGGGCCGCGCATCGTCCCCATCATTCCCGACGAGGCCCGCACCTTCGGGATGGACTCCTGGTTCCCGTCGCTGAAGATCTACAACCGTCTTGGCCAGCTCTATACCGCGGTCGACGCCGAACTGATGCTGGCCTACCGGGAAAGCCACGACGGCCACATCCTGCACGAGGGCATCAACGAAGCCGGGGCGGTGGGCTCGTTCATCGCGGCCGGCACGTCGTATGCGACGCACAACGAGCCGATGATCCCGGTCTACATCTTCTATTCGATGTTCGGTTTCCAGCGCACCGGCGACGGCTTGTGGGCCGCGGGCGACCAGATGGCCCGCGGGTTCCTGCTGGGCGCCACCGCGGGCCGTACCACGCTGACGGGCGAAGGCCTGCAACACGCCGACGGCCACTCGCTGCTGCTGGCCGCGACGAACCCGGCGGTGGTCTCCTACGACCCAGCGTTCGCCTACGAGATCGCCTACATCGTCGAAAGCGGACTGGCCCGCATGTTCGGGGAGAACCCGGAGAACGTGTTCTTCTACATCACCGTCTACAACGAGCCCTACGTGCAGCCGCCCGAGCCGGACAACTTCGACCCCGAGGGCATCCTGCGGGGCATCTACCGGTACCGCGCGGCCACCGAGCAACGCTCCAGCAAGGCACAGCTCCTGGCCTCGGGGGTGTCGATGCCCGACGCGCTGCGAGCGGCCGAGTTGCTGGCCGCCGAGTGGGATGTGGCCGCCGACGTATGGTCGGTGACCAGTTGGAGCGAACTCAACCGCGACGGTGTCTCCGTAGAGAAGCAACGGCTGCGCAATCCCGGGCAGCCTGCCGGCGAGGCGTATGTCACCAAGGTGCTGGCCGGTACCGCCGGCCCGGTGGTCGCGGTGTCGGACTGGATGCGTGCGGTGCCCGAGCAGATCCGGCCCTGGGTGCCGGGCACCTACGTGACGCTGGGTACCGACGGGTTCGGCTTCTCCGATACCCGGCCCGCCGCGCGGCGCTACTTCAACACCGACGCCGAGTCGACCGTCGTCGCGGTGCTCGAGGCGCTGGCCCGAGATGGAGAGATCGACCCCTCGGTGGCCGTGGCAGCCGCCCGTCAGTACCAGATCGACAACGTGCAGGCCGCGGCCAAGCAGGATGCCGACGCCGGCACGGCGACCTAACGGACTCAACCGCGACCCTGAATAAGCTGAATAAGACAGCGCTAAGAACCTTGCGACGCTTTTGGGGGAAAGGTCCAGAAAACAGGCGTAGCTTTTAGGCGTGAACGACAACCAGTTCTCGCCCCAATCTTCACCCCAATTTTCACCCCAATTTTCACCAACGGCGAGGCTCGCGTCGTCACGGTCGCCACTCGAAATGCTGGACAACGTGCCCGATTCGCTGTTGCGACGGTTGAAGCAGTATTCGGGCCGGCTGGCCACCGAGGCGGTGTCGGTGATGCAGGAGCGGCTGCCGTTCTTCGCCGACCTGGAGGCATCACAGCGCGCCAGCGTGGCACTGGTGGTACAGACGGCCGTGGTCAACTTCGTCGAATGGATGCAGGACCCGCACAGCGACGTCAGCTATACCGCACAGGCATTCGAACTGGTGCCCCAGGACCTAACCCGACGCATCGCACTGCGCCACACGGTCGACATGGTGCGGGTCACCATGGAGTTCTTCGAAGAAGTGGTGCCACTGCTGGCCCGCAACGAGGATCAGTTGACCGCCCTGACCGTGGGCATCCTGAAGTACAGCCGCGACCTCGCGTTCACCGCCGCATCCGCCTACGCCGACGCCGCCGAAGCGCGCGGCACCTGGGACAGCCGGATGGAAGCCAGCGTGGTCGACGCGGTGGTACGCGGCGACACCGGCCCGGAGCTGCTGTCCCGGGCGGCGGCGCTGAACTGGGACACCACCGCGCCGGCAACGGTCGTGGTGGGCACCCCGGCGCCCGGGCGCGACGGCTCGAATAACGAGGACGGCAGCAAGCGAGCCAGCCAGGACGTCCGCGACATCGCCGCCCGCCACGGCCGGGCAGCGCTCACCGATGTGCACGGCACCTGGCTGGTGGCCATAGTGTCGGGCCATTTGTCGCCCACCGATAAGTTTTTGAAGGACCTACTGGAGGCGTTTTCCGACGGACCGGTGGTCATCGGGCCTACCGCACCCATGCTGACGGCGGCGTATCACAGCGCCAGCGAGGCGATTTCGGGGATGAACGCGGTGGCCGGCTGGCGCGGGGCGCCGCGCCCGGTGCTGGCCAGAGAATTGCTGCCGGAGCGTGCCCTGATGGGCGACGCCTCGGCGATCGTGGCGTTGCATACCGACGTGATGCGGCCGCTGGCCGACGCCGGCCCGACGCTCATCGAGACCCTGGACGCCTACCTGGATTGTGGCGGCGCGATTGAGGCGTGTGCCAGGAAGTTGTTCGTTCATCCAAACACCATCCGTTACCGGCTCAAGCGGATCACCGATTTCACCGGGCGTGATCCCACCCAGCCCCGCGATGCCTATGTCTTGCGGGTGGCCGCGACGGTGGGTCAGCTGAACTATCCGGCCTCGCACTCCGGCGTGGCGAACAATGCCATAGCAGCAGTTCCGCTCCCGGTCAGGCGGGGTGCCGAAGGGGCCTGAGAAGCTGCCCGGCTGGCGAATCGGCACAATAGTGATTCAGGGCACAGGTCGCGGCCGGATCTCAAACACGTAGCTTACGCGGCTATTTTGTAGGGTCTCCACAAAAACCTAAGACGAGGTTCATAATCTGTTACACCGCGCAAAACCGTTTCCACAGTGTTCTCTTAGACACGTGATTGCGTTGCTTGCGCCCGGACAGGGCTCCCAGACCGAGGGAATGCTGTCGCCGTGGCTGGAATTGCCAGGCGCGGCGGACCGGATCGCCTCGTGGTCGCAGGCCAGCGGCCTGGACCTGGCCCGCCTGGGCACCACCGCGCCGACCGAGGAGATCACCGACACCGCGGTCGCTCAGCCATTGATCGTCGCCGCCACCCTGCTGGCTCACCAGGAGCTGACACAGAGGGGTCTCCTTGTGGGTCGCGAGTTGATCGTTGCCGGCCACTCCGTCGGCGAGATCGCCGCCTACGCCATCGCCGGGGTTATGGCCGCCGACGACGCCGTCGCCTTGGCCGCGACCCGCGGCGCCGAGATGGCCAAGGCGTGCGCCGCCGAACCGACCGGGATGTCCGCGGTGCTCGGCGGCGACGAGGCCGAGGTGCTGAGCCGCCTCGAGCAGCTTGACCTGATCCCGGCCAACCGCAACGCCACCGGTCAGATCGTTGCCGCCGGCCGGCTGACCGCCCTGGAAAAGCTGGCCGAGGACCCACCGGCCCGAGCTCGGGTGCGCGCGCTGGGTGTCGCCGGAGCGTTTCACACCCAGTTCATGACCCCGGCCATGGAGAGCTACGCCGCTGCAGCGGCCGGCATCGCAACCGCCGAGCCCACTGCCACGCTGTTGTCCAACCGCGACGGAAAGCCCGTCACGTCTGCGGCCGCGGCGATGCAGGCCCTGGTCTCCCAGCTCACTGAGCCCGTGCGTTGGGACCTGTGCACCGCATATATCCGTGAGCACGCTGAGCACACTGTCACGGCGATCGTGGAGTTCCCGCCCGCGGGCACACTCACCGGTATCGCCAAACGCGAACTTCGGGGGGTTCCGGCGCACGCCGTCAAGTCACCCGCAGATCTGGACGAGTTGGCAAACCTGTAAACCGCAGGGTTCGTCCGGAACCAACAAAAGCACGTCAAACCGATTTGTCCACAACACATTACGAAGGGAAGCTAACTGTGGCCGTCAGTCAGGAAGAAATCATCGCCGGTATCGCCGAGATCATCGAAGAGGTCACCGGTATCGAGCCCTCCGAGGTCACCCCGGAGAAGTCGTTCGTCGACGACCTGGACATTGACTCGCTGTCGATGGTGGAGATCGCCGTGCAGACCGAGGACAAGTACGGCGTGAAGATCCCCGACGAGGACCTGGCCGGTCTGCGTACCGTCGGTGACGTCGTCGCCTACATCCAGAAGCTCGAGGAAGAGAACCCCGAGGCTGCCGAAGCGTTGCGCGCCAAGCTCGAGTCGGAGAACCCCGAGGCTGTCGCCAACGTCAAGGCGAGGCTGGAAGCAGAGAGCAAGTGACCAAGCCTTCCACTGCTAATGGCGGTTACCGCGGCGCTCCTTTCAAGGACGTCGTGGTAACCGCCGTCACAGCGACGACGTCAATCTCGCCGGACATCGAGAGCACGTGGAAGGGTCTGCTGGCCGGCGAGAGCGGCATTCGCGTCCTTGAAGACGAATTCGTCACCAAGTGGGACCTACCGGTCAAGATCGGTGGCCACCTCAAGGACCCGGTCGACAACCACATGGGCCGCCTCGACATGCGGCGCATGTCGTACGTCCAGCGGATGGCCAAGTTGCTCAGCGGACACCTCTGGGAGTCCGCGGGCAGCCCGCAGGTCGATCCGGACCGGTTCACCGTCGTGGTGGGAACCGGTCTGGGTGGGGCCGAGCGGATCGTCGAGAGTTATGACCTGATGAACGAGGGCGGGCCCCGCAAGGTGTCCCCGCTCGCGGTTCAGATGATCATGCCTAACGGCGCCGCGGCGGTCGTGGGTCTGCAGCTCGGCGCCCGCGCCGGCGTGATGACCCCGGTGTCGGCCTGTTCGTCGGGCTCGGAGGCCATTGCCCACGCGTGGCGTCAGATCGTCATGGGCGACGCGGACGTGGCCGTCTGCGGCGGTGTCGAGGGTCCCATCGAGGCGTTGCCCATTGCAGCGTTCTCCATGATGCGAGCCATGTCGACCCGCAACGACGAGCCCGAGCGTGCCTCACGGCCGTTCGACAAGGACCGGGACGGTTTCGTGTTCGGTGAGGCCGGGGCACTGATGCTGCTCGAGACCGAGGAGCACGCCAAAGCCCGTGGCGCCAAGCCACTGGCCCGGTTGATGGGTGCCGGTATCACCTCGGACGCCTTCCACATGGTGGCGCCCGCGGCGGACGGTGTGCGCGCCGGCCGCGCGATGACGCGGTCGTTGGAGCTGGCGGGCTTGTCCCCCAAGGACATTGATCACGTCAACGCGCACGGCACCGCGACGCCGATCGGCGACGCGGCCGAGGCCAACGCCATCCGGGTCGCCGGTTGTGAGCAGGCCGCGGTGTACGCGCCGAAGTCGGCGTTGGGTCACTCCATTGGCGCAGTCGGGGCGCTGGAGGCGGCATTGACCGTGTTGACCCTGCGGGACGGCGTCATCCCGCCCACCCTGAACTACGAGACCCCCGATCCCGAAATCGACCTCGATGTTGTCGCGGGCGAACCTCGCTATGGCGAATTCCGCTATGCCATCAACAACTCGTTCGGGTTCGGTGGTCACAATGTGGCGCTCGCCTTCGGGCGCTACTGAGCACGACGTCCGGTGACGATGCGGGCCGCAACGGCCCGGGGGCGAGCCGGAGAGATACGGAAGGAACGTTCGCAACACTCATGACAGAGCTGGTTACCGGGAAAACGCTCCCGAACGTAGTGGTCACCGGCGTCGCCATGACAACCGCACTGGCCACCGATGTGGAAACCACGTGGAAGTTGCTGCTCGACAGCCAAAGCGGGATCCGCATCCTCGACGACCCGTTCGTCGAAGAGTTTGATCTGCCGGTGCGCATCGGCGGGCATCTTCTGGAGGAGTTCGACAGCCAACTGACGCGCGTGGAGCTGCGGCGCATGGGCTACCTGCAGAAGATGTCCACCATTTTGAGCCGGCGAGTGTGGGAGAACGCGGGCTCGCCCGAAGTCGACTCCGACCGGTTGATGGTATCCATCGGAACCGGGCTGGGCTCGTCGGAAGAGATGGTGTTCAGCTACGACGACATGCGCGCTCGTGGCATGAAGGCGGTCTCACCGCTTGGTGTGCAGAAGTACATGCCCAACGGCGCCGCCGCGGCGGTAGGCCTGGAACGACATGCCAAGGCGGGTGTCATCACTCCGGTGTCGGCGTGTGCGTCCGGTTCCGAGGGCATCGCTCAGGCGTGGCGCAACATCGTCTTCGGTGAGGCCGACGTGGCCATCTGTGGTGGCGTGGAGACCAGGATCGAGGCGGTGCCGATCGCGGCGTTCGCCCAGATGCGCATCGTGATGTCCACCAAGAACGACGATCCCGTCGGCGCCTGTCGCCCGTTCGACCGGGACCGCAGCGGCTTCGTGTTCGGGGAAGCCGGTGCACTCATGGTGATCGAGACCGAGGAGCACGCCAAGGCCCGCGGCGCCAACATCT